>NZ_JAGYPE020000040.1 GCF_018343545.2 Neobacillus citreus | reverse complement strand
TTCCTCTGAAGGGGGGTGAGGCCGCTGATGGTTACTTTTGTTGAAGCAATGACTCTGATGTTTGGATTTGGAATGTTTATTCTAACATTTATCTCAGTGTTAATCGCTCTCTTCAAAAAGAAGTAACCTTCCCCCCGCACCTGCCAGTGTAAAAGGGTAATGGTTACTTCTTTGCTCATAATATAGCTTGGCGGTCACTGCACTTCATGCAGTGTGGCTGTATATTAGGGATGCTAGTTGGCGCTAGTATCCCTTTTTTATGCTATGCTGTATATCTTTATTATATGCAACAAATTGGTATTTTACAAATAAAAAAGAGTATCTGTGGATTTGGATAGGTAAAGCCTCTATAAAAAAGCAACTCTGTTAACAGAGCTGTCATACTTAATAATGCTTATTCAACATATTGTAGACTATCGACGATTTTTACCGCATCCTTAATGGGACCTTTATAAAAAAATTTATAAACAAATCCATCACCCCCAGGATATGTTAGTATATGCATGATAAGTGATTGATCGCCTATTTCTTTGAGGAAAGGGGCATTCCCCATTTTTATTTTTCCTTAAAGAATGTTTTCCGCTCATTGGTAATCCAATTGTCCAGATCGTCTTGGCTGCGTCGGACAAGTCGGTTTACTAGCACATCGTGCCACACATAATCCTCTAATAAATAAATATGGACAGGGTCATCTGTATAAAAAGCAACACTACGCTCCTCAATAGATGGTCCGTAAATCATCTCTTTAGAATCTATGGATAAAATAAACCAACGCTCTGTAGAAGGAGTTTCAGTAAAAGTTGTGATGCGATGTACTTCTAGATTTTTAATAGGATTTTCAACATGTATGGTAATACCTTGTAGAGTGACGTTATCAGCCGCAGCCTCAGCCAGTTCGTCTTTCAACACCTCATACATATCGTCCCACATCGAAATAACAATACGGCTGTTTGCTTTTTTTATTAAAGTCTGACAATAGCTAATGATGGTTTGATAGTCCTTTAAAGTAATCACTCGATTGTCTGTTTTTTCCGCAGAAGCTTCTAAACTTCTTAATGAATCACTTATTCCCGTATAAGTCGATTGCCACTCTGATTGAGCCTTCTGCAAAAAAATTTCAACGGGCAAAGGGGAATAACGAGTGGTGTCATTAATTTCTTCTTTCAAGACAATCCCTTTATCAACAAGAGTACTTAACACATCATAAATTCGTGCTCTTGGGACACCTGACTCCTTACTAACTTGGTAGGCTGTGACAGGACCTTGTTTAACAAGAGATAAATAAGATTTAGCTTCGTATTCGTTAAAACCTAATTTTTTGAGACGTTGCACGATGTCGACCACTTTTTCCGTCCTCCAATTTATTTCCTATATTTCCAATTTACAATACCTATTTACAATAAGCAATTCATTAGTTACTATTTTAGTAGTAACTACATGAAAGGCTGAATGACATGCATTTTGACTTAGACCCAACATTATTAATGATTTTGATTCTTTTCGGATTTTTAGCAGCATTTATTGATTCGGTTGTCGGTGGCGGCGGCTTGATCGCATTACCTACACTATTATTTACAGGGCTGAATCCGGCAGGAGCAGTAGCGACCAATAAACTAGCCTCGACTATAGGTTCTTTAACGAGTACATTTATGTTTTATCGGTCAGGTAAACTAGATATTAAGTCAGTTTATAAATTATTTCCGCTCACTTTTATTGGTTCGATGCTCGGTGCGTGGACTGTTCATTTGATAAATCCTGAAGTGCTTAAGCCATTGATGCTGGTCATGCTAGCGGCAGTTGCTATTTATACGATTTTCAAGAAAGATTGGGGCAGCATTTTTTCAAGTCCAAAGAAACTGTCCTTCCAACATTTTATTATGTTTACGATGGCCATTTTTGCAATTGGTTTCTATGATGGATTTCTTGGTCCTGGGACAGGCTCATTTTTAATTTTTTCCTTTTTATTGGTTGGCTTCGATTTTTTAAAAGCTGCGGGGAATGCTAAATTTTTAAACTTTGGCAGTAATATTGCCGCATTGTTCATGTTCATGTTTCTAGGACAAGTAAATTACACGTATGGATTAATCATGGGAGTGGCACAGCTTGCTGGTGCCATTTGCGGCTCAAAATTTGCGATCAAAAGAGGAAGCGGCTATGTTCGTGCGCTGTTTATTGTCGTTACCTGCTTATTGCTGGCGAAAAATATTTATGATTATATTCATTAAATTCAAAAATACTGTACGCCTTAAAGGGGTACAGTATTTTTGGGACCCTTTTGTTATTCGTTTAATAATAAAAGGTTCGATTAATTCAACTTAAATAATTAATTTGTATACTATTTTTATCAACTGAAATAAAATATGGGGGATTCACGTGAAAAAACAGCGAAACATTATTTTATACATTGGGACTTCAATTGATGGCTATATTGCAAATGAGGATGGTACATTAGAATGGTTAGAATCAACAGAAGTAGAAGGGGATTCTGGCTACAATGCACTCCTTGAAAGAATTGACACGATTGTTATGGGAAAAGGAACCTATGATGTCATTCGAGGATTTGATATGGATTACCCTTATAGCGGTTATGAAAATTATGTATTTTCTAAATCTGTTAGTGGGTCAGATGAATATGCCTCATTTATTAATGAAGAGGTCAAAACTTTCATTAAAAATATAAAACAAAAGCCTGGAAAAGATATATGGTTAGTTGGTGGAGGAAATTTAGCTGGTGAATTTTTTAAAGAAAATTTAATTGATGAAATTCAATTAGCCATTGCACCGATTATTTTAGGAAAAGGGATCTCCCTATATACCGGAGATGACATTACTCAAAAATACACATTAACGAAAGTAGAAAAATTAGGTCAGCTTGCTATGCTACATTACATAAAAAAATAATTTACAAAAAGTGGGATGATGAAGATGCAAGGAGGGTTATTTTTATAGTGATTCAACCAAACATGGCTTCAAAAGCTATAGCCGAAGTGTGGAAAGAAACAGTGGAGGTTTTTCAAAAATACAATGTTCCAATTACCGAAAAGGCATTACAGGTATTAGTTACAGAAAACACTATCAAAATTTTATTAACTGAATTAAATAAGGTTGTCGGAAGTTCCACTGCAACTTGCATAGAAGGAGGCTGACAAATGCCATCTAAAAAGGAGTAGGCTACTCCATTTATGAAAAAAGCTGCTTATATATTTTGAAACAATAGTTGTGTGAATTAAAAACTATTTTTAATAACTAGTAAAAAAGTGTATGTAGTGAATTCATGCACTTTTTTAATTTTATCGCTTTATTAAAGATTAATGTTGACTTTATTGTTAACTCAAATTTTGCATAAAGAAGCGCTTCAGGAATAGTTTTTGATAGTAGGTATAAAAATGTTTTTTCATGAATTTAATAGCGTTAGGGAAAGATTAAAGATTTAGAAACTTATAGCATCTCTGACAGGGGAGAAGGTGGATGGTCACATGTTTTTAATGAAAAGGAATTCTTGGTGTATCGTTCTGGGAATAATTTGGACACTTATTTTTGCAGGAATGAGCTTTTATTGGGCAATGGGCGGCTTAATGGGAATTAAATCTCTAGGGGGTTCCATTTACGAAATGTCATTAAATCCTTCCCGTTCATTTGTGGCCATCGTTTGGCTTACAGGTTTCATTAAATTACTCGGTGTCATCTTCCTTTTAATGCTGATTATTCGTTGGAAAAAACAAATCATGAACAGAATGCTTTATTACACGGCAAAAATTGGTGGTGCATTTTTGTTCTTGTATGGGTTTCTCAATTTCATCACAATTCTATTAAATGCATTTCATATTCTGGAATTTAACCTGGGCCCATATGCTACCTTTTGGAGACTATTCTTTTGGGAACCATACTGGATGGTTGGTGGAGTTTTTTATTTTTTTTCCGTCAAAAGAATTTTTTTAAAAATTTAGGTTCAATAATATGGACCAAAAGTGACAGAATGAAACTTAATAGATTTAGTTAACCGTTAAATTCACTTACGCCACTACTGGAGTTTAGTGAAAAAAGAATTAAATATAATCTCGAGAATTTAAGGGGATTTTAGGAGTTTTATAGAAAAATATTAAGAAAAATCCCTTTCTTATTATAATATACGAGGAGTATGAAGATGGAATTACAGACTGAAAGACTAAAAATCGTACCTTGCACAGATGAATTATTATCAACAATTACACCAGAAGATTACAAAATAGGCCCTCATATAAAGATGTTTTTGGAGAAACTTAAAGAGGATTCTACTCAATTTGGTTGGGGTGTTTGGCTAGTTATCAATAAAGAAAACAATACGATTATTGGTGATATTGGATTTAAAGGTAAACCTAATTCAGAAAATACGGTTGAAGTAGGATATGGAATGATCCCTTCAGCACGAAACAAAGGTTATGCAACTGAAGCCGTAAATAAAATTATTAAATGGGCATTTACGAATGATCATGTAGATAAAGTAGTTGCTGAGTGCCTACATGATAATATTCCATCCATTAGAGTGTTAGAAAAGTTGAAGATGAATAAAATTGGAACTGTGAATGATATGTTAAGATGGGAATTAAAAAAGGTGAGATGAGTTCATTGAATTGCGCTATAATTAAATTTTAAAGGGGGTGCGTACAGATGGAGAATCACGTTAGATTGTCTGGTACTTCTTTCACTCATGCAAAGCCAATTATTAGAAAGGCGATACTTTGCATGGGGCGAAACATTTAATTTTATCGCTGAATAAGCTTTTCTAATATTTTGGCTTTGCACCTTATTTTATTCAAAATCAAATAAGGGGCGAGCAAAATTGAAGTATATGAATGCAAGCATAGTTTTACCCGAAAAGCTAATTGTGGAAATCCAAAAGTATATTCAGGGTGAAACCCTTTATATCCCTAAACAGGAAACGGAGTATCGGAAATGGGGAACTTCAAGTGGAGGAAGACGGCTGCTTGACCGCCGAAATACTGCCATTAGAAATTCTTTTATAAGTGGCAGCAGCATCCAGCAACTGGCTGAGGAGTATTATCTTTCACCTGAAACGATTAAGAAAATTGTTTATTCACATAAAAAGTAGGGGAGCAGCACTGGTGAAAATCCTTCATCAGTGCTGTTTTTATGTAAAAAACGATTCTAAATCATTTTTTCCATTTTTTAAGGTTGATATATTTTTTAAAATAAGTGTAAAGAGACTTCAGCAAAATGAATGGAGATAGAAGAGATGACCGAAAAGTTTATTAAAAATGAACAATTAAATTTTATAAAAAAACAGATTGCTGTCATTAAGGACAGCACCAAAAAGAACGTACCTCAAAACGTTTTGACTGCTGTGATTGACTTAGCCAATGCCAAAATCTCCGATCTATTTCCAAATGCCTCTTCGGAACAACAAGAAATGTTGGATCTTTCGAGACTAAAAACAGATAAAGAGTATGAGCAATATATCCAGCATCTTTCAGACTATTTGCTGCCCTTTCCAAGAATCACCGAACAGCAATTGAAAAAAATGTTTCCGAAACATAAAAAATTAAAAATGCCTGATTTATCAATTATCGACCACAACAAGTTGACTTATTTAAGCTGGAACGACCTAAGATCCAATAAAAAATTTATAGTATATGAACTTGATGGGAAATTGGTCGGCATTGAATGCGAATTTGCACTGACTAGTAAAAAAAATCTTTGTTCCTTCTGCAATTGCTTTGGTGAGGTTGCCTATTTTTCCACCGTAACAAAAGCGAAAAAATCAAATAACCCAGATTATTACAAGTCCATTGGAAATCTTATTTGTGCCGATAGCAGAGAATGCAATAAAAAAATAACCAATGTTGATTATTTAACAACTTTTCTAAAAGACTCACAAGGAATCTGAAACTTATTGAGAAAAGGCGCTCTCCATACACAAGAAAAACGCCCTCTATTTGAATAACCATTTACTTAAAACAGTACCTTATATCACTTGAAGGTAAACAGCTTTGAGCGATTCTGCAAGTTATAAGACAATTCGGGAATCTCTGCTACGGTAGTCCTTGTTTTTTCTTCACAGTTGTGCCCAGTATGATCAAGGCAACATAGATTACGATGGCAATCGAATCTATAAGCGTATCCGTAAGAGCCGTAACGTCAAGTAATGCTGTTACGCCAAGGATGACCATCAGTCGGACAATCAGGATTGCTGCTATCATCCCTGCGGCAAAACGGATCTTCGACCGCTCACTTTGGAAAGACATGAGAATGAACGCGATGCCGAAGATCAGGTTTTCCGCGGTTATAATGTGCCAAACATACGTGAATACCGTTCGGGTATCCATGGATATCGTCTTAATGTCGAGCGTCTTCAGCACAGCGGCTTGCCCGTTCCATGCATGCGTGACAGCAAACAGCATCGCAAGAACACCTGCAATCAGATAATAAAAATTCCTAACCTTGATGATGATCACAACCCTCCTTAGAAATTACCGGTTTATTTCCTCGGATATCCTTGTAAAGCTCGCGGACGAATTCTGCCAACCGTTGGTCGCTTTCGTTACTAAAATCTCTTAACGTTTCGGCTGCCATACTAAGCAGCAGGCTGACCTTTTCCAGATGGTGAATCTTCATGCGCGTTTCTGCGTTCTTTGCATCGATGAAAGCAGCAGCCTCTTCACAGTAAGCGGAGTTGAGATTTTCCATCTTTCGTAAACCAAGTTTCTCCTTGATTTCATCAAGAGAGAAGTCCGCAAACTGCATGATCTGAATATTCATCAAGTCTATGAGGTCATCCCCCGAATACCTGCGGTACCGATTGTCATCCCGAGACGGCGAGACAATCCCGATCCGGTCATAATACCTAAGTGTATCCTTGGGAATCCCAAGTATCTGCGAAACCTCTTGAATAGAATAAAGTTTTTCCATGAATTCAGAATATCATTTGAGTTGACTCCAATGTCAAGAGGTTTTTTGAATTTTTTATCAATATAGGCAGGCCGACGTGCAGAGGATGTGAACAGCCAGTCAGTTCGAAGCTTGAGCTTGTTTTCGCGCGATGTTGTTTTAAAATAAAATTTGATTAAACATACTTCATAAACCCCATTTTACGAAAAAAAGATGGATAAACATGGATTCTCCTTCACTGGATTTTAGTTTGGCTTTAATATCTATCCGTGTTACTCAATAATCTGGCCTATATTGGCATTCCAAAAGAAAATAATTTAGTTTATAATACGGCTATCATATTTTTTTAGGGGTTATTTATGGGACTTATTTCAGGAAAAGTTATAATTATCGCTCTGTTTTTATTGATCATTACCATGATTGAAACATTAGCTTATTCAACAAGAATTTCAGGAGCCAGAGTAAGATTAATCGCCACTGCTTTATCTTTGTTTAGTACATTGGTGATTGTTTCAAGGTTTTCCACAATGATTCAACAACCTCTTACAGCAAAACTTATTGCAGAGGCACCTGATGTAAACAAATTGCACTTTATAGAGGAACAATATAGGATCTTAATAGCTGTGACCTCCATAGGGGTTTTGTTGGGGATACTTTTATTTCCAACGTTTATCAATATCTTTTCAAGAGCCATTGTTCAACTTTCAAATCAACGTGGTTCAATCATTGCGCTGTTTGTTCATCAATTCAATCGAAATGGCTTAAGAAAAGTTTTTATGTGTTTAAGGATGCCGAGATTTGCATATCTGAAGGGAATTACCTTAAAAACCATTCCAAAACGGCTCTTTGTGATTAATGTCATCATTTCAGCTGTTTTTACGATTGGCGTTCTATCTTCAATTTATGCTTCAATGTTAGTTCCTAAAGATTATGCTCAAGCAGCATTAATGTCATCTGGAATTATTAATGGTATAGCAACGATTCTTTTGACATTGTTTATTGACCCCAAAGCGTCGGTGTTAGCTGATCGAGTAATGAAAAAGCAAACCGATTACATTTACTTAAAAAGCTATTCTCTGACGATGATAAGCTCTAAATTCCTGGGGACAATTGTTGCTCAACTACTATTTATCCCTGCAGCATACTATGTAGCTTGGTTTGCTAAGTGGATTTAATAGTTCTTGTTCAACAGAGGGGGTTCTGCCGGGATATTTTTATCATGAGAGGAAAAGAGCATTATTGCCTCTGTAACTAAATGATTATATTCATTAAATTCAAAAATACTGTCTTCCATATTGGGATACAGTATTTTTATTTTGCCTTCTATATATTGGAATAGGTATTATTTTAATATGATAGTTTAGTGGAAGAATTTGAAACAGGATGCAATTTGACTCAAAGGGGTTATATGAATGGTAGTTGAAAATAAATTGACAAAAAAATTATATCGACGACTGATGTTGCGAGATTTATTTTTGGGAAGTAAGAGCAGTTTGTTTATCCTTCTACTATATATCATGTGGTGGAGAATTCTTTACACCATTACAAAAATAGGACAATTGAAAACGAATATTCCGATTTTTATAGGAATCAGCTTTCTGCTATTATTTATGTTTATCCATATTTTTGTTACCTATCGTAAGCTAGTGAAAAGAGAGATAAACGCTAAGCCTGTTCATCCAAACTTTTGGAAATGGACAGTTATACTCTTTTCACTGGTTACGATGGTTGGAGGATATTATGTTGGATCTAATGCGGTTAATTTTAACGGAACTTTAGCCTGGCAAATCCAGGAGTTAAAAACAGAGACACGGGTCAAGCTTGAGAATGATAATTTTTACACAACAAAGCTAGATGGGATAATCGATTCTGTCAATGAGAAGATGAAGCTGGAACCGTATCTAATGACCAATGATTTAAGGATAGACTTTGAAAAGGATGGGACAATCGCAGAAATTTATATTTATATTTACGGCTTTGACCAAGACAAGAAATTGCAATCAGGATATTTAATTTATTTTGATAAAAAAAAGAACAATAAGGTAAAAATCCATAAACAAGATTGGAACGGGGAAGGAACAACGGTTTATGATCCGAATAACGATTTATCGATCGTCATCAATATGCTGAAATGGATACCCGTTAAAGAGGAAGTAAAACGGTGGAATGAAGGACGTTATGCTGTACTGTATAAAGGAATAAGAAACTGGGGGATTACTAGGGATGGGATTCACTATATAGATGAAAAAGGCAAGGCTATTCCTTCCATAGCTGACCCAGGAAACTCAGGACCAACCATCTCCTTATACATTCCAGGCAAGGAGGATATGATTCCTCCACAGCGGTATATATATAAACCATTTTTTCGTGAAGAATAATTTTATATTTTGAATGAAGGATGAATTCCATTGAAAAAAACGAAAAGTAGATTAATCCTTTTTAGTTCCATATTAATTGTTATCTTCATTATCTTCCAAATGTTTAATGGGGTTCATGAAAATCCCAATACGAAACCAGTTGAAGTAAAAAAGGTAGATATAAACAGTAAACTCCCTTACACAGTCCAGGTAGAAGAAAGTGATCAAAAACCAGAAACGATTGCTTACCGAATCTGGTTTGATTTCATGAATCAGTTAGTGAGTGAAGGAGCGATTACCAATAAGAGCTTTACCAGATTTACCAAGTTATCGGGGGATGAGAACTATTTTATTGCGGCGGTCGTTTTTCAAGTTCAGTTACCTGAAGGAACACCAAAAATCGATTACGGTTGGGGAAAGATGCAGGATGATCGTTTCGTTCAAAATATCGTTTGGAAACTAAGCATCAAAAAGGAAGAAAATTTAACGTACACGTTAACAAATATTGAAAGAACAACCGATACGCAAATCGGACTGCCGCCTGTTGAAACGATGGAAGAATATCGAGAGAATGCCGGAATTGAAGAGCCATCGAAAAAAATAAATTATGAGATTAAGGATGATAAGCTAAGGGTCACTTATAATAGCGGTAAAAGTTGGAAGGTAGTTCCTGTTGCGGTTGAAGATTTATTAGGCAGTACGGATCAAAAATTGCTGTATGGCAGCTATGTGATTACATCGGAGATAACAGCGTTTGTACTTAACAAAGGCTTGACGGTTCTGATTAGTAGGGATAAAGGGAAATCCTGGGATGAAGTGTTGGTTTCAGACCAGCTACCTTCATTAAGGCTGCGAATACTGGGATTCACATCGGGTAAGGATGGTTATCTCATCGTTACAGGTGATAAAACGATGAGTTGGGAGGCACACTTTATTTTTAAAACCAACGATGGCGGCCAGTCATGGTATAACGTTGGACCGGCGAAAGACGTCTATTCTTTAGTGACGGACGGGGGTTTTATTAACGACCAATTAGGATTTATCTCCTTTGGGGAATATCGCTTTGAAGATCAGCCGCCAGTGCCAAACCTGTATAGGACTACAGACGGAGGAGTCAACTGGGAACGCGTCGAGGTCCCGATACCGGAAGAATATCAGGGTTATTTCACAATAGCAGAGATTCCTGCTTTTAACGGAAATGAAGGAATTTTATTAGTGAATCAAGGTCCAGAAGGGGATTATTTGGGAGGGAAGGTATTGGCAAAGTTTACCTCTCAGGATCAAGGTAAGACATGGTCCTTTGCAGGCTTAGTCGATCCAGATGGGGTGCTTGGTGCAAGGAAAAAGTGAATAGGCTAGGTTTTATGGAGCATTTCTTTGTCATGAGGAATGCTTTTTTTTGGGAATTATCATTAAAACGCAATAAAAACATCATAAAATAGGATAAATATTTATTGAAAATCTACAGAAATGTGCCATTAGAATCAGGGCTTTGTACCATTTCGGATTTATTAGTTTTTCAGACAGTAACAGCAGATTATACGACAGTAAACCTTTCTCAATAAAATAGTCGATTGCAAAGTTTGGTATCTTTGTCCAATAAATACAAAATATTCGGAATTTTAACAATAAGTTTAGCGTTTGATACCAATTGTTGTAAAAATATTACTATGCTATTCTACTTGTAAGCGATTTCGATATAGGTAAAACAAAACGTCGTTTTGTTATTTGTTTGCCTTTGGAATTTAGTTTCCAAAGGTCTTTAAATAACTAAAATTATCTGAATTATGGGAATAGTTTGTTTGATAGTAGATTTGTAAAACAAGGGGGTAATACTAGGTGGAAGTCCAACAAATAGCCGAAAATACGATAGAAACGAAGAAAGTCAGTTACTCGGACGTAAAGAAAGTTGTTTTTGGAGCAGGTATGGGGAATTTGATTGAATGGTTTGATTACGCTTCATACGGATATCTAGCTACGGTCATCGCTGCAGTCTTCTTTGCCCCCGGGAACGAACGAGCCGCATTGTTAGGTACATTCGGGGTGTTTGCCATCTCTTTCATCGCAAGGCCAATAGGGGGAATCGTTTGGGGACATTTTGGTGACAAGCTTGGGCGAAAGCGGATCTTGACTCTTACGATCATCATGATGTCACTTGGGACATTTCTAATTGGGCTAATTCCCAGCTATGCTACGATAGGAATGGCCGCACCCGCGTTACTGCTTCTCTGCCGTCTTGTTCAAGGTTTTTCGGCATCGGGTGAATATGCTGGAGCTTCCTTGTTTATTGCCGAATATGCCCCGAGTTCACGCCGGGGACTTCTTGTCAGTGTTGTGCCGGCGAGTACCGCGGCAGGACTGTTACTAGGGGCTTTAACAGCTGCAGGTCTTGAATTTTCTCTAAATCAGGATGCATTGCACAGCTGGGGATGGCGTATTCCCTTTCTTGTATCAGGTCCTCTAGGTTTAATCGCCTTGTATTTGCGGACGAGAGTTGAAGAAACGCCTGCTTTTAAAGAGATGGACCATGAAAAGCCGCAGGATCCAGTTTTCGAGAGCATTCGTCAGAACTGGAGAAAGATCATCATTGCTTTCGGAGTAATCTGCCTCAATGCCGTTGGTTTTTATACTATTCTTAGTTACATGCCGACCTACCTTACTAATGAGTTGGGCTTTGACAGTGTTAAATCAATACTGTCGACCATCGCTTCACTTGGAACTTATGTAATTTTTCTACCTATTGTTGGTACACTTGCAGATCGCATAGGTAGGAAGCCAGTGCTGATTGGAGCCAGTTTATTGTTTATTTTATTTTCCTATCCGGCCTTCATGCTTCTACCCTTGGGAGGAGTTTACGCCGTGTTTGCACAGATCTTCCTTGGGGCCATATTGGCCGGAAATGATGGCGTGCTCGCCACGTTCTTATCAGAGATGTTCCCAACCTCTGTACGCTTTACGTGCTTTGGATTGTCTTTCAACTTGGGAAACGCCATTTTTGGTGGAACTGCACCATTCATTGCTACATTTCTCATTCTTCAAACAAACAACAAATTTGCACCTGCCTTCTACTTAATAGCCGCTTCCTTAATAGCATTTATTGCTTTGTTAAAAACCAAGGAAACGGCGAACAAGTCTCTATAATAATGAGTGAAAGGACGGCATCCATTTTCCTGGCTGCCCCCCAACAATATGAATCTTTGACCACCATACCATTTCTTCTGGTATTTAGGTTGATACGACGGCTTATACCGTCGTATTTTTTTGTTTGAGCAAAATATGTTTCAATGATTATTACGCTAGCAGATAGTCGATATAAGAGGTAAGGTCTAGGTACTTGTTCTCATTAAGAAGAAATTGGAAAATATTATAATAAGTTTAAAGTTAAAAATTCAATATTTTCTTTTGTAAAAATTGTTAACGCCTTGTTTTGTGAGGGTTAAAATTCAGTTAAACGAAAGGAAATAACTAGAAAAAATGGTAAATTAGTAGTATACCTCTAGTGCTTCCTACAAGAGAAAGGAGGATATATTGATAGATTTAGAAGATTATTTGGAAGTACTATTTTATAGAGGGTAATAAATAAACAAATTTAAAGGAGGAACACACGTGGAGAGGCTTAGAAAACAGTTATTTGCTATAACGACTATGTTTGTCATGTTAATCAGCATGGTTCTCCCATATCGGGCACAAGCGGCTGAAACTATTACGGTTGCTCAGGCAATTGCGAATAATACTGGGACAGCCACTGTGACAGGTTATATTGTAGCTTATACAACAGGTGGCGGTGGTGGAAAAGCTACATATGATTTTGAGGCTCCATTTAAAGATGATACAAACTTCGCCATTGCTGATAGCCCTACGGAAAGAGACGCAACGAAAATACTACCTGTTCAAATCCCTAGTAGTTTCCGCTCAACTTATGGATTATTAACGAATCCCTCGATTGTAGGTAAAAAGGTTTTTGTAACGGGTTCGCTTGAAGCTTATTTTTCAGTACCTGGCCTAAAATCTCCAACGGCCATTTCGTTTGATGGCACAACACCACCACCTGATGAACCCGGAACTGGCGAAATAGGCTTAAAAATTCGCGACATCCAAGGTCAATCACATACTTCACCTTATAAAGATAAAAATGTCGTAGATGTACCTGGGATCGTTACCTACGTAGTAGACGGCAGCAATTTTTACATGCAGGATCCAAACCCAGATAACAACTCTAATACATCAGAAGGCGTTCTTGTCTACAAGCCATCCCATGGTGTGGCAGTGGGGGATAGCGTAACCGTTTCAGGCCTTGTTAAAGAGTGGGTACTAGATGGTTATGCAGAGAAACTGCAAACCGATTTAGCCATGACAGAAATTAATGCCCAATCAGGCAAGGTTACAAAGGTTTCTGGTGGAAATCAGCTTCCGGCCCCAATCGTAATTGGTAGGGACGCGATACCGCCGACTTCTGTCATCGACAACGATCGATTTGGTACATTTGACCCAGCAGAAGATGGCATTGATTTTTATGAAAGCTTAGAAGGAATGCTTGTATCCATTGAAAATCCGACTGTAACAGGACCACAGAAATATGGAGAAGTACCTGTCATTACTGGTCATGTGGATGGAAAAGCATATACAAAAGAAGGAACTCCTCTTTTAACAAAAGAAAATCAAAATCCTGAGAAAATGCTTCTTCAGCTTGATGACCGGAGCTATGTAACGAAAGCAGGGGATTCCTTTGATGGGACTGTCACAGGAGTGGTCAGTTATACGTTTAGTAACTTTAAGATTCTCACAAAAGCAGCTAATCTACCTAACCTAGTAGAACGCCCAAGAACGAATGAAGTAACGACGATTCAAAAAGAAGAAGACAAACTAACCATCGCTGGTTACAATATCGAAAACTTTGTAGCAACAGACACTGCCAAGCGCGATAAGCTAGCAAAATCAATGGTCGAGAACTTAGGATCTCCCGATATCATTGGTCTTGTTGAGGTACTTGACGAAAGTGGGGAAACGAATAACGGTGTTGTCAAAGCTGATGCAAACTATAAGGCATTAAGTGATGCAATCAAAGGCTTTGGCGGACCAGCCTATGCTTGGACAGACATCGCACCAGTGGACGGGAAAGACGGTGGAGTACCGGGAGGAAATATTCGTGTAGGATATCTTTACAATCCTGCTCGTGTGACGCTGAACGATGCCCCTAAGGGAAATGCCACAACAGCAGTCGCTTACGAAAATGGTTCTCTGACATTAAACCCTGGCCGCATTGATCCAACTAATGCTGCATTTAACAGCAGCCGTAAGCCGCTTGCAGCGGAGTTCACTTTCCAAGGAGAAGAAGTTATTGTCATTAACAATCACTTCAACTCAAAAGGTGGAGATCAGCCTTTATTTGGAAAAAATCAACCGCCGTTCCTTGAAAGTGAAGCACAACGTGTGCAAATTGCAACGATCGTAAATAACTTTGTCTCTAACATAAAAGAAAAGAACGAGGACGCAAATGTAGTAGTATTAGGCGACTTAAACGATTTTGAGTTTTCAGCACCACTAGCAGCATTAAAAGGTGATGACCTAACGAACTTAGTTGAAACGCTGCCTGCTTCTGAGCGATACACATACAACTATCAAGGAAATGCACAAGTGTTGGATCATATTTTAGTCTCTAATAACTTAGCTCAGTCAGCAAAGCTTGATATCGTGAACTTTAACTCTCCGTATATGGAAGAGCATGGACGTGCTAGTGACCATGATGCATTGGTTGCTCAATTAGATTTAAGTGTGGAAAAAGGACCATTTACGCTGTCACTTCTTCATACAAACGATACACATGCTTATGTAGAGCAATTCCCACGGCTAATTACGGCTGTGAACGAAGTGCGTTTCCAGAAGGAAAATAACCTGTTGCTAAACGCTGGGGATGTGTTTTCAGGAACCTTATATTTCAGACAGTATCTAGGTCTGGCAGACTTGTATTTTATGAATCAGCTAGGCTTTGATGCTATGACTCTTGGAAATCACGAGTTTGATAAGGATTCGGCCACTCTTGCGAACTTTATCAAGCAGGCAGAGTTCCCAATTGTGTCTTCCAACGTAAACATGACAAAAGATCCTGAATTAGGACCGCTATTCAATACCTCACTCGGTGGAACGAATGAACAAGGGGAAATCTTCCCGGCCATTATTAAAAAAGTGGATGGAGAAGAGGTAGGGATATTTGGATTAACAACAGAAGATACAACATTCCTGGCGAATCCTGGCGACGACATTGTTTTTGAAAATGCAGTCGAAAAAGCCAATGAGACAGTTGAAAGGCTTGAAGCACAAGGTGTAAACAAAATTATTGCTTTATCCCACTTAGGCTATCAACCAGATTTGGATTTAGCGAAAAAGGTAGACGGGATTGACGTCATTGTTGGCGGGCATTCCCATACAAAACTAGATGTTCCAGTGGTTGTCGAAAAAGCGGAACCGACACTAATTGTCCAAGCCAACGAGTATTTAAAATACCTTGGTGTTGTGGATGTAACATTCGACGAAAATGGTGTGATTTCTGATTACGCCGGTGAACTAAAGGATTTAAGTAAGTATGCAGAGGATGCAGCTGCAAAAGCGAAGGTGGAGGAGTATAAAGCTCCATTAACAGAACTTCAAAAGCAGGTGGTAGGAAGTACATCTGTAGCATTAAATGGTGAACGTGCTGATGTTCGCAGCAAGGAAACGAACCTAGGAAACTTAATTGCAGACGGAATGGCAGCTAAAGCCAATGAGTTCATCCCAACGTATATCGCCATGCAAAATGGCGGCGGAATCCGTGCCTCCATTGATCAAGGAGATATTACATTAGGAGAAGTGTTAACGGTACTGCCTTTCGGCAACAGCCTAGTCACTCTTGACCTAACAGGAAAAGAAATTCTTGCTGCCTTAGAGCATAGTGTGAGCGCGCCTGGTGCAGGTGGATTCATGCAGGTATCAGGACTAAAGTTCAAGTACGATCCAGCGAAACCAGTTGGTGAACGCGTCTGGTATGTCGAGGCTTTAACGGCTAATGGTTATGAAGAACTCCAACTGGATAAAACATATCGAATAGCGACGAATGCCTTCACTGCGGACGGTGGCGATGGATACGGAATGTTTAAAACTGCTAAGGACGAAGGACGGATCACAGAGTTATACATTGTAGACTTTGAAGTGTTTACTTCCTATTTAGAAAAGTTCAATCCGGTTTCACCAGTGATTGAAGGTAGAATCGTGCAAGAAGTTGCGGACACCGTAGCTCCAGAGGCTCCTTTTGTAAACGAAGTTTCTGACCAATCGACTAAAGTAACAGGCAAGGCCGAAGCAGGTTCAACGGTAGAAGTGTCTGTTGATGGAACCATTCTTGGTTCAAGTACGGCTTTGGAGGACGGCAGTTTTGTCATCGAGATTGCGAAACAAGCAGCTGGAACCGAGTTAGCTATTACGGCAACAGATTCAGCTGGCAATGTGAGTGAAGCGACAGTCGTGACAGTTAAGGATGTAACTGCACCAGATGCTCCACAGGTTGATCCTGTCATTCATAATGATACGGTTGTCACAGGTACAACAGAAGCCGGTGCAATTGTTAAGATCATGATGGGCAATGTGGAGCTAGGCACAGCTGCAGCAGATGCAAACGGTAATTTTATGGTATCTATACCAAAGCAAAAACATAAGAATTTCTTAACGGTAACGGCTACAGATGCTGCTGGCAATGTTAGTAAGGAAACTGTTGTTGACGTATTAAAGAAAAACGAATAGTAAGTGTGAAGGCAGGTTCCTGTTTGGGCAACCTGCCTTTTTGTATTTAAACACAATATTACAGAAACCGTATATTCAAGGAACGAGAAGGTTAGCTAAAATAAATACTCATCCGCATATGTCATATATAATTTGAAGATTCAGGACGAATACCCAGGAATTTATCCCAAATAAGCATATGCTCTAATGGAAAAGGAAATGAGGAGGATGAAAGTGAGTCCGTATAATCATATAAATTATATTGTCCATATTCCAATTGATGAAAGAATAGGTTTGGGTGGACCAGGCTCGGGGGTAGGCTTTTCACCAGGACTTGGTTTAGGTGGACCAGGCTCAGGGTTAGGTTTTGGACCAGGACTTGGTTTTGGGGGACCAGGATTTGGACCTGGTTTTTATCCAGGTATGGGCTTAGGTGGTCCGGGTTCGGGCGTTGGTTTCGCACCAGGACTTGGTTTAGGCGGACCAGGCTCAGGTTTAGGTTATTATCCTGGACTTGGGTTTGGCGGACCAGGCATTGGATATGGCCATCCATACCCATATCCATTTCACCACCATTATTACCCCCATTATTAACAATTGCTGATATAAAAAAATTAAACCCAGTATGATGTCTCTAAAAACCAGGCGTTTCTACAATAAGTGGAGACACTTGGTTTTTATTAATTTAATTTGAAATGGTTAGGACTGTTAAATAAGACAAGAAGTATTCATTATATAAGCAAATTTTATAAACAGCAGGTCATACAAAAATTAAAAAGGAATCGAGTTATGACCAGACCAGATATATCCATAAGCCTACATAGCAATCTAAAAGCTCTTTCAGAACGATTTAATGGTTTATCCAATTTGAAAATAAGAAAAATATACGTCGGATGCATGGGGACGGTTCTCATGCCTCACTTTTTAGGCTAAAGTGAGGCAAAAGAACCGTCCCCATGCCTCAATTTAGATTAAGTTATCCCGAATATGATTTGAATGGAGGAGAATACTAACTCAAAACTCGAAAAGGGAGATTTTTCTTAATGGAACCGCTAACGCCAATTAATATAAGTTCAGAAAAAACGGACCTAACTGAAAATCTTACTTCAGCAGAAATGGGCAAACTTTGGGCGACCTATATGGGTAACAGTATGTCAGGATGCATTTTACGCTATTTCCTTCAACATGTTGAGGATCAAGATATTAAGACATTATTAGAGAACGCATTAAAATTAAGCACGGATTTTATGAAAAAAACAGAAGCAATATTCAATAAGGAAAATTTCCCGATTCCGAAAGGTTTTTCCGTAGAAGAAGATCTAAACGTTGGTGCTCCTCGTTTATTTGAAGATGAATACTATGTTCATTATCTTAAATATGCTTCCAAAGCGGGGTTGAGCATATATCACATTGCAATACCGCTTGTTTATAGAAAGGATGTAGAAGAGTTCTTTATTTATTGTTTGGATTCCACCATTGCTTTGATGAAACAAATCAAAGAGATATTAATGGGTAAAGGTCTTATTATCAAACCCCCGATTATTCCAGTACCCGATAAAGTGGAATTTGTTCAAAAAGAATTTTTAAATGGTTTTTTGGGAGATGTACGGCCATTACACGCATTAGAAATTACTCACCTTTACGACAATATTGAAAATAATGTAACAAGTAAAGCACTCATTATGGCTTTTAGCCAAGTGGTAAAATCGGAAAGGATTCGAGAGCTGTTTATTCGCGGGAAGAAAATGACTCATAAACATGTTGAAGCCTACATGGAAAAACTCCATAAAGAAGATTTGCCTACGCCATCTTATCTTGACCATTTGGTTACAAAATCAACTTTTGCCCCATTTTCAGATAAATTAATGTTGTTTCATAAGATGGATATGTTCTCTATGAAAATTAGGGCATTTGGAAATTCTGAGGCAGTAAATGGTAGACATGATATAGGGCTTATGTACACAAAGTCATTATTGCGCCTTGCATCATTTGTTGAAGATGCAGCAGAGATCATGGTGGAGAACGGTTGGATGGAGCAGCCCCCCTATGCCGTTGAAAGAAATAAGTTAGCTAAAAAGGAGTAACCATCCCATATTCTCATGGCCTAACAATTTGTTCTAAAAAATCTAAAAGAAAAAGGTTAGAAAGATTTGAATCCAAAAGAAAAATTGTTATGGAGTATCGCACTCCCTGGATTTGGTCAATTACTGAATGGAAAATACCTTAAAGGAATCATATTTATATCATTAGAATTTCTTATTAATGGTCAATCTCATTTTAATGAATTAATCTTGCTTAGTTTTAACGGTGAAATTGAAAGAGCCATTGACAAGACAGAATACCAATGGCTAATGTTTTATCCGTGTGTCTATTTTTTTGCCATGTGGGATTCATTTAAAGATGCAGGTGGCGGTAAAGAACCTTATTCGTTCTTACCCTTTGTTCTATGTGCTTTTTTCGTTACTGTGGGCCTTATGTATTCAGCAAAGGTAAAGATATTTGGGTTTCCCTTGGGAACAGTTTGGTTTCCAATGTTATGCGTGGTTCCAGGTGTTGTTATAGGTATAGTATTAAAAGCATTATTGAAAAAGTTTTTTAGTAAAAGTGTACCGGATGATTAAGGTACACTTTTTTGCATCGTTTTTTTACCCGACCAGACCCTGTCCTTTTTCGATTCATTTGACTAAATAAAGGGTGAAAAAACAAGGAGACGATGATTGTTTAGAATTTGCCGGAGCAGGCAGGGAGGGGAAGCTTAATGAAAAAGCAAATAGCCGGCTTGACCCTTATCGCAGGAGCAGCCCTTCTGGCATTGCAGCCGGAATCCCTCCAAAACAAATGGAGCAGCGTTCAACAGAATAGAGAAATGACTCCTGCAATAGCGTCTACGTTTTATACACAGAAGCGGGTACCGACGGTTCTAGTAGAAACCATCGATGGAGATACAATCCGTGCAAGAGTGAACGGAAAAGTTGAAGCGGTCCGCTATTTATTGATTGATACCCCGGAATCGAAAAAGCCGGGAATGTGCACCCAGCCTTATGCGAAAGAAGCTTTTTCAAGGAATGACGAGCTGGTGAAGTCAGGAGTCTTGACTTTGGAATGGGAAGAGGGGAACACAAGGGATTCTTACGGTCGGTTGCTAGCCTATGTGTATGTCGATGGAAAGTCGGTTCAAGAAAGCCTGCTGAAGGAAGGATTCGCGCGGGTGGCTTACGTAATGAATCCTCCCTATAAATATCTAACTTTATTTAAGGACGATGAACGGCTAGCCATACGCAACAAAGCTAACATCTGGAGCCGTCCAGGGTTTGTGACGAAATGGGGATTTAATGGATGTTTAGATTGATAAAATTTGGTTTTCTGGGTGCAGGTACAAATTTGAGTATTGTTTAACGAAAATGTTAGATAGAAATTTTTGTTGAATAGTTTAGGAGCCTTATTAGGTGCTTCAATAACCGTAGGATCACTTTTTCTTATTGTGCTATTGGGAGGTTAGTGAAAAAAAGCTAAACAGGTATAATAGAGATAAATTAATTTTAAGAGGGAATTGGGGAGAACTCAGATGTCGCAAGATGGAATTGTTTTAGTAGCAAGTGTGTCAATCTTTAATGACGATAAAGTCTTGATTATAAAAGAAAATAAACCTACTGCAATTGATAAGTGGAACTTTCCAATTGGTCATGTCGAAAACGGTGAGGACATTCTCTATTCAGCTCAGAGGGAAGTTAAAGAGGAAACAGGGTTTGATGTAAAACTAATTGGTACCACTGGTGTATATAATTTTGTTAGTAATACAAATAATCAAGTTATTTTATTTCATTTTGTTGGAGAGGTTACAGGAGGTTCCCTAAATCTCGAAGAAGATGTAATTTCTGACAGCAAGTGGATAAAAGTAAATGAACTTGTAACATTTGAAAATAAAGACTTACGAGAACCCAGTGTAATAAAGCAAATAATTAATAACTTATTACAAGAGAAAATATACCCGATTGGCGTGTATAATGAGCAACTAATTTGAATCGCCCTTGTTGAACTAACGGGTAATTTTATTTAATAAACTTATGATAGGCTGCAAGAATAAATGTAACAAAACATTCACAAGGAGTATTCATAAAAATGCAGAATTACTCTGTATTATCGGAAAGGTTGTGAATGTATGAAAAGTCCAATGGCAGCTGTAATTGCATATGAAGAGGATGGAATTTGTTTTAGGGTTTATAATGTGAGACACAGAGTTAAGGTTTATGCTCGAATGGGTAAAAAGGCTGTTATCGAACATGGCGGTACACCATATGAAGCTGCTGAGAAAGCAAAAAGTAGATTAATGACGAAGCAAGTATAGCACCATCTTTCAATGAATTTTTGAAAATGATTCAACCAGGTAACATTGAAGAAGATAATGATTTGAGTGGTTACAAAATTAAAAGTATTTGGGTTGACCCAGAATTTCTTAAAGAGTTAAAAGATAAATAGTATTTTACTTACAAACAGGTTCGATGCTTTTAATAAGTCACCTTTTTTCTTGTTAAAAAAACTAGATTGTAAAAAAATACACTTAAACGGGTGCGATTGTTCAATAAGAGCAATCGCTTTTCTTGTTCAGCAAAAGAGGGCAGGTTAATAGCAAAAAGAAAGCAGCTCTGAACATGTAAAAAATAATTAATTAGCGCTTTTTAATTATATTAGAAAAACTTTGTAATGAGATTATCATATTGTTGTGATGAGTCTGTTATACCTTTCTAGTATAGTGAAGCTATCAAATCACACTAGGAGGAAACAATCATGCTAAAGAAATTCATCGTAGCCTTTACCATTTTAGCTTCTTGTGGCTCTTTGTTCGCCGCCAAGGGTGATAACGCGGAAGCAGCAACTTATAATTATCATACAGCAGCGGTTTCGATTGCAAAATCTAATATCGGAGTTCCTTACCGATGGGGCGGGATGTCGCCAAGCGGATTTGACTGTTCAGGTCTTGTGAAATATTCTTACGGAAAAGCGGGAAGAACGCTTAATCGCACTGCTGCCCAAATGTACTATGGAAACGGATATCGAGCATCTAATTTGCAGATAGGTGATTTACTTTTCTATGGACCATCCAAAGCAAGTGCTCCAACCCATGTTGCTATCTATATAGGATACGGGAAAATGATCATGGCATCCTCATCAAAAGGGGTCATTATCACCTACACAAGCAACCCATATTGGCATCCTAGATATATTGGAGCAAAGCGAGTATAAAGATCATCGATGACGATGGTCTTTTTTCATTTAATAGTATTTTTCTTAACTAAAAAAACTACTCCTAAAATAGGGTTTTTTGAAAGAAATTGAAAATCTTGAGGGTTAAGCTCTTATTAAACAAACGGGGGCATGAGAGAAAAGAGCTACACTTCTGTACTGACCCCAAAAGTTAGAGCTGAATTCTGACTTTTGGGGTGCTTACAGGGTTGAGTGTTATAAGGTAACTAATACATACTATACGTAATTTATGGGGAAGGTATTTTTTAGTAGATCTTTTTTGGAGGTTACTTATGGAGGAAAAAGGGAACCAGATCAGGCTAACAGCAGGTGAGATTGCTCAACTTTGGATACAATACTTAAATGATAGCTCAAGCATATGTGTTCTTTCGTTTTTTTTAGAAAAAGCTGAAGATGAAGAAATTAAGCCTCTAATTAAATATGCTTTAGATTTATCTCAATCACATATCCAAAAGATTACAGCTATTTTAACAGAGGAAAAAAATGTAGTTCCATATGGTTTTAGTATAAATGAGGATGTAGATTTATCCGCTCCTAGACTTTATTCTGACAGTTTTGTACTTAATTTTATAAACCAAATGTCTAAGATTGGTCTCACATCATATGCTGGCAGTGTAGCAGCATCTGTAAGAAATGACATTAAAAACTATTACATGGAATGCCTTGCCGAAACAATGCAATTATATAATAATTCAACGGAATTATTATTGTCAAAAGGATTATTTATCAGGTCTCCCAGCTTGCCTAATTTAGAAAAGGTTGAATTTGTGAAAAAGCAATGGTTTATGTTAGATGTGTTTGGAGAGAAAAGACCATTAACAGCTGCTGAAGTAGACAATTTATTTGCCAATCTCCAAAGAAACGCTTTGGGAGTTGCGGCACTCACTGGATTTAGTCAGGTTGCACAAAATAAGGATGTAAACCAATTCTTTTTAAAAGGTTTAGAAATTGGGAATAAACATATGAAATTATTTAGAGGAAAGTTAGAGGAAAGTAAACTCCCTGCACCTATGGGATGGGATTCGGAAATAACGAATAGTACAGCGTATACATTTTCTGATAAACTTATGATGTTCTACACATCTGGTTTGGTTACTTTGAGCGTAGGGTATTACGGTACAGCTGTCAGTCAAAGTCCAAGAGGTGATATTAGTGCAATGTATAACAGGCTATCTTTAGAAGTGCAGTTGTTTGCTGAAGATGGAGCTAATATTATGATAAAAAATGGATGGTTGGAACAGCCTCCAATGGCCTCGGATAGAGATGAACTAGTTAGAAAAAAGAATCATTTATAAACATATTTAAAGTCCTTCTGTAAATAAGCATAAGGACTTTTTTCATTTCCATTTGGATTTATCTACTTTCCTGATATATTAATTTTGGGGGCTGTAATGTCAGCCATTGGACCCAATTTCAGTACTAACCATTTTTAAGTTAATTACAAGGAACACCTATAAAATTTCTTGTGAAAAAATTTAAAATTTAATCTTAAATTAAAACCAATTTTGCCGGAAAGCTTAAAGAGATATTGTTAAAAAGTTCAAAAAAAGGAAAAATCCAAACAATAATTATGATATAGTTTAAGTAATAAAATAGCGTGTTTTCTGGAGGAGCCTGTCACCATAGGATTTTTTATGTCCTTTTGTTACAGGCTTTTTTCTATAAAGTCAAAACAAAATAGTTATAAGAAAAGAGGGGTGCTAATGAAAACGAGAAACAAGTTAACTCGAACAAGAAAGTTGCTTTTTATGGCCTTTATTATCTTCCTTCAAATCTATTGGTATAAAATTCGAAGAAAACCTAAAGACAAGTGGGAAATACTATGGGGTGAAATTGGAGAACGATTTAGAAAAACCCTATTTGAATTAGAGGGACTGCTAATCAAAATCGGACAGTTTTTAAGTACCCGTGCTGATTTATTACCCAGTGCTTTTATTCATCAAATTGAAGATCTTACGGACCATGTTCCTCCATCAAACTGGATTGAAATTAAGGAAATCCTTGAAAAGGAATGGGGGAATTCACTAAATAAAAATTTTATCTCAATCGAAAAAACGGCAATTGCTTCTGCATCGATAGGAGAAGTATATAAGGGGGTGCTGCAAAATGGAACAGAGGTTGCCATTAAAGTAAAACGCCCTAATATTGATTCGGTGATTCAAACAGATTTCCGTACTTTAAGCATTATCATTTGGTTTGCTGATCACTTTGTTCCCATGCCAAAAGGGTTCATTAATTTTAAAGTTCTGTTTAAAGAACTTAAACAAGTGATTGAGCGTGAACTTGATTACTCAAAGGAATTAGACACAATTCTTTTTTTTAGAGAACGATTTAAGGATATGAATGTCGTGCAGATTCCTTCGGTATACCCAGAACTTAGCACCCCAAATGTCCTTGTAATGGAATGGATTGAAGGTATAAAGCTCACTGATATGAAGGGGTTAAATCTATTAACAGAAAGCCGAGAGGAGCTTGCCAAGAGGCTTTTCAAAGTATTCCTTCCTCAATGGCTTGAACCAGGTATTTTTCATGCAGATCCACATCCAGGTAATGTTTTAATATCAAAGGAAGGTAAGATTATCTTGCTTGATTTTGGAATGGTGGGGGAGATTTCTAAACAGGATGCAGCTTATTTTCAAGGGTTAATCCAAAGCATTCTTTCGAAAAATTATCCGAAAGCTGTTGATTGTTTGATCCATTTAGGATTTTTGCTGCCTGAAGCTGAGTCAAGAACAATTGAGCGTTTATTAGCTGAATTGATCGCTATACAGCCATCTCAATTAAAAGAAATGGACATATTTGCTTTAAAAATGGAAATGAATGATTTACTCCAAGCCTTGCCAATACAAGTCCCAACAAGATTTGTCTTTTTAGGCCGATCTTTTGTAACGATTGAAGGGATTATTCGAAATTTGACAGCAGATTCTGAACTAATTGATTTATTGAAACCTGTGTTTATTGAGTGGCTGGGGAAACAAGGGAATAAATGGTCCTTTGTGTGGCAATGGATTCAATTACAACCGATTTTTAAAATATTCCATTCTGTTATGGAATTTTTAGATGCACCTCAAAAATTAGAATTGTTAAAAGAGATTGAGCAAAGAAGACAGTTTCAGTTTACTATTTATGAAAATCATAAAAAGCAGTTATTTCAATTAACACTAATCGGATTCACAGGAATTGTAGTAGGTATTTATACAATTAGCTCTCTTATATGGCAGATGTCCTGTGGAGTAACCGTCGTGTCTTTTTTCGGGTATTTTATTTGTAGTTATAAACAGAGAAAATGGATGAAGTATATGCATGAAAAGCGAAGATAGTAGAATAAATGATTATTGTAACAAAAAGATTATTCTAAGTGATTTTAACGAGAGAAAACTTATTTGAATAGTTGTAACTGCTCCGAAAAGAAGGGGCTGCTTCTGCGACTACTCTAAGCTGTCAAATTTGATAAAAGCACCTTTGAAGTCGTAAAAACGGGCTTTTTTGACGAAAAGTTTTATTGACAAACGGCTCTATTCAGTAATACTATATACTAGTAGTCAGTAACACAAAATACCTGTGTTACAGAGTACTGAAAAAAATATAAGTAAAATATACATGGAGGTAACAAATTGGAAAATATCACGGAAATGCTGAAAGGGGTGCTTGAGGGGTGTGTGCTTGAAATCATCAGCCGTGGCGAAACTTACGGATATGAAATCACGCAACGGCTGCGAGAACTTGGCTTCACTGATGTGGTTGAAGGCACAGTTTATACGATTACAATAAGGCTTGAGAAAAACAATCTAGTGGACATTGAGAAAAAGCCATCCACTATGGGACCGCCGAGAAAATTTTACACACTCAACGCAGCAGGTCAAGAGCAACTTAAAATATTTTGGAAAAAATGGGAATTCGTCTCAGGTAAAATTAACGAACTCAAAACTAACAAAATCAAGAGGAGAGAAGTAAAATGAATATTTTTGAAAAAATTATCGGAAGTCTGGATGACAAGCGGGAATGGAGAGCGATGGAGACACGTGCGAAGGCACTTCCAAGTGAATACCACAACGCTTACAAAGCTATTCAAAAATATATGTGGACAGCTGGTGGTGGCCCTACCGACTGGAAGGACAGCAGCCGTATCTTTATAGGTATTCTCGACCTCTTCGAGGAAGGAGCAGCGGAAGGCAAGAAAGTCACCGACCTTACGGGAGAGGACGTGGCGGCTTTCTGCGACGAGCTAGTGAAGGATGAGCAAACTTGGAAGGATAAGTATCGCAAGAAGTTGAACGATACGATTGGTCGTGGCTAACGGCGAAATCCTAGTGGATTTTCCTAGCATCGACACTAACGGCGCAAACCGTCACTGATGACGACATGGCTTCCTTTGTCGAAGAACTAGCGGCAAACGCTAAAACCTATGTTGAAAAGTATCGTGAAGATTTGAATCAGAGTATCATGAAGCGATTGGGATAAAAGAAAATTCAATAGATCATACCGACTGAATAGCTGGTTACAAATGTAATGTGTTCACCTTCACTATTCAGTTATATTTTTAACACGGTAGTAAGTAATACTGAATATCAGTCAGACTAAGTAGGGGAGTATAGGCATTCTTGTGCCTTGCTGCGCTTTTATAAGGGGGAAAAAAGTATGAGCAATACAGCTATTTCTGTAAAAGGGTTAAAAAAATCCTTTAAAGATAAGGAAGTCTTAAAGGGGGTGGATTTTGAGGTGAGGCGTGGCGAAATTTTCGCACTGCTGGGCTCAAATGGAGCGGGTAAGACGACGACGGTCAACATCCTCTCTACGTTGATGAAGCCCGACGGCGGCGAAGTAAGTATTTGCGGCTATGACGTCCAGCGTCAACCGGAACATGTTCGCCAAAGCATCAGCCTTACAGGGCAGTTCGCAGCTTTAGACGGCATGCTCACAGGAAGGGAAAACCTGATGATGATCGCCAATTTGCGGGGAGTTTCTAATCCCGCTCAAGTCGCCAACAATTTGCTGGCAAGATTTAGCCTGACCGATGCGGCCAACCTCCGGGCGGACAAATATTCAGGCGGGATGAAACGCAGGCTTGACATTTCCATGAGCTTAATCGGGACGCCAGCAGTCATTTTTCTCGACGAACCGACAACAGGGCTGGACCCCGAAGCGCGGATTGAAGTCTGGAATACCGTCAAGCAGCTTGCCGGTGGCGGCACGACCATCTTGCTGACAACCCAGTACCTGGAGGAAGCCGAACAACTGGCAGACCGTATCGCCATCCTGCATGGCGGAAAAATCATCAAGACCGGTACCCTTACCGAACTCAAAGAGATGTTCCCGCCAGCGAAAGTGGAGTACATCGAGAAGCAGCCGACACTGGAGGAAATTTTCCTCGCGATCATCGGCAAAAAGGAGGAGATGTAAATGAAAAGCAAAACAGGGGTATTACTAGGGCGTTTAATGCGCAACATCTTGCGCAGCCCGGATACGATTATCACGGTGGCGATTATGCCAATTATGATGATGCTACTGTTTGTCTACGTATTTGGCGGCGCAATAGAGTCAAGCACGGACAACTACGTCAATTATTTATTGCCGGGAATCTTGCTGATGGCTATTGCATCCGGTGTGGCATACACTTCCGTGCGGCTGTTTACGGATGTAAAAAGCGGGCTGATGGCTCGTTTCATTACCATGCCCATCAAGCGCTCGTCGGTATTATGGGCTCACGTGTTGACCTCGCTTGTTTCCAATGCGCTTACTGTCGTGGTGGTGATCCTCGTCGCGCTCTTGATGGGCTTCCGTACCAGCGCTGATATCCTGGATTGGCTCGCGGTGGCTGGGATACTCGGGCTGTTTACGCTGGCGCTGACATGGCTGGCGGTCATTCCCGGATTGACAGCAGGATCCTTGGAAGGGGCGACTGCCTACTCGTACCCGCTGATTTTCCTTCCGTTTATCAGTTCGGCCTTTGTCCCCACCGAAACCATGCCTAAAACTGTCCGTGCGTTCGCTGAGAACCAGCCCGTGACTTCAATCGTGAATGCGATTCGTGCCCTCTTGTATAAAGGGCCTGTTGGCAACGATATCTGGATCGCACTTGCCTGGTGCGTCGGCATCCTGGTCATCGCTTACTTCTTCGCCAGTAAACAATTTAAACGCCAGTTAGGGTAAGTACACCATGATTAGCCAAATCAATAGTCAGCCGTTGCGATAAAAGTATTTGCTCCACATGGAAGGCTGCTTAAATGATCTTGGGACCCGAGAACCGTCCCCATATTTCGAATAATTCATAGTTGACAGGTAGGAATAATATGAATTATAATCCTGTTAATTAGAAAAATGGAAATGGTCGTTTAAGGAGGGGACGCGGGATGAAAGAACAATATCCTGTTTTGGCTGGAGCGGAGTCATTTTTTATAGAAGGGAACGATACGGGTATCTTAATTTCCCATGGATTTATGGGCACTCCTCAAAGTGTGCAATACTTGGGACAAGAATTTTCCAAACTGGGTTACACGGTTTATGCCCCAAGGTTAACAGGTCATGGAACACATTATCGGGACATAGAGAATACTACGCATCATGACTGGTTTTCAGCTCTGGAAGCAGGTTACAAGTTTTTAAAGGAACGCTGCTCCACGATCTTTGTCATTGGTCAATCGATGGGAGGGGCATTAGCACTTTGGCTGGCAAATAAATATGCGGATATACAGGGAATTGTTACGATAAACGCTGCTTTAAGTTTACCAGACTATGAATATTTGGTTGGAAAATCAAAACCACGATTTCTTCCTGAAGGTTCGCCGGATATAAGATTAAAAGGTGTTCATGAAATAACCTATAACAAAGTTCCACTTCAGTCCATTCATGAACTCCAAGCGCTCATGAAGAAAACGCCTGATATCATCCCAACGGTCAAACAGCCTATCCTTTGCTTTAAATCGCTCGAGGATCATGTAGTTCCTCACGAGTGCACGGATTATATATTCAATCATATTGGGTCTACACAAAAAGATGTGGTGACACTTTATCATTCTTACCATGTGGCATCCATGGATTATGACAAGGATGAAATCATTAAGAATTCACAAACATATATTGAGAAAATCAATGATAAAAAAGTTTTAGTTTAGACTAAAAAGCTCGCCGTGGATGGTTTTAACATTTTGGGACACGAGAACCGTCCACGTGCATCAATTTGTTGTTGACAATGATGGAAAATGCTGATAAATTATAATTCAAAGTTAACCAATCGGAATAATAAAGGTTCGATCAGTCTACTGAAGGCCTTGCAATGTTGAAATCACATGATTAAACATTGCAGGGCCTTTTTGTCTTCATTAACTAAATATAAGGGGTGTTTTAAGTGGGGAACCTTCTTAGGAAAGCGGTGGAACAAAGACGTCAAAGTTTAATTGATAAATTGATTGCATTTAACGTATATAAGAAAGCTGATAAACATCTTTTTGAATTATCACTTACGGAATTGGAGAATGAATATAGGCGATTTATACAAACCTGCCATCCACATACGAATCTAGGGTTAATCAAATGGCATAATAAATATGACCGATCAGGCATCTGAAGGTCCTTAACTATTATTAGAGTTAGGGGCCTTTTTATTTTTAAATTTTTAAAAAGAGGGAGCAGATAAAGATGACAAACATTTTAATTATTTCGGGCAGTCCAACAAGCGTTTCACGTACCGCTGCCGTTGCTGCATTTATTAAAAATATCCTGGATGAAAAGGGAACAAAGGTGGAGCACCTGTCAGTAAGGAATCTGCCAGCAGAAGCATTGCTTCACGCACAGTTTAACCATTCAGAAATCAAGCGGGCCCAAAAGTTGGTAGAGGAATCGGATGCACTTATTGTGGTAAGTCCGGTCTATAAAGCAAGTTACCCAGGAATTTTAAAAAGCTTTTTTGATTTGATTCCCGAGAAAGGCCTTGCGGGAAAGACAGTGCTGCCGATTGCATCGGGTGGAACCCCTGCTCATTTATTAACGCTTGAATATGCATTTAAACCTTTATTTTCAGTTCTGGGCGCACGGGAAATTCTACAAGGAGTTTATATTGTGGACGCACAGGTTAGCTATACAGGTGATGAAATCAAATTTGTCGATCCGCAGCTCGAAGAACGGCTGGCATCAGCAGTACTGGAATTGCTGGAGAAGATAGTGGCCATTAATTAATACAAATTTTTGGATACCCAAAAAGACTTTCTTGGAGGTATACAAATGAAATCACACTTAAACAAATTCATTTTAGTCATCTTAATCCTGTATTTATTTTTATTAATTACCTGGACTAAACAACACGCAACAACAAAGACCATCCCGAAAAACGGCGAAGCCACTATATTAAATATCAGCACCAAAAGCTTGGTTTAGGCTGGATTTGATGAGAATAGGAGGTATTTAAATGCAAAAGAACAGCATAAACAATCTGGAGTTACCTTTGTCAGCCGAGAATTACAATTTAATAACAAACCATTTTTTAAATCTTCCAGACCTACACTTCTTTCAAAAATGCAACCACCAATACCGTGTTAATCGCGGAGTATATAACATGATTGACGATTGGTTTTTCGAGTATGGTATTGTTCAGATTGCACCTAGAAGGATTTTTATATTAGCATTTCTGGATTTTGCCTACCAGGAAAATAAAACCGAATCAACTAAATTTTTAAGATTTGGTCATGGAGGACTAATGAAAAAACTAAATGACTTCATTAAAAATCATGAGAAGGGTTCCTACGGACAAAACTGATGAAAAAAGCAGAGGAAGTGTCCGAACCAAGGGTCGCTTCGGACAAAACCGGTGAAAAATGAAGAGGAACTGTCCGAACGAAGAGCCCCAAATAACAAAACCCGCCGATCGTACAAACGAAGGCCTGCCTTATACAAATTCAAAGGTAGGCCTTTTTATATAAAAAAACATAAGGGAGACGATTGTAATGAATAATCAAAAGCGTCAAATGAATTTAGGGGCATTTTTTATGATTCCAGGCCATCATGTAGCTTCTTGGAGGCATCCTGAAAGTCCAACAGAACAGATTCTATCTTTTGATTTATATAGGAAACTGGCAGAAACAGCAGAACGCGGCAAATTTGACATGATCTTTTTCGCAGATGGTTATGCGGTAAATGACCGAAATGGCGTCGGCATTGAGCAGAGCGTCAATGTAAGACCCGATCCGTTAACCTTGCTCGCCGCACTAGCAGCCGTAACTAAGCATATTGGCTTGGCGGCCACAGCATCGACAACCTATAATGAACCCTTTCATCTCGCACGAAAGTTTGCCACCATTGATCATCTTAGCGGCGGGCGTTCAGCCTGGAATGTGGTGACATCCTCAAGTGAGGAAGAAGCACTGAATTTTAGTAAGGAACATCATTTACAGCATGGTTTGAGATACGAACGAGCCGAAGAATTTGTGGACGTGGTCAGAAAGCTTTGGGATAGCTGGGAGGACGATGCTCTACAAATTAACAAAGAATCGGCTAGATTTGCCGATCCCAATCTTGTGCATCGCTTAAACCATAAAGGGAATTGGTTTTCCATAAAAGGACCATTAAATATATCAAGACCAGTCCAAGGCCATTCGGTAATAATTCAAGCAGGCTCTTCGGAAGCTGGGAAGGAACTTGCGGCAAAGACGGCAGAAGTGATTTTTACTGCCTGGCAGACCATCGGTGAGGCACAAGCTTTTTATAGGGACGTAAAAGGCCGGTTAAAGAAATATGGCCGAACGGAAGAATCTTTGAAAATCATGCCAGGTGTGTTTCCTGTCATCGGAAGGACAGAGAAAGAAGCAAATGAAAAGAAACAACAACTGATTGAATTAATACCGGAAAAAGTAGGAGTAGGGCTGTTGTCATCTCTTATTAGCTTTGATTTGTCGGGTTATCCAGTAGATGAGCCGCTGCCAGAATTACCGGGTATCAACGATATAAACGGAGCAAAAACAAGATTCCAACTTATCAAGGATTTAGGAGATCGAGAGAATTTAACAATCCGTCAATTATACCAGCGGGTGGCGGGTGCCAGGGGTCATCGAGAAATTAAAGGAACACCTGTTCAAATCGCGGACCAGCTGCAGGAATGGTTTGAAAATGGTGCAGCGGATGGCTTCAATATTATGCCGCCGTATTTGCCAGGCGGTTTGGAGGATTTTGTTGATTTGGTCATTCCAGAACTACAGAACAGGGGACTCTTCAGAGAAGAATATACGGGACGAACATTACGAGATCACCTTGGCCTATTAAGACCAGCTAATCATTTTGAAAAAATAAAAGGAGACTACTATGACACTATTAGAAATTAACCAATTAAATAAAACCTTTGTAAAAGGAAGGGATGTGACGCATGTTTTAAACAACATTGATTTACATGTCAAAAAAGGTGAATTTATTACGATTATCGGGCCAAGCGGCTGCGGAAAAAGTACTCTCCTAAAAGCAATGGCGGGGTTGGATATAGAGTATTCAGGTGAAATCAAATTAGATGGAGAAAGGGTGACCGGTGCAAGCATCAAGCAAGGGGTTATTTTTCAAGAACCTCGACTGTTTCCTTGGCTGACGGTGGAAAGGAATATTGCAGCAAGCCTGCCATTATCGGATAGCGAAGTAAAAGAGAATGTAGATAAGCTAATCAAGCTTGTAAGGCTGGAGGGATTTGAAAAAGCGTATCCAAAGGAACTATCAGGCGGTATGGCGCAGCGAGTTTCGATCGCGAGAGCCTTACTGAGAAAACCAAAGATTCTCCTGCTGGATGAACCCTTTGGCGCATTAGATGCGTTTACCAGGTCGCATATGCAGGATGCGCTCTTGGATATTTGGAAGGAAGAGAAAACGTCGATGGTCTTTGTGACACATGATATTGATGAAGCGATATATTTGGGAAACAAAGTCATTATTATGAGTGCACGGCCTGGTACGATTCAAAACATAATCAACATCGATTTGCCAATTCCACGGAAAAAGTCAACCAAATCCTTTCAAGAGTTCCGGCAGCTCGTGTTAGGGGAATTCGAAAAAGTGGAAGAGTTAGAGTTAATCGATAGCGCCGGAATTTAAAGGAGGTTCAAAAATGAGTAACCAATCAGCGATATCTTTGGATAAAGTAAACTCCTCAAAAAAGAGAGTTTTAAAAAGTAAGAGAGACCTAGGCAAGGTAACCATCATGTTAAAAGGATTTATTTTTCCAATTGTCATTTTGGTCATTTGGGAACTGACAGGGGCTTGGGGCCTGATATCCCCGATATTATTGCCAAGACCCAGCGCGATCCTTACAACCTTTATTGATTTAGTTTTAACTGGTAATTTAATAGAGCATTTTAAAATTAGCTTATGGAGAGCTTTAGGTGGATTCATATTAGGCGGGACCCTCGGACTGTTGGTCGGAGTGGCGGTTGGTTTTAAAAAGAATATTGAACAAACGGTAGATCCGACCATCCAAATGCTGAGAACCATACCTACACTGGCGGTGATTCCATTGTTCATTCTGTGGTTCGGATTTGGCGAGGTTTCGAAAATATTGTTGATTGCAAAAGGGGCATTCTTCCCGCTCTATGTGAACACATTTTTAGGCATCAGAACTGTAGACTCAAAATTGTTTGATGTGGCAAAAGTATTGGAGTTTAATCGCTGGCAGCTGATTACACGATTGATTTTACCTTCAGCGCTGCCAAACATATTATTAGGATTGCGATTGTCCATAGGCGTTGCGTGGCTGGCGCTGGTTGCGGCCGAATTAATGGGCTCCAGTGAAGGGATCGGCTATCTCATCATGGACGCACGGCAATTCTCGCAAACATCGATCGTGTTTGTAGGGATTATCATTTTTGCTGTATTTGGTAAAGTTTCAGATTCCATTGTGAAGGTATTCGAAAAAAGACTATTAAAATGGCAGGATAATTTCAAGGGGTAACGGGGAACCTTTGGTTTTAATCCGACTAATCATATATGTTTAAACGGAGGTAATTACATGTCCAAAAAATTAGTTCGATATTATAGCTTACTAGCCGTAATTTTTTTACTTTTACTAAGCGGCTGCGCAGCGTCGTCTTCAAATTCTGAAACTTCGTCAAAGGCACCGAATAAGGAAATTGTTGTGAACATAGGGGTTCAAGGGAAAACAGGAATTCTCACTTATGCAAGAGATCATAAATACTTTGAAAAGGCATTTGAAAAAGAGGGAGTAAAAGTGACCTGGAATGAGTTTGCAAGCGGACCGCCGCATTTTGAGGCATTGGCTTCAGGCCGGCTGGATTTTGGGTCTGTGGGAGGTACACCAGTCATTGCCGGGCAGTCAGGGAATGTCGATTTTAAGGCCATTGGTGTTACAGCTGATGGGAGAAAGGGGAATTCTATTTTAGTACCGAAAGGAAGCTCCATTAAAGAATTAAAGGATTTAAAAAATAAGAAAATAGCTGTCGCAAAAGGCAGCAGTGCTTATAACTTTTTATACATGGCATTGGATCGTGCCGGCTTAACAGATAAAGATATCGAGATTATTCAGCTCCAGCCGGATGAAGCGCGACCGGCATTGGATAATGGCTCCATTGATGCTTGGTCTGTGTGGGAGCCTTATGTGACGACAGCTGTGTTTCAAACGGGAGCAAAAGAACTAGCGACCGGAGAGGACTTGAATATTAATGCACCTAGCTTTCTGATTGCCAGAACAAAATTTACCGAAGAACATCCCGATTTAACCGTCTTATTTTTAAAAACATATGAAGAGGTCCGCAGGCACTACGTCGAAAACCTTGACGAGGTAGCAAAGGAGATCGCGCAATCACAAAAGGTTGACGTGAAAATCATTGAAACGGTTTTGAAAAAAAGTGATCCTATTTTGTCTCCGGCTACAGCTGAATTTAGCAAAGCACACCAAGAACAAGCTGACTTTTTATATTCCGTTGGCGGTATTAATAAAAAGCTGGATACGTCCAAAGTAATTGAGAACAAATTTGTAGAGCAGGCATTGAAGGAATTAACGAACAAATAGAGTGAATAAAAGTGTTGTGCTTATTAAACAAACTTGTGCCTTCTTTATAGGTAGGGGCTTCCCAAAAGCCCCTTTAAACTTAGTTCCTATTGATCAGTGTGGGGGTAATACAATTCCCACTAATTTAGTTCACTTTATCTGTAAGTTTGCAAACCTCTATTCTTTATTACATTAGAACGGCTCAATGAGGCCTTTGAAGACGAGCGTTTTTTGAGGAAGGAATAGAAATTTCCGATAACTAACCCAAAATACAAATAAGTCAATCCTCCAAAAAGTCCATAAATGAGCGTTCCCGCAACCGCCGTAAGGATTCCGAATATCACTTGATCTTTATCTTTTGCCGGCGATGTAGGCGGATCTGTAAGCATAAAAAAGCCAAAGAAAAGAGTTGCGTTGATAAAAGGTGGACGGAGGGCATCCGTTTCACCTCCAATATTGAAATAACCGATAAGGAGCAATAGTAAAAAAGTTGTACCAAAAAACGCGAAAATCTGAGGATATTTATTGACTCGGTTAGTAATGGCGTATCCTCCAATTAAAAGAAACGCAATCGTCCAAGCGGGAAGATCTCCGAAGGCCCCCCACCAGCTTTGTCCAGAATGGAAGAAAAGGACAGATAAAAGCAAACCAATGGCCGCAGGATTAAAGATTGGCTTTTTCTTATAGACCAGAAGATACTTGGACAAGATGGCCATAACAGCCGTTGCTGCAATGACTCCTACAGATGACGTTGTACTTATGATCAAGGATATAATTAACCCTGTAATAATGGCACTATCCGGCATGCTCCATTTGCTTTTTTTCACTGTACGACAAAGAATGTCCACGATGACCGAAACGAAAACAGCCACGAAAGCATTTTTAATACCCATTATATCTTTAGACCCAATTGAGGCGATCAACAGGTAAATAATCATTGCCAGGGTCACATAACCTTTTGGTGTTTTAAGCCATTTCTTTGCTGTCATTTTGTGTTCCTCCGACTTTCACAATTTGTAAATCAGGTGTAATGAAAAGTCCCCTTAAGCCAGCGCTTTCGATTAATATCTTTCCTTTTTCACGGCCAAACAAAAACGCGGTTGTCGAAAAGGCATCCGCCAGCATGGCAAAAGGCGCAATAATGGTGGAACTGACGCAATCATTAGGTGAATATCCCGTTTTTGGATTGATAATGTGATGCATCCCGGGAATGTTGGCATTCTTTCGTTCATAACTTCCAGAGGTACAAACCGCTTCATTCGAGATTTCAATCACATCGATGATTTGATCTTTTTTTAAGGGATGTTGAATTCCTACCTTCCATGGGCGTCCATTCCAATCCATTCCGCCGGCAAACAGGTCCCCTCCTGCATTAACCATGAAACCTTCAAAATCTCTTAGTTCGTTAGCAGCCAAATCGATGGCAAACCCTTTAGCAACCGCACCTAAATCGATGACAAGAGGTTTGTTTAAAAATAATGTATGGTCCTGTTCATCTAAAATAATATCCCTAAATGTAGCTGTGGAATCGGCAGCAGGCGTTTCTATAGACTTACCGGTTAAATAATGTCGGTTATATCCTTGCTCCTCCATGACTTTTCCAATGGCAGGATCAAATTCACCATCCGTCCATTTGGCCATTTCTAACGCGAACTTCAGAGGTTCAAATAAATACGGGCTGATTTGTACCGGTTTTTCAATAACCCGGAAGGCAGTCATTAATTCACTGTCAGGACTAAATCGGCTGCAGGCCTGTTCTACTTTCCGGAACGCTTCAAAAGCCCTGTCCACTTTTGTTTCAACCAGCTCTTTGGATGCTGTTCCATTCATCACTACCTGTATTTCTACAACTGTATCCATAAATAATTTCGCTTTTTTCATTTATTCTCCTAACTATTTTGGGCTTGATAGAGTGCGTCTTGTACGGCGTCTTGAAAAGCTTGGGTACTGTATGTTGCCCCTGAAACATTCGATACTTGTGCATTTTGATTTTGTAAAACTTCATTAGGCAGTCTGACGACATCACTTTCAGAATAATGCATAGCAAAATCGCTTATTTCAACATCCGTAATTTTATCGTTTTGGATTGTTACTGCGACTTCAATCGAACCGCGTCTATTCTCTCCCATGCCCGTAAAGGTACCATTTTTATATAATGATTTTTTTGGCTGATTTTTGGATTCAGCCACACTTGGGTTATCTGCTTTTGTTTGAATATTGATAGGGGCATGTTGTCTCAATGTCGTTTTCGTCGCTTCAGCTTCCGTAGAAAAATAACCGGTGGCGTAAACAGCAGCAACAGCCGCTGAACACAAAACGACCCACTTTCGATCCATTTTAGCCATTAAAAGTCCTCCTAAATTTTTCTTTTTGGTTTTTAATGATTAACATTAGTATAATGAGGCAATCTTAAAATTCTCTTAGAAAGATGAAAATTCTTTCCAATAAAAATTTTTGTAGGGAAGTCATAAAACGAGAAATTTTCTAAGAAAAATTAAATCTTTCTTTGATAAAATATATAGTTAAAATCATTGTTTTCATTTTAAGAACAAGGAATAAGGTGAGATTATGCGCATTTTAGTCATAGAGGATGATTCGGCTCTTCGAAGAATCGTATCAACAATCTTAGAAGAAGAAGGTTACGAAGTGGATCAATCTGCAGACGGAAAAGAAGGGTTATTCATGTCCCAATCTGGGATGTATGACTTACTTATTATTGACCTCATGTTGCCGGGTTTAGATGGAATTTCACTTATTAAAGAGCTCCATGCGAAGGGGATGAACGTTCCAACCCTCATTTTAACTGCAAAAGATAGTGTTGCAGATAAAGTAAAGGGTTTAGATGTCGGAGCAGATGATTATTTGGTAAAGCCTTTTGCTACTGAGGAATTTTTAGCAAGAGTAAGATCTGTCCTTAGGCGTGCAGGAAAAATTGGCCTTGAGGGCAAAATTATCTATGGTGAAATCACTTTGGATACGAACCTAATGCAATGTTCAATTGGGGAGAATACGTTAAAGTTAACCAAAAAAGAATATGAATTACTTTATTATTTAATACAAAATCAGGAAAAGATTCTCATGCGTGACCAAATTTACGATCGTGTTTGGGGGATTGAATCTGATGCGGGAGAGTCGGTTGTGGATGTGTATATCCACTATTTACGAAAGAAATTAGCACCTTTTGGATATGGCGATATCATTCGTACCATACGAGGTGTAGGCTATATGCTTACGGAGGAATAAAATGTTTGAAAAGACGAGGCAGCGATTAGTCTTATTAAATTCAGTTGTACTCTTAATCATATTAGGCAGTTTTGGAACATTCCTTTATTTTTATATGGAATATCGTTTATATCGGGAGATAGATGAAACATTACAACATGCTAAAACACATATTACCCGAGAGCACAAAAGTGATATGTCTAAATTTATTAAACCAGATGAAAATGAAGATGATCAACGGACGATTTTCCTTTTTTGGGGAAGAAACGATATCCTTCAGGCTGAAATCCCTAAAAATATTATTTCTGAAAAGGCTAAAGATAAACTGTTAGAAGAGAAAAATTCAAAGTCGCCAAGTACCGTTCATATTGCAAGTTTCTATTATCGAACGATTAACATTCCAATTCATCATTCAATAAGTATCAATGGCAGTACAAAATATGTTGAAAGAATACAATTAATTTATAATTTGGAACGTGAAAGGGAAATGTTGGAACATCTTTTAGTCTTTATTGAATTTGGAAGTGTAATAAGCGTTGTTGTCGCCATTCTAGCAGGTTTCTTTTTAGCCAATCGAGCATTGGTGCCAATACAATTGGCTTGGAACAAACAATCTCAGTTTGTTGCAGATGCCTCACATGAATTACGGACACCTCTTGCTGTTATGAAGCTGAATTTGGAACGTTTGTTTCGGCACCCTAAAAGCAGTATTGAAGAAGAAAGTGAAAATATCTCACAGTCAATCAGTGAAATTAAGTATATGACGAAAATGATTTCCGAACTTCTTACGTTAGCACGATCTGATTCCAATCAGCTTGAGATAATCGTTAATAAAGTTCAATTAGATACCTTATTAAATAAAGTGGTTCAAGATTTTTCGGAATTGGCCAGGTTAAAAGGTATAAAGCTGATCTCTAAAATCCAGAGTCCAGTGGAAATTCTAGGAGACAGGGAAAGGCTTTATCAATTATTTATGATTATTTTAGATAATGCATTGAAATACACTCCCGCAAACGGGCAAATTACCGTTCAATGTAATGTAAAAGGATTTAATGCCCACATTGTCATTGCTGATACAGGGGAAGGGATCTCTAAAGAAGACTTGCCTTTGATATTTGACCGCTTTTATCGAGGTGATAAAGCGAGGACTAGAAAATATGAAGGTACAGGTCTTGGACTTTCCATTGCCAAGTGGATTATTGAATTACATGGCGGGAAAATCCGTGCAGCGAGTGAAATAGGAATGGGGACCCAAATTATTATGCATGTTCCTCTTAACAAACGGCATATCACCTCCTTCCATTGATTTTCATCAATGGAAGGATCCTATAAAAATACTAAAGGCAACCAGCAATTTTTCATAACTTTTGTGCTAAATGGACTGTCACGCTCTTTGGTTAGATAAACTCATTTCAGCATTTTCATAATTTTTAAGGCGACATCGATTTTGACAAGGTCATCCAAGAGATTGAAATCTACATTTAGCAGGGATTCAATTTTTTTGATCCGCTTTCGTAATGTGTTTGGATGAATATACAGCTGTTCCGCCGTTGCATTGATATCTGCATTATTCGTGAAGAAGGTTTCGATTGTTTCAAGGTAAAAATCTTCTTCTTGATCCATTCCGATCAATTTACCCAATGTTTCTTGATAATAGTCATGTAAAATATCATTATGGATGTTGGCCAGCAGCCTCGCGATACCGATGTCCTCAAAATGAAGAACAGCACGGTGCTTCGTTTCATACTTCCCGAGCTCGAGTGCAACTTTCGCTTCATAAAAGCTTCGAAAACATTCCATATTTGATGGATGCTGCCGGCCAAGGCCAATCTGGAAGTCGATGCCCGGAAAGGAGTGTGCGAGACTGTGGTGGATTTTTCCAGCCAATGAAACCATAAATTCTTTCCGATTGATTCCCGTCACAGCAGGGGAATCAAAGATAATCAGGACAATGAACCCTTGGATGGGAAAGGCGATCAGGTTGAGAAAATTGGCCTGGACGATCGAGCGTATGTGACTAATAATCTCGTTTTGGTCAATGGTACCACCAGTGAAGTTGGTGGCCACATCCATGCGCAATACCATTAACTGAGTTGGTTTCGTGAAGTCCCAGCCCCATTGCCCGCCCAAATTGATTAACGTCTGCTCAGATTCAATATTGTTATATAAAAGATTTGTTAAAAATTGTTCTTTGTATGATTGATGTGCACGAAGAACAGCTTTTTCACTTTTTAACATGGAAATAATCGCAGGTATCGCATGTGTCAGCTGTTCAATCGTTACGTCAAGCATCATGCCAGGCCGTACTTGGATGAACATAAAGCCATAAAGAATTTCCCCAGATTGCAGCCGCATGAGGAGATACTCATCGGCGCCGTTGTTAAGCATGAATAGTACATCTGACCGTGACTTTACTTGCTGATAGTAGCTTGCTTGAAGGTCTTTTCTTTGTTCCTCCGGGTCAGCATCACCATTCCATTTTCGGATATAAAAATGTTCATTTAACATCTGTATTCCTTCGCCGATGATGGAACCCAATCTTGCCAAAAGACCGTTCAATCCGCTTCTTTGCCCGAGTTGAAGCCAATAATTCGTAGTACGCTCCCAAACCAAATGAAACAATCCCATCGATTTAAGCTGCTGTAAATCGGTGATGGCTTTTTGCAAACTGTATGGATTTGACACAGATACATCTAATAAAGGCTTACCAATGGTTTCAGCCATTTGTAATATCGTGGGAGATAGATGTATATTTTCTGCCCCGTACAGAAGAATCCCTTGGATGTTTGGATGTTCAAGATAATCTGCCAACAGTAAATGGGCGTCGCCGGACTTTGACAACAGTAACAGGCTTGGTTCTTCCAACAAGTCGGTTGGTGCAGCAGCCTGCAGGATATATCTGTCCTTTCCCTTCCATCCCGCCAGTATTTCCGCATTGTCAAAAGGAGTCGAGCTTATAATTTCCTGAAAAATTAACATGTTAGATTCCTCCTTCATCGACAGCTACAAAAAAATGCTGAATTTCTTCCTTTCGTGTTTGAAAGCGAATGGAAGGGCTGGTGACTTTTTTCATTTCGAAACCATGGACGGCTTTTTCACAATGGGCATTTTTTGGATCGTTAATATCTATGATTTCAATCGCTTTAACCGGACAGGCCGAGACGCAAATGGGCGTCTTGTTTTTCATCTGGCGCTCGTAGCACATATTGCATTTATCTGCTTTTTTCGTAATCGGGTTAATGGTGATCGCATCAAATGGACAGGCGGTTACACACTTACCGCAGCCAGAACACTTGGTTTGATCGATCAAAACAATCCCATTCGGCTTCTTTTTGATGCAGCTTTCCGGGCAAACAGGAAGACAGGCAGGATTTTCACAATGGTTGCACGCCATTGAAAAATGGTGAAAACTGTGCCCTTTTATGCCATCTCCCGCAACAGCATGGATTTTTCTCCGAAAAGTATCTTCATAGCCATGTTCATTTTTACAGGAGAATTCACAGGAACGACATCCCAGACATTTTTCAATATGGACAAGAAAACCAAGTTGTTTCATAAAATGATCACCTTTTTAACCTCAAATAATTAAGTTTTCCCTTTATACTAAGTATAAATAGTTTTATTACAGAGGAATTGCGGAACTTGGTACAAGTTTTTAACAATTTATCGAGAAAGGAGATTGCCCATGGACAAGACGTACACGATTACCCGCCATATTTGTCCCCGTAATTGCTATAGTTCCTGCAGCATGCTGGGGTATACGGTCAATGGCCGTTTAACCAAGGTTTCCGGTGATCCTAAGCATGGTTATACAAACGGGCTCTTATGCGCCAAAGGGTATAATTATTTGCAGCATGTTTACCATCCCGACCGGCTGAAATATCCAATGCGACAAGTGCCGCGGGGAAGCGGGAATTGGCAGCGGATTTCTTGGACTCAGGCAATCGACCTCATAGCGGAAAAAATCATTGAGCTCTATCAGCACTATGATTCACACCTTTCGTTAGCCTTAAATAAATATTCCGGGAATATGGGCATCCTGCATCATGCGATGGAGGGCTTCTTTAACGGGCTGGGGAAAACCTCACGGGCAATCGGTAATCCATGCTGGGCACCCGGTATGGATGCCCTTTATTATGATTTCGGCGAACATCACACATCAGATATGGTAGATATTCATCATGCGAAAACGATTATCTTGTGGGGAATTAATCCTGTTTGGACCTCGATTCATTCGATGCCATATATCCTTGGGGCTAAGCAGCGAGGGGCGAAGGTGATTACGATTGACCCAGTTTACACGGAGACGGCGAAGAAATCAGATACTTATATTCAAATTAAGCCGCGGAGTGATGGAGCGCTGGCACTCGCGATTGCCAAGTACATTTTTGAGCATGACTTGTATGATGCTGACTTTATCAGCCGCCATACGCATGGTTGGACGGAATTAACAGAATACCTAAGGCACAGTTCCATGGAGGAGGCGCTCAAGCAATGCGGGCAAACAATAGAGGCAATCCAATACTTGGCAGAAGTGCTTTCGAAAAATAAACCGGCCTATTTTTGGGTGGGGTTTGGCATGCAGCGCCACCAAAATGGCGGACAGAATATTCGCGCCATCAATGCCCTTGCCGCAATCACAGGGAATCTGGGTAGGAAGGGAAGCGGTGTTCAATTTGGACAACGGGCGACCTGGAAATTTAGCTACAACATTCTCAAAGCTGAACCGAAAGACAAAAAAAGATCGACCGGGGTCCGGCCGCTCGATTTTAATGATTTCGCGAATGAATTGCAGAAGCAACAAAATCCTCCTGTGAAACTTCTTTGGATTACGAGCAGAAATTTACTCACCCAAAGCGGAAATATCGAACAGCTGAAGCAATCGCTGCAAGAATTGGAGTTAATCGTGACGCTTGATCATTTTTTAACCGAGACCGCGGCCTTTTCCGATCTTGTTTTGCCGGCGACCACTCAATTTGAGGAGTGGGATGTGGTTGCGAGTTATTGGCATCATTGGATCAGTATTAATCAGCCGGCAATCAGTCCTTACTATGAAAGCAAAAGTGAGTTGGAAATTGCCCGAATGCTTTCCAAACGGTTAAATGAGTACGAGCAGAATTTCAGTGCTTTTCCAACCGACCTAACGGATGAGGAATTTATTGACCAGGAATTTACGGATGAATTTTACCAAGCGTTGCAAATTCAAAATTGGCGTGAATTATTGAACGGTCCACGAAGGGTGAATCTCCCGAAAACAGCATGGGAAAGCTTAGATTTCAAAACGCCGTCAGGAAAAATGGAGCTTTTCTCAACAAGGGCGGAAAACGAACAGCTTTCACCATTTGGGATGGCGCTATTAAACGAGCAAAAAACAAGTAAATATCCATATCTCTTACTATTAAATCATGAACCGTTCCGGATTAATTCACAATTTCAAAACCTAAATTCCTATAAGCAAATAAATCCGGAGCCTTGTATCTATCTGCATCCTGCACTTGCAATGGAAAAAGGGATTCAATCAAATTCACTGATTAAGCTGTTCAATTCTCATGGACAAGTTACCATTCGTGCCAAATACTCCGAGGATGTAGAGAATCATACACTTGTCATTCATCCCAATCATCCTTTGATCAATCAGCTGATTGACTTTATTCCTGCTGACATGGGAAAAATGGTCACCGGTGGAAACGGGAATGCGCTTAATGATCTGTACGTTAATATCGAAAAACTCACTTGAAAAAGTATGGATGATTTCAGTTACTGTAGAACAGTAGTTGAATCGAATTCCATACTTTTCTTTTTTTGGCTCTTTTTTAAAAGATTAGGATTCGCAATTAAAACTCGTAAAATCGCAAATAAGCTTGCTGGATTCATAAATACTTTTTTTATAAAAATGTGTCGGAAATATTGTGAAAATATGAGCAAGGTGTGACAAAAGCATCGGTTTCATTCTTTTTACACCAGCGTCTTCGAAAGCTTGTAGACACTTCTACATTTGCTCACTCCTGAACATGGTATGCTGAATTCAACATCCTGAAGGGAGTTAAATCGATGATGAAAAAGTTTCTATTTCTCCTCCTTACTGTCATGATCGCTAGTTCACTAACCGGGTGCGGCGAGCAGGCAAATGAGGATCTAAAAGCGAAAATCCAATCTTCTCCTAATGAAAATTATAAGGGTAATCCGCATCCAGTCGTGAAAGAGGAAATGAAATTAACCGAAGAGGAAAAAGCGGAATTCAACAAGCTTAAACAAGAAATCATGTCCACAAAAGAGGGCGAATCCGATGAATGAAAAATGGATCGACAGGCAGGATGAAAGAGTCGAGATATACCAGCTTTGTTGGCATTACTATAGGGGGGACTTAATGAAATTAACCCTTGGTGAATGGCAAACAGTTGCAGCTTGTCTTTCAAGCAAGCCAGCCATAAGGAAAAATGAATGGGGAACAAAAGCGTTAAACCTGCTAGCTGACATCAACGAACAAACTCTGGAAACATTAGAATACGATTATAACCGGCTTTTTGTCGGTCCTAACAAACTATTAGCGTCGCCCTATGAGTCTAGTTATCTTAACATTGAAGGCACAGTAATGCAGGCTGAGACATTGAAGGTTCGCAACTTTTATTATCATGAAGGACTGCAGGTGGACATGGAGGGGCAGATGCCTGATGATCATCTCCAATTTGAATTGGAATTTATTCTGTATTTAATCAGATTTGAGGAGAAGAAGGAAGTCCTGCACTTGTTCTTGAAAAATCACCTTTTGAAATGGTGCGAGATACACTGCTGCAAAATTGAGGAGCACAGCCGAAATCCGATTACGTTGGCGTTTGCCTATTTATTGAAAGGATTTTTACAGCAGGAAAAATTATTAATGGAAGAAGAGGGGGCCGTCATATGTTAACGGAATCGATTACACGCCGAAATTTCTTAAAGGGGTCCGCTTCATTAACAGCCCTTTTGGGACTAGGTGCCGCCGGCAGTCAGGCGCCAAATGGGCTGGTTTCGAAAGCGGCAGCCAAAGCAAACGGAAAAGTCCAGCAATTCTATAATGCTTGTCCGCGCAACTGCTATGATACTTGTTCGATTTTAACAACCGTTGAGGACGGCAGAATTACCTTTATCACTGGAAACGAAAACAACAGTTATACGAAAGGGAGGCTGTGTGTTAAGGGAAATACGTATCCTCGTGTGGTTTATTCACCCGACCGGATTAAATATCCGATGCGGCAAAAGGGCCGGGGCAGCGGCAATTGGGAACGGATTAGCTGGGATGAAGCTTACACCATTATTGCCAAAAAGATTCTGGAAATAAAAAAGGAATACGGCAGCACACTTCCTATTTGTCTAAATAAATATTCAGGCAACTTCAATATTTTAAACTATGCAACCGAAGGAATGCTGTCGAGTATCGGCTATACAACCCGGGCTCAAGGGACTCCATGTGACCCAGCCGGTTCGGATGCCCAAGGCTTTGATATGGGCGCTGCCTATAACAATGATCCGGAGCAATTTCTCGACGCGAACTATATCATCCTTTGGGGAGCAAACCCTGCCTGGACTTCGGCGCATTCGATGTATTTTATTGAACAGGCGAAGGAGCGCGGGACAAAGCTGGTCGTCATAGACCCGCTGATTACGCAAACAGCCTCAAAAGCCGATGAGTATATCCAGGTGAAAGCAAGTACAGATGGGGCTCTGGCACTTGGTATGATCCGCTATATCTTCGATCATCAATTGTATGATAAGGAGTGGGTTGCCGCGAATTCAATTGGTTTCTCGGAATTCTTCGCTTATGTAAACAAGAATATTACGGTTGAATGGGCGGCGGAAAAAACGGGTGTTCCACAGCCAGTGATTGAACGCTTGGCACGTGAATATGCGACAGCCAAACCAGCCAACATTTGGATTGGTTTCGGGATGCAGCGTCACGTCAATGGCGGCGCTATGGTCCGGGCGATCGATGCCCTTGCTGCGATTACCGGAAACATTGGCAAACGAGGCGGCGGTGTCAACTATATTGGCGAAGAAACATGGGGTTTCAATTACTACACGATGGGCTTTGGTGCACCAGAAGGAAGCGGCGGAGAAGAGGACCGTTATGTGAATATGAACAATTTCGGGGCCCAGGTTTTAGCAGCCAATGATCCGCCGATTAAGATGATGTGGATTGCCTGCCGCAACCCGTTAGCCCAAGATCCGGAACCAACCGTAGTGAAAAAAGCGTTTGATCAAATGGATTTAATCGTGACCGCTGATTTATATATGACGCAAACCGTTGAATATTCCGACATCGTCCTGCCGGTCACCACCCCGTTTGAGTCGGTCGGGATCAATGTCAGCTACTGGCACTATTGGATGAATGTCAACGAACAAGCGATCAAACCACTATATGAAGCAAAGAGTGACTTGGAAATTGCCATGGGTCTATCGGAAAAATTAAACCAGTTAAGTTCGGGCTCGTGTACATTTCCAACCTCCGGCGACCCTAAGGATTGGGTCGAAAAAGAGTTCAATGATGAAATAAAAGAGCTGTTTAACATTGACAGCTGGGAAGACCTCAGGAAAAAAGGAGGTACGGCAAAAGCAAATGAAAAAATTACGGTAGCCTGGGAGGACTTAAAGTTTCGAACACCATCCGGCAAATATGAATTTTTTTCAAAAAAAGCAGTTGAATATGGCCATCACCCGCTTCCTGTATTTACAGAAGAGTATAAAGCGCCCAAGGAATATCCGATTCGCTGTATGTCGCCGCACTGGAAATTTGGGATTCACAGCCAATTTCAGCATCAAGATTGGCTGATGGCGATTCAGGATCATCCATTCCTTGAGATCCATCCCGAATTGGCGAGGAAAAAGGGAATTCAGAACGACGATATTGTCAAAATCATAAACGAAACTGGCCATATGACATTGCCTGCTAAGATAACAAAGATGGTACCGCCAGATACGGTTGTCATGTATGAAGGCTGGTGGAAGGGTGTCAATTATACGGAGAATTTTACGGTAAAGGCGTTGGCGGAAGATATGGGTGAATATCAAAAAGGGCAGCGCGGAATTGCCTTTCACGACAACTTTGTCAATATTGAAAAAGCGTAAGGGGGAGCAACCATGGCGAAAAAGCTAGGGTTTTTAGTAAATATTGAGCGCTGCATCGGCTGTCACGCTTGTGAAATATCGTGTAAAAGTTTTTATCAGCTTGAACCGGAGATGCGGCGGCGCCGGGTAACGGAATTGCCGGAGGACATTGTCGGTACGCCTGTCCGGGCATTTGTGTCCACCGCCTGCAATCACTGTGAGGACCCAGCCTGTAAAAAGGCTTGCCCGGTTGGTGCCTATACGAAGCGGGAGGACGGAATTGTCGTCCACAATCAGGAGCTGTGCATTGGCTGCCAAATGTGCGGCAAGGCCTGTCCATATAAGGTTCCTGTGTACAATCCGGTTAAAAGAAAAATGGACAAATGCAGCATGTGCCATGAACGTTTAGATGTGGGCCAATTGCCCATCTGTGTAGAAAAATGTCCGTTGGAGGCGATTCAAATCGTCGATTATAATGAGGTCCAGCCGGCAAATGGTGTTAGCATCGTGCCGACCTTTGCCGACCCTTCGATTACCCATCCAACGACACAGTTTATTTTGCCAAAGCCAGGCAAACAAACAAGGAGGTCATCGTAATGCATGAGCTGCCACTCGTGATCTTTACTGTATTATCACAACTAGCCGTCGGCGGGATTGTGACGCTTTGGTGGATGGACTGGAAGAACACGATCCAATGGAAAACCGGATTGCTTATTTCGCTTTCACTTGTGGTGATTGGCGGGGTGGCAGTCCTAGTCTCTATGTTTCATTTAGGCCATCCATTTGCAGCCTATCGGGCAATTTTAAATATCAAGGTCTCATGGCTTAGCCGTGAGGTAACCTTTTACGGTGCCTTTGTTGGCCTAAGCCTCCTGTACACCTGGTTTTGGTTTAAAGATGTGTCGACCTGGCGCGGCATAAGTGGTGCAATCGCGGCAATCCTCGGCGGAATCGCGATTTTCTCTTCAGCCAAAATTTATATGATTCCAGTGATTCCAGCTTGGAACGGGATGACGACCATGATGATGTTCTTTTTAACTTCTATTCTTTTAGGACCATTATTTGTTGGGTTGTTTTTACTGATTCGTGGAGAGCTGTCGATGAAGATCACCACATTTGTCCTATTTGGCTTCATTGCAGCGGCAATTGTGATGCTGCTCTATTTCTCGGGGCTTCAAGGCGGCCTGCCGCAAGCGGGTGAGAGCCTGCGATTAATGACAGGTCAGTTTATTTTTTGGCTGCGGCTGTTCACGTTTGTCATTGCGTTTGCCATTCTTGCAATCAACTCAATCGGCAAACAAAAGCAGACGGGCATCACCTATTCCGTGGTGTTTTTGCTCCTATTAATTAGTGAGTTCTTGGCCCGCTTTCAATTTTACGAAACGGCCGTTCATTTGTAGGTAAGTGATGCATGGGGACGGTTCTCATGCATCATGTTCACTTGTAGGTTTAGATTGTTTTATAAGCTAGAGAGGAGGCTGGTTTGGAATGAATCTGATGACCTGGGCAAAGGCAATTGAGAAAAATACAACAACGCTTATGATTGAAGCAAATCTTTGTACTCGATTGATATCGCCTAAAAGTACATGCCGGCAGTGTGTTGACTCTTGTCCAACAAACTGCATCACGTTTACGAAGGATACACTCGAGATTACCGATTCCTGTTTAGAATGTGGATTATGTACAACGGTTTGTCCAACAAGCGCACTTTCCTCCAATCGGCATTCTCTCCACCATTTGGTTGAAACGGTTTTGCACACATGCAAAGAAAGCGAACACGTTTATTTGCATTGCCAAAGACATTCCATTAAAGAGGAATGTGTGGCAGCAGTCGCTGTTCCCTGCCTCGGCAGCATACCACGAGAAGCCTGGCTTACCTTTCTTGAGGAATGTGACAATCTGTCGATTCACCTTCCTGATGGGGGATGCGATAGGTGTGAAATAAAACAGGGAGAAGAGTTGTGGCAAAGAGAATTGGCTGCTGCAGAAAGGATGAGCGGCAAGTGTATGGATTTGGCTTTGGCCTTGAAGAAGTCAACAGAATTAGAAGGGCTGGATAAGAGCAAGCGATCCTTATTTCATTCCATATGGAGGGAATGGAAGGACGTTCATAAGCTGGCAGTGAAAGAAACTCTCGGCTGCGCTGAAATTAAACCGTACCAGGAAAAGCTCAAGAGCGATTCGGCTTCGCTCATTCGAAAAGAATGGAATGTGGCAGCCAACGGTGTGATGGAAAAAGTTTTTAAAGAATCCACCTACCCCTATATGGTGAAGCGAAACTTGTTTTTGAATCAACTTATCAAGAATAAAGACCTACAAACAGAAAAGAATGTTCGGGTGCCAATGATCTTGTCTGATTGCACTTTGTGCGGAGCCTGTTCCATTCTCTGTCCTACCAACGCACTTGTCCAAGAAACAGAAAATGGCGCCACGCAGATCAAGCTAATACCAGCAAATTGCGTCGACTGCAAACTCTGTGAGGAAATCTGTTATTTTAAGCAAATACAATTAATAGAAGCAGAGAATCGCGTGTTGTTAAAGGGACAAGGAAGGGAATCGGTGCTGTTTCGAACGGAAAGTCAATAATGTTAATGATCTATAGGTCAGTCCTTTAGTCATTTAACGCCTTAACACACCGGAGAGCAGAACCCATTTTTCTAACTGCTTTTAGGTATATCGAATTTTGTTGACACTTTTTTAATATATAGAAAATAGAAGCGCCTTTTGACGCTTCTATCCATAAAATGAGTCGTTACAATTTTGATTGTAAGCTTAGTACCCCATCATAAACTGTGTACCAACGATAATCAAGAGGACGAAAAGCACTACGATTAACGCAAAAGATGTGCCCATTCCATATCCGTCAGACAAAATGAATCACCTCCTTATCTCTAAGGGATAGTACATGCTATGATAGAAGGAATATGAGTGAAATGGACAAGCATGGAATTATGCTGACATAATAATATTTTTATGGTTTAATTCGAAACAACAAAAGATAGGATAAAACCTCTCACACGCTTCATAATAAACCTTGAGGATGTGAAACGAATGGACAAAGAAGAGGTAGTCATTGAGGAATTAAACACATTATTAAGAGGAACCTATATGGGAATTCACGCTTTTGAACATCATATCCAAAAGCTGGAGGAAACAGCGATAAAGCAGAAGTTTCAGTCCCTGCAGCAAGAGGCGAAGCAATCGGCCGAAGTTCTAGCCGAACGGATTCAAAATTTACATGGAGTTCCTGCAGATAGTGAAGGAGTCTCAGGCAAGCTAAAAAGCTACATGCATAAGATGATCGTCCCAGATGAAACTGAAGGGATAATCCAGGATGCTTTAAAGGGAATGGAGCAATATGGTGTTGAATATTCGGAAGAACTCGTAAAGGGAGACCTGGACCCAGAAAGCAAACGCATCGTCGAAGAAGTGATCGATACAAACCGCAGAATCGCACAGGAGTTACGACAATTGCTTCATTGATGAAAGGTGATGCATGGGGACGGTTCTCATGCATCACCTTTCAGACCACCTTCGGACAAAGCGGGTGAAAAAAGCAGAGGAACTGTCCGTAAGAAGGATTCCTACGGACAAAAACGGTGAAAAAACCGAGTAAATGTCCGTACTAAGTAGAAAGTTCGGAAAAAAATAGCCGCCGATCAGTGGTCCGGTAGATTAATAGCCAATTCTTATATCATCATGTGGAAATGATTGGTAATGCCTTATTGGTTGTTGTAAAATAGGCCTAATCAGTTGTCATCTCTCAGTATTAAGGTAGGTGTTCCTCATGGGGAAATGGGTTAGGACAGGTACTATTGTATTAATTTTATTCGGAGTCCTATTGATATATCTGAAGGATGTTTATTATCCTTCTCTTCCGATCAGATCAATTTCAAAATCCGAAGTGATAAATAAGGTGAATAAATCGAATGGAAATATTGTTAAAATCACAGAGGAAGACAGTTACCAATGGTATGTATCAGAAATGAAACAAGGGAGAGCGTATGAAAATTTAAAAAGATTAATGGAAGATAAAGGCTGGTTTTTTAAAGAACAACTAGGTTCGGGCTTTGTTTTTCAAAATGAACAAGGGGAAATAATGGTTTCAAGTGAAATGTGGACTAGAAAATATGTAATCTTTCATTTTCCAAAAGGTATTTGATGACCATGTTTCAAAATAGATTAGTAAACAATAATTTTATTATGTTAACTTTAGAATGCCATTCAATAGTTTTAGTATATTAGTTTACAATCTTACGAGGATAAAAAAACACACTTCAAAAATGAGTGTGTTCTTTACCATGATTAATGACCAGCAACTTTCTCAAGTCCACCAGGCTTGTTATGAACGGCAATTTTATCAATAAGTTTTTAAACGACCTAACTTCATAGCACCCATAATAATTTTGATGACACCCGTTAAAATGGTTAATGTGGCGAAATGGGTATTTAATGGGTGCTTGCTGTAGCGTTGAATAAAAAGCGAAGACGGTTAAACCAAGGTGCATGCAGTTTACAAACCGTACAAGAAGATACAAATAAATTTAACAAATTTGCCCTTAACCTGTTAAAATGAAAACATATACTACTAGTGAAACCCAAATGATGCTAACCCGGTGGATTGCCGAAGGAAAAATGAAGGTGATAGGGGAGATATATGTTGAAAAAGAGGTCAAGGTTGCGCAGACGTATTCGGGAATGGCTAGAGAAGAGACGAGTCCGGAAAGAAGAGAACCCGCTCCCAAGTTTTTCAAACCGTAGTATAAATGACCGTCAACAGCAATTAAACAAGCCGGAAGAATTGTCTAATGATTAACTAACTAATCGAAGGAAATGGCAGATAATAGCTAAAAATAAAATAGATACAAACAAAAATGACGTGTGCTAATACACGTCATTTTGAGTTGAATTAAGAAATCATGAATAAAAAATAAATAAGGTAAAGTGAATCCCCATTACATTGGATTGACATTAAATTTGAGCTAATAAAAACTTGATCATAAATAATGCTGAGCTAACGGAGTTTTAGTTGAAGAACAAAGAATTATTAGGTTATACTTCAGTTATATAAAGCGATAAAGCATTTGCATCTATTTTTCTCCTTTTGCTGTAATGGGGTGATAATTACGGTTGATGAACCTAAGTGAAGACTGAGTAGCTTAGTTTAGGACTGACTCATAAATTCTTTTTATTTTCTCCCGAAAGAGATCTAGATGAACAATTCTTGCTTCTCTCAAGGATTCTTTTCCTTCGACAAATAACAGGAGAACCGGTACTGTAAAAATACTAAAGTGCCCGGCTATGTCTGTTACCTCACCTGCATCAATAATCCCACAATGAATTTGACTAAACTCTTTCATAACCTCCTCAACCTGAGGAAGTAAAGCGTGACATACGCTTCAGTTCTGTTTGTGCGCCCGGCATGGGTGCAGTCTCTAGGGTGTAAGTCCCGAGCCACGAAGGCAGTAGTAGTGGTTAGCTTA
>NZ_JAGYPE020000004.1:71768-187059 GCF_018343545.2 Neobacillus citreus | reverse complement strand
GATAATCCATTGCCTGATGGAAGTAAGCCTGGATAACGGTACCGACATTATCATACTCTAAAGAAAGATCATCTAATAGATCAAACGTTGGCTGAAGATGCTTGAAATCCTCCATGTCGATATTGACAAACATGTTATATTGATTTGCCTTGTCGACAATCTCTCTGACATTGTTTAAGCAAAGACTATAATCAATATCTAACCCGAGTTGAGTCGGTTTTAAAGAGATATGTGCGTCGGCATTATTACTATGTATTGCTTCGATAACTTTAAGAATCTGTTCCCTAGCAGCTGCTGCCTCTTCTTCTTTGAATACAAACTCTCCCAAATTATCGACAGTACAGGAGATTCCGTTGGCGTTGAGGTCCTTAATACTCTTTATTGCTTCCTCAATATTTGTTCCCGCAACAACACTTTGTGCTCCCATCTTCAAGCCGTACTTTTTGGCAGTACTATTAAGGAATTGATTTTGCGATAGACTCATAAATATATCTTTTAACATCATGACTGCTCCCTTTTACTGTTGTATTCAATTTACAAAAATATTATAGCATACGCTTCCAATAAAACTTATTTTGAGAAAATTCAAAATGAATCTAGCTTATACCCAATTATCGTCACCGCTGTCATAATCTCCTTGGTCATAATCATCCTGCTGGTCATCGTTGTCTGCATTGTCATAATCGTAATCCTGGTTAGGGTCATTCCCTAGCTCTTCCCGGAGCTGTTCAATCTCATCCTCTTGGATAATATTTTGCTCCATCAACTGCTGCATGATTTCATGGTCTTGCAGGTGCTGCATTGTTTGAAATTGATCAAAGCCAATTCTGCCTTGTTCAAAAAGATAGGTCAATAAAGCGCCTGCCGCCATGCCCCCTGCGAAGGTTCCAAACCGACCAAAACCTCCGCCCCCAGAAGGGTAATAATCCTGCCGTCCGTAGTAATTTCTGTGCGGAGGTTCCATGATTTGTGGACGGTTTCGGCTGGTTAGCGGTCGTACAATTAAAAAATATACTAATAAGATAATGATTATGATGCTCGTAAAAATCATTTTCATCCCTGCCCTCAAATAGCTTAAGTCTGTTTGCCTATAGTGTTGCACTTATTTTTAAAAAATAAAAGCCCCCAATTTAGGAGGCGATGTTCAGGCACCAAATGAACCTTTTTCATTTGTGTTCAAGTAATAATTTAGTGTTTCGGTTAGACCGCTATGAAGATCATATTTTGGCTCCCAGCCCAAAAGTGACTTCGCTTTGGAGTTGTTAAGGCAGCTGTGGAGGATATCTCCACTGCGGGCTTGCGAGAAGATTGGTTGGATGTTTTTAGAGGTAAGTTTGGAGATAGATTGAAAGAGTTCATTGATGCTAGTTTTTATATTACAGCCAATATTAAAGGTTTCATTCGTACCACTGTTAAGCGATAGCACATTAGCCTCGGCAACATCTTTCACGAAGACGAAATCTCTTGTCTGCTCTCCGTCGCCATAAATAAAGGGCGGAATTCCCTGAAGAACCTTTTGCGCAAAAATCGAAATGACCCCGCCTTCCCCTTTTGTGCTTTGCCGGGGTCCGTACACATTGGCATATCTCAATATCGTATAGGGAAGTTGATGCAAACTGTTAAAGGCTTTGATATACATTTCTGAGGAATACTTGGAAATCCCATAATAGGATAAAGGCTGAACAGGGAATGTCTCCTCTATACTTACATCATCCTGTTTCCCATAGACAGCACAGCTAGAGGAAAAGATAAATTTCTTCACATCAAATCGCTGGCTATTGGCCAAAAGCTGAATCGTTCCGAGAATATTTTGTCTGGCGTCCCCTGCCGGATCTTGAATTGAATAGGCCACATCTACCTGTGCCGCTAGGTGAATAACTGCATCCGGACGTTCCTTTGCAAAAACAGTCTCGATCTGCGGCGAGGTTATATCTACCTTATAAAAGGGGACATCCTTTTCAACAAACTCAAGACTACCTGTACATAAATTATCGGCCACAACCGGATCATGGCCGGACTTTATTAAATTTTGCACAACATGAGAGCCGATAAACCCCGCTCCACCTGTTACCAGAACTTTCATTTATACTCACTGCCATCCAGTTCAGCGAGTTTGCCCTGCTTCTTTCTCATCATAAAATGATCCCCCTAACTTTCAATAAAAAACCTAATATAAATCGAGCTCCTTACCCCAAACCACGATTTTCTCAAGGTATCTTTTTAAAAGGAGGCTCTTTTCTCCGTTTAACACCCTGCGTAAATGATTTAGCAATCTTTTTTCCAAAACCCTTTGCAAATAAGTCATTTTTAAAAGCTTAACAGGATCTTCTTGAAAGACAATTCCGTACTTTGCCATTTCTTTGCTGTAAATGTCTACACAGCGGCAGCGAATGTCCTCCTCCTTCTTATGCCAATCGGCGCGGAAATCAATAAGCAGTTCAACAAGTACAACAAGATCATACCAGCAAGGTGCGTATTTGGCAGACTCCCAATCAATCAATTGAACAGGCCAATTGTGTTCATCGCTCGTGTCTTGACAGCAAATATTGTGAATATGAAGATCACCGTGGATGAGGCACTGCCCTGCTTTAATCACTTCAGGGAAAAATAATGGCCCCTTTCCCAAAATGACTTTAAGGATATCATAAGCGGGCTCTACCAATTTCCTTAAATCTGGATCCTTCATGGCTAAATCCAGGTGTTCCTTTGTTTTTTCAATATGTTCGATTCTTTCCGTAGTCAACTCCTTAGACTCATAACGGGGAAGCCACGAATCAAATAACGGCGCCTGCTCATCTGAAAGACGGTTTTTAAAAGTAAGGGCATGAAATTTGGCCACTGTTGGAATCATTCGTTCTAGGTGATAAGGTCTCAGCTTAATCTGACCCCGAACCGTCTCCAAGCATTCAGTAAACAGCCAGAATTCACGATCCTTTACATCAGACTCCAGCCAAATCATTTTCGGCATCATTTCCTGAAAAACAGGATAGGCCTTACGATACATATTCATTTCTACCAGGTGGTTTTCTTTTAACGGTTGCTGAAAAATTTTCAGGATGACAGGAACGGTTCCTGATTCCGAATTTAAAGTTAGTTTCCAAACACTTGTTTTATCCCTTGAATTTTTCAAACATTCTATTTCGCTTAAGGTGACGGGTTTTTGAAGAACGCCCGCAAACTTTTCTTCCCAGCCATAATGCTGCCATTGGCTGAGAATTTCTTCCTTACTGGTCAAAGGAAAAATCCCTCCTTTTGTGCAAATTTTTTACCGTCTGCTCCATAAATTGCGAAGATGTGAGACAAAGCTGCGAATAAACGGTAACGGATCGTCCCACCTGAACAGCGCCTCGACTTTTTTCCCGGAAAGACCCTTCAGCCACTCGAAAAATGTCATCTCACCGAGTCTTTTCTTTTGCCGGAAGGACAAGAAATCACGAACAAAGTAGACCCATTTGATACCATCCTTCTGCACTACGACTGGCTCCGGATCTTGATTGGTAAGTGATAAATAATATAAATAGGCTAAATCAACGCCACAAGCAATCGATAAGCCTTGAGTCAAACCGATTCTTGGGTTAATTTCGATGAATTTAAACTTTCCGTCTCTAGGATCCTTTTTAAATTCAGCAATGGCCAATCCTTTCATTTCAATTGACTTTAGAAAGGGTACAGCAAGCTTGATGACTTCCTCCTCCCTTTTGCTGACTACTAGTGCAGAAGAGCCAAAGTGCGGCGGAAATTGATGGAGCTTTTGATTCATCCACAGACCCTTTAAATCCATCTTCTTATCAAAAAAGGTTTTAACGGAGAAAATAGCATTCTCCTCACCCGGTATGGCTTCTTGAATCATTAGCTCTCCATATTGACGATAAAAAAGATATTCCTCTTGTAGTTGTGCGGCATCTTCAATCAAGATGGCTTTTTTATACAGCTTGTGATCAATATTAGAGCGAAAATGAGAGGAATGGACGGGTTTTAAAATACAGGGGAAGATTAGCTGTCCAATAATTTGAACTAGCTGCTGCTCATCGTTTACGATAAAAGTTTTTGGGCAGGGAACGCCGGATTTAACGGCTAATTCATAGGTCAGTCGTTTATCGAGGACTGCTTCGATCAGAGAGTGCTCTGGCAATAAAAAACGATAGTATTGCGATAAAACGTATCTATTTTTTGAAATAAAATGAACATAATCATCTGAGCCTGCTAACATGACCGCTTTCTGAGAAAAGTTAAGTCCAACTTGGCAGAGAAAATAGAGCAGCGCCTCTTCTTCCGTTACCGGATTCGGACAAGCGCCGCAAATGGCATGCCGCGTTTTGCCAATTTTGTATTTACCTAAAGTGTCAAAGGCGTAAACCTTAATTCCTTTTTGTGCCAGGCTTCTGACGATACCGATTCCGGTGGCACTCATATCAAGTACGACGGCAGGGATATCGTGATGCACACGTTTCCCTCCTTTCATAATAAAGATTGATAGATTCCAGCTATTTTTAGAGCCATATAATTCACAGTTAATTGTTTTTTCGCATAGTTCCGTGCCTGTCTCGCCAATTTTTTCCTTAAGGTCTGTTCCTTTACGAGCCTAAGCAGCTTTTTGGCGAGCTGTTTGGAATTGGCGGGTTCTGCTATCAGTCCGGAATATTCATCACGGATGATCTCAGGGATGCCGCCGCAATCAGTTGTTAAAATGGCTTGCTTGGCAAACATCGCTTCAATGACTGAAATTGGCAAAGTATCACTCGTCGTGGGTAGGACAAAGATGTCAGATTCGCTTAAAAGATCCGGAATATCGGTCCTCTTTCCCAAAAATTTAACATTCTTCAGTTGAAGGTCCAGAACCTGCTTCTCGAGTTCCTCCCGCATCTCCCCGTCACCAACAATACGGACTTCTACATTTCCTAGTTTTTTCTTAAGAAGGGCAAGTGCTTCGAATAAATATTTATGGCCCTTGCGCGGGCGAAGACGGGAAACGCAGGTAATCACGATGCTGTCCCTCTGCTTCGCCGCTTTCACTCTTTCAAATTGGATACCGGTATAAACGGTCGTCATCTTTTCATCTTCTGCTCCTAGACTTTGCAAAAGAGGCCTGAATACTTCGCATAAGATGACGATATGACTGGCGTTGATTACGGCTTGTCTATCAATTTCAGAAAAGTAGAATTCCTCTAACGAGCCTTTTTCAATTAAATTGAACTTTAAGCGGCGCTGGGTCATAAAACCATGCGGAGTGAATAATAGTGGTTTGTTATATTTCTGATTTAATTTTGCCATCACCAGTGCAGTAAACCGGTCTTGCGAATGAATAATATCGTATTCTTTTAAATCCACACTTTTTGCCAAAGCTTCAAAAACAGATAAATCACAATAATTTCTTAAAATTTTTTGATTATAACTCCCATAACGGTTAATGAAAAATTGTTTTGCATTCTCGGTAATCTCAGACCGAAGCTTTTTCACTTCATCCCTTGGAAATTGATTCGGGCTCAAAACATCGACCTGGTGCCCCAAATCCTCAAGCCCGCTCTTCAAAGCAGCAATATAATTCTGCAAGCCCCCCACAAACGGATATTCCCAAAAAGTTGTCATTAAAATACGCAATTTATCCTTTTGAGAACTTATAGAAGAAGGTGTCTGACACCTTTTTCCATTATCCTCCAATTGTTCTGTTAATCCATAATATTTGTCCATTTGGGCGATGAGCTGCGGGAATAAGATTTGTGTGGAGGGTGGTTCATTTTTTTGTTCTTCAGTCACTTCCAAACCCTCCTGATGATTTCAAATGCTTCGGCATATTCGACACCGACTGTCATCCCGCGGACTCGAGCCAAATAGGTGACTCCCTCATAAGAACGTGGATGAGGATAAGGGCGCATTTCTACATCATAATGCTTTAGGGCACTGATTTTATCATGAATGGTATCGGATATATCGACAAAATAATTAGGTTTAAACTCCTTGTCATTTGTGTGCTGACTCCATTCGCTTGAGGAAACTGTTTCGAAGCAGAGAATCTCTATCGGTCTCCTGCCGGGCAGCGGCCGGGCTGCCGTAAGGACCGCTTGAAACAGAACCTGATGATCTCGGTTTAGGTCGCCATAATGATGGGTAAAAATCATGCATGGGTCATATTGGGCGATTAGTTTTTCCACTTCCTTATTAAGTTCGTGCAAGGGCATCATTTCTAATAACAGGTTCGGCATTTCTAAAAAAACGGTTTCTTCCACCCCTAGTTGTTCGTTTGCTTTTTGCATAAAGGGCTTGATATGATTCTCCTCTTCCTTCCTCCCTTTTGCAGCAACAACGGTTACAACCTTATAGCCGTGATTAATTAATTTTTTTATCGTTCCGCCGATTCCGAGGATTTCGTCATCGGGGTGTGCTGCAACCACGAGAACTGTCTGATTCACTGTTCCACCTCACCTTATAAAAAATGCTTTCTTGTAATTATATGTAAAAAGCGTATCAGGGACAGGGACACCCGTTCAGGAACAATGAAAACGGGCAGATTTTTTGGACATTATTTGGTAAAAACTAGAGTATGAAAAAATTTTGGGGAGATGAATGATTTGAAAGTAACGGATGTGCTTGTACAATGCCTGGAAAACGAAGGTGTGGAATATATATTTGGAATTGTCGGAAAGGAAACGCTGGATTTTGCCGAATCCATGTCAAAATCGGAGCAGATCCAGTTTGTAAATGTCCGGCACGAACAAGGTGCCGCTTTTATGGCAGATGTTTATGGGAGGCTAGCTAATAAACCTGGTGTTTGTACGTCCACTCTTGGACCCGGTGCCGCCAATCTATTAACTGGCATTGCCAGTGCCCAGCTTGATCATTCACCGGTCGTGGCCATTGTCGGCCAGGCAGGCTTGAATAGGCAGCATCCGGAATCCCATCAATTTGTCGACATTGTCAAGTTGTTTGAACCGGTCACAAAATGGAGCACGCAAATTCTGGAGTCTCAATCCCTTCCAACTACAATCCGAAAAGCTTTCAGAACGGCAAAATTAGAAAAACCCGGCTCTGTAGTGGTCACCCTCCCGGAAAATCTGGCAGCACAGATGATCCCAAACAAACCTTTGCCGGTTCCGCCGATTCCAGACTTGGTTCCTGATATGGAGGCGATAAAATATGCCGTCCGCCTTATTGAAAATCATCTTAAGCCATTTATCATTGTCGGAAACGGGGTCATCCGTCAGGATGCCGGGGACGCACTGCTCTCCTTTATCGAGGCCCTCGATGTCCCTGTCACACATAGTTTTATGGCCAAAGGGGTGTTGCCAAAAGATCACCGTCAGCAATATTTTACCTTTGGCTTTAATGAGCAGGACGAAGTTTTAGTTGGACTAGAAGAGGCAGACCTCCTCATTGTCATAGGGTTTGATGTTGTTGAAAAGTTGCCAAAGGATTGGAATCCAAAAAAACTGCCGGTTTTCCATATTGATACAGTTCCGGCAGAAGTAAATGAGTATTACCCAGTTCAAGCTGAATTGGTCGGAAATATCAAGAAAACACTTGAAATGCTTGTGCAGCAAAAGCTTCCGCACAAAACTTGGGCCCCATCTGGCGGCGGCCTTCAGGAAAAAATAAAAACAGCTTATCAAACAGAGCAAACCGATTCGAATTTAACGATCGAAAACATTCTTCATATAGTTGAAAAATGCACCAACGAAAACGCAATTGTGATTTCCGATGTAGGGGCCCATAAAGTTGCAATTGCCCGAACCTATCAGCCTAAAAAGCCGAATAGAACGATAATCTCAAATGGGCTGGCTTCAATGGGGATTGCCATTCCGGGATCCATTGGTGCGAAGCTTGCCTGCCCTTCCGACCAGGTTATTTGCATTACCGGAGACGGCGGAGCTTTAATGAATATTTCCGAAGTCGAAACCGCCAAGCGTTTAGGCCTTTCTTTTATCATCATTGTCTTAAACGACTCAATGCTCAAGCTTGAAGTCCAAACGATGAACAAAATGTTTGGAGAAAACTACGGCCTTACCTTCGGGAATCCTGATTTTGTCCAATTGGCCGATAGCTTCGGCATTAAAGGTTTCCGGATCGAAACGTTGTCATATTTTGAAAAAGTTTTTAAAGAGGCACTTGCCTCAGAGGAAATCGTATTGATTGATGTTTCCATCTGAAGTAACCCATGACGGGATATAAAAAGGCGGCTCCACCTTAGAACTTTATGGTGGAACCGCTTTTTGTTTAGGGACTAGTTTTCGCAGCATTTCCTCGTTTATGCATTACCTGTAGGCCGAATAAAAGCGCGAATACCACCAGCCCGACAATGTCGCTTATTTTTTCCGGATAAATTAAGCATAAACCGGCAATCAAGGCGACAATCCGTTCTAACCAGTGCATTTTTCTCATCCAAAAACCAATTACACCTGCACTGATGGCAATCATCCCGATAAACGCCGTAAAGACCACCCAAATAACATACGTCCAGGTTGTATTAATCATTAGCAATTCCGGTGAAAGCACAAACATATACGGGATGATAAATGCACTGATCGCCAGTTTCGTTGACTCCACCCCTGTCCGGAATGGTTCACCTCCCGATATAGCCGCTGCAGACATCGCAGCTAAGGCCACTGGCGGTGTAATATCGGCGACAATCCCGAAATAAAACACGAATAAATGGGCTGATAAATCTGGAACCCCTAATAAAATGATGGCTGGTGCGGCTATCGTGGAGGTGATGACATAGTTGGCTGTCGTCGGAGAACCCATGCCCAATATCAGAGAAGCGATCATTGTCAAAAATAAAGTCGGCAACAAATATCCACCGGATAAATCGAGCAAGCCATTCGCCATTTTCAGGCCCAGCCCCGTCTTCGTCACCACCCCAACAATGATGCCGGCGGCTGCTGTAGCGGCGGCCACTCCGAGGGCCGACCTCGCACCATCTGCCAATGCGTCGATGATTCCTTTAAAGCCGATTCTGGTTTCTTTTTTTAATGCACTTACCACCACGGTGATGACGATTGACCAAAGAGCCGCGCGTATTACACTCATCCCGGACATCAACAACAGAACGATGGCAACAATCGGAAGCAATAAATAAAGCTTGCTGAATACTTCTTTCCGGTTTGGCATCTCTTCCTTTGTCAACCCGCGAAGGCCGATTTTCTTAGCTTCGAAATGAGTCATAATCCAAATTCCGGTAAAATACAGGACAGCTGGGATCGCCGCAGCTTTAGCGATATCCCAGTAAGAAATCCCGTTTCCGATAAACTCGACCATGAGGAAGGCCGCTGCCCCCATTACAGGAGGCATCAACTGTCCCCCGGTTGATGAGGCTGCCTCAACTGCCCCGGCAAATTCCTTTTTATAACCAAGATTTTTCATCATCGGGATTGTAAAGGCCCCAGACGTTACTACATTGGCGACAGAACTACCGCTGATTGTTCCTTGCAAGGCACTTGAGAAAACCGCCACCTTGGCCGGCCCGCCGACACTTCGGCCCGCAATCGCAATCGACAAATCGTTAAAGTATTCGCCCACTCCTGTTTTAATTAAAAAAGAACCAAATAATAAGAACAAAAAGATGTAGGTAGCAGACACCGCAATCGGTGTTCCCAATATGCCTTCCGTCGTAAAAAACATCGTTTGCACGAGTCGGTCCAGGTCCAAGCCGCGGTGCGCTAAAAAGCTGGGCATATATGGACCGAATAGAGCGTACACCATAAAAACGATGGCAATAATCGTGATGGGCAAACCAACCGCTCTGCGGGTCGCTTCCAACACCAATACAATCGCTGCCAAACCAACATAAAAGTCAAGATCGGTAAGCATGCCAGCCCGTAATACCAAGTCATCGATCATGACCGGCCAATAGGCGCCAACAACCACTGAAATTGCGGCTAAAATATAATCGTACCAAGCAACCTTATGCTCTTTCCCACGTTTTTTCTTGCTGGCCGGAAAAAGTAAAAATATAAGCGCTAATGCAAAACCTAAATGAATGGACCTTTGCAGTTGGGCAGTTAATACTCCGAAAATTCCCGTATAGAGATGAAATAAAGAAAAGGCCAACAGAATGGCAAACACAATCCAGCCAATCCTGCCCTTCAGCCTTCTTGCACCTGCTTCCGGGTCGTATTTTTCTAAAAGCTCCTGCTGTTGTTCTTCAGACAGTGCTTCCTCATAAGTACTCAAGGATGTTCACTCCTTTCCAAATTTGAAATATATTCAGTTTCCGTATTTCTACATTAACGACTGTTCCCGGTTTAATGGTATGCGCTAAAGGATATTCCTTATGATTAAAAATGACGCGGTGATTGGCCCGGACCTGTCCGATTCGCAAATAAAAGGATGGGAAAATTCGTTTCATGTTCTTGATGTAATACTTTCCGTTGAGCTGTTCAAAACGTTCACCCTTATCGGCATTTGCCGGCATTCCAATTGATGTATCCTCATACTCTAATTCATATTGCTGAATTTGCTGATCAGCGGTGATTTTGTAGCTTTCCACTACGTCAGACAGGTGGATTGAATGGGTGTACTTAATTTGAAAGGTGGATTCATTGTTTACTAGAATAAAAGCGGCTTTGGCACTTGAATGAACCGGTGTGAACACAAGCGCCTGCCGGAGTGGAATGAGTGCTATTACAAGCATAGCGATAGATAAGCAAATAGCTAGCACAATGAATATTTGTGCTATTTTTTTAATTTTCATTTTTCCTCCTTAAATAATGAAGAAAACGAGACCGGCTAGCGTATGCCAGAGCCGGTCAATAATTGTGAACAAGATAGTTTTATTGGGCCTTGACGCCTTTCTCATCAAAGTATTTTTTTGCTCCGGGATGGACATCAATCCCTACCCCATTTAGGGCATTCTCCACTTTAATGAGCTTCCCTTTGGCATGGGTCACTTTATCGAGATTTTCAAAAATGGCTTTCGTGATATCGTATACGACTTGCTCTGACAGATCACTTCTTGCTACAAGCATGGCCTGGACAGCTACAGTAGAAACCACAGAACTGAGCCCATAAGTTCCGGATGGGATTTCATCCTTGATATAGTATGGATACTTTTTAATCAGCGCGTCGATTTTATCCTGGGCAATCGGGACAATGACCACGTTTTCTGTCGCGGATAGGCTCTCTACAGCTCCGGTTGGCGTACCTGCCGTTACGAATGCTGCATCAATTGTCCCGTCCTGAATTCCTTGGGTAGATTCATCAAAGGAAAGGTCCTGCTTTTGAATATCATTGAAGCTAAGGCCATGTACTTCGAGAATTTGCTCTGCATTTGCTGCTGTTCCGGAACCTGGTGCTCCCACAGAAACTTTTTTCCCCTTCAAATCTGCTATGGATTTGATACCTGATTTCTTAGTCGTGACAATTTGAATGGTTTCCGGATAGAGGGTGGCAATAGCCTTAATATTTCCGACCTTTTCCTTGAACATCAGCTTACCTTCAACAGCATAAGCCGCAATATCGGTCTGGGTGAAAGCAATTTCTCCGTCACCATTTTTTAAGGTGTTCATATTTTCTGCGGAAGCTCCTGAAGTCTCAGCGTTTGCTTCTATTCCTGTGGCATCCTTAATAATCTTGGCAAAAGAACCGCCCAGTGGATAATAGGTCCCGCCTGTTCCACCGGTCAAAATACTGATGAATTTTGGCTTTTCTTCTGCTTTTTCACCACCGCTTGTACCGGTTGTGGTCTCTTCCTCCTTCGTGCTAGAACCGCATGCTGCCAGAATCATAGACATGACCACAACAAAAATCATAGAGAGAAGAAACTTTTTCTTTTTCAATTGTAGATCCCCCTTTAAAAATTTTCTGTCTGTCGTAACTATCTTTATTAAGTAGAAGGAGGAAACTTGTCATTTCTGGTTAAATTAGTTCTTTAGTCCTAACTTCTGATTATGGCTATTCTATTTCGGATAAAGTAATAATAGAAAAAAATGGACTGTTATAAATAACAGCCAATTAAACGAGGTTAATAATATGGCTCGAACGATAAAACAAAAAAATAAGCACGGAGTTTATTCTACTCGAAATGTCTGGTCGGGGTTCCTGTTTGGTATTGGATTGGTGGCATTTATAGATGAGACTTTTTTTCACCAGCTTCTCCACTGGCATCACTTCTATGACAAATCCACTACAGGCATTGGTCTGGTTTCTGATGGACTTTTCCATGCGTTTAGTTGGATTGCGACTGTAGGGGCTTTGTTTATGGTGGCAGATCTGCGCCGCCGGAACGCATGGGAGACAACAAGGTGGTTAGCTGGTATGTGCCTCGGTGCAGGTTTATTTAATCTGTATGATGGCATCATACAGCACAAACTGATGAAGCTTCACCAGATTCGCTATAACGTTGAAATATTGCCCTATGACATCGTCTGGAACGTTCTGGCAATAATGATTATAATCGCAGGCTTCATTCTTCTGCACCGGGCACGGAGAAAATCTTTGCCTTCAGGAGAAATGACAGAAAATGCACTCCAATAATCATGTTACTCATTATTTGGACGATACATTTTTACAGGTTGTCCTTTTATTGCCGCTCGTGTTGGTATTGTTTTTGTATCTGTTAGCAGTTTCCCTATTAAAATTTCGAAAAAAAACATGGCCGTTAAACCGGACATTTTTCTTTGTTTTAGCTATATGTTGTGCTGTTGCCGCGGTTAGCGGACCGTTAGCTGTGCGGGCCCATCAGGATTTTACAGCACATATGCTCAGCCACCTGCTTTTGGGCATGCTGGCTCCCTTATTAATGGTATTAGCGGCTCCGATGACAATAATTTTAAGAACATTAAACGTGAATGCTGCGCGGAGACTTGTTACCTTTTTAAAAAAGAGATATTTTCTTTTTCTTAGTGATCCGGTTGTTGCATCCCTGATAAACGTCGGAGGACTTTGGGTTCTTTATACAAGTGACCTTTATATGGCTATGCATAAACACACCCTTGTTTACGTGGCAGTCCATTTACATGTCTTTCTTGGAGGATATGTATTTACCTCCGCGCTTGTGAATATTGATCCAATACCGCATCGAAGGAGCTTTATATACCGTGGAATTGTGATGGTAGCGGCGTTAGCCGGGCACGGAATCCTTTCCAAGTACATTTATGCCCATCCACCTGCAGGGGTTCCAGCTGATCAGGCTGAGTCTGGCAGTTTGCTTATGTACTATGGCGGTGACGTTATTGATCTTATCCTTGTTGTTATTTTTTGCTATCAGTGGTATAAAGAAAACTCGCCGATTGGCAAGCCCCTAAGGGCGAAGACAGAGGCGTAGTTGTAGTTACTCTTATGCGTTAAGAAAGTATAAAGCTTTCGACAGAAAGTTTATACTTTCTTATTAGCCAAATAAAGCCGCCCTCACATATCGGCGGCTTCAGCATGCATTAAATAATCTGGTTCTTCAATTTACCGATGCCGGTGATTTCTAGCTCTACGGAATCGCCGGGCTCTAACCATCGGTGAACCTCTGGTCCAAGCTCGAGGAGGCAGCCCGTTCCGACAGTGCCGGATCCAAGGATATCTCCAGGGTAGAGCGTGACTCCAGCCGATGCCCTTTCGATCATTTGTCCAAATGAGTAATAGAGATCTTTAGCATTTCCTTTTGATAGCAGTTCTCCATTTACTTTGGCTGTCATCGTTAAATCAAAGCCGCGGCCGAATCGATATTTTTCAAGCTCATCCTTCGTGACGATAACAGGTCCGATGGTGGTCGCGAAGTCCTTACCCTTCGCCGGCCCTAGCCCGATTTTCATCTCTTTCTGCTGCAGATCACGGGCCGACCAATCGTTAAATATGGTGTAGCCGAAAATATAGTCTTCAGCTTCCTCTGCCTTGATGTTCTTCCCTTCCTTGCCAATGATGCAGCCCAGCTCCAATTCATAATCCAACGCGAAACAGCCGGGAGGACGTTCTATTTTTTCATTGTGGCCCGACAAAACTAAATGGTTGGTAAAATAAAAAGCAGGTATTTCATACCATTCTTCGGGTACCTTGCGGCCTGTTAGTTTCCTGGCATTCAACACATGCAATTCAAAAGCCATAAAATCCCTTACACTTGGCGGATTTGGCAGTGGAGCTGTTAGTGTAACTTCGTTTAACTGAGCAGATGGCTCCGCAATGCCCTCCAAACTCTTCAAAACTGGCAAATATCCGGTATAGTTTTTAATTAACTCTAATAGATTATCAGGCAGCTCACCGTTGCTAACAAGATTTATATCATAAACGTTCTCATCCTTAATCCAGCCGGCTTTTTGGCGGCCGTTTGCATCAATAAATGTTATAAATTTCATTCCTATTGTCTCCTTTATTCAAAAATGGCAACTGGTCTCGCCCAGCCTGCGCTGGCACCTGTTATTTTGACTGGAAAAACCGCTACTTTGTAGCCGAATCGTTTTGGCAGTAAATCCAAGTTTGCCAGTTTTTCAATTTGGCAATATTCTGCTTCCTTTCCAACATAATGGGCCGCCCACAGGACGCCATCACGCGGATTTTGCTTATAATCGGCAGCTTGATGATAAAGCGGAATGTCCCAGCCCCAGCCGTCTGTTCCCATGACTTTTATTCCTTTTTGAATGAGCCAGCGTGTTGCATCCGCCGATACGCCAGCGTGGACAGCAGCATAGTTCTCTTCGAAATATTTTTTATCGGCATCAGTTCTTATCAAGACAATGTCATAAGGTTTCAGCTGATAGTTCATTTCTTGCAATTGTTTTTCTAAATCTTCTATTTGGATTTCATAGCCCGGCTGTTTTTCGCTAAAGTCAAAGAGAACACCGTTGCCATAGAACCATTCGAGAGGCAGTTCGTCGATTGTTCTTGATGGTTCTCCTGCTGTTTTGGCCGCATAATGCCACGGCGCGTCAACATGTGTTCCGGTATGTGTTGTCAGCGTGACCGTTTCTACCGCCCAGGCTGCGCTGTCCGGAAAATCGCTGCCCTTTAATCCTAGGATTTTGGCGGCCTGCTCGGCCCCCTGTTCGTGCGATTCATAGAGGATTTCAGGTGGGAAAGGCTCCTTCGCTCGAATATCCAATGGAACACTTAAATCAATAATACGCAATTGGCTGCGGTTCATTTATTTACCCCTTTTCCGTAAAGGTATAGGTTGGACATTTTCCGTTTACGACTGAAATCATAACAAATATAGGTTAAAAATGTTGTCGAAATTTACCAATGAGTAAGTATTGACTCATCAAAAAAAGTGTTAAGGAAATTTATCCTTAACACGTTTTTCAATTTAAATTTATTTAGAATGTGCCGGCTTCAGCAGGACACTTACCAACCGATCCATTCCCTCCTGAATCCGTTCAGGTGAAGAATGGCTGAAGTTTAGGCGGAAGGTGTTATACTTTGGCTGACCTACATAGAATGGAGCTCCTGGCACGAAGGCTACACCCTTTTCAACTGCCTGATGCAGCAATGCGGTGGTATTAATCTCTTCATTGGCTTCCACCCACATAAACATGCCGCCTTTCGGTTCAGCACATTTGAACAAGTCAGTGCCGAGCTTTGCAAGGTAATCCCGCATAATCGTCATTCGAAGATAATACTCGCGGCGGATTGTTTGGATATGGGAATCCAAGTCGAAATCGCGCAGCAGATAATATAGTGCCTGCTGGTCTAGGCTGCTCGAATGCAAATCGTTCATTTGCTTGGCTTTCGCCATCATTTGAATGATTTCGATCGGACCGGTTACCCAGCCTGTGCGGAGTGCAGGGACAACGGATTTCGAGAAGGTACTCGTATAAACGACATGGGTACGTTGCTCATCAAGTGATGCCAGCGGCTGGTAATACTCGTCGTCATGGAATTGAATATCCCCGTATGGATCGTCTTCTAATATCAGAATATTATATTGATAGCAAAGGTCTAGTAAATGCTGGCGTCTTTCCGCGCTCCAAACCTTGCCGTCTGGATTTGAGAAAGTTGGAATGACATAAACAAATTTAGGCTGGTATTGTTCCAGTTTAACCCTTAAATCCTCAGGGTCCATTCCCTCCTGATCACTATGGACAGCAATTACCTCCGCCCCGTATGAGTGGAACACCTGCAAGGCAGATAAATATGTAGGGTCCTCGGTTAGAACGACATCCCCTTCGCTTAGCATGATTCTTGAGAACAAATCAATGACCTGCTGGGATCCTGTTGTAACCAATATATTTTCAGGGGAAGATGTAATTCCCTTTCGCTCCATTTTAGTTTGAATCATTTCACGAAGCGGGATAAAGCCTTCAGTTAAACCGTATTGTAAGGCGTTGTTTCCTGAGGAAAAAACCTTATCATAGGCAGTTCTTACCGCTTCCACTGGGAAAATGTCCTCAGCTGGCAGTCCTCCGGCAAATGAAATGACATGAGCCTGTTGCGTCACTTTTAGGATGTCCCTGACAGCAGATGATTCAAAGCTTTGAGTACGAGATGCAAATGGATAATTCAATGTTAGTCGCTTCCTTTTTTGAAAAATAAATAGTTCAATTTAATGCTATTTTACTAAAGCATATAATTGAAAATTGATATTATTTTAAATAGTATAATATAAAATCCTTATATGCAAGAATTTATTTCTAAATGTTTTGAAAAATTGAAACCATTCGCTTTCCTAAATAATTTTAAAGTAGTATCATAATTTAATAGTATAAACTGAATGTTTCAGACTAACTAGAAAGGGTAATTTACATGAAAAAAGGTGTTGCACTATTAATCTTAGCCACCATTCTTTGGGGCGGTAATTACATATGCGGTCGTTTTCTGGCACCTGCTCTGCCGGCAACGCTGCTAAACACGATTCGGTGGGGCATATCAACGATCCTTCTTTGGGGAATACTTGCCTTTAATAAAAAGGATTTCCCTATCCGAAAAAAATGGAAGGAATTTTTGATTCTTGGGTTTTTTGGGGTGTTTGCTTTTTCAACCTTAAATTACTTAGGATTAAGATCCTTAAGTGCTTCTCAAGCTGGAATGATATCTGCAGGGATTCCGATTGCCATCTTGCTGTTTACACCGTTTGTTTTAAAGGATAAGATTCATGCTAAATCGTGGATTGGTGCTGTCATTTCAGTGATTGGTGTGATGATTTTAATTCAGGGAAAACAAAGCGGGGCATCCCACAGCTCCCTAATCGGAGAAATTGAGATTCTGTTATCCTGCTTGGCATGGGGAATGTATACCGTTCTTTTGAAACGCTACGGGAAAAGTATGGATCCGTTAACCATGACGGCCGGCGCATCCTTTTATGGTACCCTATGGAGCGCGTTAAGCTGCATAGGCACCGTCGATACGGGAATGATCCATATGACAGGTTCTGCCTGGCTTGCAGTCGTCTACGTTAGCACGTTGGCTTCTGTTGTTGCCTTCTTCTCCTGGAGCGCAGGAGTAGAAATGGTTGGACCGGCACTAGCTGCGCCATTTATCAATTTGCTGCCCATTTGGACCGTTGTATTTGGTGTTTTGTTATTAGGAGAGAGCGTGTCGTTGGCAACCCTGCTAGGAGGCATCATAACCATTATAGGTGCTGTTCTAGCAACCTATCAAACTCCAAATAAAAGTAAGAAAAGGGGCATGACCCGCACTGCCTAATGCACAGCGGCTTCATGCCCCTTCTTATTTATTAGTCGTGGAAATTAGTTCCGTCTGTAACAGCTTTAATGATTTCAGCACGGATAACGTAGTCTCCGAAGTGCTCTCCTTCATTTCGTTCCTTCGCATAACGGCCAAGAAGGACGCTCAATTCATTTAGAATTTCTGCTTCACCAATGTTTTCACGGTACATTTTGTTCATACGGCTGCCGTCAAAAGCGCCCCCAAGATACAAATTGTACTTTCCGACCGCTTTCCCGATCAGCGCGATTTCTGATAGCGCCGGGCGGGCACAACCATTCGGACAGCCAGTCATGCGGATTGTAATTTCCTCATCACGCAGTCCGTTCTCATCTACAATCTCTTCAATCTTTTCAATTAGCTGTGGCAGGTAGCGTTCACTTTCAGCAAATGCCAATCCGCATGTTGGGAGCGCAACACACGCCATTGAATTACGGCGTAGAGCCGAATGGTGCTTACCATCAGTTAAGCCATATTGCTCCATTAATTCGGAAATTTTTTTCTTTTTCTGACTTGAAACATTGGCAATCACAAGATTCTGATTAGGTGTTAAACGGAAATCACCAGTATGGATTTTGGCTAGTTCCCTTAAGCCTGTTTTCAGCTTGTAATCTTCAAAATCTTTCACACGTCCATTTTCAACAAAGAAGGTAAAATGCCACTTGCCCCCAACGCCTTTCACCCAGCCGTATCGGTCACCATTATGGTCAAAGTGGTACGGCTTTGCCTCATCCAAGCTCCAGCCAAGGCGGTTTTCTAATTCTGCCTTAACCGTCTCCAATCCAAGGCGGTCAATAGTATATTTGAAACGGGCATTCTTGCGAACAGAGCGGTTTCCGTAATCCCGCTGAATCGAAATGGTCTTTTCAGCCAGTTCGACTATTTTGTCAGGAGTAACGAATCCGATGACTTTCGCAACCTGTGGATAGGTTGCTTTGTCGCCATGTGTGCTACCCATGCCGCCACCAATTGCTACGTTGAAACCAGCAAGCTTACCGTCTTCTACAATTGCAATCAAACCTAGGTCCTGAGAAAACACATCAATATCATTTGATGGCGGAACAGCAATACCAATCTTGAATTTACGTGGTAAATAGGTTGGTCCATATAATGGCTCCACTTCTTCTACTTCTGGTGTGCCAGCAATCTTTTCCTCATCGAGCCAGATTTCATGATAAGCTCTAGAACGAGGTAATAGATATTCACTTAAATAGCTCGCCCATTCATACACTTCCGCATGTATCTCGGATTGATATGGATTTGGGTTACACATCACGTTTCTGTTCACGTCTCCGCAGGCAGCAAGAGTCGTTAACAATGTGTTGTGGATTTCCTGAATTGTATTTTTCATATTCCATTTTAAAATGCCATGAAATTGGAATGATTGACGAGTAGTCAGTTTGATGGTGCCGTTGGCGTTCTTATCGGCAAGCCCATCCAATACCAGCCATTGTTCCGGTGTTACAACACCGCCTGGTGCACGGACACGGAGCATAAATTGATATGCTGGTTCTAATTTCTGTTTTTGTCGTTCATTACGAAGATCGCGGTCATCCTGTAAATAACTGCCATGATGCTTCATCAGACGGTTGTCATCATCAGGAATACCTGCGCTTAACCGGTCCTGCATTACTTCCGTCAGCGTGCCGCGTAAATAGTCGCTTTCTATTTTTATACGCTCGACATCACTTGGCTTACCATCCGGTGCTTTTAAAATTGAGTTCACCATGTTGAAAAGACTCCTTTCAAAACCAAATCAATATACGTCACGCTGATAGCGTTTTTGCTGCTGCATTTCGGCTACATACTCTTCCGCTTTCTCACGGCTCATATTGCCTTCTTTTTCAATAATTTCAATTAAAGTGTTATGGACATCATGTGCCATGTGCTTTTCATCACCGCAAATATAGAAGTAAGCACCTTCCTCAAGCCACTGGAACAATTCCTTGCTTTGCTCTAACATGCGCTGCTGCACATATACCTTTTCAGCCTGGTCGCGAGAAAACGCTACATCCATCTTTGTAAGTACGCCGTCCTTTAGCCATTTTTGCCATTCAAGCTGATAGAGGAAGTCCGTCACAAAATGCTGATCGCCAAAGAACATCCAAGCTTTACCTTCCGCACCGTTTTCTTCACGCTCCTGCATGAATGAACGGAATGGCGCAGCCCCTGTTCCCGGCCCAACCATAATAATCGGCGCATCCTGGTTAACAGGCAGTTTAAAGTTTTCATTATGCTGGATGAATATAGGCAAGGTATCTCCTGCTTCCAGACGCTCCGCTGTTAAAATTGAGCAGACACCCTTCCGTTCGCGGCCATGTGCCGCGTAGCGGACGGCGCCAATAGTCAAATGAACTTCATCCGGATTAGCAGACAAACTGCTAGCAATGGAATAAAGTCGTGCTGGAATTTTACGTAATACGGATACAAACTCTTGTGCCGATTCTCCCCAAGCACCAAAATCATGGATCAAATCTAGTAAATCTCTGGACTCAATATAAGCCTTTAATTTATCCTCATTGCCTGCTGCAACAAGTTCCTTAAGCTCAACATTTGTTGACACCTGAGCGATTTTTTCAAGCAGTGGTTTTGTCAATACGGTAATTTCATAATAAGAAGTAAGCACATCTTTAAGTGGACGGGCATCCCCTTGTTTTACGGTAACAACTTCATCCGGACTCCATGTTAATTCCTGAAGTAACAGTTCAACTAGCGTAGGATCGTTCTCTGGATAAATCCCCAGGCTGTCACCCGGCTCAAAACTTAGACCAGATCCTTCAAGCGATAATTCAAGGTGACGAGTTTCTTTATTCGAACCGCGGCCATTTAAATTAATATTTTCAAGGACCTCCGCACGGAATGGATTTGTTCTTGAGTACATAGACTCAGCAGTTTGAGTTGTTCCTACAGGAACAGGGGCTGATGCTTCACTTCCCCCTTGTACTTCATTCAAGCTGCCAAGAACACCTTGCAGCCATTCACCAGCCGGCTCGTCAAAATCTACATCACAGTCAAAGCGTGGATAAAGTCTAGTGCCGCCAAGCTCTTCCAAACGTTTGTCAAAATCTTTTCCGGTTTGACAGAAAAACTCGTATGAGCTGTCTCCAAGTGCCAAAACGGAAAATTGCAGACCGTCAAGCTTTGGCGCCCGTTTTCCAAACAAGAACTCATGGAAGGATTTTGCGTTATCAGGCGGCTCACCCTCACCATGTGTACTAGCAATAATGAGCAGGTTTTGAACCTTTTTTAAATTGTTCAGTTTAAAATCACTCATCGCCGAAACGGTTGCTTTAAATCCAATCCCCTCAAGTGCCTGACTTGCTTTTTTCGCCAGACCCTTGGAATTTCCAGTTTGCGATCCATAAAGAATCGTCACCTCTTTGGATACGCTTTGGGATTGTGCAGGCTGACCTGCCGGTGCTCCCAATGCAATTGAATTCGCAGAGGCAGCAAAGTACCCGCTTAACCAGACCTTTTGCGATTCCGTTAAGCTTGGCAGAAGACGATTTAGGAGCTCTGCCTGCTCCTCAGTAAATGGACTGTTCAATACCTGAAGTTGCAAAAAATATCACTCCCCTAAGGAAAATAAGCCATTTTGAAATTGCTTTAAGACATCATTTTCATTGAAAAATTGATTACTATTATAATAGTTTTACTATTCCTATAAGTCAAGTAGGAATTATAGAAAAAGTATGCTTGCGAATATGTCATTTTCACTTTACCGAATATCTAAACATTAGTAAAATAAATATTAATTATCGAAACTATTAGTTTTTTTAATAATAAGGCGGGATTCCTATGCATTACGAAGAATTAAAAACGTTCGTCACCCTTGCAGAGGTGAAAAATTTCACAAAAACGGCAGAGCTGCTGCTAATGTCACAGCCCAGTGTGAGTTTACATATCAAAAATCTTGAGAAAGAATTTCAAACAAAATTATTTCTGCGCTCTCCAAAATTCCTGCAAATCACTCCGACGGGTGAGATACTTTACGAACGAGCCAAACAAATGATTACCATTTATGAACAAACTCGCCAGGACATTCTTGAACACCAAGATTCAATAAAAGGTGAATTAATCATCGGGGCCAGTTTTACGATTGGGGAATACATCCTCCCGGCTTTACTGATTGATCTGCAGAAAGATTATCCGGAATTGGATCTTCATGTAGTGATCGGCAACACAGAGGAAATTGCACAATCAGTAAAATTGTATAAAGTGGATATTGGATTAATTGAGGGTCACACAAATGAAAAGGAACTATCGGTCCACCCTTTTATGGAAGACGAGTTATTCGTGGTTTCATCGAACAATCATGAACTCGCTCGAAAAAAAGGAGTTACCATGGCTGACCTTCAGAATCAAACATGGGTAACACGGGAAAATGGTTCGGGAACCCGTGAGTATTTAAATCATGTTATTCGTTCCAATGGTTTGAAGGTCAAATCCTTTTTAACCATCAGCAGCAGCCAAGGAATAAAAGAAACGCTCATTAACGGAATGGGGCTGTCACTTCTGTCCGGCAGTATTATTGACAGGGAGGTCAAGCAAGGACTGCTATCTATTATTCATGTAAAAAATCAAACTTTTAATCGAACTCTTTCATATATATATTCGCCTATCATGGAAGAAAAGCGAAATGTGAAGACGTTTATTCATTCCTTAACTCAAAAATGGCCGAAGTAAAATGACTGTGCATCCTTTTCTCTATTTTTCAGCAGGATTTTTTCATTAGCACGATGAATAAATTAGTAAATAAATAGAAATCTGCCGAAAAAGGATGAAAGGATGTATTTTTATGAAAAAAGTAAATGATCTTAAGATAATACGTGTGCCCGTTCCGACCCCTACTTTACTTCCCCATATGACAACCAACTGCTATTTGATTGGGAATGGGGAGGAAAGTATCTTGGTTGACGCCGGATATGACCAGCCGGAAACGCGAAGTGTAATAGAAAATGCCCTTGTTGAAAATGAAATCGCTGTCCCAAAAACGATTATTCTTACACACTCCCATCCTGACCATGCTCCTGGTGTTTGTCAGCTTATCGACTGGAATCCGGTTGTGTACTGTCATCACCTTGAAAAAGAGGAAACTCAATCAGCCATTTCACCTTGGAGCAATATTTCTTTTTTAAATGATTTGGACGTTCTCCGTGTTGCGGGTGAGGAAGTACATATTCTTCATGCCCCTGGCCATACGGCTGGCCAGTTGAACCTGTATATTCCTTCTAAGCAAATTCTCCTCGCAGGGGATAATATCGTCGCGGAAGGAACATCCTGGATTGGCCCTCCGGATGGTGACATGGGTGATTATTTTAAAACCCTCCATCGCCTGCAACAGTTAAAGATCAGTAAAATCGGTCCTGGCCATGGGGAATGGGTTACAACGCCGTATGAGCACATTGAGTTTGTGTTGAACCGAAGATTGTATCGTGAAAACCAAATTAAGGACTTGCTGAAAGAACATCAGTGTTTAACTTCTGTCGATTTAACGAATTTGATTTATCAAGATTCCATTCATCCTAGTGTGTTTGAAGTGGCAAAAAGAACAACTGAGGCACATTTAATCAAATTGATAAACGAGGAATCCGTCACACAGCATGAAGAAGCCTATATGTTAAAAAACAATCTTGTAGTCTGATCGATTAAACTCCGGCATCGAAAGTTGACCGCTTTTTACATAATGAACAATCGTTTTCAATGTATGAATCGTTGGCGGTGCTAATGGAATTGTTTCCTCTTCATATCGAGTTAGAGCTTCTTGGGGATGAATCCATAAAGAATCATCAATTTCATTTTCATCTGGTATTGGCGTTTGACCCTCGGGCAGCCTGGCTAGGAAGAATTTTGTATCAAAGCGAATTTTGCTTTGACTAGGTGTGACAATTCGGCCAAAATAAGTTAAGTATTCTAGATTCAGATAAAGCGCTTCCTTTTTTAACATGTGTAAAAAGGAAATTTCTCCTTTAATTAACAGACGGCGGTATTCCAGGGCGGTATCTTCTTCCAAAAGAACTGGGGTACCGTCGACTGTTTGACAAAGAAGAATGCCTGCTTCCTCAAATAATTCACGTGCCGCGGCGATATAGTAAGACTGGCTTATTGATTCATCCCGCTTTTCGTTTTTTATATACTCATCATCATAGATGGCATCGCTATCATCTACCGCTCCCCCGGGGAATACATAAATACCTCCCATAAATTTCATCGTTTTCGGTCTTTGTGTCAAGTAAACTCTATCGAGATGATCCAATAACACGACTGTGGATGCAGGTCTTGGTGTAACCTCCATATTTCTACCACCTTTCTGTTATTTATAGTTTAATTACATCTATATTCAACCAACCGAGCAAATTTCCCTTCCTTTTTCCATAAGAAAGAGCACACTATTTTTTAGTGTGCTCGAAAAGTGATTATATGGCTGGTGCTTCCATTCCCATTTGGCCCCATTCTTCTCTGGCAGGACCATATACACCAGGTACCTGAAGTCCGGCTTGACGCATTAGCACGGTCATCTGGCCGCGGTGATGGATGACGTGCTTGATGAGAAGATTTAGGGTAACTGCCTTTGGCATCGTCATCCCAAAAACATCTTTCATATCTTTTAAAGAGTCATCGGTCCACTGCTGCTGGACTGCTTCCACGGTGTCGGCACTTACCTTGCGAAATGCATCAGCGATAGTTTTGGCTGAAGTTGGGACTGTTCCTTCGTTTTCAACCTGGGCTACATTGATACCGAATTCCTTTAACATTCCCGGTGTACTGGCGACGACATGCCAGGCAATTCTCCCGAGCGAACGATCATCCGCTGACACCATTTGCTGAAGGGAACCGTCGGTCAACGCATCCATGATTTTTTGTGTAGACCCCGCCTCTTGGTTCCATTCCTGCACGAATTCTTGGATTGATGTATACATGATAATTCCTCCGTTTTGTTGGTCATGATTTACTACCTATATCATTATGACCAAAATGTGGAGGTTCATGTATGTATTTCTTTTTCAAAAAAAGATTAACGAAGCTTGTCTATTAGAATATAATTTTAAAAGTGGTTTCATTTTTTACTAAAAGGGGAAATATAAATTGCGGATTCTTGGTGCGATTACGGCATTCTTTGTTACAGATTTTTTCTTTCATTTAATTGATGCCTTAGCGATGGGTTTGAAGGCTGAAACGCAAGCGCAGCGGATTGGCGCCGTCTTTTTAGGGTTGCTTGTACTTTTGATCTTGATGGCTGTCTTTTACCGCTTCTTTTCACGTTCATTCTTTAATGGGTTTACCGTCGCCGCTGGTTTGTTCTTGAGCTTTGATATTGTTGTCTTTCATTGGATTTTCCAGCTTCATCGAATTACCAATGGGCCGGAAGCCAATTGGCTGGAGCCGTTGTTTGTTGTCTTTGGGTCCTTTTTTGTGTGGTTTGGAATCAAAAAAGAACGGTCTGCTGGAGTCAGCAGCCATAATGGTATGCCATTTACATGAAAAACCGCCTGGATTTGTCGTCCAGGCGGTTTTTGTTAACGCTTCGGATATAAAATTTCATCTATTATCCCATATTCTTTGGCTTCTTCGGCGCTCATGAAGAAGTCACGATCAGTGTCTTTTGCCACTTTATCAATCGGCTGCCCAGTACGTTCAGCGATGATTTGATTAATGTGCTCGCGGAGTTTTAAAATACGTCTGGCAGATATTTCGATTTCCGTTGCCTGCCCTCTAGCCCCTCCTAACGGCTGGTGGATCATGATTTCGCTGTTTGGCAGGGCAAACCGTTTTCCTTTTGTTCCAGCCAGGAGCAGCATGGCTCCAAACGATGCCGCCATTCCGGTACAGATGGTGCGGACATCCGCCTGAATATATTGCATTGTATCAAAGATGGCGAATCCAGCTGATGTCGATCCTCCCGGAGAGTTAATATAAAGGGAAATTTCTTTCTCGGGGTTATCCGCCGCTAAAAATAAAAGCTGCGCTACCACGCTGTTGGCCACATGGTCATTGATTTCATCGCCAATAATGATAATTCTATCCTTTAACAAGCGCGAGTATATATCATAGGATCGTTCGCCGCGATTCGTGTTTTCAATCACATATGGAATTGTATTCATCATAACCGTCTCCTTTTAAGCTATTTGGCTAAGCAGCCATACAGAGAGTGCTTGAAGGAGAGAAGGTTTGAATAAACTTTGCTTTTGGAATTTCGCTGATAAATGAAGATAGCCTTTCAATAAGAAGCGTTGGATCTTCGCTCTTTAATGCTTCATAAAAGAGTTCTGCAAATTGCTCGCGTTCATCGATATTCCAATATGTTTCTGCAGTCGGGGTCTGGTCTTCATCCTTTAATTTTCCAAGACGATTTTTCGCTCGGTGCAAATTGGCCTTTACCGCCATTTCTGATGTGTTTAGGATTTCGGCAATTTCCTTTATTTGATATTGAAAGGCCTCTTTTAATAAAAAGATAATCGACTGCTTTGGGGTGAAATGATTGATGAGCATCTCAACCGTATTGAATAGTTGATCCCGAGTAACGTTGAGGCATGCACCGGTAAATTCAGTATCCTCTTGAATGCTTTCCTTTTTTCTTTTTCGAATGACGTCCACCCAGTGGTTATAAGCAATTTTATTTAAAAGGGCGGGTGTTACCCTTTGCGGATGATTTTCATACTTTAATGCTTTTAGATAGGTTTCATGTGCAATATCGTCGCCATCCCAAGCGTTTTGAGTAAGAAAGTGACAATACTGCTTTAGTTTTGGATACTGCTCCTGCCAGTATGAATCCACTTGTTCATCGACTTTCGGGTTAAGCTTGTGTAACATGGTTTTCACTCCTTTTGCACTCTCTACACTCTAAACGTTTATTGGGAGACGAAAAGATACGGGGTCGGAAAATTTATTTATAAATTTAATTTATCATATTCAATAATGAATGGAATAACACGAAGTACACAAAAAAACGCCATTTCTGGCGTTCTTCATGATAACTGGTTACTTTCATTGATCATATCTTTAACATCTTGAGAAATTTTATCGAAGGTTTGATTCACTCTATTCATTATAGCTTCATCAGTTTCTTTTGTTTGATTTTCGGAAATTTGGTTATTTTCTTTTTCCATAAAATTCACCTCCATTTTTAGAGTGCTTCATTATGGGAAATTTATTACACACCAAGCCCAAGATAGGCTAAGGTTAACATAATATTATTATAAATTAAGCAAGCGCTATTAACATAAATAGTGCTTGCAAAATCAGTTGTCTTACTATTTTAAAAATCCCGCTTCCATATTATTTAGCAGTGTAAATAATACAGTCCTAGCGCCATCTATTGATTCCTCCTGCTTGAGCCAAGCTGCTGGCTCTTGGATATAGCGGTTGGGTGTAATTTGGTCTCCAAAGGTACCCTGAAGGAATTCAATAATCTCCTCTGAAAATTCAGGATGAAACTGCAGCCCAACTACCCTTTCACCAAAAGCAAAGGCCTGGTTCTTGCACCCTTCACTTTGTGCGAGGTTCTTAACCCCCTTTGGCAGGTCAAAGGTATCCCCGTGGTACTGGAACGCATGAAATGTAGAAGGCACACCATTAAAATGGGGTATTTCCCCGGCTTCAGGAGTTACCTCAATCAGATGCCAGCCGATTTCCTGATGGGTATGGGGATATACGTTACCGCCCAAAACATCGGCCAAAAGCTGCGCCCCTAAACAAATCCCCAGCACCCATTTATCCTGATCGATCGCTTCTTTAATATAATTCTTTTCGTCCACAAGCCATGGATAAAGCTCTTCCTCGTATGCTCCCATTCTCCCGCCTAAAATCACCAGCATGTCAAAATCGTTCATCGAGGGAAAAGCTTCATTTTCATAGACGGTCGTGCATGATATAGAATGATTTCTTTCCAAAGCCCAATCTTCAATTAAACCTAATGTGGCTAATGGGTCATTTTGTAGATAATGTATTCTCAATTTTCTTCTCCCTTGCTTTGTTTAAGAGGTTTCTTAAAATCTGGCAGAAAAAAGATTTCGTTCCCAATCGCTTACGTAGCGGGAATATTTGTCCCATTCTGTTCTCTTAATCTTGATAAATTCTTCCCAAATTGATCTGCCGATGGTTTGGGCCAACACGGAATCCTGTGCCAAATAATCAACCGCTTCCTTTAAGCTTCTTGGCACCCAGCTAATATTTCTTTCCTTCAATTGGAACTCGGATGCAGCACTTACATCGAAATCAACTGGTTCGCCTGGATCAAGCTGGTTTTGAATACCCCTTAAACCTGACGCTACCAAACAAGCCGCTAAAAGATACGGGTTGCACGTTCCATCCGCACCACGGTATTCGAAACGTCTGGCTCTTCTTTTCTCTGGTATACGTACCAATACAGAACGATTTCCTGAGCCGTAACAAATATGGGCCGGTGCCCAGGAACCAGGCTGCATTCTTTTATAGGAATTAACGCTTGGTGCCCCAATTGCTATTAAAGAAGAACCATGCTTCAAAAGTCCGCCGATAAACTGATAAGCTTTTTCGGACATATCAAGTCCGCGTTGGTCTGTCGGATCTTCAAAAAGGTTTTCACCCGCTTCATCGTAAAGGCTGATATGGACATGTAGTCCGCTTCCGGCTAAGTGTTGAAAGGGCTTAGGCATTAAGGTCCCGACCATCCCTTTATCGCGGGCAATCTGCTTGAATAAATGCATGAAAGTGACTTGGTCATCTGCCGCTTTTAAAGCATTGGTATATTTTAAATTGATTTCAAGCTGGCCCGGGCCATATTCACTGGAGATTTGCTCAGTTTTAACTCCCATGCCTTCAAGGGAATAAACAAAGTCTTGGATGAAATCCTCTTGCAAATCGGCGCCTTCGGACGAGAAACAATGGCTGTTATCGGCAGGAACAAGCTGTCCAGCTTGGTCCTTTAAAAGGTAAGCCTCCTGCTCGAAAGCCATGTACATTTTTCCGCCCAGGAGCGTTTCTACCTCATTTAATAACCGTTTCAACGCACCTCTTGGACAACCGTGCCATGGTTCCCCATTAATATCAACCAAGTCACACAGCATGCGGGCAGTATTCTTTCGGTAAGGAAGGATAGCAAAAGTGCTCGGATCCGGTACAGCGAAGAAATCTCCATCATTCGGACCATAGGCAGGATTCGGAATATACTCATCAAATGTATCAAAGCTCATAATGGCTGTACTAAAATTGACTCCCTTTTCCATTGCATCCTCAAGCTGTGCCGGACGGATCGTTCTTCCGCGCGTTACGCCGGCATAATCAAGAAATTCCACACGGATAAATTCAATCTTTTCTTTCGCGACAATCTCTAGTACCTGTTCTTTTGTTATCATATTTATTCGACTCCTTTATGCAATCTGCTCATAATGACATGGGTGAATAGCTCGACCCCAACGGGAATGATCGATTCATGAAACTCAAATTGCGGATGGTGTAAATCAAAGGCAGGTTTCCCCTCCTGAGCGACTCCTAGCCTAAAATATGTACTTGGAACCTTTTCCGCAAAAGCCCCAAAATCATCCGCACCCATCGATGGCTCCTTCAATTGGAACACCTTTTCCGGTCCGAGAAGCTCTTTTGCCCCTTCCTCCAATGCTTTCGTCACCCAATCACTATTGATAACCGGAGGATGGCTCTCTTTATAGTTGACGATGGCCTTACCGCCAAAGGCTTGGGCAATATTCTGGCACAATTCTGTTACTTGTGCCGCTAGTCTTTTTCGAGTCTCTCTGTTAACTCCCCTTGTTGTCCCTTCCATTACTACCTTGTCTGCGACAACATTGCTGGCAGTTCCTCCACTAATTTTTCCAACATGGACCACAACAGGCTCCACCGGATTGCTTGCCTTTGTGACTAACGTTGGCAATGCTTGAAGAATCTGCGAGCTTATCGTAATCGCATCAATCGCTTGATGCGGCCGTGCACTATGGCCGCCTTTTCCTTCTACGATAATTTCAAAATCGTCGCAGGAAGCAGTAATTGCCCCATACTTTACACCGACCGTCCCATGTGGGAGGTGGGGCCACAAATGAAGAGCCAGCATGGCATCAACAGACGGATTTTCTAAGACTCCTAGATTAATAAGCTGCTCGGCCGCCCCATCTGCTTCCTCTCCTGGCTGAAAAATGCAGCGGACTCTCCCAGACAATTGGCTTTTTAAATGATATAACTGATAAACCGTTCCAAGGAGAATCGTTGTATGGCCGTCATGGCCGCAAGCGTGCATAATCCCTGGGTTCTTCGATGAAAAATCGAGACCGGTTTGTTCGTGGATGGGAAGGGCGTCAATATCCGCCCTAATTCCGATATGTGCCCCTTCGCCGTGTTCCCCAATAATATCTACGAAAATACCAGTTTCACCAATCTTTTGATAAGGGATTCCCCACTCCTTCAGGCAGGAAGCAATAAAGCGGGAGGTCTCATACTCCTGAAAGGAAAGTTCGGGATGTTGATGGAGATGACGGCGTATTTCATATAGTTTTGTTTCAAGGTCTTTTTGTACTTCTAATTCCTTTTTGGTAAGCACTGTTGAATGCCCCCTTACATTGTTGTATCTTTACTTGAAGTGTTTGATAGATTTTTAGATTTATTAAATAACTTAAATAGCACATACAGAACTACCATGCCAATTGCGCCGCGAACCAAGGTCATTGGCGAGCCGACAAAGGTTCCGTAAAAGACGATTCCAATTCCCACGAAGCCAAGAACCGGGAATAACGGATATAGAGGTTGTCTCCAAGGAAGCTGTTGCACCTCTTGCAGAGCTTTCTTTCGATAAAGAATTCCAGCAATAAGTGCCAATGTCCAAGAAACCAACCAAGCTAGAACCAATTGAGTGGATAGTTCAACATATAGGAAATCGGGATTCAACACCCCTAAAACGACTAATCCTACAGACAACGCCCAAACCACGATAATTCCATAAACAGGTGTACCAGTCTTTGGATGAACATACGCAAAAAAGGAAGGTAAAAATCCACTTTTTGCCTGTGCATAAAAAATCCTTGATGATGCATAAAGTGTACCCATTAAAATACAAGTGGCTGCCGCAATCCATGCTGTCATATTCATGATGTAGGCACCGGCAACACCAAATACCATTCCAGCCGCTTCGGTAAACGGAGAACTATCCATAGTGATTTTGTCCCAAGGAATTAATCCCTGCAAGACAGCTTGTGCTGCTGTATACAAAATAAGGAAAGTCAAACTAGACCAAATTAACGCCTTTGGCAAATCCTTGGGATTTTTTACCTCTCCTCCTGCGGTTGCCAGCGTAACTGCCCCTAAATAAGCGTAGGTTCCAAGTGGAATCGCTGACCAGAACCCATCCATTCCGTGTGGTAAAAATGGTGAGAAGTTTTCAAAGTTCATATCTTTGATACCAATGATCGAGAAAAGAGCCATGACGAGCGTCATGATCACGACGAGAATCAACTGTGTTCTGGCTGCGATTTCTGTTCCAAGAATATTCAGTACAGCAAAAAGGGTAATAAAGAAAATGGCAAAAAACATTGGCCATAAGTCACCTTTTAGCTGCGGAAAAAACCACATGGTAATTTTCCCTAATGCGAGCCCAACACTTCCTCCGGCAATAACCCAGCCGAGTGCAAAGGTGAAACCTGACAAAAAGCCCCACCATTTTCCCATAAATCGCTCGACCCATGTAGACATGGCTCCTGCAGTAGGCATTCCGACAGCCAGCTCCCCTAGCGCAATCATCAAGAATAACTGCGACAGTCCTGCTACACCATAGGCTAGAATCGCTCCAGGCCCTGCGGTCGCAATCCCCTGCCCCATCAATAGGAAAATCCCATCGCCGATAACGGCACCTACACCAAGTGCCCAAATTGACCAGTAGCCAAGCTTTTTCTGTGATTCAAGCCCTAATTGATTATTGTTGCTCATCCAATCGCCCCCTTTAAATAATTCTGATAAACATTTTCGAAATTACGGAATAGGACCATTTCTCCAATGACTCTTGCTGTTTCGGCATCCATATAATCAGATTCTACCCAAGAGGTTAATACCTCCTCGAAGCATTCCTTAAATAAATGAACACCAAGCCAGTTCATTTCCGGTACCGTAAAGGCATCTGAACCGTACATCACCTTATCAAATGGCGCAAATTCAAATACTTGTGATAGAATTCGCTTGACCCCGTGGCCGCTAAATGGATTCTGCAAGGAAATATCCATATAAACATTAGGTAAAATACTGACAATGAATGCCGCTTCCTCTACCCAAGGGTAGCCCCCGTGAACAAGATGCACTTTTGTATCTTGATATTTTTCATCTCTTAGCATTTCTAATAGAAAACTAGGGCTTGCTTTTGGCAGCACCACTTCACCGTCTCCAACACCTGTGTGAATATGCATAACCTTATCCGATGAAGTGCATTCCTCCATGGCAACATGCAAGCAATAATCGCGGAAGCTTTTCGCCGTTGCCCTTGTGTTAGCACTAAATTCTGCATATTCTTCGGCGGCAAGCTGTTCATTCATAGGCGCAATTTCAAGACCACTGCGATAAGCAATAATCGACTTTAATCCCACTACTCCAGCTTTTTTCAACTCATTTGCTAAATCGGAACGATACTGCTCTTGAAATTCTGCAAAAGTTTGACATTCCTCGCTTAAACGGACCATTACTGGTTCAATTCGATAAATTTCCCAGATTCTCGCTCCACATAAATCTGCATATTCGGACTTTAAAAGCGGCGGCTGCGGATACCCAAAGTCTCCGACGATTCCGGTAATATTGGCATCCTGAAAAAGCTCCCGTGTATACTTTTTGAAATCTAGTGCCCTCGCATTTCGCTGTTCCACAACTGCTTCAAGCGTCGGCTCGCATGAAAAATATTTTGCTAAACGCTGAATCAAAATTTGCACCCACATATTACTTCCCGGATATGGCTGTTTAGCAACCCGCTGATAGTTTTCTGGAATTTGATTTGGAATGACAGCAAGCGACAGCTTTCTTACAAACTCATCCGCTGTAAATGGCTCCGAATTGGCTATGTATGGATGTGCATGTACATCAATCGCTTGACAGTCCTGTAATGATACTCTCATTTGATTCCCTCCTTTGTTGTATGTCAAAAGGCATGCAAATTTCGTGCCAACTATTAAAGTTCAGAAAATTACTCAAAAATCCTTATCATAACAAGGAGAAATTAAAATTCCTCTTTAATAAAGGCTGTAATTTCCGAGAAAAAATTTTTTCTATTGAAAAATATTTTTCGGTCATTCTTTTTCACTTTTACTAAAATTCAAAATATATGTGTTGAACCTGTTGTAATTATGATAATATTTTGAAAATAGGTCATTTACCTTTATTAAAGCGACAAAAAATTTTCGCTCATTATTTTTCATGTTAGACAGGTGATGAAATTGAATGTTGATCAGCATCCATTATTAGAAGAAGTATGGAATCATGCCTTTGATTGTATGATGGTTATCAATGAAGATGGAAAAATTATTTCCTTAAACCGCCCAGCGGCAAGGTTATTTCAAGGCAGTCCCTCCAATCTAATCGGATCTTCTGTATTTGAACTTATTCCCTCTGAAGAGTTTGAGAAGAGCTTTCAGAAAAAGGGAAAAACGGGTATCCAGATTTCTTTGGGGACCAAACAGTTTGTCGGAAATATTGGCTGCCATGAAAACATGGATAAAAGTGTTACCTACTATTTATTTTTAAAAGACATCACTCATAGCCAGCAGTTGCAGGAACAAATTAATGAAATGAATAAAGTCAGGCAATTATTTGACGTTATCCTAGACCAGATTGAGGAAGGGATTTGTGTTATTGATGAACACGGTAAGATTCTTTTTTACAATCGCAAATCTGGGGAAGTGGATTCTTTAGAACCGGAAGCAGTTAGAAATAAACGGGTTCATGACATCTGGAATGTGGATGAACACACAAGTACACTATTGACGACCGTTCGTACAGGAAGAACACTGAATCATCGAGAAACACATTTCACAACAAACGGGAAACCGGTTACGACTCTTGTACGTACCGTTCCGCTGCTACTTGGGGAACAAAGGGCCGCTGCAATGGAAATTTCAAAAGATATTACGGAACAAAAACAATTAGCTGATACCATTATGGAGCTTCAAAAACAAACAAAGAGCCCTTCTGCTCTTCCTTCAACCCTAACATTACAAAAGAATCATACCCGTTTTCAATTTGAAAACATTGTTTTCTCAAGCCGTGAAATGGCTCAAACCATCGAACAAGCGAGAAGGTCAGCGAGGTCTAAATCAAACATTCTAATTATTGGTGAAACCGGGACAGGTAAGGAATTGTTTGCTCAAAGCATCCATAATGAAAGCCCGCGGAATCACAATCCTTTCATTGCTCAAAACTGCGCAGCTCTGCCGGAATCCCTACTCGAAGGCCTCCTGTTTGGAACGACTGTAGGAAGTTTCACCGGTGCAGTGGATCGCGCCGGCTTATTTGAACAGGCACAGGGCGGAACCCTTTTACTGGATGAAATTAATTCGATGAGCCCGAACCTCCAAGCTAAGCTTCTTCGAGTCCTGCAGGAACGAAAAGTTCAGCGTTTGGGGTCAGCAAAAGTCATTGATATTGATGTTAGGGTGATTGCAACTATGAATGAAGAGCCTCTTGAGGCGATATCCCAAGGCAGGCTTCGTGAGGATTTATATTATCGTCTTGGGGTGGTCAATCTGGTGATTCCCCCTTTACGTAATCGAAAGGACGATATCCGGACATTGGCCCACCACTTTATTGCAAAACATGCCAAAGCATTGGATGTATCCGTTAACGGATTAGAAGCGGAAGTTTACCATTTCTTTTACCGTTATCACTGGCCAGGAAATGTCCGCCAGCTCGAGCATGTTATCGAAGGCTGCTTAAATCTTGTTTATGACGAAACCACGATCGGTTTTGACCATTTACCGCCGGTTATGAAAAATAAACTTCAGAATTACGAAAAACCATTAGCAACTGAATCATCCGTCCAATTATCAGGCTCCATGCCCGAGCAAATTGAAAAACTCGAACGCATCATGATTGAACAGGCGATGAACCATTCTGGAGGAAACATCACAAAAGCAGCAGAACAGCTTGGTATTTCAAGGCAGAATCTAAATTACAAGCTGAAAAAATATCTTATCTATTCATAAAAGGGGGAACAATTTTGAGCAAGACCTTTCTAAAAGCTGAAGAACAAGTGATTGCCAACAGTTTAAAAATCCGCTTTTACCCGATTGCTGTTCAATCAGCAAAAGGAACTCGTATCACCGGTCAAAACGGGACGGAATATCTCGATTTAACAGCGGGCTGGGCGGTTGCTGGAATTGGCTATGGACATCCTAGGGTCAGCAGCAAACTCAAGGAGCAATATGAGAGCTTATCGTTTACCTCCCAGCTCTCTGCACCAGAACCTACAATGGTCTCTCTTGCAGAAAAACTAATCAAAATCACCCCAGGTGATTTTCCTAAAAAAGTTTGGCTAGGTCATTCTGGTTCAGACGCCAATGATTGTATCGCCAAGCTCGTTCCGCTGGCAAAGAACCGGACGCGAATGATTTCTTTTATGGGTTCTTATCATGGACAGACCATGGGCTCCCTTTCCCTCTCAGGACATCCTGCCCAATCGCAATTTATCGGAAGCGGAAATGTGGTCAAAATCCCTTATCCCAATCCATACAGGCCACCTTTTGGTGAGACGGATCGATTAACAGACCAAGTGCTGCAATTTCTGGAACAAGAAGTGTTTAAAACAATCTGCCCACCAGAACATACAGCGGGAATCATTATTGAAGGAATTCAAAGTGATGGCGGATTAATTGTACCCCCTGAGAACTTTTTGCCGCGGCTTGAAATGTTGTGCAGGCGTTATGAGATTAGTCTAATATTTGATGAAGTGAAGGTTGGTTTAGGACGAACGGGAAAATGGTTTTCGTTTGATCACTACGATGTGGTTCCAGATGCCGTAGTCCTCGGCAAATCCCTGGGCGGCGGTCTGCCCATCAGTGCAGTAGTGGCAAAAAAAGAAATTCTTGATGTTGGTACGGGTATTCATATGTTTACAACAAGCGGGAACCCAGTTTGCAGTGTGGCCTCCCTGGAAACACTGCAAATTATCGAGGATGAAAGATTAATAGAAAATGCACGTGTTAACGGTGAATACTTCTTGAAGGAGCTAGAAAAGCTTCAAGAAAAGTACGAATGGATTGGCGATGTTCGTGGAAAAGGTCTTGCGATTGGAGTAGAGTTAGTGGAGGACAGATTCACGAAAACCCCTGCAGCTGAAAAAACAGCCGCTATTTGCTATCGATGCTTTGAACTTGGGCTGCTTGTCTTCTATGTCGGAATCAACAGCAATGTTATTGAAATCACTCCTCCGCTTACTATCTCCAAGGAGGAAATTGACCTGGCAATCTCCATTTTGGATCAATCCTTTTCCGATCTTCAGGAGCAAAAAATCAATATGGATTTAGTCAAACAATACGCCGGTTGGTAAAAAAATAGGTGTCAGGACTAAGTGCCTGACACCTTTCGTGGTTTCGTCGCTTTATGCCAACTCAAGCGCAACCTCCATCATGTTTGTAAAGGCGGTTTGTCTTTCTTCTGGGGTTGTTTGTTCACGGCGAAGGATATGGTCGCTTACTGTTAGGATTGTCAGGGCATTTACCCCTGCATAGGCAGCGTTCAGATAAAGTCCGGCCGTCTCCATCTCCACTGAGAGAATCCCCATCTTCTGCCACTTTTCCAGTGCGGTCGAGTCGGCATTATAGAAGATATCACTGGTCAGGATATTTCCAACATGCACTGGGAGTCCTTTTTGATCGGCCGCTTTCTTTGCTTTGTCCAATAATTCAAAAGATGCAATATTGGCAAATTCACCGGGTAAATTGTATTGATGCACATAACGAGAGTCGGTTGAGGCGCCCATCGCCAGTACAAGATCATACAAATTCATATGATCCTGAATGGCTCCGCAGGTTCCAATCCTAATTAAATTTTTTACCCCAAAAATATGTATCAGTTCCCAGGAATAGAGGCTCATGCTTGGCATTCCCATTCCCGTCCCCATGACGGAAATTTTCTTCCCTTTATACGTTCCGGTATATCCGAACATATTCCGAACGGAATTGAATTGCTGAGCATCTTCTAAATACGTCTCCATAATAAACTTTGCCCGTAATGGGTCCCCCGGTAAAAGGATGGTTTCTGCAATTTCCACACCATTCGGTTTGATATGAGGTGTTTCTTTCATCTCGTTCATGATGTTTTCTCCTTTGTGCTAAAGCTAATTTTTATTAAGTTCTCGCTTTTAGCCTTTTTTGATTCAGCATTATTAAAAGATACCATTAATAGAAATAATTCTCTATTTTTACATTAATCAATTAGCACAAAGTTAATAACCTTCAATTAAGGATGTGATAATCCCTACAGTTACAATAGCCAAACATGAATAAAGAAAGTGATGAACATCCAGTACCGTGAATCCTGCCAAAACAATCAGTCCATCTATGCAAATAATGGTTAGTGCCAGATTGATCGAAAAGCGTCTCGATATAAGTTTGGCAAGTAAATCCGTACCCCCTGTGCTGGTTTTATGACGGAGCATAAGCCCCACGCCGATTCCAATGATGATTCCTCCGACCAGCGCACCAGTCAAACTTGAAACGGAAAATTCGTCTCGAAGCGGTGCAAGCAAATCAATAAATAATGATGAGACAAGCAGCCCTTGAATGCTGCTTAAAAAATATGCCTTTTCTTTTAGCAATGCCAATATACATATTGGGAGACTTAATACAATCATTGATAACCCAGTTTGGAATTTAAAAAAATAATAAATAATGAGAGCGATTCCCAAAATCCCGCCATCGATTAAATGGTTAGGAATAAAGAACCCGTTAACCCCGATACCAAGCAGCAGACTTCCAACCATCGTAGCAAAAAATTTCTCAAAAATAGTAATCACCTTGTCCAACCTTTTTAATTTTATGATATGAAGGCATCAAAAAATTAAGAATAAGCGAATTTGCAACATTTTCTGTTAAAATAGTAACTAAACCCATAGAGACACTTATAGATAACAGTAGGATTGGCGAGAATGAAATTAGTAATGGAGGTGGAAAAATTTGACTCGAATATTAGCTATTATTTCATTATTATTTTTATTTAATTATTCAGCCCCGCTAATTGAACAAAAATTAGACCACACCGATAAGGTGCAAGCAATTGATAAGATCCACTCAGAGGTAAATATTCCGGAAATCATGTCAGCGATTGGTCAAATATTTGCCCAAGTTGAACAGCTGCTGAAACAGTTAAACTTAAACTTGGAAGAACTTCCAAAGACACCAAAAAAAGAAGAACCGATTGAAAAAATTGAGCTGCAAACACCTGACAAACAACTCTTTTCTATATCAAATATTGAATTAGGCCAGACAAAGGAACAAATTGAAATGAATGTAGGAGCAGCCAAACGATCTTCCCTTAATGAGTATGGGAGCGATTGGTACGCCTACCACACTAATTACCATAATTTTTTAATGGTGATGTACGATGGAAACAATAAAGCTTCAGGAGTATATACGGACCAGGATTTAATCTCTTCTGCAAATGGGATTAAGCGCGGAAGCTCAAAGGACGAGGTTCATACAATCCTGGGTAATCCTCTAAAGCAAATTCAAAAAGGACGGTATGTCTATCAGTTTGAGGAAGACAGGGATTATGATGTATATTTGCAGGATAATGCGTATGTGACTATTTTTTATGATAAACACGAGGGCAATACGGTAACTGCGATGCAGATAATCAGAAAAGACATTGAGGATGAGAAAACTGATTTCTACACGAAAGCAAGTCCTGAACTAAAAGAGGGCTTTGAGTACCAGATGTTTGATTTAACCAATGCTGCTCGAGTGAATCATCAGCTTCCTGTCCTGACATGGGATGAGCACGTGAGAGAAACAGCACGAAAGCACAGCTCGGATATGGCTGTTAATAACTATTTTGACCATACCAATCTTAAAGGACAATCCCCGTTTGATCGAATGAAAGAAGACGATATTATTTTTCGTTTGGCCGGAGAGAATCTTGCCTACGGACAGTTTAGCAGTATTTTTGCGCATGAAGGGCTAATGAACTCGCTCGGCCATCGGGAAAATATTTTGCGTGAAGGATATCGATATCTTGGTGTAGGCGTCGCATTTAATAACGAGTCACACCCATACTATACAGAAAACTTTTATGCGAAATAACCGGTTTACCCATCCTAGTCATTACATTATGGGTAGCGGTAGGCGAAATTAAAAAACGAATACAAAGGGTTCTCGGGCTGTCGAAAAAACTTCGATAGCCTTTTATTTACTTGTTTGGATAAAAGTCCGTATAACCGGGGTTTTCGGACACCTCCCCTTTTTTCAAGCAATTTTGTTGTCTGAAGGTTGTACAGGTTCGGCCTTTTTCACCTCTTTTTCAAGCGATTTTGTCCGAAGGTGGAACTGGTTCGGCCTTTTTCACCTCTTTTTCAAGCGATTTTGTCCGAAAGGTGGAACTTATTCGGACACTTCATCTCCTTTTACAACATGTACCTCCTCGAGGAAAAGAAGGTGACTGGAGCCGAAATATCAACAGGCCAGTTAGCAGGGACAATCATTAATGAATTAAACAAAATGTAAAATTGCCGAGAAAAATACCATTTCTCGGCAATCTGGGGAACCTTTGAGGTTTCCTATTTTATTGATATTGTATCGTTTCAGATAAATTCTATTTTAATACAAGTTGCTCTTCTGTTATAGAATCTCTCTTTACCCATTTGAAGTCATCTGCAATTTCGTAAGAAGCAGGTGTCATTTCCTTCAACTGTTCGAAAGTAAGTTCATCCACCATTTCTACCAGATAAAGCTTCCCTTCTCGGAATTTAAAGACAGCATACTCCGTAACGATAGTGTCGACGCGATTTTTTGCAGTTAAAGGATATGTACACTCCGGAAGGATTTTCGGTTCTCCTTTAGGTGATAGGTGCGTCATCGCGGCAATGACTCGTTTTGCTCCAACAACGAGGTCCATTGCTCCTCCTACACCAAGAACATCCTTTCCTGGTACTGCCCAACTTGCAATATCACCTGTTTCGGAAACCTGCAGGGCTCCAATAACAGTAGCATCAAGATGGCCGCCGCGCATGATACAAAATGATAATGAACTATCAAAATAGGAAGCATGCGGCAGTGCTGTGATTGGCTGAACACCTGAAGCATTCACCAAATCCATATTTTCCGGATCAACAACAAAGTCAGGTCCGGGTTCTGGTCCGGCACCCAAGATGCCGTTTTCAGAATGCAGGGTAACAACTCCCTTTGGCAAATAATCTGCCACCAGGGTTGGGATTCCAATTCCAAGATTTACACAACCTAAAGATAATTCCTGTGCACAACGCCATGCTATATAATGCTTAACAGAGTAGCTCATCTTACACTTCCTCCCTTTTTACAACAATATCAACAAAGATAAATGGTGTAACAATCTTATCCGGATCCAACTCACCAATTTCCACAATTTCGTCTACTTCCACAATCGTTAATTTGGCTGCAGTTGCCATGGCTGGGTTAAAGTTTTGCGCTGTCTTTTTATAGACAAGATTACCCGCTTTATCAGCCTTATGGGCACGGATAATTGCCACATCAGCAGTCAGTGATTGTTCAAGGACATGCTCGCGTCCGTTATATGTACGTGTTTCTTTCCCACGGGCCAGATCTGTTCCCGCAGCTGTTGGGGTGAAAAATGCTGGAATCCCTGCTCCGCCTAGACGAATCGCTTCTGTAAATGTCCCTTGCGGCAATAACTCGATTTCAACACTTCCCTCACGATTCGCTTTCACAAGTTCCTTATTTGTGGAAAAGAAACTCCCTACTACTTTTTTGATGCGATTTTGCTCAAACAAATCATTCAGAATGGATACACTTCCAAGACTATTTGTGATTAGGGTAAGATCACGGAGCTCTTCCCGTCTAACTAGCGCCCTCGAAAGATGACGCGGCATACCAGGGAAACCGAATCCCCCTACCATAATACTGGAACCTTCGGGAATTTCCCCGATTGCCTCGTCTGCTGTTAAGAATTTCACTTTCGTTTGAATCTGTTCAATCGTATCGTTCATCCTGCATTCTCCTTATGAATTTACTGTTTTCACTTTCATACTAACCGGTTGGTATGTTATCATGTTAAATAATAAGACAAGAGGTAATTTTCTGTCAATTAATATTTGAATAATTTTTTTATCTTTTATAGAATAATAATTTTTCCCAACTTTTCAAACCAATTTAACGTTGAAGAGTGTCAATATTATAATACAACCTTCACAAAACATTGTCATAACAATATTTTCGTGCTTTTTCGACAAAAATCTAAAAATTTTGAGTAATCTGCTTATTTCGTTGACAAAGCTATTATTGCATGTACAATAATAACTGTATTGTTATTCGATTTTTATTTTTTAATAGGTTTTTATTATTTAAATAATTTACATATTATTAAACTACTGAAAGGATGTTTGAAATGAAATTAGAAGAAGTTGCAAAACAAATCTCCACTCCGCTGGATGCACCTGCTTTCCCACGCGGGCCATATCGATTTAATAATCGCGAATACTTAAACATTGTCTATCGTACTGACATCGAGGCTTTGAGAAAGGTAGTACCTGAACCGCTTGAAATCGATGAGCCGCTTGTGAAGTTTGAGGTCATCCGGATGCCAGATGTGACTGGTTTGGGCTCTTACACGGAGTGTGGTCAAGTCATTCAAGTTAATTACAATGGTGAAAAAGGCGACTATGTACACTGCATGTATGTGGATAATCATCCAGCCATTGCTGCAGGCCGTGAAGTTGGAGCGTATCCAAAGAAACTGGGCAAACCAAGTTTATACATAGATTCCGACACACTTGTAGGCACTTTGGACTACGGTACATTAAGAGTAGCAACCGCGACGATGGGTTATAAGCATCAGCAAATCGATTTAGAAGCTGCTCGTGAAGAAATTTGTAAGCCGTACTATATGTTAAAGCTAATTCGGGGACAGAATGGAAAGCCTCGTATTTGTGAGTTGGTGCGAGGAGAGATTAAGGACATTACAATCAAAGGCGCATGGACTTCCCCTGCCCGCCTGCAGCTATTTGCTCATGCTCTTGCTCCGCTGGCAGACTTTCCTGTGCTAGAAATCGTCTCTGCTTCCCATATCCTTACTGACCTATCTCTCCCGCGCACAGAGGTAGTTCATGATTATTTAGCCGAAGCTAGTGTACCTTCAAATAAGGAATTAGTAAGCCAAAAATAAGTCGGTAAAAAGGGTCAGTCTCCCATCGCTTTATACTAAAGCACAGGGGGCTGACCCTTTTAAATATAAAAGACAAGCTCTATTTTAGCAGCTAGCCGGTTTTCTTGTTTGGATTTTTTCTCCGATCCAGTAAATATCCTCCCTTAAAAAACCTAGGTTCATAGGATACAATAAAAGCGTTCGGTTCAAATTTTTCAATCATCGAGATTAATTCCTTTTCTCGATTCCGTTTCGTGAAAATTTCCATTTTATAACGGTCCCCATCACGTCCTTCCCCAACAAACAAGGTAATTCCAAACCCATTGTTTCTGAGCGTTTCTATAAGTTCTATGTTTTTTGTTTGAGTGTTGACTGTAAAAATAATATAACCTACCGCCAATTTCTGTTCTATTTTTGTCCCGTAAATGATCCCTATACCAAACCCAACTGCATAAACAACCATCGCTAAAATACTCTGACTTCCATTAAACACTAAAGCTAATCCAAATACATAAACGAGCATTTCCGCCATCCCTAAGATGGCTGCAAGGGTGGTGAGATTTCTAACTATGAATATGATTCGAAGTGTAAGTAACGGTACATAAATAAGCTGCAATAATAAGATTAAAAAGATTTCTAACACACGGAGCACCTCAGATAAAATGACTAATGTGAAGAAAAATCAGCCTGCTCAGTCAAATGACAGTTATTATATTTATTTTTCTGTCTCAATTACCGGCAGCAACAGATAGGATGGATATTCCTCCTGATGGAAAATGGTTTGCCGAGCACATTTACTTTCAAGACTATCAATCATTGTTTTTCCTGTGTTTAAATTCGCATCATAACGCGGGAAATTGCTAGAGGATACCTCCACCCTAATACAATGACCCGGCAGGAACACATTACTGGTAGCCCACATATCAATTTCGATTTCGACGGTATTTCCTGAGTGTTGATTTGACAAACGAACAATTCCATCAGTGAGATTATAGGCTGTACCATCTGGCATGACATCTATCAACTTTGCTGTGAAGTCTGTAGAAACCGCATCTGTTTGGACCCACAGCTTTGCCTTGATTGGACCTGTCACTTCCAATGGCTGTTCTAAAGGCTGTGATGTATAAACAAGGACATCCTCCCGTTCTTCAACTCTGCGTTGGTCCTGAGGGCCGTACGTATGAGCCCCAGCAAATAATGTTCCCCCACCTTTAGTTGGAACTGGATTTTCAGGGTCATAAATGAATTGATCATTCGGTTCGTTCCCAGGCTTTTCCCAAGATAACTCTCCATCACCAAACCTCGTATTGGCCTTCCCTTCGCTATGTAAATAGAAAGGCTTATAATTAGTCCGGGCTAATGGCCATTCATATTCATCACGCCACTCATTAATGCCCATTACAAAGATCTTTATCGGAGCCTCATTCACAATCCCTGTGTCTATTCCTTTTAACCAATAATCAAACCAGCGCAGATGTAATCCCGTTAGATCTTCCTTGTAATCAATCCAGTCACCTGCAGCATGAAGGCCGAAAGACCGTTCACCAAGGGTCGATGTATAAACTCCATGTCCCCAGGCACCAATCATTAATTTCTGATTGTCTCTAGCTTCAGATGTTGCTGCTTTTTCAGACATTCCAAGATAGTTTTGAATCGTCGACGGAAGGAGATTATCATACCAGCCGGCAATATGATACGCAGGTACCGTAAACTGATGATATTTATGAAATATACTCATTCTTTCGCCGAGCTCTTCCCTTACTGTTTCATCGAAGGAATCATAGAAGGCTGAGGCTACTCCAAGCTCTTTTAGTGGCGGCCAGTCCTTTACCGGTTTGAATCGGTACCATTCGTTAATATTGTTATAGAAGTGCGCTAATTGCTTCATCTTTTCCGCAATTAGAGCGGGTTTTTTATATTTTCGTTTGATTTCATCCGGCGCCAGTGACTCAAGCCCCCATGTTTCTGAGGAAGCAAGCAGAAAGGCTCCGCTTTCCGTAAATGTAGTGTCACGACGATTGCTTAAGGTCATTACTGGAGCGATAGCTTGTAAATGCGGCGGCTGTTCAGATGCTGCCAATAATTGTGTGAATCCATAATAGGATAATCCGAACATTCCTACCTTACCATTTGAAAAAGGTAATTTCGCAGCCCATTCAACAGTATCGTAGCCATCTTCCGCTTCATGGATCATCGGGTAGAAGTTTCCTTCAGAATTATACCTTCCCCTTACATCTTGGTTAATGACAACATAACCGTTTTGGACCAAGCGGTTCGTATCCAAATAACGATGGGAGTAAAATGGCAAATCTTTGTTGTATGGGTGCCTTGTTAGTAGTACAGGGAATTTACCTTCTTTATTTGGTCGATAGATATCAGCATATAGAACAGTTCCGTCTCTTAACGTACAAGGAACATTTTTCTCCACCAAAATTTGATTCATTTCCAAATCCCTCTCTCCTTGCCCATATTTATTTATTGTAAATGCTTTAGGCAGTAAAAATAACTCTGTGCTGACCCATAACAAGTCAGCACAGAAAGAATTCATGTCTTATTTTCCGGTCATTTCTTTTACTTTATCTGGATTGTTCTTAATCCACTCTTGGGCAACCTTCTCAGCGTCTTCCTTGTTTTCAATTTTGGCAATCATCTCTTCTACATCATCAATAGGAATACTCCAATTGCTTAAAAATTTATAGGCATCTGGGGCAGTTTCTTTCAGCTTTTTATTGGTAATGACGTGAATGTCAGAAACAGATAAAAAGTTCTTATCGTCCTTTAAGACTTTTAGGTCAAACTTGTTAAACATTGTGTGTGGCCGCCATCCGAAAAAGATAACTGGTTCTTTTTTTGCCATTTTCCGCATGGCCTCAGCGAGCATGGCTGCTTCAGATGAGTTTACCTGCTTAATATCTAACCCATAAGCTTTAATCATTTCATCAATTGTTTTTGAAGCACTAGTCCCTACCTCAATTGAATACATTTCGTTTTTGACTTCGCTTTCTTTCCCCTTCAAATCTGCGATAGAATTAATATCTGTCATATATTTCGGGACAACCCAACCTGTTGCAGCGTCCTTATAACTAATAGCTGTATCTTCGATAGAATCTTTATATTTTTCAAGGTACGGTGTATGTGCCGGAATCCAGGAATCCATAAATACATCAATATCTCCACGTGAAAGACCTGTATAAACACTTCCGGCATCCGCATTCATTTCTTTTACTGTATATCCCATATCTTTTAAAATAAGACTAGCTATTTTGGTTGGCGGTACTGTGCTGCTCCACGGTGTAACTCCAAATGTTATTGTTACTGATTTTTTGCCTTCTTTTGCATCTTGTTTTTTTCCTTCTCCAGATGTACTTGAAGATGAACAGCCAACTACAGAAAGCAGAACCATCGCGATGATTAACCCTAATAATCCTTTTTTCATCATTTCTCCTCCTTAAATTTTGGTTTTTTGACCTAAACTTTGTGTAATACGATCAAGAATAATCGCCAAAACAACAATTGCTAGTCCCGCTGTCAATCCAAGTCCTACGTTCACAGTTGCAATTCCCCGCAATACGGAAGAACCTAGCCCTGGGGCACCAATCATAGAAGAAACGACCGCCATTGATAATGACAACATGATGGTCTGGTTGACACCAGCCATAATCGCTGGCATTGCCAGTGGAAGCTGAACCTTAAACAATAATTGAGTTGTAGTCGACCCAAAAGCTTTCGACGCTTCCACCACTTCAGCTGGTACTTGTTTAATCCCTAAGCTAGTCATTCTTACTGCTGGCGGTGCGGCAAACACGAATGTAGCAATAACTGCCGGTACACCACCAAGTCCGAACAAAAGAATAGATGGAATCAAATAAACGAAAATAGGCAGGGTTTGCATGAAATCTAGTATTGGACGAATAACTTTATCGACAGTCCTGCTGGTTGCACTAAGAATTCCCAGTGGAACTCCGATAAAAACAGAAACAATTGTGGAAACTATCATAATCCCAACTGTTTGCATCGCCGCTTCCCACATTCCGACAGAACCCATATAAAGACAGCCTACCAAGGTGAACAGCGCCAGTCCTTTTCCGGAAATTCTCCACGCCAAAATAATGAGAATAATCGCGATAATTTCGGGTGGAACAGCAATTAAAATCTCCGTAATCATATCAATAAAGGATTGGAATAAATTGCTTATCCCATCAAAAAAACCGCTCATATTTGGAAGAAACCAGTCATTAATAAATGTGTTGGTCCACTCCTCTAATGGTAATTTGAAATAGTTCATGCTGAGACCACCACCCGTTCGTTGTTTTTCCCAAGCACCAATCCTGAAAGAATAGAAACACGTGAGATAATCCCCAATAACTTCCCATTCTCTACGACGGTAATAGGGTATTTTGCATTAGCGGCAATACCAATTAGGTCATTTAATGGAGTATCAGGATCTGATAGAGCGCTTTCAATTAAAACTCTTTCCAATGGGAGATTTTCATTAAACGCCTTAATGGCATCATCAATTGTTAATAAACCAAGATAATTCTTTTCCCTATCAACAACATAAATAATCGGTGATCCGGCTTCCTCCATTCTTCTAACCGCTTCTTGAGATCCTTCATGATAAAACATGACGGCCTCCGGTATTTTCATCACATGGGAAGCTACTAAAACTTTAGAACGGTCGATGTCTTGGACGAAGTTGGCTACATAGCTGTCAGCAGGATTGGCCAAAATTTCTTCAGGTGTTCCGATTTGAACGATCACTCCATCCTTCATGATGGCGATCCTGTCGCCGAGCTTTAGGGCTTCATCTAAGTCATGAGTGATAAATAAAACGGTTTTTCCAATCTTGCTTTGCAGCCTTAACAGTTCATCCTGCATTTCTTTACGGATAATCGGGTCTAGCGCACTAAAGGCTTCATCCATTAATAAAATGTCAGTATCACTGGTCAAAGCCCGGGCTAAACCGACACGCTGCTGCATGCCGCCACTTAACTGGTTTGGCATGCTTTTTTCATAGCCCTTCAGTCCAACGTCCTCAATAATTTTCATCGCTCTAACTTCTCGTTCCGGCTTTTTTACCCCTTGGATTTCCAACCCATAGGCGACGTTATTCAACACAGAACGGTGTGGAAGCAGACCAAATTTTTGAAAGACCATCCCTAGCTTTTTTCGTCTCATTTCAATCAAAGCTGTCTTATCCATCTTGGTGATATCCTGTCCATCGATAAAAACCTCTCCGGCAGTAGGTTCAATTAACCTATTAATCAATCTTATTAAAGTAGATTTGCCGCTTCCCGAAAGACCCATTATGACGAAAATTTCACCTGGTTTTACCGACAAGGAAACCTGATTTACCCCGACGGTCATTCCTGTTTTATTTAAAATTTCATCCTTTTGTTCCCCGTTTTTAAGCATTTCTATTGCCTTTTGTGGCTTTTCTCCGAACACCTTGGTCAAATTTATTATTTCGATTTTGTTCATAAGCTTTCACCTCTTTTTGTAAATTTAGCTCAGGAAAAATTTTTATGAAGCATTTATATTAGAAAAAAGAAGACAAATCCTTAATGATTTTATTGATTTCATGTGCAAGCTGATCAAAGTTTTCCACTTTTTTAAAATTACTGATAATAAAAACGGTTATTACAAATTCAAGCTCTCCCAGTTTATTTTCGATGGGAAAAGACAGTCCTGTGATGCCTTCAAAATGTTCATTAATACTAACTGCATACCCTTGATTTCGGATGGTGGACAGTTCGCCGATGTATTTTTCCCTTTCGGATGTTGTATTGTCGGTATATTTTTTTAAACCGATTCGGTCGAGAATCTCATTTCTTTCATTTTCAGGCATGTAGGATAGAAATAGCTTTCCGGATGCACCGGCGTTAAGAGGAAAACGCTGCCCTACATTGATAGAGAGGCTAAATGGAGATTTTGGGTTGGTTTTTTCTATGTATACCCATTCATCGCCAATCCTTTGGATCAAACCGCAGGTTGATTCTGTCAGTTCACTAATTTTCTCCATATAATCCTTCGCAATTGCCATGTAATCAATTAACTCAGAGGCACGGTTGCCTAAGACGATTAAATAGGGACCCAAGGAAAATTTTTTCGTTTCTTCATTATAGAGGAGTATTTTCAAGGTGACTAAAGTTTGAAGAATCCTATAGCAAGTAGATCGATTTAGGCCGGTACCATTGCTTATTTCCGTTAACGTAGACTTTTTGTTTTTTGGTTTTCCCAAAAATGTTAAAATATCAAAAGCATAAACAACGGCTGGAGCAGAGTACTTATGCTCAACATCATCTGTTCTCATAAGTTCACCTCACATTCAACTGATAGATTCTTTGATTGCAAAAAGTGTTTACATGTAAAAAAGAAGTTCAAATAAGAAAACCGATTTCATATAAGAACTTTCATTTCATATATAGAATACTTATTTTTCTGAATATTGTCAACAGTCGAAAATTAATTTATTTTGTCGTTTGATTGGAATATTTTACGACGAATTGAATACTTCGACTTAGGTAATATTATTTACGAGCATTCTTTTATTGCTCAAAAACTTCGTCGGGAGTGATGTATCATGGCTAGAAACAAACTATTGGTTCCTGGTGCAGGCAATGTTCTGGATCAAATGAAGGAAGAAATCGCCAACGAGTTTGGAGTGCAGCTTGGTGCTGATACGACCGCACGAGCGAATGGTTCAGTCGGCGGCGAAATGACCAAACGTCTCGTTGCTTACGCTGAACAATCATTGCGAAATCAACAAGGCCAATAACCTGTGATTTCAACGAAAAAAGCTGCCCCGCTGGGCAGCTTTTTTCAAACAGGTAATATCACCCGCTGATTAATTTTTAATGGATAATTTTGCTTTTAATTCCAAGCGGCGGCGGTGAAGGATTGGTTCTGTATAGCCGTTTGGCTGGTCGTATCCTTCGAAAACGAGATCACACGCGGCCTGGAAAGCAACTGAGACCTCATAGTCAGGCGACATCGGACGGTAGTTGGTATCACCAGCGTTTTGGGCATCAACCACTTTTGCCATCCGCTTAAGTGTCTCTAATACTTGCGCTTTATTACAGATTCCATGATGAAGCCAGTTGGCAATATGCTGACTGGAAATCCTTAACGTCGCACGGTCTTCCATTAAACCTATATTGTTAATATCCAGAACCTTGGAGCAGCCAACCCCTTGGTCAATCCAGCGGACAACATATCCGAGGATGCCTTGAGCGTTGTTGTCGAGCTCCTGCTGGATTTCTTCAGCAGTCCAATTACGGCTCGGCGATACAGGAATTTCTAAAATATCGTCTCGTAAATCTTTAATCTCATTTTTTAATTGTTCCTGAACACTTGTAACGTCTACTTGGTGGTAATGCAGCACATGCAGGGTGGCAGCTGTTGGCGACGGAACCCATGCCGTATTGGCTCCTGCTTTCGGATGGCCGATTTTTTGCTTCAGCATTTCTGCCATTAAATCTGGCATTGCCCACATTCCTTTACCGATTTGCGCGCGGCCTTGCAGTCCTGTAGCTAGGCCATTATAGACATTTGACTTTTCATAGCTTTGCAGCCAGAGCGATGACTTCATATCATTTTTGCGAATCATCGGACCGACTTCCATCGATGTATGCATTTCGTCACCTGTTCTGTCAAGGAAGCCCGTATTAATGAAGACAATCCTATCTTTTACTTCATGGATACAATTCTTTAAGTTTAAGGATGTGCGGCGCTCTTCGTCCATTACACCAATTTTTAAGGTATTCTTTTTAAGGCCGAGAATTTCTTCTACACGGTCAAAAAGTTCATTTGCGAATGCTACCTCTGCCGATCCATGCATCTTCGGCTTTACAATATAAATGGAACCTTTGCTGGAATTTTGATAAGTTCCGTTCCCTAGCAATGTATGCTTGGCAAGCAAACTTGTCACTACTGCATCCATGATGCCTTCAGGCACTTCATTGCCGTCCTTATCCAAGATTGCATTGTTGGTCATTAAGTGGCCCACGTTCCTTACAAACATTAGGGAACGACCCTTAAGTGAGATGATTTTTCCATCTGGCGAAGTATATTCTCTGTCAGGGTTTAATTTGCGAGTGAGTGTCTTATCACCCTTTTGGAAACTTGCCGTTAAATCACCTTTCATCAATCCAAGCCAGTTTCGGTAAACGTTAACCTTGTCTTCTGCATCAACCGCTGCTACAGAATCCTCACAATCCATTATGGTGGTTAAAGCGGATTCTAACAGGATATCTTTGACTCCTGCTTTATCAGTTTTACCGACCGGATGGCTGCGGTCCACTTGAATTTCAAAATAAAGGCCATTATTTTTCAATAGGATTGCGTATGGCGCAACAGAGTTTCCTTGATAGCCCGCAAATTTAGCTTCATCTTGAAGTCCAACAGTAGTTCCATTGCTTAAAGTTACAGCCAATTTCCCTGATTCAACTGCATATAGAACAGCATTTTTGTGGCTTCCTCCATTCAAAGGAACCGCTTGGTCAAGGAATTCTCTTGCGAATGTAATAACCTTTTCACCACGAACAGGATTATAATTTCCTTCACGTGTTGCTCCACCGTCTTCGCTAATTGCATCTGTTCCGTACAGCGCATCATAAAGGCTTCCCCAACGGGCATTTGCCGCATTAAGGGCGTATCTGGCATTATCCACCGGCACTACTAGCTGAGGGCCTGCTTTAAGTGCCACTTCTTCATCAACGTTTTCTGTTGTGACCTGAAAATCTTCCACTTCCGGCTCTATGTAGCCAATTTCAATTAAAAATTGTTTGTAACTTACGGCATCAAAATCTTTGTTTTCCTTGTGCCATTTATTAATTTTGTCTTGGATTACATCCCGCTTGGCAAGTAATTCCCGATTTTTTGGTGCCAGTTCTTCGATCATTTTTTCGAAATTGGACCAAAATGCAGCAGCTTCAAGATTGGTTCCCGGTAATGCTTCGTCATTGATAAAACGGTAAAGGATATCAGCAACCTGGAGATTGCCCGTCTTAATGTAATTGGACATGCAGTAATTCCTCCCTAAAACTAGTAGTTATTTAAAATCCTAAACTATAAATGTTTGGATTAACAACCATAAATTTGAAATTAACTATTTACAGAAGTCTTTATTAATACAGGTTATATCTTTTCCATCCTGTTATACTACACGTTTTAAGATTAGCATTTTCAGATAGTATATTCAATATTTATTTATAAATTTTCCAACAATTCAATTTCTTCATATTATTATTCTACTATGGAACTGCTATATCCTTCAGATTTAAACTTATTCTTCAAAGTGCCCAATTTGTCTATCTCAATTGAGATTTCATCGCTATCCTTTAGCCATACCTGCTGTTCTTCTGGTTTACCGAGAATGACTCCCGCTGGTGTACCTGTTAAAATGACGTCCCCCGGATGAAGAGTAAAATGGTCAGAAATATAGCTTATAAGTTCCTCGCATGGAAAAATCATATTGGAAGTGTTGGAATCCTGACAAACCTCTCCATTAAGCTTCGTAACAATCCTTAAATTATTGGGATTTTCTACTTCTTCCTTACTGACAAGATACGGACCAAGCGGGCAAAATCCGTCACAGGATTTGCCTAACAGCCACTGTCCGGTTACCTTTTGAAGGTCGCGGGCCGTTAAATCATTGGTAATACAATATCCATAGATAACGGAAAGGGCTTCTTCCTTCTTCACATTTTTGGCCTTTTTACCAATAATAATCGCTATTTCACCTTCATAATCCACTTGCTTTGTATTTTTTGGCAACAAGATGTCTTGCCCATGGGACCGTATGGCTGTATTAAATTTGCTAAAGATAATTGGGACAGGCGGTAATGGGAGCCCGCACTCTGCTGCATGATCCTTGTAATTAAGACCAACGCCAATGATTTTTTGCGGTTCAGTAACACAAGGGCCAAAGGTCAATGACTCCTCTTCTAAGAATAGCGAATCCTCCATGTTAGACAAATCTAATAACTCTTGAAGCTTTTTTGGCCCAAAAGCAATTAATTCAGCCGTTGTTTTCGGCGCAGATTGAATATGGGGGAGTTTACTAACGGCTGCCTTTACGTCCAAGATTCCTCTTTCTGTTTTAATACCCAGGCACAGCTGTTCTTCTTTATAAAAATTTAACGAGATCATTGCTTTCCCTCCGTTTTTGTAAAAAATAGAATTTATTTTCCAAAAAATTTTCAAGTGTTCCTTATTGTTGTATAATTTATATTGGTTCTGTCATTGAAAATGGTATACATCGGGGTTGGGTCAGCCAATCTTCTGTCCCGTAAAATGTATGGAGTCGTCAGTGAAGACGAAAAAACACCATGCAGCACCCAATTGCTTCTTTAAAAAAAAGAGCATTCCAACCCCGCCAGGTTGAAATGCCCATGAAAAAGTATTAGTTGTTTACTGTTACCCTTGAAAACAGTTTCCCCCAACCCTTTACTTTGGCAGGATCGACATTGACCATTTTTAAACACTCCCAGATTAGCACGTTGATCGTGTCATACATTGGGATTTCATACTTTTCCTCATAGTATTCTACTTTTCCAACCGCAGGGAAGTTTGTACACACCACGCTTAGAGCATCTGCAGGCGTCACGCACACTTCCTTAATCTGCTCCTCAATTCTTTCCTGTGAAACTTGACTGAAAGAACGGTTGACAGTTTGGGAAAGTCCAGAAACATTAACCGTCTCTACATTACAATGCTTTTTATATTGTTCAACAATTAATTTATTGATTTCCGGGATATATGGCGTAACCATGTGGATTGATTTAATATTATGTTCTTTAAATGCTCTCACCTGTGACAGCATGGAAGTTGTAGCCGGGATACCCGTTCTTTTTGTAATTTCTTCACAAAGCTTATAATCCATATCAAAGCCTAGCCATCCGCCAGATGTACCGTTCCAGGCAATCACATCTACTTCTGCATGGGCCAACAGTTCAGCTGCTTGCAGCATCGGTTCAAAATTAAATTGGCTGAGAGCATCCTGTTCCAGTGAGATTTTTGTTACCTCAAAACGTCCATAATGGCAGGTAACTTCCGGTACATTGTATAACATTCTTGAGCAGATAGGCTCTAAAACCGTATTGGATGACGGTGTAAGCATTCCGATTTTCTTTGGTTCTGACATAATTACTTTTTCCTCCTTCATTAATTGACTGAGCCAATTTTCTTATTGTAGTTAATTAAGCTAGATACGGTTGCCATGAGAATTCCGGCAAAGACGAACACCATAAGGGCTAAGAAATAGGAACCTGTTGTTGATACAATAATACCGACATAAATAGGTGTGATGACACCAGCAATATTCCCGGCAAAGTTCATACATCCGCCGACAGTTCCGACATGCTCACGCTGTGAAATGGCTGCAGGTACACTCCAATATAAACCTCCCCAGCGCAGGAAGAATAGTGCAAAGGAAAGTGTCGTAATGGCCATGGTTACGGAAGTGGACTTAGATAAAAGGAAAATTGAGATCGCAGTCATAATACCGGCGATAGACAGCATGGTTCGCATAACGGTATTGTCATTGCCGCCCTTTTCACGCCATTTATCCGTAATCAATCCGCCGATAATCTCACCAATAAACCCGGCACCAAAAATAATTAAAATCGATCCGCCAATCGCTTTAATGTCTAGGTTTTGTGTTTGTGCCAGATATGATGGCCCCCATGTCATCAGCCCATAGAAAACAGTATTAAACGAAAACCAGCCAAGGCACATGCACCAGAAATTTCTTGCGGTCAAGTAGTCCTTTGGGCCGATTTTTAAACCAGTGGCATTACGCTTATGTTCTTCATATTCTTCTTCAAGTGCTTTTCTGATATATTCGCGCTCTGCTTCATTGACTTTTGGATTGGCATTCGGTCCCCCTTTGATAACCCTCCAGACAAGATAGGCAACCACGATGGTCAAAATACCGGCGCCAATCAATGCGCCGCGCCAGCCGCCAAACCAGGCCATAAAGGCAACAATAATCGGACCGCCTACAGCTGTTCCCAGTGGTGCACCACTATCAATGATGGTAGCGCCGCGGCCCCGTTCGCTTTTGCTCAGCCAAATCGCCTGCAATTTTGATGATCCTGGCATAACAGGTGCTTCCGTTATTCCCAATAACACACGTAATGTCATCAGCATTTTCGGTCCATTGATGAAACCTGTTAATGTTTGGACAATTCCCCAGCTAAGTGCTGCACCATAGACCACCTTATCTGGACGGATTTTATCGGACAACCAGCCAGAGGGAATTTGCATGAGGGCATAGCCCCAGAAGAATGAACTTAAGATGACTCCGACGATCGCAGGGTCTAGCGCTAGGTCCTTTTGAATTGCCGGCATGGCAATCGATAGAACTGCGCGGTCCACATAGTTGATTGTGACAAGGGCTAAAAGCATAATAAATACGCGCCAACGGACATTCGTTGGTTTGGCAGCGAGTGCCGCATTTGGATTTTTTGAGACTTTAAGACCAGTTCCACCTTGCATAAAAATCCCCCTTTAATAGATTTCATTGTTTTTCCAAAAAAACGAAACCAATGTAAGATGTGTTTTGCGAGTATCGAATTACTTGCCAGCCCTCACCTCCTTTCATATTCGATAACACATCTTAGGGGGTTAATTAATAAGTTTTACATCGCTGAAACTGTTGACTGAACTTTTGAAACCTTATTTCTGAACAGAAACTTTCCACGGCCTTGTTCCCCAATGACATATCCGTCGCGGACAATTACCTCGCCACGAGACAGCACCAGAGTAATGGTTCCCTTGACTTCGGTGCCTTCATAAAGGTTGTAATCAACATTTTGATATTGTTTTTTATGGGTAATGACTCTTGAAACATTCGGATTGAACAGAACAAGATCAGCATCGAAACCAATTCCGATACTTCCTTTTTTCGGATAGAGGCCAAATGTTTTGGCAGGCCCAGTGGAGAGGACCTCAACAAATTTTTGGAGAGATATTCTTCCCTCATTAACCCCGAAGTGATAAACGATGGAGAAAATATCCTCGAGGCCAGGTACACCGTTAGGAATCTTTGCAAAATTGTCTCTTCCCAAAGTCTTCTGTCCCTCAAAAAGGAATGGACAATGGTCTGACCCTACCGTTGAAATTTGACCGGCGGCAATACCGTTCCAAAGATGCTCCTGATTCCATTTTTCACGAAGCGGCGGGGAACAGACATATTTTCCACTTTCAAAATTCTGAAGTTCTAAATAGCTTTCATCAAGGACAAGATAATGAGGGCATGTTTCCGCAGTTACTTGCACCCCGCGTTTTTTTGCCTCTGCTACTTTTTGCAGTGCATCAGCACAGCTAACATGAACGATGTAAATAGGAGCCTTGGCTGCTTCTGCGATGGCAAGCGCTCTTCCGGTTGCCTCTGATTCAGTAATCGGCGGTCTTGTGTAGGCATGATAGATAGGCTCGGTATTTCCTTTTGCGAGAGACTCCGCAATTAATTCATCAATAATATCGCCGTTTTCCGCATGGACATTTGTGATAATCCCTGCTTCCCCCGCTTTTTTCAAAATTTTATACATTTCACGGTCATTCACCATCAGCTCGCCCTTGTAGGCCATAAATAGTTTGATAGAAGTAACACCTTCTTTATCTGCGAGGATTGGGAGTTCCTCGAGAACATGATCGTTGTATTCGCTAATAATGGAATGAAAACCGTAGTCGATTAGCGACGATTCCCCCTTTTTCTTCCATTCTTGTAAATTATCAAGGAGTGTCTGGCCTTTCTTAGGGTTGGTAAAATTAATAATGCTGGTAATCCCGCCTGCCGCTGCCGCTCTGGTTCCGCTTACAAAATCGTCAGCCGTTCCAGTGCTTTGGAATGGCCAAGCAAGATGAGTATGTACATCTATTCCTCCGGGAAAAACATATTGCCCGCTTGCATCAATAACATTGGCATCTGGGGCTGCTGCATAATGGCTGGAAATACCGGAAATCACCCCGTTCTCAATAAGGATATCTGCCTTATAAATGTCGGTCGCGGTAACAATCGTTCCATTTTGAATAATGGTTTTCAACTTGTCTTCAATCCTTTCCTGTGGATTTCTTATAAACAATTATTATATGTCGTCTGTCGACAGTTTAATCGGCAGGGTTCTTTATAAAATCTTCTGTTGCCAAAAGCAATAAGATCCTAAATCAGCTGTAGTCTGTCGACAGTTTAAAATATGAGGCATTTATCCATTTGATGACCTTCTTATTTTTCTATTCTTTAGTGTATCTAGAGAAAATTTCCTTCAGATGCTCCAAGTCAGTTTCAAGATGTTTGTTCATCATAAAAGCCGCCTTGTCTTCATCTCTTCTTTTCATTTGCACTAAAATATCCTGATGTTCGTTATACACAATCCATTCCCTATTCTCACCTTGGAAGTTTAGGGTCCTGAAGTAGTGACTTAATGAATGCAGGTCTCTCAGCTGCTTCTTTAATCTCCTATTTTGGCTGTATTTGATGATTAATTCGTGAAAACGGCCATTTTCGGCAATCAAGGCCTGTCTGTTCCGTTCCCCTTCAGCATCCAAATATTGCTTCGAATCAATGACTGTTTTTTCGATATTCTGCAGTTCCTGCGCTGTAGCAAGCCTAGTTGTCAATCTAGCAGCCAAGGACTCTAAGACCATCCGGCACTCGTAAATATCCACGATATCCTTCAAAGTTGGTTTATAGACAGTGATTCTTGACTTTTCATCAATGGCTAATAACCCTTCTTTTTCTAAAGCGCGGACAGCTTCCCTGACAGGACTTCTGCTGATATTTAAATCTCTGGCGATTCTTGCTTCATATATACTATCACCAGGTTTTAAGTCCCCTTGAACAATCATTTCTCTAAGCGTGTTATAGACTTGATCGTAATATCGGACTGGTTTTTCGATAGAAAAAGAATCCATTTTATTCACCACCTACTGTAGTCTGTCGACACCTTAAAATACGTAAAACTATCAAAACTTTACTAAACATCGTTTATTCGTTAATCAAACTGTTATAATCCACAAAAATATAGTATCACTTTTAATTGGAAAATCCAATAACTATTATTAAAATTTTCCCAAAATTCTATTAGTTTTGTAAACAGATTTTTGTCGACAAAAAAATTAAAATAATTGTCGATAAAAAAACATCTTAAATTGCGAAACCAAGACATATCCTCTTCCGACTATTACATTGTAGTTTGATAATAACGTAGAAAATAAAATACATAGGAGGTCATCATGCTTAGTCAATCATTAATTGAAGACGTACTGACAGCAGCTTTATCCACTGGCGGCGATTTTTCTGAGATTTTCGTAGAGGATCGGTTTACCAATAATATCACCCTAAGAAGCAGTAAAATTGAAACCGCTCTCTCCGGACGTGATTTTGGGGTTGGAATCCGTGTATTTAAGGGATTGCAAAGTGTTTATGCGTATACCACCGATTTCAGTAAGGACGGTCTGGTGAAGGCTGCGAAAAATGCGGCACAAGCCATTAAAGGAAACAGTGTCATCTCCCCTGCCCCATTTGTTCGAGAGTCGTATAGTACACTCCATCCGATCCAATTGCTGCCGCAAGAAGTAGTTAAATCTAGAAAAATTGCCGTCATGAAAAATGCTTCAGATATGGCTAAAAGCTATCACTCTAGTATTTCTCAGGTAACCGTGCGTGTAATGGATGAGGAGCAGAATGTGCTTATTGCCAATTCTGAAGGAAAATATATCGAAGACAAACGAGTCCGCTCAAGACTGGCGATACAAGCCGTTGCTGTATGCGGCAATAAAATGGAAACTGGCTTTTACGGACCGGGTGCCCATAGCGGCTTTGAATTTATCGAAAACTTAAATCTTGATCTTTATGCCAATGAAGCAGCCAGGATTGCCGTAACCATGCTCGATGCCAACCCATGCCCGAGCGGCAAATTCCCGGTGATTATTGATAATGAGTTTGGCGGGGTCATTTTTCATGAGGCCTGTGGACATGGCTTAGAGGCCACTGCTGTCGCGAAAAACAATTCTGTATTCGCTAATCGCATCGGGGAAAGAGTTGCTCCGGAAATCGTTACGTACATTGATGATGGCACAATTCCTAATGAATGGGGATCCATTAACATCGACGATGAGGGTGAAAAGTCACGAAAAAATGTGTTAATCGAAAATGGGATTTTAACAGGCTATTTAATTGATAAATTTAATTCACGCCGGATGGGAATGAAATCTACCGGTTCCGGCAGAAGACAGTCCTTTCGCTTTGCCCCTACCTCAAGAATGACCAATACGTATATCGCCCCAGGCAAATCAAGACCGGGAGAAATCATCGCAGCGACTGAGAATGGAATATATGCCAAGTACATGGGCGGCGGCCAGGTCAACCCAGCAACAGGCGATTACAACTTTGCCATCATGGAAGCATACGAGGTAAAAAACGGAAAAATCGGAAAGCCATTAAAGGGAGCAACTTTAATTGGGAACGGCCCGAAAACCTTACAGCTTGTCGATATGGTCGGGAACAATCTCGGGCATGGTGCGGGAATGTGCGGTTCCTTGAGCGGCAGTATCCCGGTAAACGTCGGCCAGCCAATGATTCGGGTAAGTGAAATCACCGTTGGCGGGACAAAGGGGGAATAAAAGATGAATATACAGGATTTTCAGGTGAAACTTTTTAAAGAAGCCGCCTCCACTGGTTTTACAGATGTTGAGGTTTACTATGAAATGAAAGAAGTTTTTGGCTGTCAAATATTTAAAGGCGAAATGGACCAATACGAAATCGCGGAAGACGGCGGTGTTTCTTTCCGTGGTATCATTGACGGGAAAATGGGCTACGCCTATACGGAAAAATTAGATGATGCCTCTATCCCCTTCCTATTAAAAAATGCAAAAGAAAATGCTGAGTTCATGAATGACGAGGATATTGAAGAAATATTTGCGGGCAGCAGCTTTTATGAGAACCGGAATTTTTATTCCGCAGTCTTAAATGATGTAACCATTCTGGAAAAGATTCAATTTATCAAAGATGTGGAACGTGAATTGCTGGCAATGGACCCGAGGATTGTGGCGACAGATTATTGTTTGATACGTACGACATCGGTAACCAAAAGCCTTTCCAATACTAAAGGATTGTCCTTGAGTGATCAGGTGAATTATTTGTATGTCATGGTGGAAGCGATTGTGAAAGATGGAGAGGAAACCAAGACATCTTTTGAATTTAAAGTAACAAAGGACTTTCAAAGTCTGGCTGCCAAAGAGATTGCTACAAGAGCAGCTGAGGAAGCCTTATCACAGTTGGGTTCGCGAAATATTACGAGCAAGGATTACCCTGTCCTGTTACGTAACGATGCGGCCGCCAGCCTGCTAGCTACTTTTTCCGACAATTTTTCAGCGGAAAACACTCAAGCGGGGTTATCTTCGCTTAAAGATAAACTGGGGAAGCAAATAGCGAGTTCGATGGTGACAATCGTCGATGATCCATTCCTTGAAGATGGCCTTGGCAGCAGGAATTTTGACAGTGAAGGAGTAGCAACGGAGAAACTTACCTTGGTGGAATCAGGTGTGTTGCATTCCTTCCTCCATAATCTAAAAACAGCTAAAAAGGACCAAACAGCCACAACCGGTCATGCCCAGAAAGATTCCTATAAAGGTGCCGTCAAGGTTGGGCCTTCCAATCTTTATATTGTTCCTTCAGCATCATCTTTGGAAGAGTTGGTCTTTACGATGGGCGAAGGCGTGTTGATTACCGGTTTATCCGGCTTACATTCAGGTGCGAACCAAATATCCGGTGACTTCTCGGTTGCTGCGAATGGGTTTTATGTAAAGGACGGAAAGATCCAATTTCCAGTTAATCTTATGACGATCGCGGGGAATTTCTATCAGCTTTTGACCGATGTGGAAAAAGTAGGATCCGACCTAACCTTCCCACTCTCACCAGTTGGTTCGCCGTCACTACTTATTAAGTCCTTATCCGTTACAGTAGAATAAAGTGGTGTTTTTATAGGGGGCTGTCTCTCACCTTGGGGGTCAGCCCCCCGTTGCTTTTAAGCTATAAAATTTAATTGACAGGAATCGAATTTAATCATAATGTTATCATTGTTGAAAAAATCCTAACCTTTTTGGTGATCATTGTGAAAGAATTGGTTGTTGTTCGAAAACAGAAAAGACTAAGTTTGCCCGTTTCTTTTTTAAAAAAAGACATCGTATTCACGGTTTCACTTATATTAGCATTGGCAAGCTGCTTTCTGCATCCTCCAAAGCTTGAATATATAAACCTCAAGGTTATCATAAGTTTATTTAACCTTATGCTAGTCATTAAGGCCTTCGAGGAATTGAAACTATTAGATAAATTCGCGATTTCAATCTTGAATAAATGCCATACAAGCAAAAAAGTATCCGCGATTCTCGTTTTCTTATGCTTCTTTAGCTCAATGTTCGTCACCAACGACGTTGCCTTAATAACATTTGTACCGTTAACACTGATTATAAGCAAAAAGTTGAAGAACAACATGATGGAAACGATAATCCTGCAAACGATCGCGGCTAATCTAGGCAGCAGTTTGACACCAATGGGAAATCCGCAGAACCTGTTTATCTTTACTTATTACGGAATAAAACCTTTGCAGTTTTTCGGAACGATTTTTCTATTAGCTATTTTGGGAATTGTTATACTTGGAATTCTTTTGATGAGACTAAAAGGGAAAGAATTAAATGTGGTGTTTCCGGCTTCTACTTTTGAGGGAAGAAAAAAAGCGGTTGTTTGGGGAGTAGTCTTCGCCTTCATCATTGCCTCTATCTTTGGTGTGGTTAGTGACAAACTCGCCTTTTTCCTGACGTTAGCGGCAGTTTGTTTGCTAGATATTCATTTATTGAGAAAAATAGATTATACCCTGCTGTTTACGTTTATTTGCTTTTTTGTTTTCATCGGAAATATATCGAATACCAGCATCGTAAACACGTTTGCGAATGAAAGTCTCGACAGTTCACATTCTGTTTTCTTTACGTCGATTCTTTTAAGCCAATTGATCAGCAATGTCCCTGCCTCCCTACTGCTGGCAAAATTTACACCAGATTGGCAGCCGTTATTAATGGGCGTCAACATTGGGGGCCTTGGCACTATTATTGCTTCACTGGCAAGTGTCATTTCCTATAAACTATTCATTTGGGAGTTTCCGGAGGAAAATAAGAAATACTTAATAAAATTCAGCATTTATAATTTTTCATTTTTAGCAGGAATAACCCTTATACAGTATTTAATTGGTGTATGAACCAGCGCCGGGAGACTTGCCCCCGGCGTTTTACAGTTTAAATGAGTTTATTCTTTAACGAAAGCGACGAATCTTTCGACGACATCATCGACGAATTTCAACGTTGCTTCTTCTTTCAAAAGGCCTGTTTCTTCATCAAATTTCGTATGTGCCTGGCTGATCAGGATTTCGTTTCCTGCCGGCGGCAATAGCTTTGCCTGAAGTGATGCTAAGATTTCACGTATATGCAGTTGGGCCCGCAGTGTTCCTGCTATGCCCATAGTTGCACCGCCGGTCATAACCGGTTTTCCAATCAATACTTTATCGACCCGAGACAACCAATCAAGCGCATTTTTTAACACGCCAGGAATCGACCAGTTGAATTCAGGAGTAATAATAATAACACCGTCAGCTTCTTTAACCTTTCTCTTGAATTCCAATACAGGCTCAGAAGGATTAAATTCATCATCTTGATTATAATGCGGAAGTTGTCCGATTTCAAGAATCTCTAATTCGAATTTTTGAACAAACCTCTCCTTAATCGTTTCTACCAAACCCCTATTATAAGAATCTTTCCGTAAACTTCCCACGATTGCTACTAATTTCATTTTTGTCACACCTCTTTATGTAATAATAAAAAACGTTTACTTAAAAGATTATAGGTATAAAAAACTTAACTTTCAACAAAGGTGCCTAACTGCAAAATCCATTCTTCTAGGACCAATAGGACCAATTGCTCATTTTAATATTTGAAAACACCTTTATTTTAAAAGAAAAACTTTCACCTTTTGGAAAAATATCACTTAAAGTTAAACTGAAAAAACAGGACAAGTTTACTAATTACTCCATGTGATTGTATACTAATATTTGAATTTTGTTTAAATCTAGGTGGTGAGAGTAAATACCGTGATTTTAATGATCGACAACTATGATTCATTCACGTATAACTTAGTTCAATTCATACGCAAGATCGGTGAGGACGTAGTGGTGATTCGGAATGACCAGTTAACCTTGGAAACAATAGAAATCATGCAGCCTGATTCTATTTTGATTTCTCCCGGACCGGGAAATCCAGATACCGCTGGTCTATGTTTAGAAGTTGTGAAAAGATTTCATCAGGAAATACCTATTTTGGGTGTCTGCCTTGGGCATCAGACCATTGCCCAAGCATTTGGCGGAAACGTTATTAAAGCTGCTAAACCGATGCATGGGAAAATTTCTTTCATCAGGCATGACAAGCGTGGTGTCTTCACAGGACTGCCTTCACCATTTCAAGTCACACGATATCATTCATTAATAGTCGAAAAATCCACCCTTCCCCCCTGCTTAGAGATTAGTGCTAGAAGTGAGGACGGGGAGATTATGGCCCTTCGCCATAAGGAATATAAGGTGGAAGGCGTTCAATTCCATCCCGAATCCATCTTAACGGATAACGGAATGGACATGCTCCGAAATTTTTTTATAAAGGAAAAGACAAATGAAACATAGAGCACCTCTTTTAACCTTCGAATTTGCCGATACATATGGAAAAATTAAGCCGCTTACATTTCAAAATCCTATTGAGGTTATTGTGGCTCAGACAATTGCAGATGTATTACCAAGCTTTCAACACCTGCAAGAATGGGTGGATAAAGGCTATTATGCAGCGGGATTTCTATCATACGAAAGTGCGCCAGCCTTTGATTCGGCTTTTAAAGTCGTGGAAGGCGGTACCTATCCCCTGCTTTGGTTTGGTATTTTTCAAGAACCGATATATCAACAGATTAGCAGTAACGGAGACTATACACATACGGACTGGGTTCCATCAGTTAATATGGATCAGTATTATCAAGCGATAGATTTCATTAAACAATCCATTGAATGCGGAGATACATACCAGACCAACTATACGATTAGGTTAAACTCACACTTTCAAGGAGACGACCTTGCTTTTTATGGAAAACTCAAAAAAGCCCAGTCTTCGAATTACTGTGCGTACATTAATACAGGTGAACATAGTATTTTATCAGCCTCTCCTGAATTGTTTTTTCACTGGAATGGCAGCGATATCACCACCCGGCCGATGAAAGGTACGATAAAAAGAGGAAAAACATTGGAGGAAGATAAAGCAAATTCGAACTGGCTTTTCGATTCGGAAAAAAACCGGGCCGAGAACCTAATGATTGTTGACCTATTGCGAAATGATTTAGGGATGATTGCTGAGCCTGGGACTGTAGCAGTTCCAAAGCTTTTTGAAATTGAACATTATCCGACCGTACATCAAATGACCTCAACGATAACGGCAGAGGTGTCTGATCATATCAAACTTGTTGATATATTTAAGGCCCTTTTTCCATGCGGGTCTATAACAGGCGCACCGAAGATTAGCACGATGAAAATCATTTCCGACTTGGAAACAGAACCGCGTGATGTTTATTGCGGTGCGATTGGATATATCACCCCGAACAATGAAGCTGTTTTTAATGTACCGATTCGAACCGTTTTGATTGATCATCTTTCAGGGAAGGCCACCTACGGGGTTGGCGGCGGGATCACATGGGATTCTACTTCTGATGGCGAGTATGACGAAATTCTCACAAAAGCAAGTCTGCTTGAAGCGGATAGTCCGGAGTTTCAATTGCTGGAAAGCTTGTTATTGGAGGATGGCACCTTCTTTTTATTGGATGAGCATCTCCATCGCTTGAAAAATTCTGCTGAATACTTCGGTTTTCCGTTTGATTTTGATGGCATCAGAAGGACTTTGAATGATTTTTCAATTAACCATAATACGGGTCAATTGAAAGTTCGTCTTCTCTTGGACCGGCAAGGCCAGTTTACAATCGAAGGTAGTCCGATTAACCAAATGGATTCTGTCGTGAAGGTTACTCTTGCAGACAAACCAGTAACCAAGGAACACTTATTTTTATATCATAAGACAACGTATCGTGACATTTATACGCAATTCCAGAAGAAGAAGCCGGGTGACATTTTCGATGTCCTCCTTTGGAATGAAGATGAAGAATTAACGGAATTTACAAATGGGAACATCGTTTTGCAAATAGGCGGATTATTATGGACCCCCTCCGTAAAAAGCGGACTACTAGCTGGTACTTTTCGTGATGTTCTTATAAAAAATGGTGAGATCCAAGAAAAAACACTCACGCTTGCAGATCTGTATAATAGCGAGAAAATCTGGTTTATTAACAGTGTCCGTAAATGGATGGAAGTACAATTGGTTTAACGCGTTTATGAGGAGGAGTGCAGCGTGCACCTTCCTCCTCTTTTTTAATCTCCCCATACAGTCCTCTACTCCATCTTACATTCATTAACAGATTCTACTATTTTCATAATGTTTATATAATATTTTAAAATATCAAATTTCTACAAAAAACTCTTTATTCGTAATAAAACCTAGCAAAATCAGTCGTTTGTTATCGAGAACATTTTATTTTCTACTTTTTATTAATGTTGTATTATTATATTGAAATTCCAAATTTTACTATTGATAAATATAGGGGGTGTATAATTTGTTTGTTCTTTAAAATGAACGCTATTCTTTATATCGGGGGAGGTTTTTGCTTATGCAAAAACGATTAAAAATCTCGTTTACTGTCATTTTGTGTTTATTACTATTGTTTCAGGCGTCTGGTCAGACTACTATCGCCAAAGTAGAAAGCAAAACCAAAAATAGTACAGAGGTTATCAACAAGAAAAAAAGCAAAATTACTGCTGCTGACCGACAAGCTGCTGCTGACCGATTATCAGTTAAAATGGACGCAGTAAATAGCCAAGACACAACACCTACGCTTACGCCGGGTGCAACTCCGGATTATTTTGGTAAAATCCCTAACTACGCGAATAGCCAGCTTCCCACTGATGGACCGGTCGTGAAAATCAACGGCGACGGTACAGGAGCTGCTGCCACCGCAACCGTAGCAAATGGAGTTATTTCTGAAATTACGATCGTTGATGGCGGTTCTGGATATTTTATCCCTCCTACTGTTGAGATCTCTGGTGGCAACGGAACAGGAGCTGCTGCAGAAGCAATAGTGGAAAACGGAGTAGTGAAAAGCATTACGATCACCAACGGCGGCAGCGGTTATGTTAGAACTGGAGGCATCCGCAAGTTTGTCGATTCACTACCAGGATTAGGAGCAAATAATGCCAACAATCTTGGTCAGTATATACCTGTAGCCGTACCAGATACAACAACCTATAATGGCTCAGATTATTATATCATCGAACTCCGTCAGTATACCGAAAAGCTTCACAGTGACCTGCCTCCTACAACCCTTAGAGGCTATCGGCAAATAGACTCTCAAGGTAACCCTATCACCAACTTCAACTACCTTGGACCAATGATTATTGCACAGAAGGACCGTCCTGTTAGGGTAAAATTTGTTAATCATCTTTCAACAGGTGAAGGAGGAAATTTATTCTTACCAGTAGATACAACTGTTATGGGCGCTGGCCTTGGTGACAAGGGGTTGAAAGTAACACCAGGTTACCCGCTAAATTACACACAGAATAGGGCTACCCTGCATTTGCATGGTGGAAATACTCCATGGATTAGCGATGGTACACAACATCAATGGATTACTCCAGCAGGAGAAAAAACCGATTACCCACAAGGAGTTAGCGTTCAAAATGTTCCAGATATGGCCACTCCTGAACCGGGCTCACAAACCTTCTATTACACCAATCAACAAAGTGCTAGATTAATGTTTTACCATGATCACTCATATGGTATCACTAGACTTAATGTATATGCGGGTGAATCTGCTGGCTACATCCTTGAAGACTCTGCAGAAAAATCATTAATCGACGCGGGAGTTATCCCCGCAGAGCAAGTGCCGCTTATTATTCAGGACAAGACCTTTGTCCCAAATGACACTCAACTAGCCGCAACAGACCCGACTTGGGATAAATCCAAATGGGGCGGCGAAGGAAATCTCTGGTTTCCGCATGTTTATATGCCAAACCAAAATCCTTACGATATTGAAGGGGCAAACGCAATGGGTAGATGGGACTATGGACCATGGTTCTGGCCGCCATTTACAGGGATTGTGAACGGTCCAGTTTCAAACCCTTATTATGACCCGGTCAATGCACCGTGGGAACCGCCGGTAATCCCTGGAGTTCCGAATGTATCGGTTGTCCCAGAAAGTTTCATGGATACTCCGCTTGTTAACGGAACCGCCTACCCATTCCTTAAGGTTGGAAAAAAAGCTTATCGTTTCAGGATTTTAAACGCCAGCAACGACCGCTTCTTTAATCTGCAGCTTTATTTTGCTAAGTCGAACGATGCGATGTGGGATGATAACGGCAACTTAAATAATCCAAATGCCGGAGAAGTGAACATGGTGCCGGCCGTTCCAAAGGCGGGGCTTCCTAGCACTTGGCCAACAGATGGCCGTGATGGCGGTGTCCCTGATCCAGCGGCATCAGGTCCAAGCATGATCCAAATCGGTACAGAAAGCGGCTTTTTACCAAAGCCTGTCGTTCTACCGAATACACCAGTTGGCTACGATTATGACCGCCGCAGTATGACCGTCTTAAATGTCACAAATAAAACGCTTTTCCTCGGTCCTGCTGAGCGTGCAGATGTCATTATCGATTTTTCCGGTGTCCCTGATGGTTCTAAGCTCATTCTCTATAACGATGCACCTGCACCGGTTCCGGCATTTGACACCCGCTACGATTATTACACTGGGAACCCGGATCAAACTGACACAGGCGGCGCACCATCTACCCTGCCTGGATATGGGCCGAACACAAGGACAATTATGCAGTTCCAGGTTTCTTCCAATCTTGGAACAGGTAATACCTTTAATTTAGATACATTGGATAAACAATTGCCAGCCGCTTATGCAAATTTTCAAGATAAACCAATAGTTCCTCAGGCAGGTTACAACAATGCTTTCGGTACCACTTATCCTGCTGACGGCTATGCAAGAATCTTTGATACATCCATGACCTTCTTCAACGGGCCGATAACAGGATTTAAATTAACTAATGGCGGATCTGGTTATACATCTGAACCTACAGTATCCATAACAGGTGGTGGCGGTACTGGGGCAGCCGCGACTGCTACATTAGCAGCAAGGCCAATTGAGTCGATAAGTGTCAATAATGGTGGAACCAGTTACACTAGTGTCCCACAAGTGTCTGTTACAGGTGGCGGCGGATCTGGGGCACTAGCGGAGGCAAATCTTACGCCAACTTCAATCGCCACTATCACGGTTACTAATGGCGGGAATAAATACTCTTCTCCGCCAACAGTGTCATTCATTGGCGGCGACGGGTTAGGAGCTGCGGCTACAGCCACAGTGAGAAACAACAGAGTCACGGCGATAACAGTAACAAATCCCGGCTCCGGCTATACGTCTGCACCAACCATACAATTTACGGGCGGTGGTGGCAACGGTGCTGCTGCAATAGCTAATCTTACCCCGACCTCTGTTGGCAAAATAACATTATCCAATGGCGGTTCTGGTTATACTTCAACACCTTCTGTAACCATCACAGGTGGAGGTGGATCTGGGGCTCAAGCAACTGCCGTACTCGCGCCAGCAGCTGTAGCCAGCGTTCAATTAGTCAACGGTGGAGATGGTTATGGTTCAGCTCCGACTGTAAGCATCACCGGAGGTGGCGGATCTGGTGCAACCGCTGAGGCGTTAGGACTTACAATGGAAATGCAGCCTAAATCAATTATAGAAGACTTTGATGTGAATTACGGAAGAATGAATTCGATGTTAGGGGTCGAAGTGCCTCACACAAGTGCTAATGTTCAAACCTCCATCCCATATGTTGACATTGATCCGCCAACAGAAATATTTAAAAACTCTGATGCAGCCGTTCCTTTAGGGGCGCTAGCGGATGGTACACAAATATGGAAAATCACCCATAACGGCGTGGACACACATGCAATGCACTGGCATATGTTTGATGTGCAATTAATTAACCGCGTAGGTTGGGATGGCATGATCAAGGCTCCGGATCCAAACGAATTGGGCTGGAAGGATACAATTCGCATGAATCCTTTAGAAGATGTGATTATTGCGATGAGACCGATAATTCCAGATGTCCCGTTCGATCTTCCTAACAGCATACGGCCTCTTGATCCGACGATGCCACTCGGGTCGACGATGGGCTTCATGAACGTAGACCCCACCAATCAACCGGCCGCAGTCACAAATCAATTGGTGAACTTTGGTTGGGAATACCTGTGGCATTGCCATCTGCTTGGGCATGAAGAAAATATTATGATGCGTCCGATGGTCGTAACGGTTGCTCCAAAGGCTCCAGTGTCCCTCGCAGCAGTTGCAGGCAAAACGGGTGTGACCCTAACCTGGACAGACCGATCACTGAATGAAACTGACTTTTTAATTCAGCGGTCTACCGTATTTGATGGGCCATGGACCAATGTCGGGACAGTAGCGGGTGTGAAGGGAGTAGGTGGCAACGGTACATTTTTAGATAAGTCCGTAACGAAGAAAAAAACCTATTTTTACAGGATCATAGCCAGTAATACAACGGGCTACACTCAGAAATACTCAGTTTCAACGGTTGGCTATCCGACTATGACGGAAAATTCACAACCGACAACACCGATTTCTGTTATAACACAATAAAAAAACGAACTCCGGATTTATTAACGTTATCCGGAGTTCTTATTTTGTAACTTTAAAGTAGACATAGTCGCTAGCTCTACATGTGATAATAAGAATTATATTCGATTATACTCTTTCATTATCCGCAATAGATCTTGATGATCAATCGCTTCAACCTTATGCCCGTTGGGTTTCACGGTTGTCATTGTTTCTGCTGCAATAAGGGCATTTACCACAGACTCATCAACTGCCTGACAAACCGCTTCATATATCGGGTCAAAAACTTCGTCATTAACAAACTCCATTTTCAGCTTTTCTGGTGCTGATTGCGGAATATCCATTTCGTTCGCAGTAGAAAAAGCGAGAAAAATATCTCCTGAACTGTTTCCGCCAGGACTTCCGCTTCTTCCAATGCCAATCGCCGCACGTTTGGCAACGCGCCGCAGTTGGTGTGGAAGCATCGGGATATCAGTCCCAATAATGACAATGATGGAGCCCTGCTCTTTATCTAAAAGTTTTTCCTTCATCATATGTTTTCCGACCGGTACACCTAAAATGGTAAGCCACTCACGCAATCCAAAATTGGCTTGGACAAGAACTCCTATATGATTCGTCTGGCCATCGATGGTAACAACACGAGACGATGTACCTGTCCCGCCTTTAAACTCGTAGCAAATCATTCCCGTTCCACCGCCAACATTCCCTTCAGCAACGGGACCCGTTTTTGCATTATTAATCGCCGAAAGCACATGCTCTTCAGAAATATGCTGACCGTTTATGTCATTAAGGACGCCATCATAGGTTTCGGCAATGACAGGCATTGACCATATATGTTCATTACTGAACTGTTCACCATAATGGTTTATCATCCATTTTGTGGTAGCATGATGAGCCATTCCTACCGAGTGAGTATTGGTGATGCAGATGGGGCTAAGAAAGTAGCCGGCATCGTTCACCCAATGTACCCCAGTCATCTCGCCATTTCCATTTAAACTGTAAAATCCGGCCCAAATTGGATGCATCGTATTCTTTTTTCCTCTTGGCAGGATGGCCGTCACTCCAGTACGGATGGGCCCTTTACCGATTTGAACCGGCCCTTCCCCTTCAATAATGGTCGTAAAACCAATTTCTACCCCCGGTACATCGGTTAAGGCATTATTTTCTCCTGTCACACCAGGGAATGGCAAGCCGAGATCACTGGCACGCTTTTTACCCAAATTACAACTCCTCCTTACTGTGAACAAAAGAGGGCTCAACCCTCTCCATCAAGATTTACAGAGTGAAGCGGCCCTCTCAACTTGTTCTTACTTTATTTTGTATTCGTATTTATCTAGGATCCATTGTGGGAGTTCCATCCGTGCTGTCATGAGCGGATCCACTATCTGGCAGATTCGCAAGTCACCCACAAGGGATAACAGCATTCCTGCTTCATCGGTATCAAATTCAAGCTGCTGGACAAGAAATTGATGCATATTGATTGTGGCTTGTTGGGCCGCCTCATCTAAAGTTTCAGCAGATGCAATTGTGATTAGCTTCTCTTCGCTGACAAGCATCGGCAATGGATACGATTCTCCTTTTAGAACATCGACCTTAACGGTTACTTCTCCAGGTATTTCCAATCCACAAATGACAATTTCTCCATCAGCCATCACGGCATGCAGGTCTCCCATTGAAAGAAGGGCGCCTGGAACATTTACCGGTAAATAAAGAGTAGAGCCCTTTATGATCTGCTTGCAATCCATATTGCCGCCATGTTCGCCTGGTGTACCAGTCGGAATTTCCTCCCCGCTAGGAGCGGTACCGATAACACCAATCATCGGTTTAATAGGAATATGAATTTTATCATTGAAAACAGCTTTCCCTTCCCGAATTGGAATAACTTTTGTCGTTTCGCCCGACACATAATCCCGTAAAACACCAAGCTTTGGTGTCGTCGTCATGACACCTTTTTGGTCTATTTTAATATCCAATATCTCTACTTTTAGAATATCCCCCGGCTCCGCCCCTTCTACATACAAAGGACCTGTGGCAGGATTGATCTGCTCCCAGCCAACGGAGCTGAACAGCTGATCCTCCCGCTGGATTTGATTGCTAAAGCAGTCATACGTTTCGAACACAACCGTGCTGCCAGCCTGAACTTTTTTAACAGGCTTATTGTTCGGTGACATCGTTAGTACGCCTTGTTCCTTGCGAATTATTTCCATGGTTACAACTCCCTCAAAAAAATTACCCCGCTGTCAGTGTATAGGACACCTGTCCATCAGCACCGACATCCACCAACGCCCCCCTTAGCAGGCCTTGGTCATAGTCTGTTCCGGCGTTAATGCATATGGTTTTCCCTAATGACGTCACACCGCGGCTTTCATGAACATTCCCGTGCAAAGATAGGAGCGGCTGATATTTTTCAATCGCCTCGCGCACCGCTTTGCTTCCTGCTGGACCGGTTGCCAGGGAATCCCCATCAAGTACAGGTTTTAACTCATCATCATATAAGGTCCCTTGATCTAAATCAGTATCATAAGGAGGGATATGAATATTAAAAATGCAGCGATTCATGTCTTTCACCTGCGCGGCCAATTGTTCGATTTTCTCTGCCAGCTCTTCCTCGTTAAATTCACGCGGGTACTTAAACACACTAGGCTTTCCGCCACCCACAGAAAGAATCTCAAACCCATTTACTTCAATAATTTTCCCATCACCGTTTGCGACAAAACTTCCCGCGTTGATCAGTTCATCTAAGTAAAAATCATCGACACTTCCAGGAATCAAGATGCAGGGAATTCCTGCCGCCGAAAATCGCTCATCTGCCAACCGAATCCACTCCTGCAGGACTTCAATCTGCTTCTCTTTGATGATCAGCTCGGCGTCATTTTCGTTTAAACGATTTAATTCATCCTCTGAAACTAAGAAGGGATAGAATCCAGCATCCCTAAGATTTCGCTCCAGGTCTGGCAATTCCTTCTCTTTTTTCACTTTAACGGTTGAGCCGTAATACCGGCAAGTATAAACGCCGTTTTTTTCCACAATCGGAACAACCATTTTCCCGGTTAAATCCCCTCCAAAAATAACTAAGTCAGCTTTATAAAACTTCCCGGCATTAGTGAATTTTCGGAAGGCTGTTTCACCGCCATGCAGGTCTGCTGCATAAAAAATTTTCACTTAGCTCACCCCACTACTTTTTTTAAAAATGGTTTACTTAATCCGAAGGTATCTCTTGGAACTGGATATCGATATCGATTCCCTTCTTCGCATGGGACCGCTTCATCACGAAATAGACGATAATTGGGATTAACATTAAGCAGAGCGAAACCACAATCATTGTAAATGGCAAATCGCCTCTCAAAAACGGAATCAGAAGATAGTAACAAATCGAAACACTGATTGCCAGGGTTAACCAGCCAAGAATGGTAATTAAATGTATTCCTAAAAATTTTGTTTTTACAATCGGCGGTGAGGAGTTAAACAAAATCTTCTTGCGGGTGGAGAAAACAATTCCGGAAATCCCCAGGAAAATCCAAGCTAAGAACCAAGTGAATATCGTATATGCGATATTGGCCGTCCAAGAAGGCATGAAAATATCGAGCATTAAGAAAAACCAGGCACCGATTATGACCGTTCTTAACGCGTAGGTTGGTGAATTCGTTTTCTTGTTGAGTTCCATAAATTTGCTAGGAATCAAGCGGTCAAACGACCAAGCGACAATATTACGCGAAGGGCCGAAGCCAAGACCAGCCGCTGAGCCAAAGGTGGCTACCGCGAAACAGATAGCAATCAAAAAGACAAATACAGGGCTCTTCGTCATAATTCCAATCATGATCGTGATAAATGGATCATAGCCCTTGAAAGGATAGGCCTCATGGCCGGCATTGTACAGATAATACAAGCTATTGGACCAGATATCGCCGAAGTTAATATAAGACATCGCATAGAAAATCGCCCAAACAACCATTAAAATGGCCAGTGAACCAAATAAGGCCAGAAGCTGAGATTTTTGTACATTACGGACTTCGCCAGCGAGGTTTGCCCCAAAGGTGGAGCCAAGGGTGTTTAGAATAATGTAAGTGGAACCGGCCATGACTGTTGCTCCAAAAAGGAACTTTGTTGTGTAGCCATCTGCTTCAGCTAATTTAATGACATCGCCATAGGCCAAGCCTGTCAGCTCAGTAAAATTAGCCGCAAACGTTCCCTGCCCGGTAATTAGGTTTGCAATGATAAAGACAACCGCCCCTACCAGCGTTGCACCGAGCGTTAAATAGGCCAGCCTAACCATCCACTTTGTACCTTTATAATAGATAAAGTAGATGAACGCCAACAGGGCGGTACCGATAATCGCATGCATGATATTGCTGTTGAAAAACTCCGCCAGCCCCAGCCATGTTGCGTCATTTCCGTTAATGAGTGCTATCGAATAGAAGAATTCAACGATCGACCATTTGATAATCCAATTTAACAGAATACCAGTCCAAGAAATGGATGTAAACGTTATCATAAAACTTGCCATCAGTCCAAGCGATGGATGCAGAATCCTGCTTATATAAATATATTCTCCGCCGGAGCGCGGCATCGAGACCGATAGCAGCCAATAAAGGCCGGCAATAATAAACATCTGCGCTACCGTCAAAATCGCCCAAACCATATGGGCACCCGGATATAAAAATGGTGCCCACATAATATACACGAGTGCGAACATCAAACCCGGGTTGGCAGCGGAATAAATCATCGTGTCTATTGGACTGATCTGTCTGGCAATTCCACCTGTTGACTTTTGTTCAAATAATGCGAGACCTGCTTTAGACATCTTTTCACCCTTCTTTCTTTAAAAATAAAAGAAAAATCACAGTGACGAGACATTCCACAACAAAGACAATTTGCTTTCTCTAAGAAAAGAGGCTTCTTCTGGCAGTCCCCCCCTCTAGATAATTAACAATATTCTGAAAAGTAAACTCAAAAAATTAATCTAACAAACGCAGCAAGGATTTTACGGCTTGTGCAGAAACATCGAGCCCCTCTTTTTCCTCAGGTGTGAGCGGCAATTCTATAATACTTTCAATGCCATTGCCGCCAAGAACTGCAGGGACACCTAAATATATGTCTTGATACCCATATTCCCCTTCTAAATAGGCAATCGAAGGGAGAATTCTCTTTTTGTCCTTCACGATCGCCTCGGCCATTTCTACGATTGCCGCGGCTGGTGCATAATAGGCACTGCCCTGACCTAAAAGTTGAACAATCTCACCGCCGCCGTTGCGTGTCCGTTCCACAATTTTATCGATTTTCTCCTTAGAAAGGATCCTTTCCAATGGAATCCCCCCAGCATACGAAAACCTGACCAACGGCACCATCGTATCGCCATGCCCGCCCAAGACAAAGCTGGATATATCCTCTATCGACACATTTAATTCTTGAGCAACAAAGGTATTAAACCTAGCCGTATCAAGTACCCCCGACTGCCCAATCACCCTGTTTTTAGGGAATCTAGTCGTTTTGTAGCAAACATAGGTCATCGCATCAACTGGATTGCTAAGGACTAACACATAACTATTGGGAGAATAGTAGGCGATATTTTCAGATACTTCCTTAATAATTTTTGTATTTATTGAGACTAAGTCTTCCCTGCTCATCCCGGGCTTACGGGCGACTCCGGCAGTAATAATGACCAAGTCTGCGTCCTTAATATCTTCATAGTTGGAGCTACCTTTTATGATAGAATTATATTTCTGCACAGGGCCCGCTTGTAGTAAATCTAATGCCTTCCCCTTTGTCGGATTTTCCTGAGAAGGAATATCCAACAGGACAATGTCCCCCAACTCCCTTTGGGCGAGCATCAGAGCGATTGTCGTCCCGGTATGGCCAGCCCCGATGATGGCAAACTTTATTCGTTTGAAGGACATAATCATCCTCCTTTCTTGCATCAAGCACGTTTAAGTTTTTTTCTCTGAATTGTCTTCAATCTTCTCTTGTTTTTTAACGTTAGACTTCTCCATAAATAACTGCGGCAGGCTTTCATCAGGATGTGGAATGACATGAAATGCAATTAAAGAACCTTTTTTTCTGGCCATATCCGCCCCTGCTTCGACCGCTGCCTTTACGGCACTGACATCCCCTTCTACTACGATCGTAACGAGAGCTGGGTCGACCATATTTTGTTTGACAAGCTGGACAAATGAGGTTTTTACCATCACATCTAATGCTTCGATGGAGGTAGCCAGTCCTCTAGTTTCAATCATTCCTAAAGCTTTTGCCAACTCACCTCACCTCTTCCACGTCTCTTTTCACCAGTTTCCCTGTCTGCCCGCTTACAATCAACCCGGCATTCGCTTCATCGGTATCGATATGCATTTCCAAAATATACTTAGGTGAAACTCGAATCTGGACCCTTTCATATCTGATCGGCCGAATTAGATGACCAACTTCCACGGCAACATATTCCCCGTCCTCCACACTAAATTGTAGTGCTTGTTCTGGCGGCATATGGATATGTGCTTGGGCGATGATCAATCCTTTTTCTAAAAATAGACTGCCATTCGGGCCGATAATGGTTACCGGTGAAGATCCCTCTAAGTCTCCTGATTCTCGGATGGGCGGCATCAAACCAAGTTTAATTGCATCGGTTTGACTTACCTCTACTTGTGTTTCCTTCCGTAATGGCCCAAGAACCCGAACTCTTTCAATGCTCCCCTTCGATCCGGCAATGATGACGGTTTCATTTGCAGCGAATTGCCCGGGTTGCGACAAATCAGCCTTTTTCGTTAACTTATAACCCTTGCCAAAAAGGAATTCCAAATCCTTTTCCTTTAAATGACAATGCCGTGCCGATACACCAATAGGAATACAGGCACCATCATGTGGACTCTGCTGTAGCCGCCTTATTACTTCCTCAACAATCCGTTTTGTTAGTTCTTCCTTCATCCTCTTAACCTCATTTTTTCATCTCTGGAATTAAAGGTCTATCCCTCAATCTTCGGTAATACGAGCTGCAATTCAGTATGCGGCCTTGGGATGACATGAACTGAGAGAAGTTCACCCACCCGCTGTGCCGCTTCACTGCCTGCTTCTGTCGCGGCTTTAACCGCGCCGACATCACCCGTTACTAACACAGTCACAATTCCTCCGCCAACATGGACCTTCCCTACAAGATTTACGTTCGCTGCTTTTACCATCGCATCGGCCGCTTCCAATGAAGCTACCAAACCTCTTGTTTCAATCATGCCAAGAGCACCATTTATCGCCATACCATATTCCTCCTAAATGTACTAAGATTTTTGATATTGTTCTATTACACTCTTAACTAACTGGGTAATCATCTCTTTGTCTATCTCCATCCGGTTCTTGCTTGTTTTTTCCAAGACCTGTTCGACGATTTTCTCACTGCTGCCAATTTTTTCAATCGATTGTGCAGGCTTTGGAATTGGTACATCCTTTATTCCATAAGCGATTCGTTTAATATTAATCAAATGCCGTGCCGTGATGTTGTCCCCCGTAATGTTGCCGCCGTATGACCCGCACCCTAGTGTAAGCGAGGCGGTCAATCCTGTCGTTGCACCTGCAGCTCCAATCGATGCCAGTGTGTTTACTAAAATTCTAGAGACGGGCATTTCAAGGCCAAACATTTTGGCGACATTCTCATCATTAGTATGAAGGGCGAGGCTATGGCCCCTGCCGCCAATATTCAACAATCCCTGGCAGATTCTTTTCGCCTCTTCTACATCCGTAGCTGTATATAGGGCAAAAATCGGAGCAAGTTTTTCAATTGAAAAAGGGATTTCCTTCCCAATCGATTCTTCCTCAGCAATTAACAATCGTGTCTCACTTGGTACCGTAAGGCCAGCCATGGCAGCAATTTTTACGGCAGACCTTCCAACAATCGCTGGATTCAATTTTCCACGTGTTGGAGAAATCACGTTTTCGACCAATGACTTTTCTGAGCCAGTTAAAAAGTAGGCACCATTATTTTTTAATTCTCTTATCGTCATTTCTTTCACGTTTTTGTGGACGACAATCGCCTGCTCGGTGGCACAAATCGTGCCATTATCAAACGTTTTGCTGTCAACAATCATCTTGACTGCTTTGTTGATATTAGCGGAACGATCAATATAAACCGGAACATTCCCTGGTCCGACACCGTAGGCAGGTTTTCCAGAACTGTACGCAGCCCGGACCAGCCCGCCGCCGCCTGTTGCCAGGATTAATTGGATATCTTGATGGTGCATCAGTTCCGTTGTTGCCGGCATTGTCGGTCTGCTGATCCAGCCGATTAACCCTTCAGGTGCGCCTGCCTCGGTGGCGGCATCCCGGCATACCCGAAGCGCCTCCACTGTACACTTTATCGCCGAAGGATGCGGGCTGACGACAATCGCATTTTGCGATTTTAATGAAATAAGTGTTTTAAAAAATGCCGTCGAGGTTGGGTTCGTCGTTGGGATGATCCCGGCAATAACACCGAACGGGTAGGCGATTTCCGTGATTTTTTCTTTTTTGTCTGTTCTGATGATACCTACCGTTTTTTCATCCTTGATAGATTCGTAGACTCCCAGTGAGCCTAAGTCGTTTTTAATTTTTTTATGTTCAACCACACCCATTCCTGTTTCCTCAACAGCCATTTGCGCTAGTCTTTCAGAAGCTTGATAGGCTGCTTGTGCGGTTTGCTTGACGATGCGGTCGACCTGTTCCTGGGAAAATTCCTGAAACCTTGCTTGCGCTTCCTTTGCCCTGCTGACAGCTTCCTTCATTTCTTGAATAGAATTCAAATCTGTATCCATTTGCAAAAACATTCTCCCTCCCTTCATCTATCTTGTTAATCATGATGCGGGAAAAATTTCACCTGCCCTTGTCCCTCTTCCCAACTTGCAGTCTTAGTCCCTAAACGTTTCCAGCTCGATAATTCCTCTTTTGTTAGTGGAGGATAATCAGACTGCCCGCCTGCATCTGCCTGTGGTCTCCTGTTAAAGTCAATTGACGCGGAAATATTCTTCCAGATGTTGATTTCTTCCTCTGACAGGGGAGCGAGGTGAGTTCTTTCCTTAGAAAAACCTATAGCTGAAGAAATTTCTTTCCATTTTTTAAAATCATAATCTGACAACGGCGGATATTCCGGGTAGTTGTTTTCTTCATGAGGACTTGTGTTCCAACCGTTGGATTGGGACGGACCCGCGTATTCTTCCAGCTTCGAAAGTACTAATCTGGTAATCTTTTCGACCAATTCGGCATCCATTGTATCACCACCTAAAACTGCCTCAGGTTTCTTATATTTTTCCATCTCGCAAATACTTTTTTGCTAATTCATCGGTATCTTCTGTAAAGCCACTGCCCAATTCACGTGTTGTCTCATTATCACGGCTGCCCACCCAGGCAATCAGCTGAAGCCGCCGCATTAGTATAAAAGTGGGAATTTCTTGTTCTTCCGCCTTTGAAAGTGGACGGACACTTCGGTAGCCTTTTAACCATGATTCAATAAGTCCGGGGACATATGGTTTGTGTTCAATAAAGCTTAAGGAAGTGGCGAGGTCATACAAATACCAACCAAATCCACAATCATCAAAATCAATTACCTTGATTTGATCGCGCTCCACCAAAAGATTGGCAAGCCGTAAATCAGAATGGATGAGTCCGTAACGGGTGGGAGCTTTTCCGAAACGCTCTAATCTCGTTTTTATCTTTTCGGAAACACTAGTGAACAATTTTTCACGCTCTGGCGTTATACCCAGCCCATCCTGCCATCTTCCCCACTTCGGAGTCTGGCCAAGGATGGTTTCATAATCCCAAGTAAGCCTGCGGACTTGGCAGAGTTGTTCCCAATTTGCCATACTGTGTTCATGCAATTGGGCCGTAATCGCCCCAAGCATTTCAAATTGGCTGATTAGCTCCTGCTCATTGTCTTCATTTGGCGCTTCACCTTCTAAAAACGTGAAAAGAGTACAGTGATAATTCATATTTTCATAGTTGACGACTTGTATATATACACCATTCCCCCCGGACACCGGCAAAGAGACCTGGATGGACGAATGCTGGTCAATCGATCTTAACCACTCCAGTTCACTTTCCACTTCTATTTTTGTGTGATACCCGGGACGTCCCACACGCAGAATATATTTTTCCCTCGTAGTAGTGTCTGTAATTAGGTAAGTAGCATTTTCGGAATAGTTTAATAGCTGAATAGATGATTGCGATAAAAACGGATAAAAAGGAATAGCGGCTTTCGCAATTTGATTAAATTTTTCCATGGATTCCTGTAAAGAATCAATTGAGGAGCTGCCCATATTCAATACTCCTTTCGAATTGTTAACTGTAGCTGAAAACCGATTTAGCTGCCTGTTTGATGCTTGCCTCGCATTTTGACAGTAATTCATCACAATATTCTTTATCGCAAAGCAAACCAGGTTTAAATTGCAGAACTCTGTTATCGAGCATCGAGTAAATAGCCCACACGCCATTTTTATAAAGTTCCTGCATGACATAAAGGGCGCCTTGAGGATGATTAAACTCAAGCCCCATAACAACCCCAAGTTGACGGATGCCGACAAAAAAGTCCGGATGCTGCTTCTTGATGGTTTCTAATCCTGTCCGCAAGTATCGGGCCACAAAATCAACATTTTGCTGAACCTCTTTACGCTGTGAGATTTCAAGCACTTTCATGGCCACAATACAGCCTAATTCCGATCCCCCAAAGGTTGAGATATGCGCAAAACCATCCTCATTCATCCAATTCCCAGCTTGTTTACTGACGACGGTTGCGGCAATCGGGTAAATCCCGCCGCTGAAGCCTTTGGAGGTGACAAGAATATCCGGTTCGACTCCGTAATGCTCAATCCCCCAAAGCTTGCCCGTCCGCATTAGGCCAGTCTGCACTTCATCTGCGATATAAAGTGTCCCGAATCTTTCACACAACCTTTTTACTGCTGATAGATAACCTCGTTCCGGGAGTGGGAACCCATAGGTTGCAGGGATGGTTTCGATAATGACACAGGCGACATCTTCATTTCCGAGTGCCCGTTCCATGGCATCCAAATCATTGAAGGGAACATGAATAAATTCCGACGGGTCACCCTCACTTAGAAACATTCGGGAATACCGTTCATTCCCCAAAGAGACGGCGAGGCCTGTGTGACCATGATAGCCATTTATAATCGAAACAATTTTCTTCCGTTTTGTTGCATAGCGGGCACATTTCAAGGCTACATCAATAGCCTCGCTTCCTCCAGCAGATAAAATAGAATAATGAAGGCTGTCAGGTGTACATTGTGAGAGTTTTTCCGAGAGGCGTGCACGCGTCATGGCCGGAAAGTGGTGATTACCAATATCAAATTCATCCAATGCTTCTTTCAAAGTGGCAATAATTTCTGGATTGCGGTGACCGAGATTATAAGTTCCTCCATTTAAATGGACATCCATTAATTTCTTGCCTTCCATATCATAAAAGTAATATCCTTCTCGTTTCCCCATCACCAAGTCAATGCCGTCTTTTTGCCATTGGCTTGTTTTTCCCGGGTTCCACCATTTAATTGAGCGGTCAAGGATTTCATTTTTTCTGCCAAATTCAATCATATTCGTTTCTCCTTATCTCTCATTAAAGCATTTAGTTATGATGGTTATCACATCTTTAATTTTTGAAATTCAGGATTTCTCTATATCTCATCAGCCACAATTAATTCAACGCCACGGGCGGCTACTATTTTCTTCCACTCCTCGGGGCAGCTTTGGTCCGTGATAATCTTGGATGCATCCGTAATGGAGCACATATATGCAAAGGTAGTTTTTCCAAACTTGGATTGGTCAGCAAGGACAATGACTTCTTCGGCGCGCTCCATCATTTTCCGAGAAATGCTTGATCCGCTGATATCATAATCTGTAATTCCGTTGGCAATGGAAATCCCGCCTGCACAAACAAAGGCTTTATCTGCACGAAGCATTTCGAGCATCCGTTCGGACAGCGGCCCGCTCATATATTTCTGGTTTCTTTCAATTTCGCCGCCGATAAAAATGACTCGGCCCTTAAAACTGTCCATAGCCGCAAGCATGACTGGAACAGAATGGGTAATCAGAGTAATATCCTGCTTATCTGCAAGGAACGGAATCATGTCGAGCGGAGTCGTTCCGTTGCCAATCATAATGACGTCGCCGTCTTCCACTAGGTCTGCAGCCGCCTTACAAATGGCTTGTTTCTCTTTTTGGTTAATCGTTGTTTTTTCATCAAAAGGCAGTTCCCAGCTATGAATCTTATTTTTGACGGCACCACCATATACTTTTTTCAAATATCCTTCCTTTTCAAGCCGGTCTAGGTCGCGGCGAATTGTTTCATCGGAAACATGGAGAAGGTTGGCCAAGACGCGCACTTGGACCTTTTCTTCCTTTTCTAAAGATTCCATAATGGTTGTTTTTCGTTCTTCATAGGATAAAGACATATCTAGTACCACCTACTAAGCACAGAATTGGAACCTTTATTCTAGTAAAGGTATTAGTTTTTTTTCAAAAAATAACTCGAACTTAATTTTCCGGTAATATTTGTCCGCCATCGACGATGATCGATTGTCCAGTGATAAAGCCTGCTTCTTTAGTGGCCAAGAACAGGGCTGCATAACCGATGTCTTCAACGGTGCCAAGCTTTTTCATTGGGATGGCTGAGGCCATTTCTTCTAGGTAGTCATCACCTAGACCTTCGAGTCCTTCTGTTAAGACATTCCCAGGCAGCACCGCATTCACGGTAATTTGTTCGCCAGCCAGCTCTAAGGCGGCTGTTCGCATGAAACCTAATTGCGCCGCTTTACTAGCCGCATAATGAGACCAACCCGGATAACCGGTAACAGGACCAGTAATCGACGAGGTAATGACAATTCGTCCGTATTCAGCTTGCTTGAGATATGGGATGCACGCTTGTACAGCGTGGAATGTGCCCTTCGCATTGGTATTCATGACAGTATCCCAATCTTCATTTGTCATCGTCTCCAGCGAGGCAGATGGAAAAATCCCGGCATTGGCGCACAAAACATCAATACCGCCAAATGTTTCATGGACCTCTTTCACTACAGCCTTCATCGAGTCACGATTTTGGACGTCACCTTGGAATGCCACAACCTTTGCATTTTCACAATTGAGTTCAACTGCACACGCTTGGGCAGCCCCCAAATTTCGGGCCACAACCGCTACATTCGCACCATGCCTTGCAAACACTCGGGCAATCCCTTTCCCAATCCCTTTACTGCCACCCGTAACGATAACCGTCTTACCCTGCAATGAACTATACATTTTAACAGCTCCTCTACCATTTAAATATGAATGGGCTTTTATTAAAACAACAAAATACCAATATCCAAATTGCCTGAAGTTGTGGGATATCATGTGAATTGTTGTGGATTTTGGAAGATAGTAATATGTATGAAAAGTTAGGACGGAATATTCAGTTTATTTAATCTGCTATTTTGCTAAGGGAAGCAGCGGCAAAAAAAACAGCATGCAGCCGAGTACGGCTGATGCTGTAAGAATTCAGTCTATTACTATATTTATTTTTCAATTTGCCATTCATTCACGTTGTAGAACATTCCGAATTGCTTTGGTTGTCCTACTTTTACTTTCTTATTTACGGCTCCCATCAGGAAGTCTGAATAAAGTGAAAGTGTTGGCAGGTCTTCATGCAGGATTTCTTGAACTTTGTCATAAATCACTCTGCGCTTTTCTGGATCTGGTTCTGATTTACCTTGTGTTAACAAATTATCAAGCTCGGGATTGCTATAGTCAGCAAAATTATAGGTTGCACCAGTAGCATAAAATGTACTTACATCCGGATCAATTTGGTACGGAATTCCTAGGAACATAATATCAAAGTCATGCTTAGCACCTTTTTGCATATGAGTTGGGAAATCGAACTTTTGAACCTGAACGTTTAACCCTACTGCTTTTAAGTTTTCTGCAACAATAACAGCGGATTGCTCACGAACTTGGTTCCCGATCGGAACATTGACACGAATTGGCTTGCTCTTATCCCAGCCTGATTCTGCAATAAGTTTCTTTGCCTTTTCTGGATCATACTGGTAATTCTTAATGTCTTTATCAAAATATGGATGGATCTTTGTGTATGGTCCATCAATGATTTCTGCTTTTCCTTTTAAAAGCTTCTCAACAAGTTGCGGACGGTTAATCGCATAAGCGATCGCTTGGCGCATCTTCTGGTCAAAGGTTTTTGTATTCAGGTAGATTTCCTGCCAATCATAGCCCTTTGGATCATTTGTTGTGACATTCGCCATATTTTTCACTTTTTCAATATCTTGAATCGCAATTGCACCGGTGGATGGGTAGTTGATATGAATCTCGCCTGTTTGCAGCTGTGCTGTAATGTTTGCTTGTGGAACTACCTTAAAGAACAGCTTTGCAGTTTTTGGTGCACCTCGATAGTAATTTGGATTTGCCTTAAGTTCTACACTCGATTCCCCGCTGAAGTTAACAAGCGAATAGGCACCATTGGAAACGGTTGGCTTTAACATAAATGGATCTTGATGAAGCGTTGCTGGATCCTTATCCTTTAAGATATGACTTGGAACAGCTCGGAAATTGATTAAGCTCCCTTTAAGATAGTTTGGGTCAGTCGGCTTTTTCGTATGAATGACAAAGGTTTTGTCATCAACTACTTCAATCCCCTTAACAAATTTTTCTCCTTTTGGCAGCTGGCCATTTTCATCCAGACCATCAATAACGTTAAGAGTTTTCAAGCCGGAACTTTGAACGGCAGGATTGGCCAGCAGATCAAACGTAAATTTAACATCCTCAGACGTAACAGGCTTCCCATCTGTCCAATTTGCCTTTGAATTAATTTTAATCGTAAACGCTTGGTTATCTTTTGTTTCAAAGCTTTCAGCTAACTTATTTTGAAATTTCATGTTTTCATCTGGTTCAAAGAAAGGATCAAATAGAATATTTGCCAATGTAATGGCACCCAAGTCACGGGTATTAATCGGATTGATTGCACCGATAGCGTTTGAAACACCTACGACAATGGTATCACCATATTGTGTGGAGCCGTTGCTCTTCCCATTTTCCTTCGGTGTGCTTGATGCATTGTTAGAACCTGAACATGCGCTTAAAAATAATAGCAAAGCAACCGATAAAACCGTTAAAAACTTTCTTTTTAACTTCTTCATTCCCTTCCCTCATTTCGTTTTATATTAGATTGTTATATATTTGGCGGCTTAGCCCCCAATTGTTTAACGCGTTAATGTGATGGAAGCATAACCCCCACTATGTTAAAGCGCTAGTCCCTATTTTTACTTCAATGTTTTCGGATCCAGAGCGTCCCTTAGGCCATCACCGATAAAATTGATGGCTAATACAACAACGACAATCATGATTCCCGGAGGAACCCATAGCCATGGCTGGTCGGTTAATACCGTTAAGGATTGGGCATCTGTCAGCATGTTCCCCCAGCTTGCTGTCGGCGGTTGTACCCCCATCCCGAGGAAGCTTAGAGATGCTTCTACGATAATGGCTGCTGCTATGCCAAATGTAGCTTGGACAAGAATCGGAGCAATCGCATTCGGTAAAATATGCTGGAATAAAATCCTGGGTGTACTTAATCCGAGCACAATGCCCGATTTGACATAATCAACATGTTTCAGCGAAAGTACCGTTCCGCGAACCAATCTGGCAACGGCCGGCCAGCCAAGGAGTCCCAAAATCCAGATGATATTAAATAGGCTAGGCCCTAAAATACTGACCACTACAAGAATTAACATCAATCCTGGAAATGACATGAAGACGTCTGTCAATCGCATTAACACAATATCGACCCATCCGCCAAAATAGCCGGATACCGCACCTAGGATTGTTCCAATGACGGTGTAAATAAGAACTGCCCCTAGTCCGACTGCCATCGAAACCCTTGAAGCATAGATAAGGCGTGTAAAAAGATCCCGTCCGACTTGGTCTGTTCCTAACCAGTGCTCAGCAGATGGCGGTGCAGAGAATTCGTCATAAACCTGATACGGGTCCTTTGGTGCAATAGCTGGTGCAAAAATCGCAATCAGGATGATTAACAACATCAAAATACTGCCTGCTACGGCCAAGCGATGCTTCATAAAACGTTTAAGTATTAGTTGTAAAGGTGTTTCCTCTCCGCCAATCTCTGTATGAGGAATGGGAGGTTCTACATCCTTTTTAATATTTGTTTCAAGCATTGGCATACCATGTTCCTCCTTTCCTATTTATACTTAATGCGCGGGTCAACAAACGAATAAACAATATCTGTTAATAGATTGGCAAACAGCACCATAAAAGCTGTTAATAGATTGAGAGCCATTAGTGTTGGATAATCCCTTGACATGATGGACTGAATGGTCAGCTGTCCCATTCCTGGCCATTGAAAAATTTGTTCGGTGATAACCGCTCCGCCAAGCAAGAAAGGAATCTCCATACCAATAATCGTAATAATCGGAATCAAGGCATTTTTTAAAGCATGTTTATTGGTAACAACAAATTCCTTTAACCCCTTTGCTCTCGCCGTCCTTAAATAGTCCTGGCCCAGCACCTCCAAAAGACTTGCCCTGACATAGCGGACATATTGTCCAGAAATTCCGACTGCGAGCACGATCACCGGAAGAATTAAATGCTGCACCTTATCCAAGAAATTGTCCTCACTGCCGAGAGTCGACATGCCCCCAGCCGGCAGAACCTGCAATTGTACAGCAAAGATATAAATAAGGCCCAATCCTAGGAAAAAATGCGGGATGGAAATTCCGAAAAAAGAAGTCCCTGTCGCCAAATAGTCAAGTTTGCTATATTGCTTGACTGCACTTAAAATCCCTATAGGCAGGGCGATGATTAACCCGACTAGAAGGGCAAGTCCCATTAATTCAAACGTTGGGCCAAGCCTTTCGAAAATCATCTTTGATACTGGTTCATAGGTTGAAAAGGAGTAGCCTAAATTGCCTTGTGCAAGATTACCAAGCCAATGGAAGAATTGAATGTAAAGCGGATCATTCAAACCCAGCTGTTCCTTCCGCATCTCCAGCAGTTCAGGTGAAGAATTGGGGTCGACATACATATCAACCGGGTTTCCCGGCGCCATATTAATGATGATAAAATTGACAACCATTACCCCAAATAAAACTGGGATGGCAATTAAAAGTCTGCGGATAATATAGGGAATCAAATTTTCACCCTCTTTCAAAAACTAATTTTTATGCATCGTTTACCGCGAAGCAGGCAACGCTATGTTCCTTACCTTTTAGAACAGGTCTTTGCTCCCGACAAATCGCCGTTGCAATCGGGCAGCGAGTGTGAAAGCTACAGCCGCTTGGAGGATTGGCCGGACTTGGGACATCGCCAGCAATAATGATTCTTTCTTTCGATCTTAATTCAGGGTTTGGTATCGGATAAGAGCTTAACAACGCTTTTGTATAAGGATGCTGCGGATTTTTGAAGATTTCTTCCGTTTTTGCTACCTCCACAATTCTCCCCAAATACATGACGGCAATCCGGTCGCTGATATACTTTACAGCTCCTAACCCATGGGCAATAAATAAATAAGTCAAGTTGAATTCTTTTTGCAAGTCCTTCAACAGGTTTAAGATTTGCGCCTGAATGGATACATCCAAAGCGGAAACCGGCTCATCACAAATGATCAGTTTTGGATTTAGCGACAAGGCCCTGGCAATCCCGATCCGCTGCCGCTGGCCGCCGGAAAATTCGTGAGGGTAGCGATTTTTATAGCTTTTCGGCAGACCAACCAGCTCTAAAAGCTCGTCCACCCGTTTATGGATTTTTTCCTTTTCAATTACTTGATGAATTCTCATCGGTTCTTCGAGCAGGTCTTTGATTCTTTTCCTTGGATTCAGAGATGAATATGGGTCTTGAAAAATAATCTGCAAGTCCCGGCGCAGACCTTTCATCGTATCTCTGTTAGCAGTGGTGATTTCTTTCTCCTGGAAATACACCTTACCCTCCGAAGCATTTTCCAACCTTACTAGCGTTTTCCCAATGGTTGATTTTCCGCAGCCCGACTCTCCTACCAATCCGAGTGTTTCACCTTCGTTAATATAAAAGTCGACCCCATCTACCGCTTTCACGTGACCAACCGTTTTCAAAAAAACACCCTTTTTAATAGGGTAATAGGTTTTTAGTTTTTCTACTTTTAGTAAAGGAGTCGTTTCTTTTTCAATCATGGTGGTCATGTGAATATTTCCTCCTTTGGTTGATCGGTGTTTGTCCTTAAACCGTCTTCCTCGGTTAACCAGCATCTTACTTTATGCCCTGCCTGAACATCTTTAAGACCAGGCTGTTCCTGCTCGCACCGTTCCGTTGCATATGGGCAGCGGGTATGGAACCGACAGCCTGTTGGCATATGCTTGATGCTTGGCACTGAACCAGGAATTGAAGCCAGGCGTTGTTCACTTTCATATTCCAAATGTGGAATGGAGGCCATTAACCCTTGGGTATAAGGATGCTTTGGCTCTTTAAATAGCGTAAAAACATCTGCTTCCTCGACAACCTGACCGGCATACATGACAATAACTCGGTCGGCCGTTTCCGCAATCACCCCAAGATCATGAGTAATCAGCATAATGGCTGTATTAGAATCCTTTTGCAAGGTTTTCATCAACTGGAGAATTTGTGCCTGTATCGTTACATCCAGGGCAGTTGTCGGTTCATCCGCAATCAACAGCTTCGGCTTGCACGCAAGCGCCATCGCAATCATCACCCGCTGCCGCATTCCGCCTGACAATGCATGCGGGTATTCCTTCATAATCTCATTCGCCCTCGGAATTCCAACCTTTTTTAACATTTCAATGGCATATTCCTTAGCAGCCTTTGGATTCATCTTTAAGTGAAGTTTGATTCCTTCAATCATTTGGTTTCCAATGGTGAAAACAGGATTTAAAGAGGTCATGGGTTCCTGAAAGATCATCGATATCTCATTTCCCCTGATATCTCTTAAACGCTGATTGGATACTTTTGTCAGGTCTTCTTCTCCGAAAAGAATTTGGCCCTTTTTTACTTTTCCGTTTTTTCCGAGCAAACCCATTATCGATAAGGAGGTGACACTTTTTCCGCAACCGGACTCCCCAACAATGCCGATGGTTTCTCCAGGGTTGACTGAAAAACTCACCTCTTCTACTGAAATCACTTCTTCTTTGTCTGTTTCAAATGCAATTTGGACATGGTCTACTTCCAGTAAAGGTTTCATTCCTTCACCACTCTTTCTAAAAACTATTAATTTTAAAAATTTTCGGAACATTCCATTCGGTTAACATTATTTTATTAAAAATAGTAGTATGAAAAAAAGGGACCTGAATTGACATTTCGTATCATTACTTGACAAACAGTGATAGGCTTACGCTTGTTGAACGTGTCAAAGTGTAGTATATTTTGAATATTAAAATAATGTTTTAGGGGGTGCCAAATGTACCAATTGGTGATTGCTGATGATGAATATGAAATCCGGCACGGTCTAGTAAACTATTTTCCGTGGAATGAACTTGGGTTCGAAGTCATTGGGGAAGCAGCAAATGGGAAAGAAGCCCTGGACCTAGTATCAGAGGGAAATGCTGACGTTTTGCTTTGCGATATTCAAATGCCCATCATGACTGGCATTGAGGTCATAAAGGAGATGCATGAGCAGAACTCCCCTGTCTTGACTGTTTTTTTAAGCGGTTACCAGGAGTTCCACTATGCCCAGTCTGCCATTAAGTACGGGGTCAAAAATTATATTCTAAAACCCACAAATTTTTCAGAAATAACGGAAGCGTTTTCGCAAATTAAAAAAGAACTAGACCAAAGAACTCCTGCCTCCACCCAAACGGCTTCCGCAAAACTAAAAAACGATGATGATGATCCGATTATTAATAAAATTAAAGATTATGTGAAAATCAATTTTAAAAATGCCACCCTGGATGAGGCTGCCCAAGTCGTTTACATGAACCCCCATTATGTAAGTAAATATTTTAAACAAAAAACAGATGTCAATTTCTCTGATTTTCTTTTTCAAGTAAAAATGGAAGAAGCAGCAAAATTAATTAAAGAAATGAAGTACAAGGCCTATGAGGTAAGTGAAATGGTCGGATATAGCAATGCCAAGAATTTCACACGTGCGTTCCGAAAATATTTTGGGGTCAGCCCAAAGGAATATCGGCTAAATTAAGGGCGCTTCCTAATGGATTCTTTAAAACGTTCCTTTTTTATTAAAAATTTAAGCAAGCTGCTGATTCCAATGCTAATCCCGGTGTTAATTCTAGGAACACTTGCGATTACGTTAATTCATTTATATCTGAAGGAAAAGATAAATCAAGAAAACTTGAATCTATTAAATCAAATCCAAATGAACGTGGAAATGATTTTCGATGAGCTAAATTCTATTAACTTAACCATTGCCGCTAGCGCCAAAGAATTTCTGGACCTGCAAAACATGCTCGAGAAAAAATGGCTGGATCCTGAGGATTTTGTTAAACTGGCGTCGTTAAAAAATACCATCGACTCTCCCGCGATTGCTCATCCGTACATTGATTCGATTTATATTTATATAGAGAATGACAAACAACGTTTTTTAACATCGACAACAGGCGGTGTAGTAGACCTCCGTCATTTCGATGATGTTTCCTGGTACAAGGGGATCGACAAGTTCAAAAGCGCTGATACTGTTTGGACCCAAAAAAGAACAGTCATTCGAAAGCTCGTAGATTTTCCTGACCAGAAGATTGATGTCATTTCTTTGTATCGAAGCTTTACTCTCGCAAACGGTAACATGGGTTATATTATTTTGAATGTAAACACTGATTATGTAAAGGATAATCTAAACAGCTTATATAAAATGAGCGGTCAAAATATTTTGGTCATGGATAAAAGTAACCAAGTTCTGTTTGTAAATCATCCAGTCCATTTAACGTCATTCGAAAAGAAGGAAATGATTTCCTCCTCTAATGAAATTAACACATTGAAAATAGGAAACGACCCTTCTGCTGTATTTAAACTGGACTCAAAAAAATATGGCTGGGTGTTTTTTTCGACTATCCCGAGGAGTTCCCTTTATAAGCTGCCATACCAATTAAGCATGGTTACATTAATTCTTTTACTCTCGTCGGTTATCGTGGGAGGGATTATTGCTTATTTCCTAACAAAAAGGAATTTTGCCGAAATTGATTCGATTTTCAACATCTTAAATAATGCCGAAAAAGGTGAACCTCTCCCCCATTTGCCATCCGTGGTAACGGATGTTCACAGCCTAATCATTCATAAGATTTTGACCAATTTTATGGAGCAATCCTATATGAAGGTGCTCCTGTCGGAGAGAAAATATAAAATGCAGGCACTGGAATTATCCGTGCACCAATCCCAATTAAATCCGCATTTTTTGTATAATACACTAGAAACGATTAATTGGAAGGTTATCAGTCTTACCAAGCGGCCAAACGAGATTAACCAAATGATTGATCATCTCGGGAATATCCTCCGCTATTCTTTAACTGCAAAGGATAGCTTAGTTGTTTTAAAGGATGAAATCAAACATACGAAAAGCTATGTTGAGATTCAGAAAATTAGGCATAAGGATCAATTTGCGTTCTATTGGGAATGTGATGAGGGTGTTGAAAACTATTATGTTGTTAAACTGTTCCTACAGCCTTTGATTGAGAATTCACTCCAGCATGGCCTGCCGGGCTTGGGAAGAACCCTTTCGATTAAAGCGAAAATAAGAGTGTTTCCTTCACACCTTTATGTAGCGGTCATTGATAATGGCAAAGGAATCGGCAAGGCAAGGCTAGAGGAAATCCGTTCAAAGCTAAAATCAAATTATACAGCAAACGATCACATCGGCCTTTATAATACCCATAAACGCTTGCAGCTAACCTACGGGGATAACTATGGCCTGGCCATCCGCAGCAAACTCGATTGGGGAACAAGCATTTCAATCCATATCCCTATCAAATAAATAAGGGGCCTGGCACCGGCGCGTTAACCATTAACGTACCGGGGTTCAGGCCCCTTTTACATCTTAATTTTCATTTAAGTACTGCAATGCGCTTCTGACAAAATATTGAACCCCTAGAATCAATGCTTCTTCTTTTACATCAAATTTTGGATGATGGTGTGGATAATTTTCGGCAGGGTTGTGGCTTCCCGCCCCCAAAAAGGCGAAGCATCCCGGTGCTGCCTCTGCAAATGCCGAGAAATCTTCACTACCCATCAATGCTGTACCTCTGACAAAATGCTCCTCACCAAAGGTTTCAATAATAACTTTTTCAACCATAGAGGTAATTTGTTCTTCATTGATAGTTGGACTGTAGCCAAAGTCATAGTTTAATTGATAAGTTGCACCATGTGCTTCTGTGAGTCCCTTTGTTAATTTTTCCAACCAGATTGGAATCTCCTTGCGAACTTCCGGGTCAAACGTTCGGACAGTACCGCCTAAGGTCACTTTGTCTGGAATGATATTGTTGGCCGTTCCCCCGTGGAACTGGGCAACCGTAATAACTGCTCTATGGCTGGCATCGACTTTTCTAGAGATAAACTGATTGATTCCATTTACCAACTGAACACCAATGGCAATCGGGTCAACAGTTTCTTCCGGTGCCGAACCATGCCCGCCTTTACCTTGAATGACAATATCAAAATCATCACACGCCGCAGTCACATGTCCGTAACAGAGCGAGAATTTACCCAACGGACCTTGTGAACCAAGGTGAAGTCCAATCACACCGTCAAGGCCATCTGCTGCCCCCGCCTTTACCATTTCCTGGGCGCCGCCAGGATTAAGTTCTTCTGCATGCTGGAAGAAGAAGCGAACTTCCCCTTTGATTTCGTCCTGTAATTGCGACAGAACTTTAGCTGCGCCAAGGAGCATCGCCGTATGTCCATCATGACCGCAGGCATGCATCACACCTATATTTTTGGAGGCAAATGGCAATCCTGTTTCCTCTAGGATTGGCAGGGCATCCATATCTGCCCGGAGCCCCAAGACTTTGCCAGGCTGGCTGCCGAATAAGCGTCCCATGACACTGGTTGGCGTGACCCTGGAAACTTCAATATTGCCAAACGATTGCAGTTTTTCATAAACGTAATTAGAGGTTTCAAACTCTTGGAAAGAAAGCTCCGGATTTTCGTGAAAATGTCTGCGCCATTCAATTACTTCTTCTTCAACTGCCTCTATTAGTTTCTGGATATCTACTACTCTTTCAATCACAAAATCCCCTCCACATAACGGGTACTTTTATTTTTCACCTAAGAATTTGAGGGCCGAGCGGACGAAATAATTGACACCTTTTATTAAAGACTCTTCCTTCACATCAAATTTTGGATGATGATGCGGATAATTTTCGGCAGGGTTCTCGCTTCCAGCACCTAGGAAAACAAAACATCCCGGTGCTTCCGCTGAAAATGCCGAGAAATCTTCCCCTCCCATGATTCCATTTGCAATGACTCGTTTGCTTTCTCCGAATGTTTCCACAATGGTTTGCTCCACCAATTTGGTGATATTTTCTTCATTTATGACAGGTGCGTATCCCAGCATATAGTTTAGTTCATAGGAAGCGTCATGGGCTTCAGTGATCCCTTTTGCAATTTTTTCAATCCAGACAGGAATTTGTTTACGTACTTCACGATCAAACGTACGGACAGTACCGCCAAGGCTTACGCGATCAGGAATAATATTATTGGCTGTTCCGCCATTGAATTTGGTAACAGAAATGACAGCGCGCTGGGCTGCATCCACTTTTCGTGAAATGATTTGGTTGATTCCGTTAATAATTTGAACACCGATAGCTATTGGATCAATCGTTGCATTTGGTGCAGAACCATGTCCGCCCTTGCCTTGAATATCAATATCAAATGCATCAGTCGCTGCAGTGACTGGTCCATAACAAACGGTAAAGATCCCTGAAGGAATTTGCGAACCAAGGTGAACGCCGATGACCCCATCAATTCCTTCTGTAACGCCGGCCTTCACCATTTCCGATGCGCCGCCAGGGAACAATTCCTCCGCATGCTGGAAGAAAAAGCGGATTTCCCCTTCTATTTCATCCTTTAATTGGGACAGAACTTTTGCAGCTCCTAAAAGCATGGCAGTATGTCCATCATGACCGCAGGCGTGCATCACACCGTCATTTTTGGAGGCAAATGGCAGCCCGGTTTCTTCTTGAATTGGAAGCGCGTCCATGTCAGCACGTAAAGCAACAACTTTACCAGGCTTTGCGCCGATAATCCTACCTAACACGCTTGTTGGCGTTGGACGGGATAACTCAATATTGCCAAAGGACTCCAGCTTCTCAAATACGTACTTGGATGTTTCTACCTCTTGAAATGAAAGTTCAGGATTTTCATGGAGATGCCTGCGCCACTCCACAACCTCTTTTTCAACAGCTTCAACTAATTTCTGAAGATCCAGCGTTTTCTCGACCATAAATTAAGCCTCCCTAAAATTCTTTTATTCAAGATAATTTTAGAGAAAAAGTACACTGAAATACAACAAAAATATAGAATATTCTAATAACGGTCAATATAAGAGTATTTTCTGAATCTAAGAAACCTTTTTCTTCCACTTTATATCATTTCAATTAAGAAAACATCCAGCTTTAGGTCTCAAGTACGAAATTTCTTTCTGGACTGATAGACAGCCTTTTTAATTTCCTTCTCCAGGTTTTGGAATAGGTTTTCGATTACCTTGATTGCTGCTCCATTTAGTAACCGATCAGGAGTCACTTCCATAGTCCCTGTTATCACAACATCAGCTTTAATAGTTAATTTGCAAGCCCCTTGCCAATCTCTTAGAAATAAATCAGACTGCGCCTGAATATTTCCAAGTTTGCTAGTTCCGTTTATTTTCAGGCGATAAAATGATGGGTTTTTCTCTTCTATACGTCTTATGTCGATCGCAAATACATCGTTGATTGGACCAATCCGGATATCAATTTCGCCTCGGTAGACACCACTTGAAGTTTCAACAAACGACTTGCAGTTTGGAATCGAGTTTTTTAGAACCGTTTCATCTTTCATCCACTTCCATACTAAATTTCTTGGCAAACCAAAGGCATGATTGTACTCAATCTTCAACGTTATCCCCCCATTGGGCATCAGTATTAGAACTCTATGTCAATCATTGTATTCATTGGTTACCGGTCATGTTAAAGAAGTATTGTGGTGTCTGGGCTATTCATGAAAATTTTCCATACACGAAAAAATTCCAAGCCAATATTGGCCTGGAACTTTTATGCTATTCATTCGGTTGTTTACTCCTGGACCAAATGACAACAGGGATAAGCAGCAAAGATAGAATCCCCCCTACTAGTGAAAGTATCGTGTAACTTGTCTGCGCAACTACCATCCCAGAAAGAACCCCGCCAGAAGCACCGGCAAGAGCAACCAAAACATCTAAGGTCCCCTGTGTCTTAGCGCGCGTGGACACATCCGTTGCATCGACAATAAGCGCCGTACCGCTAATCAACCCGAAGTTCCAGCCAAGCCCTAGAAGTGCAAGTGCAATCATAAGGACGAGCATTGAATCAGACGGTGCAAAAGCAGCAAGGACACCTGCCGTAAGCAAAGTAGCACCTGCAACAATGGACATTGCCGTACGGCCAATTTTATCAGCAAGTATTCCGGTCCCCAGAGATGGAAGGTACATGGCGCCAATATGAATACTGATAATTAATCCGATATCACTCAGATCATGTCCATGGTTTCTCATATGGACAGGTGTCATGGTCATGATGGCAACCATCACTAACTGTGTTAGGACCATCAGGGCAGCACCGACTACGAGTTCGCGCTTCTTCTTGAGTGATGCACCGATGGGTAGTTTTGAAGAAGAATCTCCATTGCTGCTATTAACTTCCGACAATAGCTTCGCAATCTTGAGAGGATCTGGGTGCAGGAACAACAACAACACGGAACCGGCCAGAATGAACGCAGCTGCCCCTAAAATAAACGGCCCAGCCAAAGCAGGGACGCCCACTGACAAAGCGAACCTGCCCATTACATCAATAAGGTTCGGCCCGGCAACAGCTCCGAAAGTCGTCGCTAACATGGTGATACTAATCGCGGTTGCCCGCTGTGAAGGACTAGCGAGATCGGTACCTGCATAACGTGTTTGCAGGTTAGCTGCGGTTCCGGCACCATAGATTAATAGTGATGCAAACAGCAGAATAATAGAATTGATGACAGCTGCCGTCACCACTCCAATCGCGCCGATCCCCCCGGCCAAAAAACCCGCTGCCAGTCCAAAACGGCGGCCGTATCGCTGCGACAGTCTTCCTATCAGAAGTGCTGCACCTGCGGAACCAAGAGTCAACAATGCAACTGGCAGTCCGGCAAACCGGTCGGTTCCCAGCATATTTTTGGCTAGCAGTGCCCCAACCGTTACACCAGCAGCAAGTCCTGCCCCACCGAGCATCTGGGAAATGACCGCTACCCCCAAAGTCCGCTTATATAACCTTTTTTGCCTTTCAGGCGAATCGATGTAAAGATGTATTCCACCCACTGGAATTTCTAAAACTTTGGCGTTATCGTCAACTTTTGGGTCAATCACCATTTCACCTCCCTTATATTTTTTAAATAGCTAAACCTTTTGACAAAATACCGTTTGCCGTCCTTCTTGGTCGTTCTCTTCAAAAAAGTGCACTTTCCATTCACTGAATTCGTTTAAAAGCTCTGTTGGCTTCAATTTATATTGATTGGATATCGTTTGGTATGCTGTCTTGGGTGACTGAAAATAGGTTTCCATAAAGAAAAATCCGTTCCTTTTTACCATGCTTTTGACAAACGGAAAGAGGGATCGGTCTAGGTAGTAGGTAATCACAATAAGGTCTGTTGCACTGAGCGCCATCTTAAGCTGCGTGACATCCGTTAAATCACAGACTCGCGGATTAATATTAAGTTGCTGTTTAACAGCTTGTTCCTGAAGAAAGTTGATGGCAATCTCTGATATATCAAGAGCCTCTACATGATAGTTTAATTGGGCAAGAAAAATACTGTTTCCACCTAGACCGCAGGCAAGGTCAAGGGCATTCCCGCCGTGAAGATGTACTGAAAGATCTTTCAATCTGGGATTGGGATCAGGCTCCTTTAACTCATTCAGGCGATCTTTGTATTTGGCGTTCCATTTAGATTTCATATCCATTTTATTACACCACATCCATCTTGTATAAATGCCTAAATTCTACCATACAAAAAGCCCACTAAAAAGGGGGCAAAATGAAAAATGAGGCCTGAATAGCACAAAAAAGAATCAGTCCCCTTTTAATTTGGAGTGGATAATTAGACGGTGAGTTCCTGTGGTGATAGGGTCGCAGGTGATCAATGTCAAGATCCGGTCTTGACCATTGGGATTTAAAACAGATAAATCATCAGGTTCCACAATTAAAACATTGTAAATATCGTAGGTATAGGCTTGTTTTTTGTCCTCCACCACAATTTCATCGCCAGGCTTTAGTTCATTCAAGCGGTTAAACATTCTTCCATACGATCGGCTGCGATGGGCTGCAATGGCGGCGTTACCGATTTCACCGGGAAGGGCCGTACCATCCAAATGGCTAGCACCAATTTTTAAATTGGCTTGACTTGCCCCTTCTAATATGGGCAGAGTTAGGTCTATCTTTGGTATTTTTATAATACCGGTCATGCCGTCCATTTCGAAATTTTTATTTATCAGGGCAGGCTCCTGAATTGTTCCACGCTCAGGAATAGGCTCCTTTTCCAGGCTTTCATCAAATGCCTTATTTAGACGTTGATAATTATTTTCCAGAGAGGTTTTGTTTCCTTGTTTTTTTTCATCCCATTTCTTTAACAGTAAATTTTGTTCATGGTTATGAAAAACCTCTGTAATTTTTGGATAAAACATAATCATAATGCCTAAAAGAATTAAAAGGACAGCAGTTAACTTTTTCATATATACACCTCAATAAAAAAATTGAGAGAGATATTAATCTCCCTCAAAGCTATGATTCTAGTTGTTTAGCTTTTTCCGTCTTAATAAATACACACCGGAAGCGGTAACGAGTAGTCCGAGTAAATAATAGCCAAATGGGCTTGACTCTCCTGTTTTTGGAAGAACCCCAGTTGTTGTGGTTTGTTTTATAGTTTCTTGTGCCGGAGGATTCTGATTTCCTTGATTTTGTGGAGGCGGGGTATTATTATCCGTACCTCCCGGATTTGGCCCTGGTTGATTTGGATTTTCTGAATTTCCTGGTTTATCTCCTGGATTGTCTCCCGGCTTATCTCCCGGATTGTCGCCTGGCTTATCTCCCGGATTGTCGCCTGGCTTATCTCCCGGATTATCCCCTGGATTGCCATGATCATCGTCATCGTCACCTGGCGGAGGCGGTGGTGGTGGAGGATAACATTTTTCCTGCCAATAATTGATGGTACCGTTTGCTTCGACACCGACTCTTACGTCGCTTACAGGAATGATAACCGGTTCCCTGTCCTTTATAATCAGCTTGAAGGCAGTGATATCATCCGTTACGTATTCAGCATTATCTTTTAATTTAAAATTCGGGGAATTCCCTGGTGCTTCCATCTTAGTCCAAACGCCTTTCCAAAGGACATAAACCTCTACTACGTTTTCCTTACAGTCATTTTTTAAATGAAAATGAATCTCTGTACTCTTATTACCCTTTTGATCCTGGTCGCCCAAGTTCCCGTTATTAGGATTGCCGTTATTCCCTTCCTGTTGTCCCCCGTTATTGTTCCCGTTTTCATTTCCATTCCCTTGACCGTTTGCGGCAACATAAGAAGCGGGAATGATTAGTAGGAAAATTAGTACATACATGGATGCCATTAACAACATCCTTTTTAGGCTAATCGTCTGCAATGCGCCACCTCTTTCCTAATTTAAAAACAAGTTGAATGCAGTTCTATACTATTCAACATTTTCCTCAATAAGTACGCTTCCTTTTTCCTATTTCTTTTTAATTAATTTTTTGATAAATCTGAATTTGTTTTACAAAAAAGGCTTTTCCTTGTAAAATGGCTTCAATAGTAAAAAAGTGGGAGGGGAAAAAATTTGAGTGAATTGTTTAAAGCATTAGTGGTTGATAAGACGGAGACCGATTTTTCAGTTGAGGTTAAAGAAGTTTCTTTTGACATCCTTCCTGAAGCGGAAGTACTAATTAAGGTTGCTTATTCCAGCATAAATTATAAGGATGGACTCGCCAGCATCGCAGATGGCAAAATAGTCAGGTCATATCCGTTTATCCCAGGTATTGATTTAGCGGGAGTTGTTGTCTCGTCTCAGGACCCACGCTTCCAAGAAGGTGATAAAGTTATCGCGACAAGCTATGAGATTGGGGTATCCCATTATGGAGGCTTCAGTGAATATGCACGGATTCCTGGCGATTGGGTTGTTCCGCTTCCGGAGAATCTTTCGCTGAAAGAAGCGATGGTTCTAGGAACTGCTGGATTTACTGCTGCCCTTTCTGTACAAAGGTTAGAAGAAAACGGTGTTACCCCTGCAAAGGGAAAGGTTTTGGTAACTGGAGCAACCGGCGGTGTCGGAAGTATCGCTGTATCGATGCTGGCCAAACGGGGATATGAGGTTGTTGCGAGCACTGGTAAAGCTACAGAGCATGATTTTTTACATAAGCTGGGGGCGGCTGAAGTTATCTCAAGGGATGAGGTTTATAATGGAAAAAATAAGGCATTGGATAAACAACTTTGGGCTGGTGCGGTTGATCCGGTCGGCGGCGAATCCCTTGCAGCAATTTTAAGTAAAATTCATTATGGTGGATCAGTAGCTGTAAGTGGATTAACTGGAGGAGGAAACGTTCCGACTAGCGTCTTTCCTTTTATTCTGCGTGGTGTAAACCTGCTGGGGATCGATTCGGTCTATTGCCCAATGGAAGTACGCAAAAAGCTGTGGGATCGAATGGCCACAGACTTAAAGCCGTCCACGCTATTGGATTCCATTGCAGTTGAAATTTCGCTAGACGACCTGCCTGAAACCCTGCCTATCATTTTGAAAGGACAGGCAAAAGGGAGATTCGTAGTAAGAATTTAAGCTTTTAAAAATTGAAGGACCCATCGGAATTAAGTTTCCAAAGGGTCCTTTTTCTGATTTATAATTGGAATATCTGGTCAATGCTTTGAATCTCTTGTGGTGAAAGCTCCACATCTAGCGTTTTTAAATTATGAAGCACTTGGTCTGCATTTTTGGCACCTGGAATAATCACATCGATTCCTTCACGTGTTAAATACCAGGCAAGTACCACATGAGCAACCTCTGCCCCTTTTGCATCGGCAATTTCCCTTACCTTCTCAATTTTAGCTAAGTTTTGCTCATACACTTCTTTCTGGAATTGCGGCCGTTTTTGATTCTTTTCACTAATCACTGTATTAATATTATATTTTCCCGTCAAAAACCCGGAGGCAAGCGGGTAGAAAGGAACAAAAGAAATATCATGTTCAATCGTGTATGGGAATAATTCTTTCTCTGCTTCTCTGCTTAATAAGTTATAGCCCCCTTGATAGACGTCGACATAGCCGTCTTTATTCGCTTCCTTTAACTGCTCGAGGGAAAAATTAGAGACCCCAATCGCCCTGATCTTCCCCTCATCTTTTAGCTGCTTCAAGGCCCCGACCGCTTCATCCTTAGGTGTATCTTGATCAGGGAAATGAATATAAAATAAATCTATGTAATCCGTTTGCAGGCGCGTTAGGCTCTCCTCTACTGCCCGCTTTAAAAAGCTTGGGGAATTATCGAGCGTCACTTCACCCCCAACAAATTTATGGGCGGCTTTTGTGGCAATCACAATCTCTGAACGATTTCCCCTTTCCTTGACCACTTCCCCGACGATTTCTTCAGAACGCTTTGGACCATAGATAAACGCAGTATCCAAAAAGTTAATTCCCTGTTCCAATCCTACCCGTACTAAATCCCTTCCTGCTTCCTCATCCAGGTTGGGAAATAGATTATGTCCGCCAACCGCATTGGTACCTAAACCAATAGGATTCACATATAAATCTGTCTTTCCAATTCGAATTTGCTTAACCATGTACCATTCATCTCCTTGTTTATACTATTTTGCAAGTTTCCTAATTTCCCTCAAACCAACGGCGAGCGTTATCAACCATCATATTGGTAACCTGCTCTTCCGTTACACCGTTTTTCTTCAATTCTGGAATCACTTCTTCTAACACAAAACTCATGCTCCACTTCGGAAATGTTTTTGCAGATGTTCCATCGGGATACCAATCATAGGAACAGCAATAATCCTGTGATAGGAACATGCGGTCTGCATACCCTAGTTTGGCCAACGCAATCACGGTATCGTTTCGGGATTCGTTTGAACATACTCTAGTTATTCCGTATCGATCCATGCCAATAAATGGTCCCCGCTCCAGTACCTGTAGGATGTACTCCTGATTGTCGGTATCCCCAGTATGCCCAATTAATACCCGTTTTGGATCCACACCCTCTTCTTGTAAAATATCAAGCTGTTTTAGGCCCGTTCCGCTCGCCGGGTGGGAATGAGTCATAATCGGTACACCGGTCATTTTATGGGCCCGCGCTGCAGCACGGATCACTTTTTCAACATCCCTGGTAACCCCTTGTGCATCGGTGGCACATTTTAAAAAGCCAGCCTTGATGGATGTGTTTTGAATGCCGACCTCGATGTCTCTGACAAATAATTCCGCCATATAGTCAATGCTGCGATTTTGGAAGTGAGGCGGGATGTAATGGTAAGAATAAATACCAGTAGCAGCGATAATTTGCACACCCGTTTCACGGGCCACTCTCTCAATAAAGCGGATATCCCGGCCAAGTTCCATCACCGTTGGGTCACAAATGGTTTTAACACCAAGTTCCTTCACTTTATTTACCTGCTCTACCGCTTTGGCAAATTCCTTTTCCTCGTCATATAAATGGGGAAATTGTACAAAGACAGCTTCTGAGCGGACACGCATATGTTCATGAATCAGCGTAACCCCAAGTTCAGAAGACTCAACTGGTCCAGTTACAGTATTTACTAATGTCATAGCCTAGTCTCCTTCTTTATTTTTCTAGCAATTTATCCAAACTCTCTTGTACTCTTGGTCTTGATGAAGTGAATTCTTCTAATTCCGTTTTGAAGGTACCATGAATCCGATTGATCATCCCTGCTACCCCAACAGTAGTACAAAGGACGAGTATTTGCCTTGGGGTAAAGTGTTCTCTGAGTCTGTCATATAATTCATCCTCAATTCGAACCTCAGTAGCCAGCCTCTCCGTATATTCAAGTACAAGCCATTCTATATCGGTATAAACAGTACTTTCCCTCCAGTGACGGAGGTGATCCACTTTATCTTTAGATAGTCCAATGCCCCGACCGAGCATAATATGGGTCGGTACTCAGTAATGACACTTGTATAATGTGGAGGTATAAAGATAAGCAAGTTCAGTCAGCTGAATATCTACCTCACCGGACCGGTACACACCAAAGATAAGATCCGAAACTCCTTCCAATACCTTAGGCTGATTGGCCAGCACCTTGAAAACATTCATTACGTGTCCCCCGGACGCATCCTGAATGAAATCTAAAGACTCCTTGACTTCGGGACTTGCCTGGTCATACTCTATCAATTCAATACGTTCCATCATCTACCAACTTTCTATTTCCACTTTATTGATAGTTTATAATTTTCAGACAATAATTGCAAAGCCAGGGTATTTCCTGGTTTGTTAATAGTGTTCTTAAACTTTTCACTAGTCGACAAATTGTATTCTAGCAATCTATTCTTCAGAAGTGCTAACAACTCTAAGCGTCAAATATCTTTCTATTTCCTCCATGGAATAACCTAATTCCGCCAATATTTCAACGGAATGTTCGCCTATTTCTGGTGGAGGTGAAAAATTCTGAGCATTGGTATCATTGATTTTAATAGGAACTCCAGTAACAAATACTGCGTCCCCTTGTTCACCCATATTCATTTTTCGAACCATATTCCTATCCTTTATTTGCGGATTGTTAATGATGTCCATTAATGTGTTAACCGGGCCGCACGCAATTCCAGCGTTTTGAAGAAGCTGAAAAACTTCCTCTTTTGTATACTGGATGGTCCACTCTGAAACCATCTTTTCCAATACATCCCGATTCTCCATTCGTCCCTCCTTGCTATTAAAGGGAGAATCGCTATTCAGCCATTCATTTTTACCTATGATTCTGCAAAGCTTTTCCCACATATGCTGAGCAGCGGGTGCAATAAATATATAACCATCCTTTGTCGGATACGTATTACAAAAGGCAAGAGGGTCACGATTGCCGATTCGCCGAGGCTCTATTCCCTTTAACATAACTTCAGAAAAATGGTAACCAAGCAAGGATATCATTCCATCAAGCATGCTTACATCAACATATTTTCCTCTCCCGGTTCGTTCTTTGTGCAATAATGCCAGCATCGCACCCATAGCCGCTTGTAAACCGGAAAGATGATCGGCAATATAAAAACCGACGTTGGTAGGAGGTCCGTCTAAATGTCCGGTAAGCCCTGCTAATCCACTCATAGCTTGAATGGTTCCATCGTATGCTCCATATTCTCGATAAGGCCCTGTTAAGCCAAAACCTGTAATATGGACCATGCTTATTTTGGGGTTAATTTCCGAAATAGTTTGATAGTCTATTCCTAAACGCTCAGGCACCCCAGCACCATAATTCGTAATGAGAAGGTCCGCTGTTTCTACAAGCCTATGAATGATTTCTCTGCCTTCTTCGGATTTTAAATTGATAGAAAGTCCTCGTTTATTTCGGTTCTGGGCAGCGAAATACAGGCTTGTATCCTCATGGAAAGGACCAGCCATTCTTCCTACTTCCCCCTCAATCCGTTCTATTTTGATTACTTCAGCACCGTGGTCACTAAGGATTTGACTGCCGTAAGGTCCCGAAATGTAATGAGTAAAATCTAAAACCCGAATGCCAGATAGAATTGACATACCGGTCACCTCTCTTTTTATATTTTTTTATAAAATGTGGGAATAGCGACTTTCCAACACTTATATGTTTGCTTTTTTAAAAATTGTTTTATATAAATGGTATATTGAACATAGTAACCATAAAAAAAGAGAGGAAATATCAAATGAAATGTTTTTCGATTGATCTGGATGGAACGTTATTAAACTCAAAACATGAAATATCAGATGAAAGTTTCAAGGTACTAAAGGAATTACGGGAACAGGGACATCAGATTATTTTTAACACAGGCCGAGCTTTTGATGATGTGATTAAATATGAGCATGTGCAAAAAATAGCAGCTCCCATTTTTACTATTAATGGGACTGTTCTATACTCTGAAACAAGAGATGTCCTATACGAAGCATCTTTATCGGTTTCCATCTATAAAGAGCTGATGCAAATTTTAAAAGAAATTGGAATGTGGATTATGGTCTATACCAATAAAGGTGGTTTTCCATGTCGATATCCAGCGCTTCAAGAAAAAGATCCTGAAGAAATCGTGAAGATTTTCCATCATTATGATTACGATCAAATTCTAGATAAGGATGATATTAAAATTTACAAGATTATGGTCGTCGCACCCGGGAACCAACTTGAAAAAATTGACCAAGTCAAACAAGCAATCGAGGGGAAATTTGCAGTCTCCATGGCCTCTTCTTACGTTCACGTAGTCGAAATTACCTCTATTGAGGCAAATAAAGGAGAAGCACTGCGACGATACCAACAATTAATGAATATCCAGTTTGATGAAATTTTTGCGTTTGGTGACGGTGGGAATGATATCTCCCAATTTAAAGCAGCAACTACTTCCGTCGCAATGGCCAATGCCCCCCTATATGTTCAGCAGGAAGCGGATATCGTCTCTAAGTCAAATGATGAAGATGGATTTGCCTATGCGGTTCGGAACTTATTAAATATCTAGCATTTCTTGACTAAGGCATCATTCAAAAACTAAACAAATTCGGGGCGTGTCTTTCACGCCCCTCCTTAATTTCTTGATCAAAACTTTAAATTAGGACGAATTATTTGTTAGTTAAATATTATTTAATACGCTCAAAAAAGGAAGAGGCGGAAAAGAAGCAGGATCTGCTTTTAAATCAATAACCACTGATCCTTCTGTTGCAAAGGCCTCCTTCAAAGTTTCTTCGATTTTTTCTGGAGAACTCACTCTAATACCTTTTACGCCGCATGCTTCCGCCACTTTGGCATGGTCAACGGCAGTCAGGTCACAAGCAGATGTATTTCTTCCCCAGCGGGCCTGCTCAGCCCATTTTTGATAGGCCAGAACTTCATTGTTTATGACGGCAAGCACCACATCTATTCCGTGCCGTTTACATGTTTCCAGTTCACTCCAAACATGAGCAAAGCCGCCATCTCCTGATAAACAAAAGACCTTTTGATTTGGTTGTGCTACCTTTGCACCCATTGCCATCGGAAGCCCCCAGCCAAGACCTGCAATTCCCCGTGGAAAAATAAATTTTCGACTTCCTTTTGCCTTGATATAATTGGCCAGCCAAACAGACGAGAAGCTTGCATCCGCCACAATAATATGATCATCTGTTAATTGTTTTTCAAGTTCGGCTAAAAATCTTTCCACTCTAATCGGCGAATGGTCTATGTTTTGGATTTTTTCTGCTTCCTCGGTATGAGCTTTTCTTGCTTTGGCAATTGCTTCTACCAGACTAGGACGCTGTTTATCTCTTTTTTCGAGATTCTTGCGTAAAAGGGCGTTTTTCAATGCTTCTAATGTTAATTTTGCATCTCCCGCTAATCTTAAAGATTCATAGTTGCGGCCAATTTCCAATGGGTCAATATCGATGTGAATAAATCGTGCATCTTTAGAAAATAGTTTCCAAGAATCGGTTCCATTTTGGTTAGTGCGATTTCCCACCAATAAAATGACATCGGCCTCTTCAACCACTGGCCTCAAGAATTTTGTGGCGCCGCCTTTACCCATGTAGTAACCAATCGGTCCGATGGTTAACGGATGTTCTTCATCAACTGAGCCTTTTCCCATCGTCGTTGTCGCGACAGGGATTGAACATTCTTCTTGAATTTGGCGAAGTTCGTCGATAGCCCCCGATGAAATGACACCTCCGCCTGCATAAATAAATGGACGTTCTGCATTTGCGAGCAGTTCAGCAGCCACTTCGATTCGGGACGGGTCTGCAATAGTCCGGTCCAAAGGGTAAGCAGACAGGCAAGCCTTTCTTTCTATTTGTAAAGGGTTTTTCTTCGTATCGAAGGAAATATCTTTTGGAATAAGCAAAATGGCAGGTCCAGGCCGCCCGCTCGCTGCAGCGGTAAAAGCCATGTCCACGTAATCTTCGATTCTAGCTTCTGCTGGAACTTTTTTCACCCATTTGGCTACACCTGAGAAAAGCTTTACATGATCAAGCTCCTGAAAGGAGTTTTTTTCCTCCTCAGAAATCGGCACCTCATCAACGAGGGCCACTACCGGATGGGAGGCCTTTAGGCATTCTGCCAGCCCAGGAACCAACAATGTGGCAGCGGGTCCATTCTGTGCCGCTACAACCGCTACTGTGCCAGAACACATCGCGTACGCTTGCGCCATATAGGAGCCAGCATTTTCCTGCCTGAATCCGATTTGTTTAATTCCAAGATCGGAACAGGCAAGCATAATCGTTTGTGGATTACTTTGCCCAAAAATAAACTTAACACCATGGCGTTTTAATGCTAAAGCAAATCTCTCTGCATTAGTTAATTCCTTGGTTGAAATCTCAGTTTCCTTTTGTGTTTCTGTAACATTGGCCATTTACAATTCCCCTCCTCACTCTACCTTTAAAACAATCTTTCCGGTATTTCGATTTTCCGCCATATACTGATGAGCTGAAGATACATCTTTCCAATCAAAAACTTGATCGATAATCGGAGCCAGTTTTCCTGCACTGAATTTTCCTCTCGAAAATTCTTCAAACTGACGGGTTAAATCGATTTTAAATGCTTTGGTCCTAGACCTAAGTGTTGACCCGATAAATTGGATCCTCTTCTGAAGGAATGGGCCTAAATGCGCTGAGGTCAATGCTTGTCCGCCCAGGGTCCCAATTAAAATCCATCTTCCATCGATCCCAATTGACTTTACATTTGCTTCCCAATAGGAAGCACCGATGAAGTCCATGATTAGCTGGACACCCTTTCCATTCGTGATTTCATGGACTTTTTCCGAAAAATCTTCTTCCTTATAATTAACGGTATAGTTTGCGCCGAGAGATACACAGCGGTCTAATTTTTCAGCAGAGCCAGCAGTCACGATACTTACCGCACCTATTTCCCTTGCAATCTGGATGGCAGCTGTTCCAACACCGCTAGCGCCGGCATGAATCAGCACATGATCTCCCGCTTTTAAATTTCCTAATACAACCATGTTTAAATAGGCAGTCAGAAAGGCCTCCGGAATCGCTGCAGCTTCCTCAAACGTCATCTCTTCCGGTATTCTCATCCCCATGTCTGCCGGAATGACCACCTTCTCTGCATAGCCGCCGCCCGGCAATAGGGCATAAACCCGGTCACCTTCCTTCCAGTCTGATACACCATGGCCAACTTTTTCAACCACACCTGCCATCTCCAAACCAATAATGGTTGATTCACCAGGTGGTGGCGGATATAACCCTTTTCGCTGCAGTAAATCCGCCCGATTTATGGCTGTTGCTTTCACTTTTACAAGTAGGTCACCCTCGCTTAGGATCGGGTCATTTACTTCTCCGATATATAGATCATGATTTTTTTCGTTTACTAGAACAGCTTTCATCTAATCATTGCCTCTCTTTCATTTTCAGTTTCTCTGGGGGTAAATAAAACTTTCGGGCCGCCATTGTTTAGGCATTCCTCAAAACCTTCTTTAAAATCCTTAAGTTCCAAGTATTTTTTTACAATTAAGAGGACTTTGGTCTGCAATTTTTCCATTAATTTGATGGCTGTATGCCAATCCTCTTTTATGGCAGCGATACTGCCAGTCACTTTTAATTCTTTATAAGCGATGTCCATAAAAGATACATTTGTTAGTTTCGAGGATGTACCTATCTGGATAAATTGTCCTTTTGGACGCAGGACGGAAAGTCCTAAATTAACACCGTTTTCATTCCCGGAGCATTCGAAAACGATATCAATGTTCATATTTTTCTTTTTTAATAGACTTGGCAAATCCCCGGACATGACTGTGGTATCCACGCCCATTTGCGAAGCGATTTCGAGGCGGTCTGTATCTGCTTGCGTCCCACAAACTAACACTGTTGCCCCAAATTGTTTTGCTACAAGTACCGTAAATAGTCCGATGGTGCCCGGTCCAATAATTAAAACTGTATCTGTTGGTGTAATATCAGCCTTATACACACCTCTTACCGCTACAGACAGCGGTTCAATTAACGCACCCGCATCATCTGAAATCGTATCAGGGACAATATAAACCTGCTGTTCATGAAGTTTTACAAACTGGGCAAAGACTCCATCATAATCGAAACCAATTCGCTTACGATGAGAGCACAGATTAAATTCTCCACTGTAGCAGTAGGTACATTCTTGACAGCTGCTGTATGTAGGATGGGCAACAATCCGGTCCCCGATCACTGCTTTAGTGACCTTTTCCCCCACTGCGACCACTTCTCCGATAAATTCGTGGCCAATAATGACTGGAGGCGCTTTAGGATCACGGTGATAATTTCCTGTATATAGCTTTAAATCTGTTCCGCAAATACCTGCCCGCTTTACTTTGGCTAATATTTGGTATTCTCCTATTTCCGGAACGGCGATATCCTCTAAGGAAACCTGTCCATCTTTTAACACTACGCTTTCCATTTCGAATATCCCCCGTTATTTTTAATGAAAAAACCCTCAGCTGAGGGCTTTTTCACCTAATATTCTGTGTTTCTATCAAATTAACAAACCTACCTAGGTATAACCGGCAGCAAGATATGGGATGGATATTCTTCATTATGAAATACTTTTTGTGAAGCGGTAATGAACTCCCTGCTATCAATTCCAGATTCACCCGTGTTCGTATTCCGGTCAAAGCGCGGGAAATTGCTGCTTGAAATCTCCACTCTCATCTGGTGCCCTTTTTTAAATAAATTACTGGTTGACAGTAAATCGATTTCATAGCGGTACACTTCATTTGGTGTGATGAGGGAAGGCGGCTGATTTTTATCTCTGTATTTGGCTCGGATAATGCCATCCGCTATGTTAAACGCTTTCCCGTCTGGATGGACATCGACCAGTTTAGCGGTAAAGTCAGTGTCTACCGCGGAGCTTGATGCATATAAGACCACTTTTACCGGGCCAGTTACCTCAATGTCTTCCTCTAAAGCCTCACTCGTATAGACTAAAATATCATCGCGCACTTCCAAATGCTGCTGGTCGATTGGTCCGCGAAGATAATTCGCCGGCATTAACAAGTTGCCGCCTAGCGTTGGCACTGGATTGGCCGGGTCATAAACATAACTATCGTTTGTTTCCTCCAGCGGCGGTGTTGCGGATAGAGTACCATCGCCATCTTTCGTATTGGCCTTGCCATTACTTTGGAAATAGTAAGGTGTATAAACGGTTCGTTTCAGCGGCCATTCCTGCTCACTGCGCCATTTATTTTCGCCCATAACAAATAGTTTGACTGGCGGCTCTTCCGTGATACCGTTTTCGATTCCCTTTAACCAATGGTCAAACCATTTTAGTTGTAAACTTGTTAAATCCGTTTTCAATTCAAGCAGCAGGCTGGATGTGCTCATGCCAAAATTGAGATCCCCTACGATTGAGGCAAACCCTGCATGTGCCCATGGACCAATCATAAGCTTAGTATTCTTCTTTTCTTTTAGTTTTTCATAATGCTCGAGATCCTGCCCTAATAAAAGATCATACCAGCCAGCCATTCCAAAAATAGGTACTTCAATATTATCTGACTTTTCCCTAACACTGATTTCCTGATGGTATTCGTCTCTTAAATCATGATTCAAAATATCATGAACGAACGCGGCATAGCCTTCCCCTAGTTTGAGCCATTCACTGTCTCGGATCGGCAATTGCGAATAGGCAGCTTCTTCTATATGGTCAATGGAATCGAGAAGTGTCATAAACTCCTTTAAAAAGTCCGCTTTTCCTTGTTTAGCCTTTACGACTGCATTCGGGCCAATCGTCGACATACTCCAAGAGACTAGTAAACCAAGTTCAAGCGCGCCGCCGCGGTACATGTACACATCGGTTCCCCATGTGATGGGAAAAATTGCTTTTAAGCTTGGCGGCTGCATGCTGGCAGCCTGGAATTGAGTCATGCCCATATACGACAGGCCATACATGCCGACGTTTCCATCCGAGTATGGCAAGGAGGCAGCCCACTCTACCGAATCGTAGCCGTCGTTATATTCATTTTTATAAATATAAAAAGGAGCTCCCTCTGATTCAAAGCGGCCGCGCACATCTTGAATGATGACCACATACCCTTTGTGGGCGGCAGCGATTGGATCCAATACCATCGTGGTCAGGGGAAGAAATTCCTTATTATAAGGGGTTCGTTGTAACAGAACGGGATATTTTCCATCTCCATCGGGACGAAAAACCTCAGCATACAAGGTGGTGCCATCTCTCATAACAGCTGGGACATTCTTTTCGTGAATGATTTTACTCAACAAAATCCCTCCATTTTGAATCGGTCGCATTGGTCTATGTTTACTTGCGGATAAAGGGCACTCACTTGCGGATAACCCATTTTTACTTGCGCTATGCCATTTTACATGCGCATAAGCGCTCTTTATTTGCGCATAAGCCTACTTTACTTGCGATACTGGTTCCAAATAAGTTTGAAATGCCTTTTCATATGCATGACAAGCCTGCAAGACAAGTTTATCTGCAAATCTGTTTCCTGCCACCTGCAAACCGACAGGCAACCCGCTGCTTGTCAACCCAACTGGCAATGAGGCCGCAGGGTGTCCTGTTAAATTATAAATTTGTGTAAGCAACCAATCTGTGGAAGGGTTTACACTTTTTCCGTTAATCAAGGACGGACCTGGTAAGTGGTGTTCGAACGCTGTTGTTGCCAGAACAGGTGAAAGTAACAAATCATAATTGTTTAATACATCTTGGATTTTTTTCCATACAATCGTTCGTTTAAGTTCAATCGCTTTATAATCAATCGCACTAAGCTTTCTACCGATTGCGATCATTTTGGCCATGCCATCCGAGAAGCTTGCGGGATCGTTATCGAAATATTCGCCGTAGCTGGCAGCAAATTTCACGCACCACATTCCGGAGAAGGCACGAGCTAGTTCCTTTAAGCTTAAACCTAGATCAAGGTCAATCTCTTCCACTTCACAGCCAAGATCAGCATAATGCCCAACCGCTTTGTCGATAACTTCGGCAACATCATCCGAAATTTCATACAGACCGAAGTTACGGGTATAGGCAATCTTTAGGCCCTTCAAATCCCTGTCAAGGTCCGTGAAATCCTCTCCTGAATCCGGAATAGAATTTGGATTATTCACATCATAGCCGGCCATAACCGAAAGTAGCAACGCAGCATCTTCCACAGTTCTTGCCATCGGCCCATTATGTAAATACGGATGTTCGGACCCAAATAAATTGAGACGATCCTCATGAGGAACCAGACCAAAGGTTGGCTTTAACCCAAAAATACCTGTCAGTGCTGCCGGAATGCGGATGGATCCGCCTCCATCGCTTCCTTCGGCGAACGGTGCAAGTTTAGCGGCCACAGCTGCAGCAGAACCGCCGCTTGACCCCCCTGGAGTTAACCTGTCATCCCAAGGATTTTTCGTCACCCCAAACAGTGGGTTATCTGTAACCCCTTTATGGCCGAATTCCGGTGTGTTTGTTTTTCCAAGGACAATCCCGCCCTCAGCCTTAATTCTTTGTAAAAAAATAGGGTCATAATCCGGAACATAATCTTTAAAAAGTGGAGATCCATATGTAGTTAAAATCCCTTTGGTGGGGGTTAAATCCTTGATGGCAATCGGGATACCGTGAAGCTTGCCAACGTTTTTTCCCTTCATCACGGATTCCTCAGCTCTGATTGCTTCTTCGAGAGCTTGTTCATTGATTGTCACATATGCATTCCATTTGGAATTGTGTGTTTCAATTCGATTTAAAAAGGCTCTTATTACCTCGACTGGGGACAATTCCTTTTGTCTGATTAACTTGCCTAACTCTATCGCCGTGAAATCTGTAATGGACACGCCATTCACTCCTTTTTGGGTTAGTCTTCCTTTCTATTATACTTGAATTTATCGTCAATTTTAATTATTTTCTGAATATTTGTTTAAAAAAAGCGCAAGGAACTCTCGAAACCTAGTTCCTTGCGCTTATCTTTTATTTCACCATCTTATTCAATAGAAATTCTACTTTTTCGATTAAACGCCCTTTTGAGGCAGAATCCCAATCCATTTCATTTATGGTTTCCTTCATATTAATAAACCACATTTCCGCCCGTTCTGGAGCGATTTGAAAGGGATGCCGATCCTTAACCTGATTCTCATGATCGTGAGTTGTTTCTTCAGACACCAGTCGATTGATAAATGTGCGTTGACGATTCTTTAACTGTTCAATGTCCACGTTTCTTTCTTTAAACATGTTGATATAGTAATCATCCTTCATCAACCTATCATAAAAGCGGTCCACGAACTCGTTAACTTTTTCCTGATCCAATATTTGAGACATGACAATACCTCATTTCACTATAGTAGCAGTAATTTCTACTACCATTATAGTGTAAACCAAAAGGAGAAACTGTGACATAAATCACAATATAATGATTCACACAGCTAAGATCCCTTGATCTGCTTGTATCAAATGAATCTGCTTATTTAGCTTGTAACAGTTTAGCTATGTCCTATCTCCTTTATAAAAATACCTATATGTAATTTACATTTATATGTGTTAAAAATAAAACTTGATGATATACTAAATTAAGTCTAATCAATATCGATTTTTTCACCATAATAATATAGGAAATAAAGGTTTTATCCAAACCCTAGGAGGAATGAACTTTGAGTGGGGTACAAAAAAGTTGCTCCGAAATTCCTTATTTACGTCTCGGTGCCGGTGAGCCATTAGTTTTCATTCACGGACTTGGTGAAGTGAAGGAAGGTTGGTCAGATCAATTCGAATTAGCCGATCAGTTTGACTTAATTATTCCGGATTTACGTGGACATGGTGAGTATCATTTTCCCGGTGAAATATCCATTTATAACTTTGCCTACGATGTGATCACATTATTAAAAAGCCTTGGAATTGAAAGCGCACACATTTGCGGTTTATCAATGGGCGGAATGGTGGCACAGGAAATCTATCGTCAGGCACCAGAAATGTGCCGCTCCTTGCTGCTAGTAAGTACATTCCATTATGCCCCAAAACAGTTTGGGGAATTATTTTTAAAATACCGTCGTGCTCTGGTAAAGAATAAATCGTTGGAAGGTATGAAAGAAACTGCCGCCAAGACTTGTTTATATTCTTGGTCAAAGGAAAACTTCGAAAAGTTTTTCCGATATTATCAACCAAATAAAGAATTCTATATCCAATCGGCGGAAGCGTGTTTGAAAGTGAATTATTTAAGATTACTTTCAAACATAACTGTACCTACCCTTATAATCGGCGGACAATATGATTCTGTCACTCCAGTTTGGATACAGTACTTAATGCATAAGCAAATTGCCCACTCCGAGTTTGTTATATTTAGAAATACTGGTCATGTTGCCAAGCTTGAGGCAAAAGATGCCTTTAACAAAGAACTTCGTAACTTCTTAAATAAACTTAATACCGCAAGTTAGACTCCCCCCCATTATTACTAATTCCATACTTAAAGCCCCTCTCAACCAAGAAGGGGCTTTCTTTATAATACTACCAATTTTTATTTCTTCCAAAGCCTGTTTCATTCAATACTCTGCTATATCGCAAGCTTAGATAGTAGGTTCGTTTCCAGAGTTTTTCCTGACCAAATGGACGATAAAGGTTCCGAAGAAGGTGGTGATTAAAACGCTGAAGAATATGATTTCATCAAAATGAATTCCAAATGAAGAGATAATCATTTTTACTCCGATTATGGCGATTAATATAAAAGAAGTTGTTTCAAATTCCGGTACTTTATTAATCAATTTTAGGAATAACTGAGCGACTCCCCGCATCATTAAAATCCCTAATATTCCGCCTAGGAACAAAACCCATTCTTCATTGGAGACGCCAAATGCGGCAACAATGCTATCAAAGCTAAAGGCAATGTCCATTAACTCCACCGTTAACACGGTCCTCCAGAAGCCCATTCTTTTAGGCCGAACCTCATCCTCTTCTTCTTTTTTCAAAAATAAGTTCTGCAGGACAATAAACAGCAAATAGTGGCCGCAGACAATCTTGATCCATGCAATATGAATTAAGGAAACACCTATGCCAATGACCAATAATCGAAAAAAATAGGCGCCGAATATTCCATAAAATAATGCCTTCTTTCTCTGTTCCTTTGGCAGATGCTTCACCATTACTGCCAACACCAAAGCATTGTCCGCAGATAATAATCCTTCAAGAATGATCAATGAACCAATAATGCCCCAGCTGGCATGATCAAAAGCTACAGATTCAAAAGCCTTTAATGAAAAAAATGTACTATAATTGTGGATTATTTCTTGAAGGAATTCCATCAGCATGTTTACTCCTTTACCTTAAGCTAGAATTCTCTGTTTTTTACCTACAGATTGAAGGTTTGTCCACTTTAAATTGACCGTCCTTTCCTTCTCTCTAAATTTATGAACTGCTTTGCGATATATGAATTAAAAATATTTAAAGTACACAAAGTCCCTTTTCCTGTACCTTTCTTTCCCAGAAAAAGCAGGATATCTGATAGTTTTTCAGAATACATTATAAAAGACTGAAAGAGGTGGTTGTTGGATATGCTTCGGGCTGAAAAAATGGAAGTGAAGGATGGTCTAGCGGCAATTGAGCATTTTTTTCAAAAAGGCTGGACGGATGGTCTGCCAATTGTTCCGCCGACGGAAGAGCGAATCTATGAAATGTTGCAAAGTGTCAATATGGAACCGGACACCATTGTTGGTGCCATTCCTGAAAGAGGAAGAGTTTTTACAGCTGAAATAGTAGCCATAAATGCGGTCATGGCAGGTTGTTTGCCAGGATATTTCCCGGTCGTCATGGCATCGGTACAAGCCATCTGTGAACCTGAATTTGGACTGCACGGACCAAGTGCCAGTACTCATGGTGCTGCCATCATGATTGCCGTAAATGGTCCCATTGTCGAGCAAATTGGGTTAAACTCTGGTGCTAATGCCTTTGGCCCTGGGAATCGGGCAAACGCCACGATTGGACGGGCAATTCGCTTGTTGATGATCAACGCCGGCGGTTCTCCAGAATTCGACCGCTCGACTCTTGGCACCTCAGCCAAATACAGCTTTTGTTTTGCTGAAAAAAAGACGGATTGGACACCTCTTCATGTTCAAAGAGGATTTAAAGAAAATGATAGTACAGTTACTGTGTTTGCCTGTGAAGGCCCAAATCAAATTCAAAATCATGGTTCCCTTAACAGCGTTGGAATTCTTCGAACGATGTCGGACCGGATGAGTGCTTTAGGTACCATGAATATGGCGAGTGAAACGGAAATGGCGGTTGTTCTTTGCCCTGAACATTACCATCACCTGCAAAAGGAAGGCTGGTCTAAGGAAAGTGTTCAGCAATTTCTCTACGAGAATGCAAAAAGGTCAATACGTGATATGAAACATGGCGGAATCATCGATGCGCCCATTGATGAGGGAGATGAATATAAATTTAAACACGCTATTCCTTCCCCTGAACAAATCCTTTTAATGGTAGCCGGCGGGGAAGCGGGAAGATTTTCCGCTTGTATGCCGGGATGGTTTAGCTACAAACAGTCTAAAGCCGTCACAAAGTCGATTAAAGCCGCAACAGGATTCACCTGACACGAGTGCTCTTAACCAATCGGTGATTGGTTTTCATAATTACTTTTCAATAGAAAGGATGGCTGCGATTTGAGTTTAATTGTGTTTAATCCTACCTCTGGTCCTAGTTTAAAAGAATTGCGAATGGCGAAAAGAGAGAAATCTTTGGAAGGCAGTGTCATCGGGTTAGTCGATAACGGAAAGAAGAATTCAGACACCGTCATTCATTTTCTGGCGGAACGTCTTCAGCAAAAATATAATCTGAAGGATGTCATCCACCATAAAAAATTATCTTTTTCACATGGTCTCACCGATGCAGAGGCTAGTATGCTTGCCGAGAAATGTGACTTTATCATCTCCGGGGTCGGGGATTGAGGGTCCTGCAGCTCGGGCAGTTTGCTCGATGGGATTATTATGGAAAAACACGGCATCCCGACAGTTGTTCTTAGTACTGAACCTTTTATTTCGTCAAGTAGAGCCATGGCCGTTGCCCATGGGATTCCTGATTACCCTTTTGTAACCATTCCTCATCCAATTGCGGCGACGGAAAAAGAGGTTCTTCATAAGTGGGTAGAGAAGATTGTTGGCGACGTTGAAGAGATCCTATTAAGAAGTTTATAAAGAGAATAACCTGCTAAGATGGGTTCGTCCGTCTCGGCAGGTTATTTAAATTAGGTACCAAATAAGAAACCGACTTATAACTTATTACCTTTCTATAAATAAATCATTTTATAAGTCCACTTCCACTCTTGATTTCTAGATACTTTGGTATTATGAACTCTTTATAAGACCACTTC
>NZ_JAGYPE020000004.1:34099-71668 GCF_018343545.2 Neobacillus citreus | reverse complement strand
ACTTTGGTATTATGAACTCTTTATAAGACCACTTCAACACTTGTTTTCTAGCAACTTTGGTATTATGAACTCTTTATAAGACCACTTCTATACTTGCTTTCCAGCCTTTTCGGTCTTATGAACCTTTTATAAGACCACTTCACACTTGTTTTCTAGCAACTTTGGTCTTATGAGCCTTTTATAAGACCACTTCAACACTTGTTTTCTCGCGACTTTAGTCTTATGAACCTTTTATAAGACCACTTCAACACTTGTTTTCTAGCGACTTTGGTCTTATGAGCCTTTTATAAGACCATTTCTACTCTTCTTCTCAAACCCCTTTGGTCTGAGAACTCTTATATGACCATTTCTATAACCAAAAAATAAAGCACTGAGGCCAGCCCCCAGTGCTTAAGACTTTTTATTAGAATTTAGAATGGTAGTTTGCGATTTCCCAAGAGTGAACGGCAGTACGATAGCTGTCCCATTCTCCTTTTTTCAGGGAAACATATTCTGTGTAAACGTGCTCTCCCAATGTTTGAGAAGCAATTTCTCCTGCCTCTAATTCTTTTAAAGCTTCAGCTAAGCTTCCCGGAAGATTGTCGATGCCGCGGAATGCTCTTTCCTCTTCATTCATGTGGAAAATATCCTCTTGAATTTGCACCGGCGCTTCTAATTCTTTTTCAATTCCATCCAGGCCTGCCGAAGCAATAACCGCAAACGTTAAATATGGGTTGGATGATGGGTCTGGACAGCGTAATTCTACACGAGTCGCAAGACCTCTTTTGGCAGGAATACGAATAAGGGCTGAACGATTTGATGTGGACCATGCAATATAGCACGGTGCCTCATAGCCAGGAACCAAACGCTTGTAAGAGTTTACTAGCGGGTTCGTGATGGCAGTAAAGCTCTTTACATTTTCTAATACACCTGCAATAAATTGATAGGCTTTTTTCGATAATTGTAATTCATCAGAAGGATCGAAGAATGCATTTTCGCTTCCCTCAAAGAATGACATATTGACGTGCATTCCGGAACCATTGATACCGAAAACCGGCTTTGGCATAAAGGTAGCATGCAAACCAAATTTCTTCGCAACTGTCTTAACAACCCACTTATAAGTAGTTGCCAAGTCCGCAGCAGTAAGGACATCTGCATATTTAAAGTTAATTTCATGCTGCCCTTCTGCAACCTCGTGGTGAGAGGCTTCAATCGTAAAGCCCATTGCCTTCAACGCACGGTAGATTTCTAGGCGAACACGTTCACCTAAATCATATGGAGATGGCTCGAAATAGCCAGCTTTATCGCCGAGCTCCTGAGTTGGGTAACCATTTTCATCTGTTTTAAAAAGGAAGAATTCCAATTCAGGACCGACCGAAATGGTATAGCCTTGATCAGCAGCACGTTCCACTGTTTTCTTCAGGACATTTCTCGTGTCACCTTCAAATAGTGTACCATCCGGGTTTTTAACGGAGCATAAGAAACGTGCTTCTGAATAACCTTGTTCAACAGTCCAAGGAAGTACCGCAAATGTATTTAGGTCTGGCTGCAAATAAAGGTCTGACTTATTAATCGGAGAAAAACCTTTAATGGAAGAACCATCAAACATCATCTTGCCTTCAACCACATCATCAAACTGCTCTACTGTAACAGTGACATGCTTTAAGATGCCTTCAATATCGACGAATTGTAAGTGCAAAAGCTCAACACTTTTTTCGTTCATGATTTTCTTAATTTGTTCTAAAGTTGTAGAATCAATTGCCACATTTGAAATAAGTGTTTCAGTCATGTCACATTACCTCTCAATTTCATGTTATATTTTCTTACATTATATTTAAAAGTCTATCATTAGACAAGTACTTTCTGCATGTTTTTTTGAATATTTATGCTAGTTTTCTAGAAAGCGTTTTCATAATATGATAATGGATAATAGGTTACTATAAATTTATAAGAGGATTTTTATTCATGAATATACATAATTATGTATGATAAACTAAAAAAACGACATTCCTACCTAGAATGTCGGCTTTAACAGCATGTTCGTTACCTTATAGGTCTTGTTTTTTCATAATATCATTAATTACTTCCTTAAACATTTCATTCAAAACACTCTTTTTTTGGGCTTTAAGCCATTCAGTCTGGTTTATGGGCAGTTTTAATTTTAAACTAACCTCTTCCAACGGCATTTCCACTTTTCTTATTTCTTCCAATGTGATGCCCTCTTCAATATTAGGAAACCATGAATCATTTTCATTGATTTTATCGAAATCCTCATATTCATTTAGATCATCAAGTTCAGAAAATAAATTTAGCTGTGGCAAGCCTCCTGGGAGGATTTTCGCATGCATAATGGTCTGAAGGATGCGACCGTCCTCTAATTCTATTTCCATAATCAGGTTTTCAAACTTTCTATATTTTTTCACCGTCACTTCGCTCACAATGAGATCCAATTGCAAGCTGAATCCAGAACTTGATTCAAAAATATAGATGGCACTATTAAAAATATGGATACTCTCTCCATCGATTTTTACCGATTTTACAACAACCATATCTGTTCCCCCATGCAGCCGTCTCAAACATTCCTATAATTTTTAACTATTAACTTAATTTTATATCATAACCTATTAATTGTTCAATCGGCAGGAGGGCAGAATCCTATAACTATTTTACCCTGGCAAATCCAAATCCTGATGCGTAGTCATCCCCTGTTGCTGCACCGTAACCGCCTTTAATGTCGTATAGTTTAGCTCTTCTTTGCAGTTCTGCGCGGAGCTGAGTGTTGGTCCAGGATAAATTGGAGGACCAAATTTTCGCTGCTAACCCTGAAACATGCGGGGTGGCCATCGAAGTTCCGCTGATGGTATTGTAATTTCCATCGTACCAGGTAGATTGAATGTTACTGCCTGGCGCTGAAATTTCAACATCACGCTCCTGGATAATATAGTCACCATCAGTAGAGGAGTTGCCGCGGGACGAATAATTTGCGACTCGATACGTTCCGTTTTGTTGAACATTTTCCAAAGCAGCAACGGCTACAGCGTTTTTCAAGGCCCCCGGATAACCAATGGTATTATCGGCATAGCCGCTGTTTCCGGCCGCGGCGACAATCAGCGTACCTTTGCTGTAGGCGTAATCCACGGCGCTGGCAATCATGGTGTCTTTTCCGCTAGAACCAAGTGACATGGAAATGACTACTTTTGAACCAGTTCTAACTGCTTCATCTGCGGCATGGCGAATAGCACCAGCAATATCATCAGAATAACCGGAGCCTTGGTCATTTAACACCTTGTAAGCCCAAAGCTTAGCCTGTGGTGCTACACCATAGACTCCTAATCCATCAGAAGCTCCGTGAGCATTAGCTGTACCGGCTACGTGTGTGCCATGCCCGTTTCGGTCTGTACAAGTGCCATTAACTATTGAGGATGAAGATTGCGTAAAATCTTTACATTGCTCACCATTTCCAACTAAATCATAATGATTTATATATACACCTGTATCTAATACAGCAATTTTAATCCCCGTCCCGCCAGATGTGCTGCTAATATACGGATCATTATAAATTGCCTGAATTCCCCATGGTGTCCGGTCGTCCGGCAGAGAGGTTATGGCGGTTGCACCAACTTTTCCATTCGGCGCATTTTCAACTCGATCCAAATGCACCTCTGGTACTCTTTCAATCTTTATATTCTTATTATTCAATAATGCTTCATATTGCTTGGTATTTATAGTCGTTGTGAAGCCTTCTGTCCCAAAGTCCCAGCGAACGCCAACATTTTGCTTTGCTTTTGCCATTTCTGCACTTGGCCCTTCAATCATAACTCTAAATGTTTCATTTGAGTCAGGACCTTGACCGAATGCTCCGGTCGAAAACAAGGATGCCCCCATTAACAAACCAAGTATTGCAGAACCCACCTTTTTTGACTTTTTCATTCCCTCTTCCCCTCTCTTTTTTATGTAGCGGCATTCAACCGCAATATTGAGTTTATTTTTGAATCACTCATATATGAATGCGTTTACATTGATAAAAGTTGGGAAAATTTCTTTATAGCCCTTAGTTAACATAATACAATTATGGGTTCTCATTTTTCTATATGAATTTAATGCATTTAGAGCCAATAAAATGATATGATTATGGTTATGAATAAAAAAGGAAGCTCTCTTTCTTTTCACCTTGGAGGAACAGAATGAAAAAAATGAATAGAACCCTACTCGTCATCGGGATTATTTTTGTAGCGTTTAATTTACGGCCTGCCCTCACATCTGTGGGCCCCCTCATCGGATTTATCCGTACAGACTTAGGCATTTCAAACGGAACAGCCGGATTTATTACCACTCTGCCATTACTATCATTTGCCATCATTTCCGTGCTTGCACCAAGAATCAGCCGCACCTATGGCAATGAACGAACTATATTTTTCGGTCTTTTTATCTTATTTATAGGAATTATCATACGGTCACTTGGTTACATCCCAACCGTTTTTCTCGGCACCCTTCTGATCGGAGTTGGCATCGCAGTCGGGAATGTCCTCCTGCCTAGTTTAGTAAAGCTGAAATTCCCGGATAAGGTCGGAATCATGACAAGCACCTATACGACAGCACTTAGTACCTTTGCTGCGCTTGGGTCTGGGATTATTGTGCCGCTAGCCCAAGGGATGGCTTTAGGCTGGAAAACAGCTCTAGCTTTTTGGGCCGTATTAGCCGTGATGGCAATGATTATTTGGTTCCCGCAGCTTCGTGAAACAAGCGTCCGTAAACCGGTCGAGAACATACCTTCCGGAAATAAAGGCCTATGGTCTTCTGCATTGGCCTGGCAGGTTACCTTTTTTATAGGACTACAATCATTTTTGTTTTACTGCACAATCGCCTGGTTGCCGGCCATTTTAGAAAGCCATGGGATGAGCTTGACTTTAGCAGGCTGGATCCTTTCTATCATGCAATTGGCGGGACTTCCGGCCACGTTTATGACTCCGGTCATAGCCGAACGTTTTCGACATCAAAAAGGAATGGTTCTCTTTTTAGGAATTCTTCACTTAGTTGGGTTATTTGGACTTATCTTTAGTAGTAATACCATATTATTAATAACGTCCGTTATTTTTATAGGAGTTGCCCAGAGTGCAAGCTTCAGTTTAGCCCTTACCTTTATCGGTTTAAGAACAACCGATGCCAAGCAAGCAGCGAGTTTATCGGGCATGTCTCAATCAATCGGCTATCTGCTGGCAGCAATCGGTCCTAGTTTGATTGGTTTCCTTTTCGACCAGACCCAGTCATGGACGATCCCGTTATTCGTTTTAGCAATTATAAATGTCATGTTAACCGTTGCAGGTATTGGTGCGGGAAGAAATCAATATGTATTTCGTGAACCATTGAAAAAAATTAGTTAAAAACTAAAAAAATGCCGGTACTCCTTTGTAAATAAGAGTAACCGGCATTTTTTTCTTCATTAAGAAAAACTATCTTCTTCTAAAGCCTTCTTCAACTAAAAATATTTCTGCCTCTTCCCGTGTACCGAAAGTTTCTTCGAGATTGAGTCCGAAATAAATATTCCAGGTTTCATCCTCGTTCACTAATAACAGAACTTGATTCTCCCCATTGACCCATCGTTCCTCTTCGTTATCCCCAATAATCGCTTCCTCTTCGATAGGCTTTTCAACAGCAGACAAGCTATTAATGGAGTCTCTAATCAGTTTTTTTAACTCTTCCTCCGAGTAGTCCCGAATATTAACCATCCCTTTTGAATCGGTTTGATATTGGGATATGCGGCCGGCATATACGAATCCATTTCCATTTGGATGGAGATGGTACACCACATTTTTCTTTTCATAAACACTTTCGTTATATTGGAAATTTACTCGTCCTAGTGAAACATTTACCTTCTCAAGTTCGGGAAATGATTCGATTACAGCCAGTTTTTCTTCAAAAGTTAGCATAATATCCTCCAAATTTCTATCTATAAAATATCATTTTAACCTACATTATAATATTTTGCATTTAAATCACCAACTTAATTAAAAAAGCCCTCTATCCCAGATAGAGGGCTTATAGCCTTATGCAGATTTACGGATGAAAGATTTCTTACCTTCTAAACGGTTCTTACGGTGTTCAGCAGTAGCCGTGAACAATACGTCTGTTGAGGAGTTCAATGCTGTTTCACAGGAATCCTGTAAAACACCGATGATAAAACCTACGCCGACAACTTGCATTGCCACGTCATTTGGGATTCCAAATAGGGAACATGCCAGTGGAATCAATAATAAGGATCCGCCCGCAACCCCCGAAGCACCGCAAGCACATACTGCCGACAGAACGCTTAGGATGATCGCTGTCGGGATGTCTACATGAATACCCAGCGTGTGAACTGCAGCCAATGTCAACACGGAAATTGTTACAGCAGCACCAGCCATATTGATGGTTGCTCCTAATGGAATAGAAACAGAGTAAGTATCCTTATCCAAACCTAGTTTTTCACATAATTTCATATTAACCGGAATATTGGCAGCAGAACTACGTGTAAAGAAGGCTGTAATGCCGCTTTCCTTAAGACACATAAACACAAGTGGGAACGGGTTTTGACGTGTAGCAACGAAAACGATAAGCGGATTGACGACAAGCGCCACAAAAATCATACAGCCGAGTAAAATGACTAGCAATTTTCCATAGCTAAGCAAAGAATCAATACCATTTGTCGTAATCGAGTCGATAACAAGACCCATGATGCCTAGCGGTGCCAACTTAATGACCCAAGTGACCATTTTGGAGACAGCATCGGAAAAGTTCGAAATCATTGTTTTTGTTGTATCCGGAGCATTTTTCAATGCAATACCAAGAACAACTGCCCAAGCTAAGATTCCGATATAGTTCGCATTAAAGATGGCTTTGACAGGGTTATCAACAACATTCAGAAGTAGAGTTTTCAGAACCTCTACAACACCCCCAGGAGCTGTCATATCCTCGGCGCCTTTTGCAAGAGTTAAATTTACTGGGAAAATAAAGCTTATAATTACTGCGATTAATCCTGCTAGAAATGTACCTAAGAGATAAAGAACGAGAATGGATTTCATATTCGTTTGTTGACCGCTCTTGTGCTGCGCGATGGCCGACATAACCAAGAAAAGTACCAATACAGGTGCAATGGCTTTTAAAGCACCGACAAATAATGAACCGAAAATGACTAGCGGCTTTGCTACTGCAGGAACCGTTAAAGCTAGGATAATACCAATAATCAAACCAACAATGATTTGTTTTACTAGACTTACTTGATTCCACTTTTTCAATAGGTTTTTCAAATAAACTCCCCCACTTTTTTATTATTTACGTAAAAAATATCTCTGCCAAACCCTATTGCCTAACATTATTATAAAGAATATTTAGATATCTCACAATAGTATTATTTTCAACTATTTATATATAGAATATTTGAAAAATTCCTATAAATATAAAATCTTAGAAATCTATCAAGTTTATTCCCTGTCCAAATTATTATTAACACAATAATATCACAATCCCCTCTATTAGCGAATGGTATAATAATATAAACAGTTCCCTTAAGACGTCAGCTTTTTAGAAAACAAAACCCACCCTCATAGACAAAAAGGGTGGGTTACTTAGCTATCTTTTATTTTCGATTGACTAGATTTTCCTTTCTTTCCCTTCCCAGTGTGGGTCCCTCAATAGGCGGCGGACTACTTTTCCTACCGGACTTTTTGGCAAGGATTCAATGAATTCAATAGAAGAAGGCTTTTTATATGAAGCTAACTTCTCTTTACAAAATATGATAAGTTCTTCTTCAGATACTGTTTGGCCGTCTTTGAGAACGACATATGCCTTCACTGTTTCTACCCATTTTTCATCCGGAACACCAACTACAGCGGCTTCCATCACCGCCGGATGCTGATAGAGGATTTCCTCCACTTCCCGCGGATACACGTTAAAACCACCTGAAATGATCATATCTGATTTACGGTCAACCAAGAATAAATAACCTTTTTTATCGAGGTATCCCATATCCCGGGTATGTACCCAGCCATCTTTTATCGTTTCATCTGTTAATACAGGTTCATTCCAATAACCAAGCATAGCTTGACTGGATTTTACAGCAATCTCGCCAATTTCCCCAGCTTGGCGCTCCTCACCGAATTCATCAACTATTTTAATAGATGCAGTCGGAACGGGTCGGCCACAGGACAGCAATCTTTCTTCGCCTTCCTCTCCACCGATGGTATGGTCCTGTTTGTTTAAAATGGAAAGAATCAGCGGTGCCTCCGTTTGGCCGTAGTATTGAACAAATTTTGGGCCCCATAAGGCGAGTCCGCGCCGCAAAGCTTCACGAGGCATCGGTGACGCACCATATATAATATTTCTAACGGATTCAAAGGAATACTGTTCGACATTAGGCTGGGACAATAGCATGACAATCATGGTTGGAACTAAATTCAATGTGGTAGGTTTTTCATGGTGTATGGTTTGAAGATATTGTTCGGGATTGAAGCCTGACAGAATGGAATTTGCTGCACCTGATACCCAATGCGGAAGCACCAACGTACCTGACGCATGGGTCAATGGCGCCGCGTGAAGCATTGTATCTCCTTCGTGGATATCTAATGATGATAAGATATTATTGCTAATAGCTGTCCAAATTTCTTGAGTATGAACGGCTGCTTTAAGTGTACCAGTTGTTCCTGAAGTATATTGAATAGTGGCAATATCGGATTCATGTACTTTCACTGACGGTTCCTCTTCGGAAACACCTTTAACAAATTCCGGCATATTAATCATCCATGGTTCTCTTGTGGAACCATTCATTTGGCAGAAGTAACGGAGATTTTCACAATGAATTTTTATTTGTGCGGCTCGTTCACTAAATTCCTCTGTATATAAAAGCGCACTGGCACCGGTCTCCTTAATCATATGAATATGTTCATTCTCTGATAATCTTGTATTAAGTGGGACTCTGATAATCCCAGTAAGGAGAAGTGCAAAATCAATTTCAACACTTTGAAGGGAATTTGCCAGCAAAAATGCCACCCGGTCCCCTTTTTTGAGACCAAGGCTCAACAGGGCATTGGCTAAGCGATTGCTATTCCGATAAACTTGATCGAACGTTAATTTTTGCCCTTGAAAAATAACTCCTGTATGATTAGGGAAATAAACGGCACCTCTTTTGATTAATTCAGCTGCATTCACTAACGATTCCTCCCCGATAAGAATATATTTCTAACATTCAATTACGAATAAGATCCATTACCCGTCTATTTCAAGTTCAGTCCGAATTCTCCGTGCCTGCCCTGTCCTTTTGAAAAACGGGTGGCACCTTCTCTCGTTTCTCCACTATTAACGACATTCACCCCTAACAAGAACTCCAGCTGCATGGCCTTATCAAAGTCTTGATCAAAGCCCCGATAAACTGCTTCCCGGTCACTTATCATGCAAGCTTGTGGAAACTCGGCAATTTCCGCAGCAAGTTTTTCTGCCTCTTCCTTAGCTGTCCCTGTTTCAACGACACGGTTTGCTAAACCAATCAGCAGCGCCTCTTCCGCGTATACAGGCCGGCCAGTTAAAATCAAGTCCAATGCTCGGCTCATACCGATTAACCTTGGCAGTCTTTGCGTTCCGCCATCCACAAGCGGAACACCAAATCTCCGGCAAAACACACCCATGACAGCATCTCGTTCCATCACCCTCAGATCACACCAAAGGGCAAGCTCTATACCGCCAGCAACCGCGTAACCTGATACTGCAGCAATTACCGGTTTGGATAAGTGCATTCTGCTAGGTCCCATTGGACCATCCTTTAACATGTCAAGGTTCATTTCATTTCCTTCATCTTTAGAAAGCGCCTTCAAATCGGCGCCTGCACAAAAGGTTCCGCCTGCACCATGCAGAACAGCAACCCTTAATGTATCGTCATTTTCAAATTTTCTAAATGCATCCGCCAGCTCCTTAGCGGTCCTCCGATCAACAGCATTTCTCACTTCAGGTCGGTTAATCGTAATCGTACAGACCTTCCCCTTTTTCTCCATAATCACATTCATTCTTGACTGCCTCCTACTCTCCCGTTTAAATAACTAGAAATTAAATCTTTAAAGTTTAGTTCCATCTCGTCCATGTCATATAATTGATTATTCATTGTCCACATCGTCCCCAGGCCGATACCCATTGCGATAATCATGACAGGTAAGTTTTTTAGCTGCGTTCCCTTATTGGATACATCACCTAAATATTGCTGGGTATAATCTACTAGGTTGTTAAAAAACTTATTGATAATTTTACGGATTTGCGGATTATGATTTGCCTCGCCCAAATAATTTAAAAAAACGGCCATGTATTCAGGATTTTCTTTTGAAACCACATTAATATTTTCCAAATGCTTCATCAATTTGTCTTCCGGATTTTGCAGCGGTTCAACTGTTTCCATTACCTTTTCATGGGACCGGCGAAATGAAACCTTGAGAACCTGCATAAGCAAATCTTCCTTGCTTTTAAAATAATGATAAATAATCCCCGTGCTGATACCGGCTTCCTCGGCTATATCTTTCATGGACAAATTTGAAAGCCCCTTTGAAATAATACAATTTTTCGCGGCCACAATTACTTGCTCTTTCCTGATGTCTTCCATTCCTACTTTTGGCACAATGGCACCCCCTTTTTTTATTTATAATGAACGTTCAATATAAATAATAATACTTTAACGAATTTTCTGTCAACTATAACACCTTTTATTCCAACTCTTAAACTACATACGACTGTACTGTCTGCATAAAATCTGGGACACCAAATCATACTAACATTGAGAAAATGTGGAATATTGGCAAGAGCACTTAAAAATACAGGGGAAATGGTACATGAAATTCCGTAAAAGGAAATTATTATCACAAATTATAAATGAAAAGAGTCAAATGGTTCTAGATGAACAACAATCGCTTTTGAGTAAGGATCGTTTATCTATCCATTTAGATGATAATGTACAAAAATTGGAATCCATCTATGCGGATTGTGCCGATATAAAGTTCCGGTATTTTATAATCGGAAATGAATCAAAAGCTGTTCTTATCTATGTTGACGGCATGTCAAACGTCGAAGAAATCGATAATAACCTTTTAACACCGTTAATGCGTTTAGAGCTAGAAACAGAACCGGATTTCCATGCTCTAATTGAAAAGACCCTAACGGTTTCTAATATAAAAGAAATACAAACCTATGATGATTTGGTTAATGAGGTTTCATCAGGAAATCCGATCATTTTAATAGACCATCAATCAAAAGGAATTTCCGCCGGAATTCCTAAATGGGAAAAACGTTCACTTCAAGAACCGACTGCAGAAACTGTGGTCCGGGGTCCGAGGGATGGCTTTATTGAAACGTTAAGCACAAATATTGTCCTCCTGCGCAGGAAAATAAGAAGTCCTAAATTGAAAATGAAATCCATTCAAATAGGACGCTATAGCCAAACACAAGTCGTCATCATGTACATCGAAGGTATTGCCGATCAAACGCTAATCGAAGAGGTTCAAAACCGTTTAAATCGGATTGATATTGACGGCATTCTCGAGAGTGGATATATCGAGGAGTTTATCAAAGATCATCCTTACTCTCCTTTTCCATTAATTTTAAATACTGAGCGCCCGGATATTGCAGCTGCAAGCTTACTGGAAGGTAACGTGGTCATCTTAACCGATGGGACTCCCTTCGCCTTGATTGCTCCAACGACCTTTTACTCCCTGCTGCAGTCACCAGAGGATTATTATGAAGGGTTTATCATTGGAACGCTGATTCGGTGGCTTCGTTATGTCTTTTTGCTGGTGGCCTTGTTGCTGCCTTCCGTTTACGTAGCCATCCTGACATACCATCAGGAAATGATTCCCACTACCCTGTTAATCAGCGTTGCAAAATCGCGGGAACAAATCCCTTTCCCGGCACTGGTAGAAGCATTGCTCATGGAAGTTTCATTCGAGGCACTTCGAGAGGCCGGCATCCGATTGCCTAAGAACATTGGTTCAGCGGTTAGCATTGTCGGTGCCCTTGTCATTGGTCAAGCAGCTGTCTCGGCGGGTTTGGTTTCAGCACCAATGGTCATGGCAGTGGCGATTACTGGGATTGCTTCCTTTTTAATCCCGCGTTACAGTGCATCGATTGTCCTTAGGATTCTTCGGTTCCCCATCATGTTTCTGGCTGGTACATTGGGATTAGTTGGCATCATGCTCGGACTTCTTACGATCATTGTTCATATGTGTACACTTCGTTCCTTTGGAGTTCCCTATCTGCAGCCCTTGGCGCCAATTAGAAATTCAGAGTTGAAGGACTCCATCATCAGGGCGCCCTGGTGGTCTTTTAAGAAGCGGCCCCATTGGACAGATGATTATAATAAGGTCCGCCAGCCAAATGGACAACAGCCTTCTCCTCTAAAAGGAAAGGAATAGGAGCTGACTTACCATGCTGGAACAAGGTAAAATTTCGCCGGTTCAAATGGCCTTGCTAATGATCCCGGCTATCATCGCAACTGTGCTTCTGTTGGTGCCATCGATAACCGCCAAACACGCCCATCATGATTTATGGCTGTCCCCAATATGGGCGTCCGGAACCGGTTTTTTCGTTGTGTTTTTATCCTATCAATTGAATAAACTTTTTCCAAAACAAACTATTATTGAATATAGCGAACAAATTCTTGGTAAAATATTCGGAAAATTGATTGGGGGCATTTTTCTATTTTTCTATTTGCACATAACAGGGATTATCGTGCGGGAATACGGCGAGTTTGTATCCGGCGCCGCACTGTTCCATACCCCAATGGGCGTTATAATCGGAACCATGGTAGTTGTTTGTTCGTTTGCAGTTCTTGGCGGCCTGGAAGTGATGGGTAGAGCCTCAGAAATCATCGTTCCCGTCGTGGTTCTTCTCTACATCTTGCTTTTCATTCTGCTCATCAAAGATTTGGAAGTAAATAATCTGTTTCCCATTATGGAAAAAGGGATTATGCCTTCGTTAATGGGGTCGATTGTCCCGCAAAGCTGGTACAGTGAGTTCATCCTGGTCTCTTTTTTATTGCCATATGTGACAAATCAGAAAAAAGGGGTTAAATGGGGATTTATAGCGGTTTTCATCGTCTTGTTTCTAATGGTTCTTACCAATATCATGACTCTCTTATTGTTTGGAAATTTGACCGCTTCCCTCACCTACCCTGTGATGGTGGCAGCCCGTTACATTAGTATCGCTGATTTCTTGGAACATTTGGAATCGATTGTAATGGCGATTTGGATTGCCGGGACCTTTATCAAAATTACGGTTTTTTATTATGCACTTGCTCTAGGCACCGCCCAGTGGCTTAAGCTATCAGATTACCGCCCAATCGTGCTGCCGATTGGTTTCTTAATTCTCTTACAAGGGCTTTGGGCAGCGCGGGATCTTCAGGAATTATCCCATTTTCTTGCAACATCGGGGGCAATTTATATTTTATCCATTCAGGTAATGCTTCCAGTTATCCTGCTGATGACTGCATCCATTCGAAAAAAACTCGGACAGCGGAAAGGAAATAAGCAGAATGAAACACCGGTCAATCAGTGAAAAAGGACTGCTCTATTTTATTCTTATTTGTTCAGTCATTTTGCTCTCTGGCTGCTGGGACAGGAATGAAGTAAATGATTTGGCCTTAATTACTGCTGCAGGTTTTGACAAATTTGCAGATGATAAGATTGAGCTTACTGTTCTTGTTTATATTCCTAAAGGCGGCAGTAATGCTCAGGCAATGGAAAGCAGCAACACCGGAGCGAGTCAAACCCTGGTAAGATCAGCTGTCGGGAAAACCGTTGCAGATGCCATGGCCAAACTTCAGGAGAAACTGCCACGGAAAATCTTTTGGGGCCACACTGATGTTTTCCTCCTTCATGAGGAGCTTGCCAAAAAGGGGATTGCCGAACATGTTGACTTTATCATGCGGCATCCAACGCTCCGAGAACGCGGGCAAATTTTTGTCAGCAGCCAAAAGGCGAAAAAGTTATTAAGACTTATGCCCCCGCTCGAACGTGATTTGTCCGAGGTTTTGAAGGAATTAAGCCAGCATAAATTGGGATTAAACATTACCACCAAAAAATTGGCCCAAATGCTGCTTGGTGATTCAGGTGATTGTGCGCTGCCGTGGATTACCATCCTTCCCCCTGAAAGTAAGGATAAACCGTTGCAGACGATTGCATATAGTACAGGTACCGCCATTTTCAAAAAGGATAAAATGGTGGGAATCATTGACGATTCTGTTACAAGGGGCGTTCTTTGGCTAAGAAATGAGATTTTGTTAGGAGTGATTACGATTAAGCCTCCAAAAACAAATGGTTATATCTCAGTCAATGTATTGCAAGCACAATCAAAGCTGGTACCGAAAATACAGAATGGCATTTGGACAATCACGCTTAAATCAGAATCTGCCAGTGATATCGTTCAAAATACAACAAATTTAGATGTATCTGATCCGGTTGTTGTAAAATCTCTTGAACCTCTGTTAGCGAAAGAGGTTGAAAAAAGAATAAAACAGGCCAGGACTCAAGTGCAAGAGGAGATGAAAGCCGATATTTTTGGATTTGCTGAAGCCTTTCACCGTAAATATCCAGATGTATGGAATAAGAAAAAAAATAGCTGGAATGAAATCTATCCCAATGTTGAATTAAAATTTGATACAAAATCCCATATTCGCAGGCAGGGCCTAACTTCTTAACACACTTGCAGGAGAAAAAGAGGTGAAATCATGAAATGGGGTCTGGTGATAGCCAGTTTATTCATTGCCATCTCCATGTTTCTTTATCAATGGCCAAAACTAAAAAAGCATCAAAAGAAAGAAAAAGCAGCATTTCTATCACTAACCTTCCTTGGATTGTTTCTATCTATTTTACTTATTTTTTTTCCAGAAATGCCAGGCCCCACTCAAATGATTGACTGGATTTACAAGCCATTAGGAAGGTTGATCGAAAAATAGGCTTTACGACAGTTAACGGTTGTTATCCGACAGTTAGAAGACCCTATCCGACGGTAATCCATTTTTTACTTCCGGAAAAATAAACAATCCACCCTAGCACTGGACTAAGGGTGGATTGTTTCGTAAAACGTTATTCAAATAAAGGACTGACGGCTTTTTTATTATGAACCCGATCGATGGCTTCAACTAGCAATGGACCAACGGACAATATCGTCATTTTACCGCTTCTCTTTTCTTCCGGAATGGAAATTGTATTGGTTACCACCAATTCTTTTATCGAAGATGATTCGATTCTGCTGACTGCTGGACCGGAAAGCAGCGGGTGTGTGCAGCAGGCATAGACAGCCTTCGCCCCTTTTTCCATCATGGCATTTGCTCCAGTTGTAATGGTCCCTGCTGTATCAATGAGATCATCCACAATAATTGCATTCTTTCCTTGAATGTTTCCAATAATGTTCATAATATCAGTTGTATCGTGCTCAGGGCGGCGCCGGTCAATCAAGGCAATCGGGGCATTTAACAGGCTGGCCATTTTTCTCGCTCTAACTACCCCGCCGTTATGCGGTGCAACCACAACGATATCTTCTAATCCTTTTTCTTCAAAATACTTTGAAAGAATCGGAATCCCGGTTAAATGCTCTACAGGTATATCAAAAAAACCTTGTACCTGCGGGGAATGGAAATCCATCGTAATAATCCTGCTGGCACCAGCTGAAACCAGAAGATTCGCGACAAGTTTTGCTGTAATCGGTTCCCGCGATCTTGCTTTCCTGTCTTGGCGGGCATAGCCGTAATATGGCACAACAATGTTAATCACTTTTGCAGAAGCTCGTTTCAAGGCATCAATCATGATAAGAAGCTCCATAATATGTACATTCGTTGGATGTGAAGTAGATTGGACTAAGAAGACTTCACTTCCGCGAACACTTTCTTCTATGCTAATTTGAATTTCACCATCGCTAAATTGCTTCACGGAGCTTCGGCCTAACGTACAGCCTAAAAGTTCAGCCATTTCTTCTGCCAGCTTGCGGTTTGAATTTAAGGTAAACATTTTGAAGTCTTTATTTAATTGATAAGGCACCTTGTTTCCTCCAAAAATACTTTTTCTATTATTATAACATTCAATTGGGACAAGGATAAAATTTTGCTTAAAAATAAAAAAGCACCCTCGAAAGGATGCACCCATTATTATTTTTCAATTACCTCCACAGAGGAAATCCGTGTTGGATTGATGACAATTTTCTCGTCTCTGTCTAAATATACCAGCGTGTTATGCAAGGTTTTTTCACCATTTGCTGAATCAGTATAAAACGTTCGAGTGAAGTCTTTTAATGAATAATCCTTTTCGCTAATGACATATTCCTTCCCAGAATCCATGACGACTTTAATTTTCATTTCCCCCACTCCTAACTTATGTTGTTACTATTCATTATTCGATGTTGGAGGGTGAAAATCCTTTTGAAAAGCCATTCAATTTTTGAAATTATTAAGAACAACTGTTAATAACGTTTCTTTTTGCTGAATGATAAGACGAGATTTTTTAGCGTATAGAGTCTTCCCGAGAAAATAAATAAATCATCGTAGTTATTTTTTACATACTCTTCAATAATGTCGTGCCCTTCTTGAAACCGGTTCACTAAATAATGAGTGTATTTTCCATCCCAGGAAAATCGATTAATCCTAATAAGTTCATCTGCGATGATTTGATACTGAAACTCCTCCATGATTAGTTTCATTTGATACACCTTATCCACATTTACATAAACACTATTTTTATTTGCGTGGGTCTTATGGACAAATTTAATAAAGTTATTTATATTTTCAGCGAGCATGATCGCTTTTTGCATTTCGAATTGCATGTTTCCATCACCCCTGAAAACATAATGTTTTCCTAGGAAAAGTGTATGTTTAGAACTTATATTATATTACAAAACGAAAAGTGCCAGGCACCTGTCAATGAATGATGCCCGGCACTTACTTTACTTTTTAAAAAATATACATACAAACTGAGATAATGATTCCCGTGTAAACAAGTGTGATGACGGTGAAGCCCATGATGTCGCGGATTTTCAGGCCAGCGATGGCTAAAAGCGGGATGGCCCAGAAAGGCTGGATCATGTTGGTCCAGGCATCGCCCCAGGCAACGGCCATGACCACTTTTGCCGGATTCACACCCATCTCTAGTGCAGCAGGAATAACCATCGGCGCCTGAACAGCCCATTGCCCGCCACCGGATGGAATAAACATGTTCAGCAGTCCCGCCGCCCAAAATGTAAATAATGGCAAAGTATTGCTCGTGGAAATATCCGTGAATAAATCGGAAATCCATAACGCCAAACCTGAAGCACCCATCATCCCCATGATTCCAGCGTAGAACGGGTATTGTAAAGCAAATTGGCCGACGCTGCCTGACGCCTTCAAAATCCCTTTTCCAAGGTCGCGGACGTTTCCATATAATAAAAGAGCAAACGTTAAGAAGATGAGGTTGACCGTATTTAAATCCAGTGAGAAGCCATTTTTCACAAAGTGATTGATTAGGTAAGATAATCCTAAAAGCCCTCCGAAAACGGTGATAAGTCTGCTTTTTTCTAATTTATCATTGAGGTAATTGGTCTCAGAATCTTTTGTGTCCACTTCAATTTTGTCTTCCAACAGTTTTTGATCAATAATAAAGCGGTCTTCTTTTCTTTTTGGATGGACTAGTTTCATGATGAATGGCAAAGTGAAGAAGGTGATGATGACGATGGCCAAATTTAAAGGTGAGAAAAGCGTCTCAGATGTTGGAATGATGCCAATTTTATCTTGAAAAACATGATCCTTTGTCGCTACGAACAAAGCCGGTGAGGAAGAAAGGCCGCCCTCCCAGATGACAAATCCTGAATATCCAGCGGCAACTAGGACTCGGTAATCCACATCCCGTACCTTTTTCGCCACTAGCTTCGCGATAATGCCGGCGACCACAAGTCCAAATGCCCAGCTGATCAGTGAGGCAAAAAGCGACGTAAAAGTCACTAGTAAAATAGCAGAAGTCGGCGTTTTACAAATTCCGGCGATTGATTCAAGTGTTTTCGAAACTGGTTTTGTTAAAGCTAAAGCGTAACTCATGATGAACGTAGTGATGATTTGCGCGGTAAAGGTTAACAGTCCCCAAAAACCGTCTCCCCAATAAATGGCCATGTCTACCGGCGACTTATCTGTGATGAACATTCCGCCAAGAAACGTGATCACCGTAAGTAAAACAGCAAAAACGAAGGCATCCGGCAGCCATCTTTCTGCAATTTTGGCAAAGAAAAGCCCAATTTTTGCAACAATATTATTCTGGTTATTTAGCGAAGATTTTGGTGATTCATTTTGCAGATTCGTTTTCATTTCATTTCCTCCCTTTTTCTAAGAAATAATTTTTCAATAAATGCTTTTGAATTTTTCCAACCGAAGTTCTGGGGAACTCTGAAAGAATCTGAACGGATTCAGGAACCTTAAATTTGGCCAGTTTATTCGTACAGAAATCGATTAATTCCTGTGGAAGAGTATCATACCCGTCCTTCAAGATAACGAAGGCGTGAATGGACTCGTCTCTCATCTCGTCTGGCATTCCTATGACAGCGCTTTCAAACACGGACTGATGTTGATTCAAAACAGACTCGACTTCACTTGCTGCCACATTCTCTCCTGCGCGTTTAATCATATCCTTCTTCCGGTCAACAAAATAGAAGAAATCCTTATCCGGGTCTTTACGGGCCATATCCCCTGTATAAAGCCAGCCATGCCGCAATGTTTCGTTTGTGGCTGTTTCATTGTTAAAATACCCCTTCATAATCGTTCTGCCCGGAATACCGGAAACAACAATTTGCCCTTCCTCCCCATCCTCTACTTCACAGCCATTTTCATCCACCAGCTTGACGTTATAGGCAATATTAGGACGGCCGATACTCAAGTTATCTCGATTGCCGTTAATTGGATTGATGAGTGGTGTCCCGACTGTTTCAGTCATGCCGTATAACTGGCATAATGGGACCTGGTACCTTTCCTCAAAGGTTTGCAGCTGTTCACTCGTAACTGATTGGGCAAAAACAATTAAGCGCAGATTGTTTTTGGCATCATCGGAATCATATTCTTTTTTCAATATCATTTTGATTGGTGCGGCAAACAAGGAACCCACCGTGGCCTCGAGACGTCTCGCCTGCTTAAAATACCTGGAAGCGCTGAAGGATTCTGTTATGGCGATACTTGCGCCTACCGTCAGGGCCGGCATCGACAAATAATATTGACCGTTTCCATGGAAAATCGGCAGCACAATCATCACACGGTCTTCAGGAGATAACCTTAACGACCTCGACATGATTTCCCCGACAAACACATAGTTGGCGTGAGTGATTAGAACCCCTTTTGGCTTGGAGGTCGTCCCGGATGTATACAATATCGCAGCAAGATCATTGCTTGAGAGTTCAGGAAACGCTTTTATTGGTTCGTGCTGCATGATAACTTCATCAAGACTTACCCCATACGCTTGGCTGCCCTTGCTTCTTGATAAAAACAAACCATTTAATTGAGCTTGGAAACTAGTAAACTTCTCTACGTATTCATCTTCGGTAATGACAAGCCTTGTTTCCGAATGTTCCAATAGGTAGGCAATTTCATCTGCAGTGGAAAGAATATTAGTTGGCACCATAACCGCGCCGATGGATGTAATAGCGAACCAGGAAATCATAAAGTCCATGCTGTTCGGCAAGTGCAGCAGGACTTTATCACCCTTTTTAATACCGTAAGCATGTAAAGCGGATGCAAGCCTTCTGACCTGGCCGCAAAATTCTTCATATGTATGAGAAAGTGTCTGTTCGTCTTTGTCTTCAAATACGATAAAGGTCTTTTTTGGAAAAAGCGCAGTCATTTCCTCTAATAGCTTCGGAATTGTTCTATTTCCGATAATATCTGTCATGGGTTGTTCCCTCCTGCCAACCATCGTTTCATTTTTAATGAATTCCTCCCTATTATTTTTAATAGTTCTCCACGTTTATCTAATATGCAATTTTCATGCCAAAACCACAAAACATTGTCATGTTCACAAAATTGTTATTTTTATAGTCTAAAAAGCACTATAAAAGTGATTCTATTCAGAATCACTGATGAAGAACGTAATCGGTTTGCTGAAATCCAAGCCTCTGCATTTTTTTCACTAATGTTGATTGGCTGATACCGAGGGATTTCGCCGCTTTTCTTGTAGAACGGTATTGAACCATCGCTTCCATGATCATCGTTCTTTCAAGGTCTTGGACAACTTCTTTTAATGTCTTTTCAGTTGTTAAGGATTGGGACAAATACTGATGATTGAAAGAAAAATGGTGAGAATCGAGCATTTCTGACTCGACAGTTACCACAAGCCGTTCTATCAAGTTCTGCATCTCGCGAATGTTCCCTGGCCAGGAATAGGTCTTCATTTGGGTGATGGCCGCATCCGACAATTGTTTATTCAAGTTATATTTTTGGTTCAACTTCTTTAAAAAATAAAAAGCGAGCACCGGGATGTCCTCTTTCCGTTCGCGTAAGGAAGGAATTTTAATAGGAACAACATTTAAGCGGTAGTATAAGTCTTGGCGAAACTCCCCTCTGACTACCATTGATTCCAAGTCTTTATTAGTAGCTGAGATTATCCTAATATCTATTTTCTTCGATTGGCCGCCGCCAATCCGTCTGACTTCTAATTCCTGAATGACTCTTAAAAGCTTGACCTGGAGATGAAGCGGCATTTCCCCAATTTCATCAAGGAAAATGGTGCCTTTGTCGGCCTGTTCAAATAATCCTGCTCGCCCCTTGCTGTCAGCACCCGTAAAGGCCCCTTTTTCATAGCCAAATAACTCAGATTCAAGCAAATCCTTGGGGATGGCGGCACAATTTACTTTGATGAAGGGCTGATTGGCACGGGAACTTAATTTTTGAATTAAATTGGCGATTAGTTCCTTCCCAACCCCTGATTCCCCAAGCAGCAAAACCGTCGAAAGAACCAGAGCGATTTTTTGCACTAAATCGATGACTTTCAGCATTTTATCACTATTAGCTACAATCCCATCATGCGAGATAATATGGTCCTTTTTATGATAGAATTCCAATTCTTGCAAATACTGGTCAGCAAGCGCCTTGGTCTGTTTTAATTCGATCTTCAATTGATTTAAAGTGGAGATGTCCCTTAGGTTAGTGACCACATACAAAATTTCACCATTCTCATCAAAGATGGGATTTCCTGTCACCAATAGCTCTTTCCCGTTCACTTTTTGGACCATTGTCAGTCTTTCTTTTTTTTCTAAAACATGCATGGATATGGAATCGGAAATGATGCCTTGCTCTTTTAAATCGTTCATATGTTTCCCCATTAACTGTTCTTTTGTGGCACCCGTGACTCTTGTATAAGCCTTGTTCATTTTAAAACCATATCCGTTTTTATCGGTAATAAAAATTGGATCGTAGCTGGAGTCGATAAAATCTTCAAAAATCTTGGCCAATTTGCTGGTACGGTTTAATTCGTCAGTAAGTTTGTGAATTTGTTCTTGGAGATTTGTTCCCAAATTATTCATCTATTTCCACCCCTTGTCAGTTTATTATAAATTATCTGATTACTTTTTTCATCACTTAATAGTGGAAACCTGTCCTTGAAGAAGGAATACATCAACTTAAAAAAGAATAAATATAGTGGATTATGAATAAGGGGGACAAAGATGTTAAAACAAGAACAATTAAAGGAAATTAAAGATCTACAAGAGATTTGTGAAAAAGAAGGTGGATTCCACCTAAAGCTTAATGATGACATGCTCGAAAACCGTAGCGCAGACCGGCAGGAAGACTTCTTTCGTTACGAAGATGGCAAGCTCGTCGCTTTCCTAGGAAGCTATGGATTTGGAAATAAAGTGGAGCTTTGCGGGATGGTCCACCCGGATTATCGTAGAAGAGGGATTTTTTCGGAACTGCTGGAAATGGGACTTATCGAGGCAAAGAAACACGGTGCGAGCACGATTTTATTAAATGCTCCAACCGAGTCTCAATCAGCTAAGGATTTCTTGAAAAATATTCCGTGCACGTTTGCGGTGGCGGAGTATCAGATGAAATGGCAAGTTACTGAGTTATCCGATGATCCTTCTGTAACTGTCAGACCTTCTGTTTCTAAGGAAGATTGGGAGGCTGAAATCCAGTTAGAAATTTCAGGCTTTGGGTTTAGTGAAAAAGAAGCACGGGAATTTCAGCAGACCATCTCGGAAACTAGCAGTGAGGATAGGCTGATTATTGAGGCCGAAGGCAGGATAGCTGGAAAGATGCGTGTTTCTGAGTTGAATGGTGAAGCTTGGATTTACGGTTTCGCGATTTTCCCTGAACTGCGAGGTAAAGGGATAGGACGTCGTGCTTTATCAAGGGTCGTCAAAATGGAACATCAGAAAGGCTTGCCGATTTTTCTCGAAGTCGAAGCTAAGAACGCCCATGCCCTGAGGCTCTATGAATCTTGCGGATTTAGGAGTTATCATTCGCAGGATTATTATCTATATCAGAATTAAAATCACAAACAGCCAGGATATGTTTAGTATCCTGGCTGTTTTTAGTGAATTATTCATTGCAGGTTTATCATTTTTTTAGGAAACATTTTTATAAAGTTAATCGTATTAAATATAAAGAACCTTTTTGGTGGTGATATTATGAAATATTCATCAAAGATGGATTGGTGGCTAACAGTTATTGTTTTTGGGGGCATGATATTTGCAATTGGAAGCAGCGGTTTGGCGGTTTTTAAAGACACCCCGAATGTTGGAGAATTAATAGTTGCCCTCCTGTTCCCGATTCTATTATCCATTTTTATAGTGTGGCTGTGGCTGACTACTTACTATGTTTTTGATGATAAATACTTAATTGTCAGGTATGGGCCATTTAAGAAAATTATTCCTTTTTATTCAATAAAATCTGTCAGGAAAACGATGAATCCCTTATCTAGCCCAGCGTTGTCTTTAAAAAGACTTGAGATAACGTACGGTCAATATGATACTGTTCTCATTTCACCTAAGGACAGGGATGAGTTTATGGACGTTCTTGCTAAACACTGTCCTCATGCAAAAATAATAAGATCATAGAAAGTGCCAGATGACCGTTAAAAAGGGTACCTGGCACTTTTCTTTACTGATTCTTACTGTCGAAGCCATCAGGGCACCCCATCGGGTATAATACAAACCAACTTACTAGCTGTTTTTCTTCACCACGACCCCGCATTGTTCCTCCAACGGCAGAATAACCGCCGACATATCCAAATCACCTAAACCTTGCTCGGTTGACAAGCGATAGGCATCCTCTGCCAATTGACCCGTAAATTCCCTCAACCCTGCCTCTTGTAATAGCTGATTGGCCAAGCGGACATCTTTGTGAACATATTTCACGGCGCCGCCAGGCTCAAATTGGCGGTCGAATACATACTCCTTCATATGTCTCCGCAAAATTCGGCTGTCCCCATAGCTCGCAGAGAGAATTTTGTAAAGTTGCTCTGGGGCAAGGCCAAATTTAGACCCGGTTACCATCACTTCAGAAACTGCCAAGGAATGAACCGCAACAAGATATTGGTTCATGAGTTTGGCAATGCTGCCAGCACCTGATTGACCGAGATGTTCAATTGTTCCCCCGACAACGCCTAGTATCGGAAAAACCTTTTCAATAGCAGCCCGTTCGCCCCCGGCCATTATCGTTAAAGATCCACTTTCCGCACCCTCTGGCCCTCCGCTTACCGGGCAGTCGAGATAACTCATTCCTTTTTCAATGGCACGAGCGTGGATGGTCTTGCTCGTATCTGCGCCGACCGAAGTAAAATCGATACAAATGGTACCGGGCCGGGCATTTTCAAGGATTCCGCCGTTTCCTTGATACACTTCTAGAACGTCCCCTGGCATCGATAAACATGTGCAAATAACATCACTGTTTTGTGCCAGCGATGAGATAGATTCTTCTTGTCCTGCACCATGCTCCACCAACGCTTTTACTTTTTCCTTCGTCCGGTTATAGACATTTACTTGATACCCGTGATCCAATAGCCTTTTTACCATCCTTGAACCCATTACTCCGATCCCAACAAATCCTATTTTCATGTTTATTTTCCTCCTCCCCTAAGCCATTCGAAGCTATCTTGGCTTTTCCCTAAAGGGGTATATTCCAGCCCAATATACCCTTCATATGTATCATGTAAATATTGAAAAATACTTTGATAATCCATTTCCCCTATGCCAGGCTGATTCCGCCCCGGAACATCGGCAATTTGAATATGGCCCACCACGTTTGCATATTGTTGAAAAAGTGTGAGCGGATTCCCATGGATTCTTTGCATATGGTAAAAATCAAATTGAAGCATCACATTTGGCAGCCTCAACGTATCGAGAATGTCCTTTGCCTGATGAATATCACTCAAAAAATAATCCGGCATATCGTTTTGGTTAATCGGTTCTATCAAAACCGTCAGGCCATGCTTCGCCATTTCCGTTCCGGCAAAGAAAAGGTTCTCCAGAAAGACTTCGTTAGCGATTTTCTTATCATCTTCGGAAACGATACCGGCCATACAGTGAATTCTCGGAACGTTCAAGGCTGTGGCATACTTTATTCCTTCCATAACTGAACTTCTAAATTCATCCACCCGATTAGGGTCTACCGCAAGGCCACGGTCACCCTTTGACCAATTACCTGGCGGCAAATTCAAGAGCACCATCGATAATTCATTCCGGACAAGTTCCATCTGAATTTCTTCTATCGAATAAGCATAAGGAAATTGACACTCCACATATGAAAATCCACATTCCCGAGCTTTTTTAAACCGTTCCAAAAAAGGAACTTCAGTAAAAATAGTGGTAAGGTTAACAGCAAATTTGTTCATCTTAAACTCCATCAATAAAAATTTTTAGAAAAGCACTAAATTAAAGATTCGACTATAATTTTAATTTTTCCTTGCTTTTTTTCAAAAAATCGACAAATAAAATGCCTGGTACCGTCTTAAACCGGATGATACCAGGCACATGTTACATTATTTAGATGCGAATTCCGGCTTTCTTTTTTCTAAAAAGGCAGATGTTCCTTCGTTTTTGTCTTCTGTAGAAAACAGGACAGCTTGGGCAAGTTTTTCAATAAGCAGGCCAGTTCTTTGGTCTGTTTCAAATCCGGTTAAAACGGCAAGCTTTGCCAACTTAACAGCAAGCGGTCCTTTTGCAAGGATTTTATCGGCTACTTCCTCGGTTTTTGCTACCAGATCTTCCGGTGCTACTACTTCAGATACTAATCCAATCCGGTACGCTTCTTCGCCGTCAATCATTTTTCCAGTTAGAATCATCTCAAGCGCTTTCCCTTTGCCAACGACGCGAGCTAGTCGCTGGGTCCCGCCAGCAGAAGGAATGATAGCAAGATTCAGTTCCGGCAGGCCAAACTTGGCATTCGCGGACGCAACCCTTATATCACAAGAAAGCGCAAGCTCGCAGCCCCCGCCTAAGGCAAAGCCGTTTACCATCGCAATGGTTGGTTTATCATACATTTCAATGAGGTCATATACCTCTTGCATCCCGCCCGGTTTGAAAACATCAAGAGCAGTCTTCTTTTTTAACTGGCTGATATCTGCTCCTGCAGCGAAGGATTTTTCACCTTTTCCGGTAAAAACAACAACGCCGACTGAATCGTCTCCCCTTAACTCGTTAAGCGCGGCAACAATCTCCTGCAAAGTCTCAAAGTTCAAAGCATTGCGAAGCTCAGGACGATTGATGACGATATAGGCAAGGCGCCCTTTTCGATTAATTTCAAGATTTTGATAGTTTTGCATCAATAACTCCCCCTATTAATTATAGTTATAAAACCCTTTACCGCTTTTCTTTCCAAGCCGCCCTGCTTTTACATATTTTACGAGAATGGGACATGGGCGATATTTCTCTCCAAGTGTTTTATGGAGATATTCCATATTGCGGAGCCTTGTATCAAGGCCAACAAGGTCGGCGAGTTCAAGCGGACCCATTGGATGGTTAAGGCCTAATTTAATCGCTTTATCAATATCTTCGACCGTCCCAACACCTTCCATGACCATATTCATGGCTTCATTCCCGATGAGGCAGTTCATCCGGCTGGTGGCAAACCCGGGGAACTCATTGATTTTGACACATTCCTTTCCGAGCGCTTTTCCAAATTCAAAGCTTCTTTCGATCGTCTCCTCGGATGTTTCCAAGCCACAAACCACTTCAATCAGCTTCATTCTCGGTACCGGGTTGAAGAAATGAAGAGCAAGACAGCGTTCCGGTCTCGAGGTTTGTGCCGCAATTTCCGTTGGGCTCATCGTCGATGTATTGGTAGCCAAAATCGCAGAAGGCTTAACGATTTTATCCAGCTGCTTAAAGATTTCTATTTTTAAATCCATGATTTCCAAAACAGCTTCAATGACTATATCGGCATCCTGCGCGGCTTCTTCAAGCTGGGTGGTATAGCGGATTCTGTTTTTGGCACCATCTGCCGTTTCTCTATCAAGTTCTCCTTTTTCAACAGCACGATTAAATTGCTTTTCGATGTAGGATCGGCAGGTTCCCAGGGCAGATTCACTGATATCTTGAACATAGGTTATAAAACCCGCCGCTGCACTTGTATAAGCAATTCCTCGTCCCATCGTGCCGGAACCGATAACACTAACTATTTCCATGCTACTTTCCCCTTTCATGCAGAAAGAGCCCTCCTTAAGAAGGGGGCTGCTTTTCTATTAATCTCCTAAACCTAAGCTTTTACAAGCAAATTTTTAATTTCTTCGGTAAGCATTGGCACCACTTCAAATAAATCTCCGACAATTCCGTAATCGGCCACTTTAAAAATATTGGCCTCCGGATCCTTATTGATAGCAACGACCACTTTGGAGTTGGACATTCCCGCAAGGTGCTGAATGGCTCCAGAAATTCCGCAAGCGATATAAAGATCAGGCGTCACAACCTTACCTGTTTGTCCAATCTGCAGGGAATAATCGCAGTACTCCGCATCACACGCACCGCGTGAAGCGCCAACCGCGCCGCCAAGTACATCTGCAAGCTCTTGGAGCGGCTTGAAGCCTTCTTCACTTTTCACGCCGCGTCCACCGGAAATGATCACTTTTGCTTCTGTTAGGTCAACACCTTGGATTGCCTTTTTCGCCACTTCGCGAATGATAGTACGCAAATCCTTGATTTCTACAGAAACAGAGGACACCTCACCAGTGCGGGATGCATCTTTTTCAAGCGGTGCAATATTATTTGGTCGGATGGAGGCAAAAATTAAGCCGTCCGTGACAATTTTCTTTTCAAATGCTTTACCGGAATAGATTGGGCGGGTAAAAACAACATTTCCCCCTGCTGCTTCAATCGCTACGGCATCGGAAATCAATCCGGAACCAAGCTTGCTGGCAACCTTTGGTGATAGGTCTTTACCAAGTGCTGTGTGGCCAAAGATAATCGCATCCGGCTGTTCCTGCTCCACAACAGCAAGGATTGCCTGGGAAAAGCCATCTGGCGTGTAGCTGGCAAGCTTAGGGTTTTCCACCACGACAGTCCGGTCAGCACCATACTGAATCAACTCTTGTGCCAGATTTCCAACCGATTCACCAAGCAGGACAGCAACTACTTCGCCACCTTCAGCAACAGTTTTTGCTGCGGCAATCCCTTCAAATGATACATTTCTTAGTTCCCCATCACGGATTTCTCCAAGTACAATAACTTTTCTAGTCATGTCATTTCCCTCCTTAAATTACCTTTGCTTCTGAATGCAGCAGATTTACGAGTTCTTTTACTTGATCTTGAAGCTCTCCTTCAAGAACGCGGCCGGCTTCTTTTTTCGGAGGCAGGTAAATTTCGATTGTTTTCGTTTTTGCTTCAACATCGTCTTCCTCTAAATCAAGGTCATCTAGCTCTAATTCTTCGAGCGGCTTTTTCTTCGCTTTCATGATTCCTGGCAAAGATGGATAGCGCGGTTCATTTAAGCCTTGCTGTGCTGTTACCAAAAGCGGCAGAGATGTTTCAATCGTTTCAGAGCTTCCTTCAACGTCCCTGACGATGTTGGCGGTCCCGCCGTCTACTTCAATTTTTGTAATGGTGGTGACATAAGGGATATCTAAGAGGTCTGCGACACGTGGTCCGACTTGTCCGCTTCCTCCGTCAATCGCGACGTTTCCTGCAAAAATCAGGTCTGCATCCTTATCCTTCAGGTATTCGGCCAAAATTTTCGCCGTCGTAAATTCGTCGCCCGCTTCAAGGTCGTCCTCTGTATTAATTAACACTGCTTTGTCTGCTCCCATTGCCAGCGCCGTGCGCAGCTGCTTTTCTGCATCTTCTCCGCCAACAGACACGACGGTTACTTCCCCGCCTTGATTGTCGCGGATTTGGATTGCTTCTTCCACACCGTACTCATCGTATGGATTGATAATAAATTCAGCACCGTCCTCTTGGATGGCTCCCTTTGAGACGACAATTTTTTCCTCGGTATCAAATGTTCTTTTTAACAACACATAAATATTCATTTTATAACCCTCCTATTAAACTTTTGCCGGTGCGGCATCATACGTATAAAACCCTTTGCCTGTCTTTCTTCCTAACTCGCCTTTTTCAACTTTTTCTTGGACAATCTTTGAAGGTTTGTCCCGCTCGTCGCCGCTCTCCTGGTAACGCTGCATGCGGACGAGGTAATTGACATCGAGTCCGGTTAAATCCATTAGGGCAAATGGGCCAATTGGATGGTTGAGCGCTTTTTTGACAACTAGGTCGATGTCCTCGTGGCTTGCAATCCCATTTTCGAGAAGGAACAACGCTTCGTCCATCAACTTTCCTAAAATTCTGTTGGCGACAAAACCGGATATTTCTTTGTTGAGCAGGACTGGAAGCTTATTGATGGATTTCACAAACTCCATCGCCGTTTCGGCCGTTTCAGCAGAAGTGTGCGGCCCGCGGACCACTTCGACAAGCTCCATCACAAGGGCAGGATTGAAGAAATGGACATTGCACACTTGATCCGGACGTTCGGTTGCATCTGCAATTTTCGAACTAACGATGGTTGAGCTGTTAGTGGCAAGAATCGCGTGGGCCGGTGTGATTTTATCAAGCTTTGAAAATAGCTCTCTTTTAATCTCTAATTTTTCAACAATGGCTTCAATAACAATGTCGGCATCGCTTAAATCTTCCAAGAACGAGGTGAACTTGATTCGATTGAAAGCAGCTTCAACGGTTTCTGCTGTCAGTCTTCCTTTTGCCACCCTTTTTTGCATTTGTTCATCAAGGATTTGTTTTCCTTTTTCAAGGCTTTCTGCACTTACATCCTGCAGTGTGACGCTATAGCCGCCGAGCGCACAGACCATGGCTATTTGCGCTCCCATGGTGCCGGCGCCAACGACACCAACTTTTTGAATGTTTGTTGTCATTCTTTTTCTCCTTTCTCAAGCTCCTCTTTGACTAGGAGCCTTTTTAAAAGTTTCCCTACGGTATTTCTCGGCAGGGTATCGCGCACTTCGAACACTTTCGGAACCTTGTATGGTGTTAACTTTGAATAGCAGTATCCCTTTAATTCATCGTGATCGATTTCCCTCCCGCTTTTTGGGACGATAAATGCTTTGACGATTTCCCCGTGCATTTCGTGGGGAATACCGACTACGGCTGCTTCCTCGATATCCGGGTGTTCATATAGGACACCCTCCACCTCTTGTGGATAGATATTGAATCCCCCGACAATGATCATTTCTTTTTTTCGGCCGACGATGTAAAAATAACCGTCATCATCCATCATCGCGAGGTCTCCGGTATGAAGCCATCCGTCCTGCAGTGCTGCATGAGTCTCTTCTTGGTTATTCCAATAGCCTTTCATAATCTGCGGTCCTTTGATCAAAAGTTCCCCGATACTTTTCGGACTCACTTCGTTGTTCTGTTCATCTACAATCATGCAATCTGTGCCAAGCAGGGGAATCCCAATGCTTCCAACCTTCCGGATTCCAAATGGCGGATTTCGGTGTGTGGTAGGGGATGCTTCCGACAGTCCGAATCCTTCCGAAATTTTTGCACCTGTTAGCCCCTCAAAGCCTTTGAGCACTTCTACCGGCAGCGGGGCAGAACCGGATGAACAAAATTTCAAGCAGTTCAAGCGATAATCTTTGATTGCCGGGTGGTTCACGAAAGAAATATACATTTTTGGTACACCTGGAAAAAATGTAGGTTGATATTGTTCAATTTTTTCCAGAACATAATTGATTTCAAATTTTCTGAACAACAAAATTTTGGCGCCAATATGGATTCCGAGATTCATAGCACTTGTCATGGCGTACACGTGATACAAAGGGGTTGCAGCGAGAATGGTCTCCTCACCGCGAACCATGTTCTCCCCATACATATGAAGACTTTGAACCACATTTGCAACTAGGTTGTAATGGGTGAGCATGGCCCCTTTCATTTTCCCGGAGGTGCCGCCGGTATATTGAATGACCGCAATATCTTCCCTGACGTCTATTTCCACAGGTGCATTGATTGGTTCTGAAAATGGAATCAGCAAATCCAGTGTTTTACACTCTTCTGAGTGCAAATCTTCAAATTGTGAGCCAATAATGTACCGAAACGGATAGAGTTCGTTTACATCGAGAATGGTTTTTCTTGACTTTGGATCCCCTACAATGTAGGAAACCTGCGAGTCATTTACGATTTGCAATAGCTCTCTTGGCGTATACAGTGGATTGATTTGCACGACCGTTAGCCCGAGTGCTTGTGCAGCATAATAACAAATAATATAATCTGGATGATTGGCAAGCATTAAGCCGATCCGCTCGCCTTTTTGAAAGCCCAGCTCCAGCCAAGCGCCTGCCAGCCTGTCGACCTGATCCTTCAGGTCCTGAAAAGTGACATGTTCATCCTCGAAAATAATTGCTGTTTTATCGCTATATTTTTGGACGGATTCTTCCAGCATGCGGTAAAGCGGAATTTCCGGAATTTCAATACTCTCATCCTGCTTGTAAAATTGATACCAGGGCCGGTTCTTTAAATTTTGCAAGTACATCGCACCTCCTTTTTAAAGCGTTTAATTAAATATGGTTTCTGGCGCTACTCACGGATAAATTGGTTTTTCTCTCGGATAGATAGGAAATACTCTTGCATAGGCCTGATTTACTCTCGGATAAACTCAAATTTCTCTCGCAAGACGCTTTTACTCTCGGATAAGCAAGAAATACTCTAGGATAAACCCGATTTACTCTCGCAAGATGCCCTCAAGGCAGAGACGAGCCTTAAAGCGTACTTCCACCATCCACAGCCAAAACCTGCCCAGTCACAAAGTCACTTGCCGGGCTAGCGAAGTAAAGCGCGGCTCCCATTAGAGCGTGGTCATCGCCAATTCTGCCAAGCGGATTGTGCTTTTTAATTTCCTCTCCGCGTTCTGCTAGCACATGTTTCGTCATTTTGGATGGGAAGAATCCCGGTGCAATGGCATTGACATAAATTTGATGACGGGCCCATTTTCTAGCAAGGTCTTTTGTAAAATGATGAACGGCCGCTTTGCTAGTGCTGTAGCCAATGGCATTTAGCACTTCAGGCGGTTCAGCCTTGATGCCGGCCACTGAACCAATGTTGATAATCTTGCCGGATTTTCGTTCAATCATCTGTTTGCCCACTGCTTTTGTCACTAGAAACATCCCGGTCAGGTTAACGTTCATGACTTTTTCCCAGGCTTCCAAAGGCATTTCTTCAACCGGTGCTCCCCAGGTGGCGCCGCTGTTGTTAACAAGAATGTCAATTTGTCCGAAATCAGAGAGAATCTGGCTTACCAGCTCGTTGACGTCGTTTTCATTTTGAATATTGCAGGAATACCCTTTCGCTTTCACACCAAACGTTTCAGATAAATACTGTGCCGTTTCCTCACACTGGTCTAAATGCCGCGAACAAACGGCGATGTGGCAACCGGAGGAAGCATATGCCTCAGCGATTTGCCGGCCGAGCCCTCTGCCTCCGCCTGTAATAAAAGCAACCTTATTTTCGATATTAAACAGTTCTTTTTGCATGTCGTTCCCCCATCTTAATTCTCTTCTAAGATTCTTCTTGCAATAATCAGGCGCTGGATTTCATTGGTGCCCTCATAAATCTTTGTAATCCTCGCATCACGGTAGAAGCGTTCAACCGGATAATCGGATACATATCCCATACCTCCATGGATTTGAACAGCTTTATCAGCAACTCGGTTAAACACTTCGGAAGCGAATAATTTCGCCATCGATGCTTCCTTGATGACTACTTTTCCTTCATCAATCATCATTGCTGCTTTTAAGGTAAGGGCTCTTGCCGCCTCTGTTTCAGTTGCCATATCGGCCAGCATCCATTGAATCGCTTGATTTGCCGCAATTGGTTTTTTAAATTGGACTCTTTGCTTAGAATAGGAAGCAGAAAGCTCAATTAATTTGTCACATGAACCGACGGACCGTGCGGCCAAGCCCACGCGGCCTTCGCCCAAGATTTTTAACGCTGACATGTAGCCCATGCCGACTTCGCCGATCACATTTTCTTCAGGAACCACACAGTCTTCAAAAATTAACTGGGCAGTATAGGAACCACGTAAGCCCATTTTTTTATCCTTCTTGCCGACGGTGAAGCCAGGGAAATTCTTTTCAACGAGGAACGCCGTAATGCCGCCCTTGGCACCTTTTTCAGGATCTGTTAAGGCAAATACGGTAAACACATCGGCAACCGGTGCATTGGTAATGAAATGCTTTGTCCCATTTAGAATCCAGTTGTTGCCCACTTTTTCTGCACGTGTCGCTAGATTAGTTGCATCTGAGCCGGCACCTGGTTCAGAAAGTGCGAAGGCGGCAATTTTTTTGCCTGCGGCCATGTCTGGAAGGTATTTTTGCTTCAGGTAATCAGAGGCTAGCTTTACAAGCCCAGTAGAACCGATTCCAGTATGGGCACTGATTAAGCTGACGAAACCGTTATGCGTGCGGCCAAGCTGTTCAAGAACAACAGCTTTGCCAACCGTATTTAGCCCGATGCCGCCGTATTCTTCAGGAATGCTGATGCCGAATAATCCTAAGTCTTTTGCCTGATCAATCAGGTGCTGCGGAATGCGATCCTCGTCCTCGATGATCTGAGCGTAAGGTTCAACTTCTTTTTCAACGAAGTTACGTACCATTTGTTTCATTTGTTCAATTTCTTGTGGAAGTGTCACTAACATATGTATTTCCTCCTCTTTTTTGTTTCTGTTTAGAATAGATGCAAGAACCGTGCCAACATTGGAAACGCTTCAAAATAAATATTTTGAACTTTTTTATAATTTAAATGATTCATTTTTGAATTAACGAAAAGGATACTGATGGCCAAATCATGGTAAAACCCTGTGATTCAATTTTGAATTAAAAAATTCATTAATGAATCAAAAATAAAAACCACCTTTGAAGGTGGTTTGGTCAATCAAAATTTCAAGTTGTATTTCTTTAATTTCCTTACGATGGTTGGCTGGCTGCTATCTAGTGCTTCCGCTAATTCATAGGTGGTCCGATATTTTTTCAGTGCCAGTTTAAGTAGCTTCTCTTCCGCTATTTCAGTTGCCTGCTTCAAGGTCATCATTTCATTGATTGGAATGGCCTGCATTTCCGTTTTTCGATAATCAGCTGGCAAATGATCAACGGTTAAGGTTGATTCTTCTGTAACAAGGCACATTCTCTCAATCAAATTGGACAATTCTCGGACGTTCCCCGGCCAGCCATAATTATAGAAGAACTCTTTGAGACCCGAGGAGAGTTGTTTTTCCAAGGAATATTTGCTATTCATTACCTCCAGGAAATAATCGACTAGCGGCAGAATATCGGCCTTTCGATCGCTGAGCGGTGGAATTGAAATGGGAATCACATTCAAACGATAAAATAAGTCCTCGCGAAACTTCCCGTCCGCTACCATTTCCTTTAAATTTCTGTTCGTGGCAGCAATGGTGCGAACATCCACTTTCTTAGGGACCGTTCCGCCGATCCGCTGCACTTCTCGCTCCTGGATGACCCGTAAGAGTTTAACCTGTAAGTGAAGTGGAAGCTCCCCCACTTCATCAAGGAAAAGGACGCCATCATTGGCAAGCTCAAACATACCCGGCTTGCCTTTGCCACTCGCTCCAGTGAAGGCACCGGCCTCATAGCCAAACAATTCCGATTCGAGTAAATCCGGGGGAATGGCACCACAATTGATTTTAATCATTTGGCCTCTCCGGCTTCGTTCACTATTGTCAAATATATAGCGGGCCAGAACATCTTTCCCTGTTCCTGTTTCACCTAGAATCAGCACGGTCGCATCGACATTGGCGATGCGCTCTGCTGTCTCATAAATTTTCTGCAGCTGCTCACTCCGGATGACCACGCCACTTTTTGTAAATGATTTGCCTTTCAGACGCTCAATTTCTTCTTTATAACTATGATTCAACTGATTTGCTTTTGTCAGTGCTGCCTGCAGGTCATTTAGCTCCGATAGGTCGCGGATATTGGTGACAATACTTTCAATTTCTCCATTTTCATCAAGAACAGGGCTGCCGGTCAACAGCACTTCCCTGCCTTTGAAATTTTGCTGGACTAAAGACACGCTTCGCTTTTTCTCAAGGACCTGATGGGTGACGGAGTTTTTTAAAATACCCCTTTTCATCAAATCATCGACTTTTTTGCCAATATAATATTCCTTTGGAATCCCGGTCAGCCTTTCAATCGCTGAATTTGTTTTAACGGTAATACCTTCTTTATTGGTAATATAAATCCCGTCATACATGTTCTCAATAACCGCATTAAGCTCGCGGTTCACTTTATTTGCTTCCTTTAGTTCCTTGATCAAGGAAGTCAGTTCAGTTGAAAAGGTGCCGATATAGCCGATTTTCTCAGAATCAAGGAAGGGGCTTTTGATAAAAATCCAATCCTTACCCTCCCATGATGCATGAACCAGCTGCCCTCCCCTAAGCTCTACCCAAATATCAAAGACCTCATGAATACATTTCCCTGAAAATGGGATGTGCTTTTGAAGCATTTCATTGCTATAAAGTATGCGATTGTCGGACGCAGCAATAAAAAATGGAAACGGGAGTTTGTCTATGATGACTGCCTCCATGAAATCACCTCAAAAAATTGTTATGATTATAATTTCTACAATAGGTTGGTAATCCCTCTTGGAGTATTTTTCCTATTTATACACCTTCATAGTACCAAGTACCGTTATGCATACTTTTTGTGCACTGATTTTTAAAATAAAGATATTCCAAGTGTGCTAATGTTTCACCAACGGCAAAGCGTGTTTCGTGGATGTTTAGATTTTGAAACAAATGCCCGTTAACTTCGTAGATGGTCCTTGGTTGTTTCAGCACCTCACAGACTTTTTCCAACCGCTCCTGATGATGGGCCAATAATTCATCGATTCTCTGGTTGGCTCCACGAAAAGGTTTGCCATGGGAAGGGATGACGAAATCAGCATCCAATACTTTTATTTTTTCAAGAGATTGAAAGAACGCTTCTAATGGATTGCGGATGCCACGGAACCAATAAGAGATATTAGGTGAAATTCTCGGCAAAATATGGTCTGTTGAAAAAAGAATGCTATTTTCCTTGTTAAAAAGGCTTATTAACCCATCTGAGTGTCCCGGTGTAAATATCACTTCATATTCATAGTTACCGAAAGGGATCTTCATTCCCTCTATAAGGTGATGGTTTACTGTAGGATAAGGTTTTACCTTAGCATTAAAACTATTCTCATCTGATGTTAGTACCGCGGATAAATCATCGGGAAAGCCAAAGGTATCATAATGCTGCTTCATTTTAGCGATCGATTCCTGCTCCCAGCAGTCTAGTCCTGTCTTTTCATCCACTTCGGTCATCCAAACCTCAGCGTTAGTTAATTGCTGCAAAGTCCCGGCATAGCCAAAATGGTCAGGATGATAATGGGTAATGATGATATCTTTGACATCATGTTTTTCAATTATGGGCCGCCAGATATCCCTGGAAACCTCTGTATTTAAACCTGCATCGATGATGGTCCATCCATTTGCTCCCTCAGCTAAAAAACAATTCACGTGATTTAAACGAAAAGGAAGTGGGACGGTTACTTGTGTGACTCCTATTTCTGTAAGCAAAATTTACGACTCCTTCCTGGTACTTTCTAATTCTCTTAAAACAGTTTTTAGAATTTTTCCTGCCGCATTCCGTGGCAATTCTTCCAAAAATTCTACATAGCGCGGTTTTTTGTAGCTTGCTAATGCACCAGAACAATAGTTGATAACCTCTTGTTCTGTTAAACTTTTCCCATTGCGCAGGACAATCAAGGCTTTTACCGTTTCGCCCCATTTAGGGTCCGGGACACCAATGACTGCTGCTTCAAGAATATCAGGGTGGGTATATAATACCTCTTCAATTTCTTTTGGATAAATATTCTCGCCGCCGCTGATAATCATGTCCTTTTTGCGGTCAACAACGGAAATATACCCTTCTTCATCTGTCACGGCCAAATCGCCGCTGTGAAGCCAGCCGCCTCGAAACGCTTCCGCCGTCGCCTCAGGATTTTTATAATAGCCCTTCATAACGGTCGGACCTCTGAAGATAATTTCGCCAACCTGTCCCGGTTCTACATCGAGCATCCGCTCATCAACAACCCGAATCTCGACATTGGTAAAAGACAATCCCACCGAGCCAGATTTATTTAAGGAATCGGTTGGTTTTAAGGTCGTGGTTCCTGGTGAAGTTTCTGTCTGGCCGTAAGTATCAAAGACTCCTGCATTCGGGAAATGCTTCATGAGCCGTTTTTTCAATTCTAATGGTGTGGAAGCAGCGGCAGTACAAAGGACCCGCAAACTTGAAACATCAAATTCTCCAGATCTCGGATGTTCCAATAACATATTCCACATGGAAGGGACCATGAAGCTGTATGTAATTTTCTCAGCGTCAAAGGTTTCCAATACTCGTTCCGGATCAAATTTATCATGAAAAATAGACCTTCCTCCCATGAGAACCACCATGGAGAAGGCAGAAATCCCGCCGATATGGAACATCGGTGTCGTAATTAACTGGACCTCATCCTTTGTAAGGCCAAATTCAAGAGAGTAGTTCATGGCATTCATATAAACATTTTTATGAGATAGGACAGCGCCCTTCGGTTTGCCAGTTGTCCCGGATGTATAGCAAATTAAGAAATCATCATCATCTTCAAGCTCTACCAAACTAGGAGTATATGGATTGGCAAAAATCTGATTATAGGGATAATGGGAATCATTATGTAGGCTGTTATCATCAACCACAACCATTTCTTCAAGGTTCGGAAGATGATTTTTAATAGCTTCTATCGTGGAAACAAGTTTGTTGTCAACAACAATCATTTTTGCTTCAGAGTTTGTGAGAATATACTCAATTTCAGCCGGTTGTAAACGGAAGTTAATCGGAACAGCGACAGCCCCTATTTTGGCTAAAGCATATAAACACTCTGCATACTCGATTCGATTGAATAGTAACAAGGCAACCTTATCACCCTTTTTAATACCTTTGAATTGGAGCCAGCCAGCAAGGATGTTGACCCGATTATGTAGTTCTTCGTAAGTTATCCGCACCTCATTGCTCACTAAGGCAATCTTATTGGGAAACCTTCTTGTTGACCGCTCAAGCATTTGGTCCACTAACAACTGTCTTGATC
>NZ_JAGYPE020000004.1:0-33999 GCF_018343545.2 Neobacillus citreus | reverse complement strand
ATAACGACTCTCTTAAAAAATTCAATTTAATATCGAAAATTCCTTCATTAATAGAAATTTTCAAAAAATACCGAGGCTGTTTCAAAACTTTTTGGGGTGCCCCATTGAAACAACCTCTACACGCCTATAGAATCGTATCCGCAATATCTTCCATTATGGATTCGGCTTTTTGCAGGTTTAGTCGCGCAAGCCGAATTTCTTTGTACCATCTTTCGATTGGCAGGTCACCGGCGTAACCCGAGCCACCATGAATTTGCAGAACATCATCAATAACTTTTGAAGCTGTTTCCGTTGCATGCAATTTTGCCATTTGCGCGGCAATCTGCCAATTATGTTCAAGTGCTTCGACCATATGGGCCGCATCTCCTACCATTAATCTTGCAGCTTTTAAATTCAATACAGCATTAGCCAGCATGGAACGGATGGTTGGAAATTCGGCAAGCGGTTTACCTCTTGTAATCCGAAGCTTGGCATACTGTTTTCCGTATTCGAGCGCTTTTACAGCTATACCAATGCTTTTGGCTCCGAGCAATACCTGTAATTCTGCCAGCCAGTGCCGAACGAGGGACAGTCCTTCCCCTACAGCACCGATTCGTTGGCTGTCATGAACACGGAAATTATTTAATGTAACACTGTGTGTTGTTTGAACATCAATCAATACGGTTTCCTTCATTTCTAGTAAATCTGCATCGAGCAAAAATAACGTTGGCTGTGCATCACCTTCTTCTAATTGGCAATTGACGAGAACGACGCCAAAGGTTGATTGGTCCATATTTTGGATGTAAGCCTTATCGCCGTTTATCACCCATTCATTTCCTTGTCTGACAGCTATTGCGGTTAAATTTTCAAGATGGTTATCTTCCTGTTCCTCCCAGACAGCGACAAAACAGCCCTTGCCCTGACTGATCGCAGGCTTAATATAGGTGTCAATCTGTTGTTTAGTGCATTTTTCTAAAAAACTAGGAAACTCTCCGCCAAATGCATCGGCGGCCGGATGATAAAGTCCGAGCCGATGCTTAGCTGCCTCCTCCAATAAAACGGCCCTGACTGGTAAAGATAAACCGGCACCACCCCATTCCGCTTTAGCATGCAACGCCTCCAACCCAGCCCTTTTGGCCACCTTCTTGAGGCGGGTTATGACTTCTTCTGGCAGGTCTCTAACGTATTTTTTCGGTGAAAGCTCTGCAGGCAGCACATGCTCTTTGATGAACGACTGAACGGTCTTTTTTAAAATTTCTATTTCATTTTCAACAAGTAGGTCGGGCATGAGTCTCACTTCTTTACGAAAGATTGATATTTTTCAATTCGCTAATAGATGGTTGTAATTCGCTAATAAACTTACAAAAATCGCTAATAAAACCGTTAAATTCGCTAATAGCCCGTAAAATCCGCTAATAGTGTGTCGGCTACACTTAATTAAAGCCCTTTTTATCGCAAAAGTTCTTTCCTTTGGGCTTTTGCCGCCATATTTAGCAGGTTCTTAATGCCAGTATCCAATTTGCCAAAGCGTTCATCTGGTGCTTCGCCAATACTCCAGCGATAATAAAGTTGCTGAAGGATGACAGCAATTTTATAAAAAGCAAACGTTAGATAATAATCAATATTGGAGATGTCCCGGCCGCTTTTCTGTGCATACCGCTCCAGCATTTCTTTTCTGGAAAGGAAGCCGGGGTTGGTGGTAACGGAAGTCAATCCACTGTTCTCCTCATCAGGCTGTGTCCAGTAGGCGATCGCGGATGCCAAATCCGTTAACGGATCTCCGATGGTACTCAATTCCCAATCAAAGACGCCGACGACTTCTCCCGGGTTATTAGAGGAAAACATCATATTATTTAATTTAAAATCATTGTGAACAATCGTTGGTGCGGGTGAAGGAGGAATATTGTCAATTAGCCATTTTTCTAAAGTGTCAACAGAAGGGATATCATCCGTTTTCGAGTTATGGAATCGTTTGATCCAGCCATGCACCTGACGGCTTAAGTACCCGTCCGGATAACCGAAATTCTGTAGGCCGGCTGCTTCATAATCCACAGCATGGAGCTGGACCAAGGTATCGACCACGGCATGGGAAACGAGTAGGCCCGTATCTTCCCTGTTTTTAAATGCATCAGGTAGCGAATCATCAAGGACCACACCTTCTTTTTTCTCCATCACATAGAAGTGACGCTCCATGATCTCTGAATCCTCGCAGTACAAGTAGGGCTTTGGAGCCATTGGGAAAACGCGGTTTAATTTTTCAAGAACATCAAATTCCCTTTTCATATCATGTGCTTTTGGCGGTATAGCGCCAAACGGCGGTCTTCTTAAAACAGCCTGCCACTTCCCAATGGTGATAAAATATGTTAAGTTTGAATACCCAGCTGAAAACGCCTTGTATTGAATTGGTTCGTCACTTATTACTGGAATTTCTTGCTTGAGATATTGCTCAACCTTTTCCCAGTTCACTTCGGTTATCTTATTTTTGGACTGCTGCTGGCTCATTCAATCTCTCCTTTGCTTGATACTCCTTTAATACCTGTCTGGCTACTACCATCCGGTGGACTTCATCGGCACCATCATAGATGCGGGCGGCCCTTGCTTCTCGGTAAAGACTTTCGAGCGGAGTGTTTGGTGTTAATCCGTACATTCCTAGAGTTTGAATCGCCCGGTCAATCACATTGTTCAAAACCTGTGCCCCGTAAAACTTGATGAGGGATACTTCTTTGCGTGCTTCATCACCCTGGTCCATTTTCCAAGCGGCGTGCAGCGTCAGCAGTCTTGAAGCCTGTATTTCTGCTTCACAATCGGCGATGTAGTTTTGGATAAGTTGCGAGTCTGCGAGTCTTTGCTGGCCGTCTTTTTTCGTTAATGCATATGCCAGCATTTCATTTAAGGAGCGACGGGCAACCCCGATCCAGCGCATGGCGTGAGTTATTCGTCCGGGACCTAAGCGCAGCTGGGCAAGCTTAAAGCCTTCACCCCGTTTTCCGAGCAAACTTTTCTCCGGAACACGACAGTTATGAAAATGAACCTCACAGTGTCCGCCGACATAATGATCACCTAAAACCGGGACTTCACGAATAATTTTAAAGCCCGGGTTATCGGTATCGACGATGAATAGGCTTGTTCGGTGGTATGGGTCTGCATCAGGATCGGTCACCACCATGGCGATTGCAAATGCTGCCCCCTCTGCTCCTGTTGTGTACCATTTATTGGCGTTAATGACCCAATCATCCCCCTCTTTGACAGCCTTCCCTTTTAATGTTCTCGGATCAGAACCTGATACTTCCGGTTCGGTCATGGCAAAACAGGAGCGGATATCATAGTTTGCTAGCGGCTTTAAATATTTTTCCTTTTGTTCCTCAGTCGCTGCGTGGACTAAAATTTCGGCATTACCGGCGTCAGGTGCCATCGATCCAAACACGTAGGGGCCAAGCGCGCTTTGACCGATTACTTCTGACAGCAGTCCTAAAGAAACGAATCCCATACCCATTCCGCCGTATTCCTTCGGCAAATGGGCCGCCCATAAGCCATTTTCCTTCACAACCTTCTGCAGGGGCTTTAAAATTTCATCCGGCAGCCCACGATGTGGAACCATGTATTTTTCATTAGGAAATACATGCTCTTCCATTATTTCTTCCGCTTTATTGATCATTCTTCGTTGTTCGTCACTTTCAGTGAAATGAAACACCTGCGATCGCTCCTTTTTCGAAGAATCATTGTTAGCGTTTTCTTTGATTTGATTAAATAATAGCAATTTTCTTTTAATTATACAATCGAGCAATTTTTGAATTTTTATTTAAAACAGTCTAGCGGCTGATGTTCGCTACCGCAAAAAAAATAACCCGCATCTTTAAATGGCGGGTGGTTGTTTAGTTACCTTTTATACTGTTTTTAAATTGATCATAGTCTGTTTTTATGTAATGGAAGGCTTTTGCGCTGCCGCCATGGTCGGGGTGTGTTTCTATTAATAATTTTTTAAATCCGACTAGCACTTCTTTTGGATTGGCCGTCTTGGAGAGTCCTAGTCTTCTACGAAAATCTTGCGGAATAGAATGTGGTGCAGATTGGTATTGGATTTTTTCCTCTTCTCCTCTACCTTGTTTCGAGAGCTCTTCTTTAAGTCTTAACAATTCCTTGCGAAGCTCGATATTTTCCTTTAAAACCTGCTTGGTTTCCATTTGCAATTCAGTATTCTCATTTTTAAGGCTAGCGATTTCCTTTTGCAGTTTGTCCCGTTGCTGACTCATCGCCTTTACAGAAGTTTGGTGAAGCTCTTGAATCCCTTTGATTTGCTCATCCTGTGCTTTAAGTTTTACTTTCAGCTCACGAATCGTCATATCGGAAGGTCTGTCTTCAAAAGCTGGCAATTTGGGCTGGGTAGATAGGTATTCCTTGATTTGGTCCACATTCCCTAGTCTATGAATCTTCCCTTCATTATACCAGCGTTTGACTAGTTGAATACCGATATTTGAAGCAACACCTGCATCCTTTAATAGGTCAAAGGCTTGATCCGTATCTTCCAGTATGTACTCTGTTTTGGAGAGCCTTTGCTTCCCTTCAAACCTGATTTTTCGCTCCCGCATCCAACGTCTAACCGTCTGAATACTAAGCTCATCCGGAACTCCAGCACTCTTTAACAACTCAAAAGCTTGATCAGTATTCACAAGAATCCTCCTCCAAAAACAACTGAGGTGACAGAAAATGACACAAATGGCCATATATTTTAATAGTTTCCTATTTAATATTAAAGGAGGAAAAAAAGAATGTGAATGGCTCAATAAGACTATTAAATGAGGCATGTGGACGGTTCTTATGCCTCACTCGGGAGAATGTACGAAGCAGGTTTTAAGGAGTTTCTTGGTTTGTGTTAGATTTTTGAGGAGAATTTACTTGTAGTTCCAATCTACATTTTTTATCACGTATATTTTTGCGGAACTGGTTCCGGGGAACATGAACACTTCTACTTTTCAATAATCCTAAAATATAATATTCTTAGAATTGTCGGTATTAGGTAACGACTTGCAAAGATTAACCAAAGGAGCTCATAACATGATTAACGTTTTATTCGTCTGTCTGGGAAACATTTGCCGATCACCGATGGCTGAGGCTGTGTTTCGTGACTTACTGAAAAAAGAAAATCTGTCTAACAAAATTACTGTAGATTCCGCTGCAACAAGTTCATGGCATATCGGATCCCCACCCCATAAAGGAACCTTGGGAATCTTAAAGAAATATAACATTTCCTCGGAGGGCCTTGTCGGACGTCAATTAACAAAAGACGACTTTGAAAAATTCGACTACATCATCGGCATGGATGAAAGCAACACAAGAAACATTTACGAAATTACAGGAAAGCCAAAACATCCAAAAATCATCCGTCTTCTCGACCTAACTGAACACAAAAAAGATGTTCCGGATCCTTACTATACAGGTGATTTTCAAGAAACCTACCAGCTTGTTTTAGAAGGATGCCGGGCTTTACTTGAGAGAATCCTTGCAGAAAATTAAAAAACGAGGACAGTTCTTTTGCCTCACCTCAGGAAAACTGAGGCAAGAGAACCGTCCCCATGCATCATTTTAAGATTTCGTCTACCATGGTTCTCATTGAGTAAACTACGGTTTTTTTGTACTTTACAGCCAAGATAAGGACTCTGATTTGTTGGGAGCGGGTTAGTTGCTTGAAACGAGGTTCTTTTTTTAGAAAGGAGCGGACAATCGACCAGCTTTTTGGTGTGAAAGGAAAATCATCCAGGGGCTGCTTTTTAAGCAAACGATGAAACCACGATTTAATATCAGAGGAAGTGCTTTTGTCTACAATACACGGCGCGTAAATACTTTTTGTATGTTTCTTGAGGCTTTCGAAGCGCTCCTGCCCACTGACAATAATATAGCTGCCATCTTTCCTGCTTTTTCTTACCACCAACACAAACATACAATCCCACATAAATCTCTGCAGCCTCTTCATGTGCTCTGTCATCTTCGTCGAAAAGTCCGGCTTGATTTTATCAAGCGGAATATATTGAACCGTAAATTTCATCATCATCCCCTCCTGTTTAATGATGAGTCCATTCCCACTCATTATATGCGTAAACCGGGCTAAGAAGAAGCATGGGGACGGTTCTTGTGCCTCATTCATAAAATAAATGATGCATGAGAACCGTCCCCATGCATCATTTCACATATTCTTTTAAAACATTTATAAATCTGGTTGGTTCGTCTACGCGAATTGCTACTTGTGAATATTTTTTTTTGATTCCCATAATTAATGTTGCTTCGGCTGGGTATTTTAATTTCAATATGACGTCAGGCTTTACTTCTTCAAAGTCACGAGCAATGAATTCGATTGTATACTTAGGACGTTTTCCAACCAATGGCGCCTCGATAACTTCTTCAACATCGCCCCACTTTATTTCCATTCGTTTCATTAATCCGAGGGAAATGTACATACCTTCTTCAGTGACAAGCAAGGGATTATGGCGAACGGCTTGGATATCACCTAAAAAGAAAATAACTGTGTAAATATTAAGTACGAGTAAAATTATTGATAGAATCACAGACTTTTCATGAAACAACCAATGAAGCCCAGCCATTTCAATAACCGTCGCGTGAATCAGCATCACTTGCATCGCAATCAAACTCGATTTTTGATGTAACGTAAATGCATTCGGACCAAGCTGTTGTTTCTTTTTCCAAGATGCGAACGCATAGTAAAACATGAGTATTTCTGAACAAATGATACGAATAATTGGATATGGCTTAACCTCTTGATCCACAGCTTTTGAAAAAGAAAAGATAACCGGTAGGGAACTTCTTTTAACAGAACTTACAATGTTTGGCATATATTTGAACAACGAGACAAGAACCAAAAACAATAACAACAATAGTCCGCCTTCAACGGCAAACCCAGCCCACGTGACAGCCTCGAATGGTGCCAAATACTCCATCGGTATGAGGTAGCGCACCAGAATAAGTCCGCCTGCTATCCCCACAAACAGGTTTTTCCAATTCATTTTTCGTTTCCACACCAAAAATAAAATCGGTGAAATTAACGCTAAGTCTACCATGGAAGCAGCAACGATGATATTCGGTTGTTCAGGCAATATTTGAATTCCCAATGTTGTATGGTACAAGGAATAATTCGCACTCAACACTAATAACAGCAGAATCAGCAGCGAATTGCGGTTCAAGGTTCTTTTTAAAACCATAAAAGTACCTCTTTCCTTTTTCTTTCATTATACCATATTTTACCTATACAACTATAAGATATATTAAAAAAGTATCCTAATAAAGGATACTTAATCTACTTCTATTCAATTCCCGGAAACCAGCCAGGAGTATGGATGATAGCTTGCCACAATGGGTCTGGAACCATTAATTCCTCCTGCTTTCCTTTGTCAATTTTTGTTACTATTTCATCTTCCTTGCCTTCTGCAACCTTTTGAACCCAATCTGGATCAATAATTAATTCCCGACCCATTGCAATAAGTGGTATCCCAGTATCCTTTGCACGGAGGACATCGTCTGCAGAATAAAGTGAGCCAACACCGATTACAGGTACCTTACTTCCAACGCGTTCCTGTATAATTTCGATTCGAGCCCGAGAATCGTCCACGCCTCTTTTTGGCTTTGACCAGAAATCATTTAATGAAACATGAAGGTAATCAAGGTTTTTATCCGCCAGCGCATCGATTAACACCAAAGTATCTGCCATCGTAATCCCAGGTGTTTCTGGTTCTTCCGGTGAAAAGCGGTAGCCGACAATGAAAGGTTCATTTGTATTTTCGGCAACAACCCTTTTCACTTCATCGACAATTGCCAGTGGAAAGGTCAATCTCTTTTCAATGCTGCCGCCCCATCGGTCCTCCCGGCGATTGGCATGCGGAGAAAAGAATTGCTGAATAAGATAGCCATTTGCCCCATGGATTTCAACACCATCAAATCCTGCTTCGATGGCCCTTCTAGTTGTTTCCCCAAATGCTTTAATAATGGCTTCAATTTCTTCTTCCGGCAGTTCTCTAGGAACAGGCTTCCCTGCCCCTTCAGACGGAATGGCACTAGCACTAACAACATCACCATTTGGCACTAATTGAGGAGGAACTTGCCTCCCGCCATGGAAAATTTGCAATACAGCTTTAGCACCCTGCTCTTTAATACCTATGGCCAGTTGTCGTAAACTGGGGATTAATTCATCAGAATCAGCGCCAAATTCTCCATTAAACCCCTTACCATTTGCAGTAACATATGTACAAGCAGTGACCACCATTCCTACACCGCCAGACCGCCTTGCATAATATTTAACTTCGGAATCCGAAACCGTCCCATCCTCGTTCGATGAAAAATTAGTCATCGGTGCCATCACTATCCGGTTTTTCAATTCAACACCACATGGTAAAGTAAACGACTCAAACAAAGCTTTAAATTTAGAATTCAATGCAAGATCCCCCAAAATGAAATTCTTTTCATCCATACTTTTCCCTAACAAAGGCAAGTGATGCATGGGGACGGTTCTCGTGTATCATTATAATACTGCTATATTATGTATATCGGTGGTCGGGATTGAACCAACACTCCGAATTCTACTTCATTTATTTTTATATCTCTTAGGCTTATTCTCAAGATCCCTTGTATGCTTTCCGCAATTCCTCAAGATCAAATTTCTTCATTTTTAGAAATGCTTTCGTTACGCGTGCAAGTTGATCAGGTGTACTTTTGCTCATCATCTCGTCCATCTCCCTAGGCACAATTTGCCAGGATATACCATACTGGTCTTTCAGCCAGCCGCATTGTTCTGCTTCAGGAACCTTAGAGAGCTTCTCCCAGTAGTAATCAATCTCTTCTTGTGTGTTGCAGTATACCATAAATGAGATTGCCTCGTTAAAACTGAATTTATGATCGTGGGCACTATCCATTGCGGTAAACCACTGATCTTCAAGCATGAATTCACTGAACATAACTGTTCCTTCTTTGTCAGGTTCCATTCCTTTAGGATAGCGGGCGATCAGTCCCTGCTTCGCGTCCTTAAAAACTGATAAATAAAAATTAATCGCCTCTTCCGCGTTACCGCATTGATCACCGACAAACAAAAGTGATGGAATTAATGGAGGCCGCTCTTCACCTTCTGGATTGGTTAGGATTAACTGCCATGTCAAACCAAACTTATCCTGAATCCAGCCATACCTCTCACTGAACGGATACTTATCAAGCGGCATTAACGCTGTGCCGCCTTCGGATAATCTGTTCCAAACTTCATCTATTTTTTCCCTCGCGTCTTTATCTCGTGATGGATCAAAATTTACCATAAAAGAGATCGACGGATTGATCTTGAAAAAAGGTCCTGCGCTGATAGCCGCGAACTTCTGGCCCCATAGCTCAAATGAGACTATATCGGAGTCACCTGAGGGTGTGTCGTGAATGGTTGTCACATCTGTAATTTTCGAGTCCGGGAATATGTTAACGTAAAACTCGGCTGCATCTTTTGCCTCCTTGTCATACCATAAATGCGGAACAATTTTTTGATTTGTTTTTGTCAAATCTCTTCCTCCTTTATTCTCTTACGGATGCATGGGGATGGTTCTTTTGTATCAAAATTTTAAAAAAACAAAAATATAATTTTTTTCTAGAAATCCCTTTCCCGAAAACGTACAAGAAAGGTTGTTCCTTCAGTGCTTGTTTGCATATCGATAACGGCTCCATGACGCTCGGCGACACTATAGCAGATGGGCAGGCCCAGGCCAGTCCCGGAATCTTTGGTAGTGAAAAACGGTGTCCCGATCATTTCGATCAGTTCAGGTTCGATACCGGAGCCTTGGTCTTGGATTTCCAGCACTACATCCTGCCCGTCAAGATAAGTTTTAATTGTCAATTCCCCGCCGGCTGCCATCGACTCGAGCCCATTCAGGGAAAGATTAAGAATTAGTTGGCTAATTTCTTTTTCATCAAGATAAAGCATCGGGACTTCCGATAACAGCAAGGAGACCGTTTTATCCGTCAGCAGCGCTTCGGCTTTGATCAAAGGATAAAGCCCCTCAATAATCGGATTCAACCACTGAGATTTTTTATACGATTGCTTGTTTTTCGCTAAATTAAGAAATTCGGAAATAATTGAATTGGCCCGGTCCAGTTCGGACAGCATTAAATCAATATATTGAACGGATAGATTGTCGATGCTTTTCTTTGAAAGCTCCAAAAACCCTTTGACGGTGGTCATCGGATTCCTAATTTCATGGGCAATTCCCGCCGCCATTTCACCAATTAAATTGAGGCGGTCTAGGCGCGCTATTTTCGCTCCCAATTGTTCAAGCTCGGTTACATCAGTTATCACGCTGAGAATGCAGCTTTCACCTTTCACCTCAATGATTTCAGTTGCCAACAATCCCTGCCGCTTCTCTCCTGATTTTGTTAGGTAATGAATCTTTTCATTTTGCGAGGATTCCTTGTGGCAGGCAGGTAAAATCGCCGGTTGCCGGCCGATGACCTCTACTAAGGAATAACCGGTAAATTTGAGCCAGCTTGCATTGACGTCCAGGTACCTGTTGTCAGTCAATGAACGAATTTCAATCAGGCAGGGACTTGATTGAAAAATTTTATAAAAATGCTCCTGCGACAGGCGCAGGTCTTCAGAAAATTGTTTTCGGACTTCAATTTCCTTCCGCAGCTCTTCTTCAAATTGCATCCGTACCTCTATTTCTTTACGCAGCTTTTCGTTGGCAATGACAAGTTCATTCGTCCTCTCTTCCACCAGCTTCTCGAGCAGCTCGTATTGCTGCTTCCGCTCGGTAATATCGCGCAGCGAACAAACGTAGAAATGCTCATTATGGATAACAGCCTCACCGATTTGCAGCTCGACAGGAAAGTGATTTTCGTTTTTATGCTTGGCAACAGCCTCAAGCATTTTCCCGATGGAGGATCCATTTTGATCCCACATTTTCACAAAAAGGTCCTCCATTTTAAGTCCCAAAAAATCCCCCATTGAATAGCCAAATAATTTTTGGGCTGCAGGATTGACCGAGATTATCGACCCTTCCTGGTCAAACGTAATAATCGTGTCAATCAGTGTTTCTTCAATCACCCGGGCCAATTCTTCTTTTTTTTGCAAATCAAGGGTCGTCTTGTTCAGCTTTGCGTTTACATGAAGAAGCTCTTGCTTCCGCTCGATTTCCTTACGATCCTGATTTTGATGGATTTTGACAAACTCCTGCACCTTTAACTTTAATGTCTCCGGATGGAACGGCTTAAAAATATAATCAACTGCCCCTAAATTATATCCCTTTAGGACATGCTCGGTCGTTTGACTGATAGCCGTGATAAAAATAATTGGAACAAACTTTGATTTTTCCCGCGCCTTAATCAATTTTGCCGTTTCAAAACCGTTCAAGCCTGGCATTTGCACATCCAGCAAAATGACGGCAAAATTCTGCCTCAGTACACATTTTAGCGCTTCCTCACCCGAGCCTGCCTTCACTAAACGATAATGGGGCGATGCTAAAACTGCCTCTAAAGCGAGCAGGTTTTCCGGGCGGTCATCGACCATTAAAATATTGATTGGATCCACAGGATGGATATTATGAATGGATTTTACGGTAGAGTTTCTCATCAGAATCGACTTCCTCATAATAATTTGCGATATCGGTAAACTGGATTCCTTCCTTACTTCCCAAGCCAAGGAATCCGGATGCAGACAGACTTTCATGCAGCAGGTGCAGCACACGATTTTGCAGCGATTTATTAAAATAGATCATGACATTCCGGCAAATGATGACATGAAATTCATTAAACGATTGGTCGGTGGCTAAATTATGCTGCGCAAACACTACATTTTCCGTAAGAAAAGAATGGAAGGCGGCGCATGACTCCCGGGCAACATAATATTCGGAAAAAGCACTTGTCCCGCCTGCCTCAAGGTAGTTTTTCGTATAATTTTTCATTTTGTTCAAGGGCATCATCGCTTTTTTGGCCTGGTCCAGGGCCGCCTCGCTAATATCGGTGGCATAAAGTCTAGTTTTTTTATAAAGGCCTTCCTCATGCAGGAGAATCGCCATCGACAGGACCTCTTCACCAGTTGCACAGCCGACATGCCAAATCCGAATCGTTGGATAATTGCGCAAGAGCGGAACAACCTTTGTCCGAAATGCTAGAAAAAACGAAGGGTCGCGGAACATTTCCGTCACATTTATTGAAAAATCGTTAAATAAGCGACGCATCAACAGCGGGTCGTAGAGAATCTTTTGCTGGAGGTCAGAGATTCCTGAGAGCTTCTCCGTCCGGATCCGATGTTCAGTTCGCCGCTTCACAAACGGGGCAGAATAATTACGGAAATCAACCCCATATAAGCGATAAATCCCCTCTAGCAGCAGGTTCATTTCAATCTTTTCAATTTCACTCTTGTCGAATGATATTAATTTTTCCATTTATAATTAAACCTTTCTTATCGATATAGCCAAACTCGCATAATGGAAATAAGTTGCTCTATATGCACGGGTTTGCTGATATAATCAGATGCCCCGGCTTCGATGCATTTTTTTCGATCACTTTTCATTGCTTTTGCGGTCAGGGCAATGATAGGAAGATTCATATATTCAGGCATCTGGCGGATAGCGCGAATCGCTTCAAACCCATCCATTTCCGGCATCATAATGTCCATCAACACGAGGTCAATATCCGGATTTTTTTGCAGGACATCGATGCCTTCCCTGCCATTTTCCGCAAAAACGACGTCAACAAAATAGCTTTCAAGTGCTGTTGTTAAAGCAAAAATATTGCGCATATCATCGTCGACAATCAGGATTTTTTTCCCTTCAAGCGATTCCCCGGTAAAACTAGCCGGCTTTGATTCTTCAACCGTGACGGCCGCCTCAAGCCGTGCTGGTTCATATGCCAAACCAGGAATGTATAATGTAAACGTGCTGCCTTCGCCGATTTTGCTGTCAACCGTCAGATAGCCGCCTAAAAGCTGAGCCAGTTCGCGGCTGATCGATAGCCCCAGGCCAGTGCCGCCATATTTGCGGCTTGTCGTTCCATCGGCTTGTTGAAAGGCCTCAAAAATTAACTTCTGATTCTCTAGTGAAATGCCAATCCCTGTATCTCTCACTGAAAAAGCAATCATGGTTTCGACTTGATTATTTCCCTTTTCCTCTGAAAAAGCAGTTTGCTTTGCTTTCTCAATCCGCAGCAAAATCCGGCCCTTTTCTGTAAATTTGAAGGCATTTGATAGCAAATTGGTAAGAATTTGCTGGAGCCGCTGTGGATCTGTATGGATTAGACCCGGTAAAAAACGGTCAAGCTGAATCGAAAAGTCGAGTCCCTTTTGCCGTGCCAGCGGGAAAAATTGTGACTCGAGTGATGCCTTTATTTCTTGAATCTCTGTTTTCTCTAGGTAAATCTCCATCTTACCAGCCTCAATTTTAGAGATATCAAGGACATCATTGATTAACCGCAGCAGGTCATGTCCAGAGGAAAGGATTGTTTTTGCATATTCAACCTGCTTTGGGGTTAGGTTTTGAGCGCTGTTTTCTGAAAGCATTTGTGCCAGAATCAACAAGCTGTTCAGCGGTGTCCGCAGCTCGTGTGACATATTGGCAAGAAACTCGGATTTATATTGGGAACTCATCATTAATTGCTGAGCCTTCTCCTCAAGCATATTTTTAATTTTTTCAAGTTCATGCGTTTTTTTCTCGGAGCTTTTGAACTGCTCTTCAAGCTGTTCATTGACGGTCCGTAATTCTTCCTGCTGCAATTGCAGTTCTTCGGACTGACTTTGCAGCTCTTCGGTCAGGGTTTGTGATTCCTGGAGCAATTCTTCCACCCGCATATGCCTTTGGATACTCTTTATGTTGATCCCAAGATGGCTGACAACTTCCTCAAGGAGTACCTGTTCAAGCCGAGCGAATGGTTTAAATGAAGCGAGTTCAATGACAGCAAGCACTTCTCCCTGATATTCAGCAGGAATGACAAGGATGCTGTTTGGGGACGCTTCGCCAGTGCCGGATGAAATTTTGATATAATTATCGGGTATGTCTTCAAGCGATATCGGCCTTCTGTCAAGCGCACATTGACCGACTAGCCCTTCACCCACAGAGAAACTTTCCCGCCCAACAGGCTCCTCCTGGCCGGCATATGACCCATACCTTCGAAATACGCTGTCTTCCTTCATATAAATAAGCCCGTAGCTTGCCCCGACAATAGGCGCCAACCTTGTAATAAAAAGCTGAGCTAATTCATTAAGGTTGTTAATGCCGGGGTACATCGTGGCAATTTCCGCAATCTTCGTATTTAACCAGCTTTGTTCCTCAGCTGCAATTTTTAATTCTTTTTCTTGTTTATGATGTTTCTCAAGCACCTGGGCCATTTCATTATAAGCGATTGAGATTTTCCCAATTTCATCCTTTGTTTTCACTTTGATCCGCGGCAGATGGTCCCCCTTGCCAAAGGCGGCGCTTGTGAAAACGGACATGACATTATTTAAATTTTTAGACATACTCCTTAGGATAAAGAATGTGATCGCTCCGCCCAAGATGAGAACGGCGACAGCATAGCCAAATATGAATTTGTAGGCGGTGGAGGTGGTATTGTTCGACAGCTCAAATTCACTTTGGACTCCATCCTCCTGAATGGTCTGTAAGTAATTGGCATCACTTGTCATTTTATCAATGACATCCCACGTATCATACCAAAATAGGTTCCTTGCTTCTTCGTCTTTGTTTTGTTCCATTAACTTATTGGTCTTTGCCTCCATAGCACGGAGCTGAATACTTAATGATTGTAACTCAGCGATGACTTTCTGAGATTTTTCGCGTTTGTCGAGCTTACGGAGAGTCTCAATCGCTTGATTGGCATTCAAGTAACTTTGTTCCTTATGATCTTGAAATTCTTTTAACAGGTCAGCTGGCGGATTCGCCAAAATGCCCTTGGAATCACTGCGATACCAATTGAGGGAATCTTGGATCTTGTAGGCAGTCTTTGCCAGTTCGTAGTTGTCAACGGCATTCTTCATATTCGTGTTCAACTGATTCATCAGCATCATTAAGAATAATAAAAAAACAATAAACAGGAAAATCAATAAGCCAAACCCTAAATACAATTTTGTTTTAAATTTCATAATTATTTTTTCACCGCTCTGCCAAGTTTGTTTAATGCTGAAAACCATTTCATATATATACTCTAGTTTACAATTAACCTATTGAAACTTACTAGAATAAAAATCAGACTTATCCAAATTATTTTAACAAAAATTTTTAAGAAAATTTGTTTTTTCGACAAAGCTCGAAAAATAATTTTTATGACAAATAGAGATGGCATTCTGTTTTGAAACTTGTCGATAAAAGCCAACCGCAGATCTTCCAATAACTAGTTCAAATCCTACCAATTTTAGGTTATCTAATCCCCTTTTTCTAGCAAATTAAAAAACACACCGCCCAAGGCACTGTACCTTCACCAGGTATCACAAAAAGGCCAGCCTAAAATTTGGCTGACCTTAACCGAAACGGATTGGATTCTATTTTATGGAACCATCCAACCTAATACAATGCTATTTTGCAGGAATGTCATGATACAGACAATAAAGACCAAAACAATACTGTGTTTAACCGTAAAGCGGAACAAGTCGGCCTCTTTTCCTGCCAGGCCTACAGCTGCACACGCTACAGCAATCGATTGTGGTGAAATCATTTTTCCAGTAACCCCACCCGAAGAGTTTGCAGCGACTGCTAATACCGGATCCATACCAAGGTTCAGTGCTGTCACCTTTTGCATTGCACCAAACAAAAGGTTCGATGATGTATCTGATCCAGTGATAAACACGCCTAACCATCCAAGGACTGGAGAGAAAAAGGCAAATAAGGAACCTGTTTTTGCGAGCGTCATTCCTAATGTCGTACTCATCCCCGATGAGTTAGTTACATAGGCATACCCTACAACTGAAGCGATTGTAATGATAGGGAACTTTAGTTCGTTGAGAGTTTCCCCAAAGGTTGCAACCCATTCTTTCCAAGAAATTTTAACGATAAACTTGGTGACAATGGCGGCAATAATGACTGATGTACCAGCTGCACCCAAGATTTCCAGCTTATAAATGGCCGCAACCGGAGCACCGGCAGAATTAATGACTTGGTTGTTTAATAATGGAACTTCAGGCATCAGTGTTAACGCATGTCCAAGAGCATTTACCGCTTTCAAAATAGCGTTTGTTCCTTCATAATGACCCGTCAAAGCCAATTTGACTGTTGGGATTCCCCAAATCGTAATAAATGCAGTCAATACAAGGAATGGTGACCAAGCTTTAAAAATTTGCCCACCTGAGTATTTTACTTGCTGACTATTGGATACTTTAGCAGCAACAGATGCAGCCAGTTCTTGCTCAGATGAAAAGCGGAAAATAGTTTTTGGTTTCCAAAATTTTAAGAAAATTGCTAGGGCAAACAATGACACTAGTGCAGATAAAATATCGGGAAGTTCTGGACCAAGGAAGTTGGAGCTTAAGTATTGAGTTACTGCAAAAGTGAACCCTGTGATGAAAATGGCCGGTAAGATTTCTACTGCTTTCTTAAACCCTGCCATAATAACAACTAAATAAAACGGAACGAATAATGATAAGAACGGCAACTGACGTCCGACCATTTTGGAAATTTCCAATGCTGATATCCCAGTTGGTCCTTCGACGGCAATGATTGGAGTTCCGATTGCACCAAAGGCAACAGGCGCTGTATTGGCTATTAAACACAGGCCAGCAGCGTAAAGAGGATTAAATCCAAGACCCACAAGAAGCGCTGCTGAGATGGCAACCGGAGCGCCAAAACCGGCAGCTCCTTCAAGGAATGCTCCAAATGAGAACGCTACCAAAAGTGCTTGAAGACGTCTGTCCTCGGTAAGTGAAACGACCGAATGGCGGATAATATCGAATTGGCCAGTCTTGACGGTTAATTTGTAGAGGAATACAGATGTGATAATGATCCAGCCTATAGGCAATATTCCATATACGGCACCCTGCGTGGCAGACATGACCGCCATACCGGCAGGCATTTTAAATGCAACTACTGCAAGTATTAAAGCAATTAGTAGTGTTGTTAAACCAGCTAAATAGCCTTTCATGCGTTTTATGGCTAAAGCCCAGAAAAAATATAAAATTGGTATAAGAGCTATCAAAGCGGATAAGGCGAGACTATCCCCCACCGCCGTAAAATTTTGTGTAAATGTCATAGTAATCCCCCATCATAAAAAAATTAAAATTTTCATGTATCGGTCTTATCCCTTTTCAGAACTAGAAATGAATAGTTCTGATGGATAAATCAATAGATTTCTATGATGACTGATTAATATGTAAGTGACTGCGAAACGCTGTTATATCAGACTTTAATTTTTTTTAAAACTTTCACCCCTCTTCGTTTCGTAATAAGAAACAACCCTTAAATTTGTTGCTAAGGACGAAACATGTTATACAACAATAATTCATATGTTATATAACATGTTTCGATCACTCTTTTATTATACGGATTTTTATCTGAATTACAATAATTTTTAGAAAATTGGAATTAAAAAAATCCAAAAATAATATTTGACCAGTATATCATTTATACTAGTCAAATATTCTTAGCTAACTCTATTTTCAAAACCCAGTCGTGTTGATATTTGTTTTGCTATGTGCAGCATTCGTGCTTCAAGTCGTTTTAATCGGTCATCCGTCATCCGTATCGTTGGTCCAGAGAGGCTGGCTGCCGCAACAACTTTTCCCGTATAATCAAAGATTGGTACAGCAATGCATGTAATTCCATATTCATTTTCTTCTAAATCAAGTGCGTAACCCTTCCGTTTTACGTTCGCCAATTCCCGTAAAAAGTCTTCTTTATTGGTAATTGTTTTATCTGTGTGCATCGGCATGCCTTTTCGCTCAAGTATATCCAGTACAACATCAGTAGGTTGAAAAGCAAGGATGGCTTTACCAACGGATGTACAATGCATGGGAGCCCTTTTGCCTACTTTGGAATGCAATCGTAACGTTTCAGTACCTTCTAATTTCTCGATATAAACGACTTCCCCTTGATCATAAACAACAAGATGGATAACTTCATTGCTTTCGCTTTCCAATTGTTTTAAGAATGGCTTTGCCTCAGCCCTTAGATCAATGGATTCAAGCAGCTTTGAACTGATATCCAAGAATTTATAACCCAGTTTATAGCGGCCGGTAACTTCATCTTGCTCGATATAACCATACTGGACAAATGTTGATAGGATGCGGTAAACAGAGCTTTTGTTGATATCCATTTGTTTAGCAATCTCTGTCACACCTAATCCGCCCTTTTTTAAACTCACCAAATGAATAATATCCAACGCCCTGCTTACAGATTTGACCATATTCTCTCTATCCATAATTGCTCACCTCAAAATACTGTCCCTAATAGGTTACATGAAAGCATAAATCTTTTACCGGCCATTGTTAGGGATTTAATTAGATTTAACGGATTCTTTTGCCAATACAAATGTATTACGCAATGTCCCAATTTCTTTAATTTCACATTCAATTGTATCTCCGGCACCAACCAGCTCAGCTCCAAGCGGACTGCCTGTCAAAATCACATCTCCCGGCTTAAGAGTCATCACTTTTGTCAAATAAGATACCATTTTTCGGATCGGAATAATCATTAATTCCGTAGCACTATTTTGTTTCTCCACACCGTTCAGGTTTGCTTCAACCTTTACAGCGAATGGATCCAGTTCTGTTTCGATCACAGGCCCGAGCGGTGTGAAGGTATCAAAAGACTTTCCAATTGTCCAATGCCCGTCCTGATGGAAAAATTGAGGGGCTGTTACGTCGTTTCCAACCGTATAGCCGAATACATAATCCAACACCTCTGATTCAGGAACGTTTTTAGCTTCTTTACCAATGACAATGGCTAACTCAGATTCGAACTTTACCTGTTCAATTCCCTCTGGAATGATAATTTCATCCTCCGGACCAATAACGGATGAGGTTGGTTTAAAGAAGAAAACTGGAATTTCCGGAAGCTCGGAAGGCAGGTCTTCAAGCTTAGAAACATAGTTTGCGCCGATTCCTATGATGTGGTTCGGTTCAAGTGGCGCCAGCAATTTTACGTCAGCTACAGAGAAACTGTTCCCAGTAAACTCCCATTCTCCAAACATATCACCTTTAATTTCCTGGATGTTGCTATCTTTTATCACACCTGTATAAACAGTTGAACCTTGTGTAAATCTAGTAAATTTCATTGTGATACTTCCTCTCCAACAGTTTTTTCTTGTTCCATTTTCTTTCGTGCGACTCCTGTATTAATGGCAGCCTCCGCAACTGCAGCGGTTACTGCTTCTGTCACTCTTTTATCAAAAGGATGTGGAATCACATATTCGCGGGAAAGTTCTTCCTGCGTGATTAAGTTGGCAATGGCATAAACGGCAGCCAGCTTCATTTCTTCATTTATTTCAGAAGCATGGACCTTCAGCGCCCCTTTAAAAATACCTGGGAATGCAAGAACATTATTCACCTGATTCGGTAAATCGGAGCGTCCTGTACCTACCACTGCCGCTCCAGCTTCCATTGCCTCTCCTGGCATAATTTCAGGGATTGGGTTTGCCATGGCAAAAATAATCGCATCCTCGTTCATGGTCATGACCATCTCTTGTGTGACTGCTCCAGCGGCAGATACACCGATGAACACATCTACCCCTTTAATCACTTCTGTTAAATCTCCTTGAATATGGCTTTTATTTGTCAGCATAGCAATCGACTCTTTCATCGAATTCATTCCTGTTAGGCGTCCCTCATAGATTGCACCTTTTGTGTCACACAAAATGATGTCACATACTCCCATTCTCAACAGCAATTTTGTAATGGCAATTCCCGCCGCACCTGCGCCATTGACTACTACTCTCGTATCTTCAAGACGTTTGCCAACTACCTTTAAAGCGTTAATTAATCCAGCTGCCGTGACAATTGCCGTTCCATGCTGATCATCATGAAAAACAGGGATGTTCATTTCTTTTTTAAGTCTTTCTTCTATAATGAAACAATTCGGTGCTGCGATGTCCTCCAAATTGATGCCGCCAAATGTTGGTTCCAGTAATTTTACCGTTTCGATAATTTGCTCCGCATCATTCGTATTCAAACAGATTGGAAATGCATCCACATCAGCGAAAGCCTTAAATAATGCGGCTTTACCTTCCATAACGGGCATTGCGGCAGCTGGACCAATATTCCCAAGGCCTAGTACGGCTGATCCATCGGATACGACCGCAACAAGATTTCCTTTAATCGTATAGTCATAGATTTTTTCGGGATTCAGATAGATCTCTTTACAGGGCTCTGCCACCCCCGGTGAATAAGCCAAACTTAAATCATATGCATTTTCCACCGGAACCTTAACATTGATATTTATTTTCCCTTTTGACTGCTTGTGAAGTTCCAGCGAAGTCTCCCTTAGGTTTTGCATAGCCTCAAACCTCCATTTATTTTATAAAAAAAATATGAGTGATGTTGAAAATGGCGGTCTTAGGCTCGGTGCAGTCTCTCATTTCAACGAATAATTTATACTGTTTACTTTTTTCCAAGGCATTCTCATTACAAGAATGCCCCGGAATTCATCTATTCTAATCGATTATTGTTTCACTGCGAACTTAGCCTTTGCTTCAATCCGTCTGCGATGCAGGATTGGCTCGGTATAGCCATTTGGCTGGTCATAGCCTTCAAAAATCAAGTCGCAAGCAGCTTGGAAGGCAACGGAGTCGTCATAGTTCGGAGCCATGTTGTGATACATCTGATCTCCTGCATTTTGCTTATCAACCACCTTGGCCATGCGCTGCAATGTTTCAAGAATTTGCTCTTTCGTACAAATACCATGGTGCAGCCAGTTTGCCAAATGCTGGCTGGAAATTCGCAATGTAGCTCTGTCTTCCATTAACCCCACGTCATTGATATCTAGTACTTTTGAACAGCCAACCCCCTGATCTACCCAGCGGACAACATAGCCTAAAAGGGTTTGGCAGTTGTTGTCAAGCTCTGCCTGGATTTCTTCAGGAGTCCAGGATGGGTTCTTTGCAACAGGAACTTGTAAGATATCATCTTGGAAGTCTCCAGTTTGATGAAGCATTTCATTCTGTACTTCTTTTACATCTACTTCATGGTAATGCAGTGCATGCAATGTCGCAGCAGTTGGAGATGGCACCCAAGCTGTAGTGGCTCCCGTTTTTACATGACCAATTTTTTGCTTTAGCATTTCCGCCATTAAATCCGGCATAGCCCACATGCCTTTGCCAACCTGTGCACGACCCATGAATCCGCTTGAAAGTCCTGCAATCACATTGGATTGTTCATAGCCCTGGAGCCATTTGGATGATTTCATATCATTTTTACGAACCATTGGACCAGCTTCCATGGAAGAATGAATTTCATCGCCTGTTCTGTCAAGGAACCCGGTATTAATAAACACAATCCGGTCTTTTACCTGTTTGATGCATGCCTTCAAGTTCAAAGTGGTTCTGCGTTCTTCATCCATAACACCGATTTTTAAAGTATTGCGCTCAAGTCCAAGCAAATCTTCCACGCGGTCAAATAGCTGATTGGCAAAAGCAACCTCTTCTGAACCATGCATTTTTGGTTTTACAATGTAGACTGAACCCTTCTCCGTGTTTTGGAATGGACCATTGCCTAAGAGTGTATGTTTGGCAATAAGGCAAGTCAGAACGGCATCCAAAATACCTTCCTGAATTTCCTCACCATTTGCGTCAAGAATGGCACTATTAGTCATTAAATGTCCGACATTGCGGACAAATAGCAAGGAACGTCCATTTAAAGTGATTTCCTCTTCGGCAGGAGACAAGTAGCTGCGATCCGGATTGAGTGTCCGTGTCATCGTTTTATTGCCTTTTTCAAAAGTAGCTGAAAGTGTACCTTTCATAAGGCCTAACCAGTTGCGATAGACGAGCACTTTGTCTTCAGCATCTACGGCCGCTACAGAATCTTCGCAGTCCATAATGGTCGTAATCGCCGATTCAAGGATCACATCCTTCACGCCAGCCGCATCCGTACTGCCTATCGGATGATTTCGGTCGATTTGGATTTCAAAATGAAGTCCATTATTTTTTAAAAGAATGGCGGATGGATCTTCCTGTGTTCCCTGATAGCCGACAAACTTTGCTTCATCTTCTAACCCCGTCGTTGTTCCATTATTTAATGCAACCTGTAGTTTACCATCTGCTACGATATAGGAAACCGCGTCCTTATGCGATGCTCCTTGTAATGAAGCCGCTTGGTCAAGAAAATTCCTGGCAAATTCGATGACCTTTGCACCACGGACAGGATTGTAACGTCCCTCACGGCTGGCACCAGCTTCTTCGCTGATTGCATCCGTTCCATAAAGTGCATCATAAAGGCTTCCCCAACGGGCGTTGGCCGCATTAATGGCGTAGCGGGCATTATTGACTGGAACAACTAACTGTGGGCCTGCTTGAACAGTAATTTCGTCATCGACATTAGCAGTCGTAATTTCAAAATCTTCTACTTCCGGTTCTAGATAGCCAATTTCCTTTAAAAATGACTTATATGCTTCGAAATCAAAGTTTTCATTATTTTCGCGATACCATGTGTTCAGTTTGTTTTGAATATCATCACGAACTGCCAGCAGCTCCTTGTTTTTAGGCGTTAAGTCGCTGATTAACGCTTCAAAACCGGACCAAAACTGGTCTGCGTCCAAGCCGCTTCCCGGAAGTGCTTCCGAGTTAATAAATTCATAGAGTTCCTGGGCCACTTGTAGATTTCCCTTTTTTACATAATTAGTCATGATGATGTTCCTCCCTTGATTTGGTAAAAGTAATAGTTTCGAAAAATATGTTAATGGATTGAACGGGAACTTCCATGCCGTTAAAATTAGGATGTAATAGCAGTTTCCTTTTCTTTTAGATCCCTCTTAATTTCCACGCATCGCCCTGGCATCGGGAATAGTTTGTCGGCATTTAATAGATTATCAGGATTGAAGACCTCTCGAACATCCGTTTGCGCGATAATTTCTTCATCAGTGAAGACGAAGCGCATTTCTTCTCTTTTCTCAATTCCGACGCCGTGCTCACCGGTGATAGTACCGCCCACATCTGCACAAGCCTGCAAACAGGCACTTCCGGCTACCAAAGCTTTTTCACTTTGTCCGGGAATTCTGGCATCAAAAAGAACTAACGGGTGCAAGTTTCCATCTCCCGCATGAAAAATATTCGCAATCCGGAGTCCGGATTCTTCACTAATTTTGTTAATTCTATTTAGAACTTCCGGCAGTTTGCTGCGAGGGATAACGCCATCCTGTACTAAATAATCAGGAGAGATCGCGCCCATAGCACCGAAACCTGTTTTCCGGTTCGCCCACCATCTGCCGCGTTCCGCCTCATCCTTTGCTGCTCTGACCTCACGTACGTTCCTTTTTTTGCAGACATCAAGAATTTGATTAATTTGCTCATCCAAACCAGCTTCAATGCCATCTACTTCAATCAGCAGCACGGCTTCAATATCCTTTGGATGCCCGACTGGGAAGGCAGCTGCCTCTACCCCTTCAATCGCTGTTTTGTCCATCATTTCTAAGGCGGCTGGTACTATCCCGGCAGAAACAATATCGGAAACAGCCTGTGAGCCGTCTTCCACTTTATCAAAATAAGCCAGCACCGTTTTCTTTGATTCAGGGTTTTTTAGGATACGGACCGTAATTTTGGTAACAATCCCTAATGTTCCTTCAGACCCTGTTAATAGCCCGAGTAGATCATAGCCCGGCTCATCAGGAATGCCGTTGGCTCCAATTTCAACAATCTCACCGTTTGGTAAAACAACTTCGAGACCAAGGATATGATTGGTTGTTACCCCATATTTTAAACAGTGAGCACCTCCGGCATTTTCCGCAACATTTCCACCGATTGTACAGCAATACTGACTGGATGGATCTGGCGCATAATAGTAGCCCTTATCAGAAATGGAGTTCGTCAGCTTTAAATTGACGAAGCCCGGTTGAACCACAGCGCGGCGATTCTCGAAGTCAACACTTAACAGCTTTTTCATTCGAACTAAGCTAATAATGACCTCACCATTTAAAGGGATAGCGCCGCCACTTAAGCCTGTTCCTGCACCACGTGCGAGGAATGGCAGCTGATTTTCTGCGCAATATTTAACTAGGGCAGCCACTTCCTCGGTGTTATTCGGGAATACAACGGCTTTGGGCAAATGCCTGTGTAATGTGAAGCCATCACAGTCATATGCGATGAGATCTTCCTTATTGTAAATAATCGACCGGGCGTCTCCTACGATATTTGCAAGATTTAAAATATGCCGATCGGTTGATTTGATTCCCTTGACCGCCATTAGAGTTCCCCCTTGCCGTCTTCTTTTTGGTAAGCCCAATCGAGCAGCTGAACTGTGTGGACAATTTTTTGATTCCGTCCCTGCTTTTGTACGCCCATCGCCATCTGGAGCATACATCCTGGGTTCCCCATCGAAATCATTTCGACATCTTCAGGGACATTTTGCATTTTGTTTTCAAGGACGGCAGAAGCCATTTCCGGATTTGTAATATTGTAGATTCCCGCACTGCCGCAGCAGCGGTCCGAATTTGGCATATGAACCATTTCGACTCCAGGAATGTTGAGCAACAGGTCGCGCGGTTCCTGACGAATTCCCTGTCCATGCGCCAAATGGCAGGCATCGTGATAAGTAATCCGAGTTTTTAATTCCGCTTTTGGTATTTCGTAGCCTGTATCATAAAGGTGTTTCGAAATGTCCTCTACCTTCGCAGAAAACTCTTCCGCCTTTTCATGCCATTCAGGATCATCCCGGAATAACTCAGGATATTCCTTTAAGGCACAGCCACAGCCAGCTGCATTGACAATCACCTTATCAGAATCCTTAAATGCCTCGATATTTTGTTTTGCCAGTTTTCTTCCCATATCACGGTCCCCCGCATGGACATGCAGTGCTCCGCAGCAGGTTTGGTTCTTCGGAATAGTTACGTCATTCCCGTTACGGGTTAATACGTTAATCGTTGCTTCATTAATATCACTGAACATCACGTCCATCACACAGCCTGTTAAGAATGCCACCTCGCGCTTTGTTTCCCCTTTGGACTTAATGACATTGACATCTTTGTATTTTTTTCGAACAGGCTCTTTCACCTCGGGCATGATCGCTTCCATATCGACAAGATGCTGCGGCATGATATTAATCAGCTTTGACTTTCTTACAACCTTTTGCATACCGCTCTTTTGATAGAATCGCAGCAGGCTTCCAAGTTTATTGAGGCGATTTTGATGCGGGAATAATCCCTGCAGGAACGCCTTGCTTACCGCACCTTTTACGCCTGTTAACGGCATTGCTTGGCGAATCTGGCCGCGGGCCTCTTCAATCAGTCCGCCGACTTCCACATCCGCTGGACAGGCAGTTGTACAAGCACGGCAGTCAAGACAAGCGAAAACAGGATCCATAAACTGTTCATTGAGCGTGAGCCGCCCTTCCGCCACCGATTTAATCAAATGGACGCGGCCGCGCGGGGAATGCTGCTCCTGACCAGTAATTTCATAAGTTGGGCATGATTCCAAACACATACCACAATGTACACAATCTGCCCATTTGCTTTCATCTGGATGATCCTTCGCCAGATAATTACTTAAACTAGTTGTGCATGCTGGGTCTTTCTTTAAATCTGTTTCTATGAGACTCATCATTAAATCCCTCCCACAAATCGTTTAGGATTAAGAACTCTATTTGGGTCAACCTTGGATTTGATCCCTTCTAATAGGAAGAAATGTGATGGCTTTTTACCCCAGGTGTCAACTTCCTGTCTTAAGGCAAAAGGTAAATGATTAATGACGGTGTACCCGCCAAGTTTTGTGGACAATTCTCTTGTTTGCTGAATGGCTGAAATGATATCGTCCTTTGAACCGCTAAGGTTAATTTGACATAAGCCATGGCCTAATCCGCCATGCGCTTCGACATCTAAGTTGTGAGAATCAATAAGGAGATGACTTTCTTTTACTACGTGCGATACATCCATGTTAATGACACCAATTTTCAAAGAAGCCTGTGTTGAATCTGTGGAGGAGTTTGGTGAAAGTGAGTAAAATTTGTTCCAAAAAGACTGTGCTTCTTGTTGAGAAAGAACTTTCAATTCTGAATGGGCCGGCTGAATGCTTTGGATAAAGTTCTCTTGATAGCGTACCGATGTTTCAACATCCTCAAGACTAACCGCGATTGTGTAACAGTTTTGACCAATCAATCTTTCGGACAATGCTGGACTAAGCAATTCCAGCGTTACGGGTTCCGTCGTAGAATCTAGAAGCTTGGTAGCAAACGCCCTGATTTCTTCCATATTTCCTTGTGGGAATAATACTAAATTCAAACTTTCATATTTAGGCAGAGGGCGAAGCTTTACGGTTACTTCAGATACCACACCCAACGTACCCATCGAACCGATAAACAATTTATTCATATCATAACCGGCGACGTTTTTGACCACTCTTCCGCCTGAACGAATCACTTTACCATCTGGATAAACGATTCTTAGCCCAATGACAACATCTCTTGAAGAGCCATAACCCAATCTTTTGGGGCCGCTATCATTCGCTGCGATAATCCCCCCAATCGTTGCAGATTCTGGGCAATAAGGATCGAGTGAAATTTTTTGCTTAAACTGTGCCAAATACTCCTGCAATTCCTTGAAATTGGTACCGGCCTTAACAGTTAACGTCATATCGCCGACGACATGTTCTACAATACCCTTATAGTTTGATAGCGAAAGTAAAATATCGGCTGTTTGGGTTAAACCGCCAAATCCCTTTTTGGTTCCATTGCCTTCTACGTTTACCGTTTTACCATTATCATTGGCAAATTTAAGAATGCTTGCTATTTCTTCTTCTGTTTGCGGAAACACCTTGACTGTGCCGCTATTTCCCAGCGGATGGTTTTTATCACCTTCGATGACTCGCTCTGGTGATAAAATGGCCTGTAACTCTGTTAAAAGTTCTGTGGTAATCACTACCAACACCTCCTAGTTGCATAATAAGCAACTTAGTTTCTGCTATTTCTTAAAAAAAATGAAATCACTTTGTCGGTCAGCTTAGCCTACTGTAAGACAAGACTGTTCAAAAGCTCTTTCTCGACGTAATCCAAGTGTTCCATCATCGTCTGTTTCGCATTCTCAGGTTTTCCTAGCTTAATGGATTCATAGATTTTAAAATGTTGTATTTCCATCATCTGAGCAGTGGTTGGGTTTTTCTTAATATAGTGGTGAAAATCAATCATGGCGTTCTTCATCGTTGTTGAGATAAATTCTAAAAGTTGAATAATGATTTCATTTCCTGCCGCTTTGGCAATGGCTGTATGTAACAGATAATCTGAATCCCACCCATTCATAGTTGGATTGGCGAAGATTTCTGCCATTAACTGCAGATCTTCTTCTTTTCTATGTATAGCGGCAAGTTCAGCAATCCCTGGTTCTAAGATCTTTCTAACCTGATAAAGTTGACTGATATCTCTTGGTTGGGTAAGCAGCAAATGACTGTTGAAGAGTCTCGTTGAGTCAAATTCCAAAATATATGTTCCTTCTCCTTGCTTTACATCGACAATACCTTTACCTTTTAAAGTCGTAATAGCATCACGGACTGCGGAACGGCCAACACCAAACATTTCACATAGTTCCCTGACCGAAGGAAGCTTTTCTCCCACCTGAAACGTACCGGATCTAATCATCTCCTCAATTTGCTCAGCAACAGAATCGGACACTTTCTTAGTCGAGATCTTTTGTATTTGCAAACATCTCCCCCCCTTCCTTTCAGATATCACATATCTGACAAGTTTTAAACTACCTTTATTAAATCACCTTTAACATAAAAGTGCAATAAGTTTTCAGAATAAAATATCTATTATCAAAATTCAGTTTAAACTTTGATGCATAGGGACGGTTCTCATGCATCATTTATAAATGAATTGATAACAAAAAAAGACAACCAGAAAATGGTTGTCTTTTTTTTGCCCGGCAGCGTCCTACTCTCACAGGGGCTTTTGCCCCAACTACCATTGGCGCTGAGAAGCTTAACTTCCGTGTTCGGGATGGGAACGGGTGTGACCTTCTCGCCATTGCTACCAGACATGTTTTATTTGGGAATAATACCGGTGGTCGGGGTCGAACCGACACTCCAGAGGAACACGATTTTGAGTCGTGCTACGATACACCTACGTTATTTTTTTACGAGATATTAGCGTAAAATTCAGCGTTTATTGATACGTTTTTCTACTAAGCTTTCCTAAACGTTGCACACGATTACTATTAATATTGACTATTATACTCGCATAGTGTCGGTAGTTCAATTCCCTTTTGCGGTAAAAGATAGTCGCAGCCCTTGCGCAGCTTTGGCGTAAAAAAGCAAAAAAATAAGCGCAAGCTCAATGCCTGTGCCTGTCTGTTACTCGCCTTTTGCTGCGAAGTATTCATTCGGTCTATTCACGTAATTATACGAGTCCATACTGATTTCTTTTACTGCGTCCTGTACGTAGCCCGTCACGTAACCTGCGCCTTTCATAGCGTTAATAGTTTGAAGCGCTTCTCTCGCTTCGCCTGCTCCTTCTACTTGCGCCCTTGCGTCTAGCTGTTCATATATCTTGCCTAAACGCTGTTTTACCGCAGGTCTTTCCGTGTCTGCTGCGAGTGATAACGCAGTCATAGATAGAGGAAGAAACTTATCTAACGCCTGCTGCGCTAATAGCGGCTCGTTTACGGCTTGCATTAACTCGTCAAGCGCTGCGAAAGCTTGGTTAGTACCTAGCGCAAAAGTTACTTTTCCTTCTACGTTCTTTAACGTCATATCAAATAGTTTTTGCTGTGTGTTGCTTACTGGCGGCAGCGTAGCCGTTAGTACATTTTCTGCGTTGACCTTAGCTTCGTCTATTAAGGCGTTTACTTCGTCTTCCTTCTGCTTCATTATGGTTAGAAAGCCCTTTTCGTACTTATCCTGTAGCTTTTTCGTTGCTTCTTTCTTTCCTTCATATGATAAATTTATATTGTTTTCGATTTTCGACTTTTCTGTACGAATTTCTTCTACTGCTTCCCGAATGAACTTTGTAACGCCTTTTCTGATTTCATACGCCTTTTGAATGTTTTCTCTGTAGTTTGCCATGCTTCATTCGCTCCCTTTCGTTTAATAGTTTAGATTGTAATGTTCGCCTGCTGCCGTAGCTTCGTTTTAAGTCTCGCATGTTTGTAGTTGTCTTCGACTTCTAATAACTCCGCAATACTTAATAGGTCTTCCTCGCTGTATTTGAGTGCTTTTTGCATACGGCGCACTGTACTTGGTAGCGGCGTTTGATAGCCATGTTCGTAGCGAAAAATCGTTAGCTGCGATAAGCCTACTAGCTCGCCAAGTTCTGTCTGCGATAGGTTCAAGGCGTGGCGAATATATTTTAAAATTTGTCCATCCATTTTCGTTACTCCCTTCGTTTGCTTGTATACGTTAGGTATCGCTCTTTAGTCGTCTATCTCCAATAAAAAAGAACTAGCGCATATGTCATTACGCTAGTCTGTTCACAGGGAAGAGAGTAGGAAGCGAATACCTCTCTATATATAGGTACTACTACCGACCTAGTACATGTAGTTTATTTCGAATTTATTTCGTTAGCTGCAGTACTAGCCCTGCGCCTTCTCTCTAAAAAAAATTAGTCTTTTTTTCGAAAAAGTGTGCGAAACTACTCTGAACTAACGAATAAAATAACGTATTGGAACGGGAAAAAAGCTCTTGGAGATAACGTATAGAAATAAAGAATAGGTTAATAGAGTGATTGAAAGCGCAGCTAATTATTATAGGCAGCTAGCTTCGTTCTAACCTTATCGAGTATTCTCGTTACTTCGTAATGATGTTTAAGTACTACCGCCTGTGCTAGCTCTGCCTTTGAAGCGTCGGGATTTTCGTATTTAGCTCGTAATAGTCGACGCTCCCGCTCCGTAAGTGTTTCGTCGTTAAGTATCTGCGTTACTAATAAGCTATCGAGCGTTCGCCCTTCTACGTCTGTCTGTTTATCGGGCAAATAGTCCGCAGCTTCCTCTCTTAATCGTCGAACTTTTAGCTCGAATGTGCCTTGTTTCGTTCTAGTCCGACTTCTTACTAAGTCGATTCCCCTGCGCTTTAGTGCGAGTAAGAAAGTCTCGTAAAAATAGAAATCGCCGTAATGGTTATATTTATCGCATAGCTTCCATGCTGCCTCGAAAAAGATACTCTCGAAGTCTGCGGCACTAATGCGGCTGTTGTTCCAGTGTGCGCCTGCTGCTCTCGCCTTTTTCTTTAGCTTAAAACTAAGCTGTTTTAGTAGTTTGTGCTGCGCCTTCTCCTTCTCTTGCGTATCAAATGCTAGTGCATAACGCTCCCATAGCTTCTCGATTTGTAAAACGTAATCTATCATAGACGGGCGCTTTTTATATCGAGCTGCTAGCCCTTTTAATTTCGTTTCCTCTCTCGGCTTAGTTGTTTCTTCCTTGTTAATATCGACTTGACTGTATATTTTTGTCATGCGTCTACCTCCTTCGAAGAGATAGGCGCACTTTGCACATTTATTTGGTATAAAATACCGAAATTAGCTATGTTCTGAGGTACAATATTATTAAACTAACTGGCAGTTTAGTGGAAGAAGGAATTTCAAGAAGACCGCTCTAATATTAGTAGAAAATAAAAAAGGGGGCTAAAAAATATGATTACACCTGTATTATCTGGAACACATATTATGCACAGTGACTGGGGTGACGAACCAGATGACTTTTATATTTGTTTAGATGTCTTCATTGGTGAACAGGGCGAGAAAAATTCACATTCGTTCGAAGTTTTCAGAATTGAAATCATAAGCCCTAAAAGATTGGTTAAAAAATTAAGTGATACAATAGAAATAGAACTTGGTCGGGGCTGTTTTATTACAAGTGATTATAGCCTTCCCAGAATTGAAGGCAAGATTGAACAACTACTTAGGTTTTGTAAAAGGGAAATTTGGGATGATGTAATTCACGCAATAAGCAGGTATATGATTTATGCGGATGAGTAATACCTAATCGATTCTTGTTGAACTAACGGGGGCTTTTGTTAAATAAGCGTGCTGCTTTCGGCTGCTTGTGCTTAACCCCTCGGGTTTATTTTTCTATTGCGAAATTTTTCAGCAGCTAGCGGAAGAGATTCGAAAGTATCCGAGTTCAAAATATTACTGCGCTATGTTCTAGCAGCAGCGCCCATGCCTGTGCGCCCCCACGTTGGGGTCTGTGCTTTCTCGCCCTGTAGACGCATAGAATTCTCGCTGTTGCTTTCTTAATCTCGTTTTAATGCGTTTGCTTTACCATTGAGACCGAAGCTTTTAAAGTTTTCTCACTTTGTTAAGAGCGAAGAGAGACGCAAGCAAAGATAGATTAGCTTCACTCTCTCACTGCTCTGTTTGTTCGCTGCTGTTCGATAAGATAGATAGATAATAGATACGAATAGCTTCGCTTAATCCTAGCGCTGCTATGTGCCCCTGCCGCCTATTTTATATATGCGCCTACCTTTATAGATTAGCGATAATAGCAGCGATACCATAAGCACAGTCAAGTGTCGCCTGTGAAGTTGTGAGAGCCTGTATAACGGCTTCTACGCATAAGGTAGTAGAGTAGACTTTTAGGGTACTATTGTTATATAGCCGTATGCGCCTACCAGGGCAACCGTGTTATTATGGTATATCGTCATATTAAAAAAAGAGCGCTACTATAGCGCCCCCTGCTTTCTCTTCGCCCGTATTAACGTACTTTTGCTAATGCCCGTCTTCTCTTCTACCTGCGTGTATGAGTGATTCTTTAGCAGTTCTAGCGCAAGCTCTATTTGCTTCTTACTAAACTTATTCGGTCTCCCTTCCCGATAATCGGCTCGCTGCTTAGCGATTGCCTTGCCTTCTTGTGTACGCTCTACAATCATATCTCGTTCGAACTCTGCGAAGCCGCTCATAATCGTAAGTATTAGCCTTCCTGTTGGCGTGTCTTCAACTAGTCCCATATTAAGGACGTGTACCTTTACGCCTTTTTCGAATAGCGCTTTAACTGTATTGATTGCGTCTACTGTCGAACGTGCGAAGCGGTCTAGCTTGGTAACTACTAGCGTGTCTCCTGTCGCAAGCTTCGAAAGAACTTCTTTAAATTGTGGGCGGTCTGCTTTCGTCCCTGTGAACTTTTCCGAATAGATTAAGTCGCAGCCTTCATTTTCTAGCGCCTGTAGCTGCCCTTCTAAGTCTTGGCTAATCGTGCTAACCCTCGCATACCCATATTTCATAGTTATTAGCCCCTTTTTGCGTATGTATTTATGACACTAAGATATGATACCATCTAACATACTGATACTATCACTCTCGAAAAACGTAGTCAAATCTTTTAAGTTATGACACCGATAAGAGCGCAGCTAGTTGAATATTAACTTTCAAAAACTGCGCAACATTACAAACTCGCTCCTATTATATAGTGTAAGGCGCATACCCCCTGAGTATTGGCGGCGGCTCTCGGCAGGAACGGGCAGCGCATGTAGACGCCTTGATTTCGCCCCTGTGTAACATTTTGTAACTACTCGAATATGCGATAACCCTACCCACATCAATACTTTAACGTATTAAAGCAAAGTTTACAATCTTGGTAAAGAAGTTCTCCGTTTTGACTTGGGCGAAGAAATTTTTATGTGTCCGTATTTCGGCTTATGTACTATACTGCGCTTGCCTTCATATTATTCGTTATGAATTTAATACAACTCTATTAATTTTTATTTTCAGTGTGTCGTTTAATGATGTGTTATTAATATAAGTGTAAGTATTATTCGAAAGGGGTGAACGAATGGATACAAGCACCGTTGTAGCCGTCTGCTCTATACTGTCCGTTGTCCTACTGATAATACAGACTACTAATAAGTCGAAAAGATAGATTGATATGCGCTCATTATCGATACTTTTTCAGGTAGTGGGCGCATTTCTTAGTAGTCATCGTGATTTTCATAGCATTCTCCAAAGCATAATAAAGACGCCATAATAGGCGGTTCACCTTGCCAATAAAAAAGACGCCTATTTTAGCGCCCGTGCTGCCGATTCTAAGATTCTCTTTAGTGTGCTATCGCCTTCTCTGCGTAGTACGTGACGCAAGTAGAAGAATAGCGCCGCCGTAAATAGTCCTGCGAATAGATACAGTATATCTAGTTTGGCGGCTGCTGCGCCTGCTACGGCGTTAATGCCTGCGAATAATAGTAGTAAATTAGAAAGTCTCTCCATATTAGATCCCCCTTTCGTCTTCTATCTCGTCTAAGTATACGGGCGGCGGCGTCTCTAGTCCTAGCACATTCATTCGCTGCCAGTCCGAATATGCCTTAATAAAGCGATTGAACTCTCTGCGTACTTCGCTAGGCGCTCCGTCTTTAAGTCGCATATTTACGTTATCATCATAGTAAAAATACGGCGTATCAATGAATGACGGCTTACTAGCGTTCATAAGTTGCACCCCCTTCGGCTTTTAAGCTCATTATAACGCAGCCCTAAAATGTGCCGCTATTCGTTTTTGGTTTCGTTGTCTTCGTTTTTAACTTCGTAGCCCTCTCCTACATAAAAAAGACGCATAGCCTATTACAGCTTGCGCCCTAGTTACTACTTAAATAATTCGATACCAGCTTTTACTATCGGTGCTATTCCGTTTGCTACTGATTGGAAAGTATCTAGCTTTTCCATGAACGATTTCTTATTTTCCTCGGAAGGGTTTCGCTGTAGTTCTTCGAATGCGCCCTCTAACGTCGAAAGCCTATCCCTTATTTCGTTAAGCGTGTCTCTGACCGTTTCTTTATTTACAATCTTTGTTGCTTCCGCAAATGAGCTAGCTCCCTGCGAAGTAATTTTTGCTCTCCTTATGCGCCCCGTTGGAGAGACATCACACTCAATTAAATTGTTATCTCGCAGTATCCCTAGCTCTACTTGTAATTTAGCTTCGTTCTTTTTTAACACTTCTGCGATATAGCTTGCAGTTAGTCCTCGTTCTTTTTTAT
>NZ_JAGYPE020000039.1:35924-53347 GCF_018343545.2 Neobacillus citreus | reverse complement strand
AGGGTGTTTCTTTTAATTATGTACTTGTCTGGAAGCTTTTTAGAGTTAATCATTACAAATTTTAGAATAATATTTTTATATTCTGTCGTGGATGTGACTTGTAATCCGCTAGCTAGAGGATTTTGTTTTGCAGCAATGGCACTAGTTAATACTGAAAATGTAAATATTATTAGGTTTATTGGTATAAATAAAGCTTTTTTCAATTCTTTGCCCACCTTTAATAAATTTCAAGAAACATTATTATGGATCTAATCATTAGTGTTTAAGTTTAGGTTCTGAACTTCTAAGTTTCATCCCGATTTCACTTGGGAATTCGGCTGTTATAATATGTGATTTATATTTTTAGCATCAGTTACCCATTCTACCACTAAATTAAGAGAACACGTTTGTTCTTTGTGTGGAAAATTTTAACTATTTTCCTAGTAATATTCAATGATTTTTAACTTAACCAAACTGTTTTAGATTTGAAAAAATAAATATTTCCGATGGATTCTAATTACAATTCACTGAAAAGAACGTAGCTATACATAATTAATAGAAATATATGGATTTTATTATTATATTTTTATAAAATGTGTGTTATATAGAACGAATAAAAGGGGGCTAATATGAAATCAATTCATTTAATACTTTCTCTGGCGTTAGAGGTTGTAGCATTAACCGGCTGTTCTTTAGTTGGTAAAAAAGTTGAACCTGAACCGAAACAGGAAGTTACTAAAGTTGAGAAAAAAGAGGTATCAGCAACAGAGGAAAAGGTTGAAGATAAGGAAATAATAGAATTTGAAGGGATTTCTTTTAAATTGCCAAAAAACAGTGCGGTTATACCACTAGAAAAACAACTATTACCAACGAAAGCATTTTTCTTAGACAGGAGTCATCTGGCAAATCTTAATATAGTAGTGGAAAGTCTAGCTAAACCTATGAAGTTGGACCAATACATTGAGGTAGTAACCAGGAGTACGGGTTATAATTATATATCAAAGCAAAATTACTCAAATGGTGAAATTCAATGGAACGAAAGCATAAGCTTAAATCAAGTAAGCGGTAAAAACATTAAATTGAATCAAAGAACTTTTATTTACAATAATAAAGCGTATATTTTCACCTACGGAGCCTCCGAAGGAAATTATGATTTATACTTAAAACTTTATGAAGAAATTACTAATTCTGTTGTTAGTTTAGCAAAACTAAAAACCATATAAACTGGATAAGTAGGAATAAAAAAGGGAGTTTAATCTATCGATTGAGCTCCCCTTTTATTTTTATAAAACAAAAAAAGGCAAAAAAATCAAGAAAGGCTGATTTTGTATTTCTTATATAGCTTCTATACGCTAATCCACGAACCAGCTTTACATTTCTTTTTTGTTTCGTAAATTGCTTTAATTACAGAAATTAAATCGGTGTGGTTTGAAGTTTTAAAATATATTTAGAATATTAATCCGAAAAATATTTATTTTTCGCAATTTGCATCAGTGTTGGTAAACACAGGTTTTAAATAGATTCTCCTAAAGAAGAATTGATCTCAGGCAGGATTTAAAGTTTTTCTCTGATTATCAAACTGTTCGAAGTTCATATTAAGCATTTTATTATGCATCCTACGTTAATTCCTAATTCTTCTGCAGATCCTGCTGGAAGTTCTAAAGTTGAATATGCTTCCTTCACGGGTTTTGTTATCCTCCATGGCCTCAATGTATGATGAATTTCCACAACCTCATTTTGTTTATCAAGGAGAACAACGTCGATAGGAAATTTCATAAAAAACATATGAACAGCATTACAAGGAACAATCCATAGCCCTTCATTGGTAATTGGATTTTTTCTAAACATTAGTCCTTTGAATCTTTTAAAAAAAGTATCTGCCATATTAATTTGATAAGGCAAAGTAATTATTTTCTTCTGCATTTTAATTCTCCTTCCTTAAAAGGTGTTAATTTGTTCATTATATTAAACATTTTTTAATTTAAAAAGAACAAAAAACTGAGGAATAATTAGAAAATTAAAGTAATTATGAGAAAAACATTAAAAAGTACGTTTAAACGAACGAATATAGACGTTTTCAAATTAGATAATTCATTTTATATTTAATTTATGTTCTTTAAATAGAACGAATAAACAAATAGGAGGAAAAAGAAATGTTACAGAAAATGAAAAATTTAGTAGTTGAAGAAGAAGGACAAGGGTTATCGGAATATGGATTGATTTTGGCTGGGGTTGTTGTAGTTGCTGTAGCCGCTGTTGGAGTATTAACTGGGGCGCTTGGAGATTTATTTGATAAATTAAAGGAAAAATTAGACGCTGCACTTTAATCAATGTAGAGCGTTCAGTTTTGGCCCTACTTTTATAGGTAGGGCTTTCCTTCTATAATAACCTGAGAGGTAACAGGATGATTATTTATTTTGTACTTATAATTGCATTATTAATTTCGTTAATTACCGATATTTTAAAAAGAAAAATATTAAATATAATAACATTACCAGCTATTCTATTCGGATTTATTTATTATGCAGTATTCCAAGGTTTAGAAGGCTTTCTATTTAGTGGAAAGGGCTTTTTACTGGGGTTGTCTCTTCTACTTATTCCTTATTTGCTTGGGGGGATGGGAGCGGGAGATGTGAAACTAATGGCCTCGGTAGGCGCTTTAATGGGGGGAAGCTTTGTTTTAAATTCATTTGTTTATATTGCGTTAATTGGAGGCCTAATCTCTGTAATCTTAATCATAAAAAAGAATGGATTTATATATTCTGTTAAATCCTTTTATTTCTATATTATTTTCTTAAGGGGTAATTTTGTCTCTCTATTATTAAGTAGAGATAAAAGTTCAAGTATTTCATTCCCTTACGGAGTAGCTATTGTGTTTGGAACACTTTGTACGTTTATTTGGGGGAGCTTTATATGAAATCTGAAAAGGGGCAATCATTAGTTGAGTTTGCGCTTATTCTTCCGGTGCTTGTATTAATTCTTCTTGGAATAGTTGATTTCGCTAGGATTTTTCATGCTTATTTAACCATTGACCATGCAGGAAGGGAAGCCGCTAGGGCAGCAAGTATTGGAAAGGATGAGGCTACCATTAAAAGTATTGCTGTTAATCAGGGCTCAAGCATTGGCTTAACAACTACACAAGTAACGGTTACCAATGGTTCGTCAGGAAATAATGCGACGATAACAATAGAATTTCCTGTAACTTTTCTTACTCCATTAATAGGAAATATTGTAGGTGCAATAACATTAAAAGATACCACGGTTATGAGGGTTGAATAATATGAGAAAAATACCATCTTTAATAAAGTTACGTGATGAAAGTGGTGGAGCTTTAGCATTTGTTGCAATTTTTTTGGTAGTTTTACTTGGCTTCACCGCGATGGTAATCGATGGTGGGAGATTGTACACCGGGAAGGGCAAGCTTCAGAAGGCTTTGGATGCTGCAGTTCTAGCAGGAGCTCAAGGGCTACGTACTAGTCAAGCAAAGGCTAGTGAAGTAGCTATAGACGTTTCCGATAAAAATGGTTTTAAAATATCAGAAAGTGACCTAACCTACACTAGTAATTCGATTAAGGTTCTTAAACGAATAAATGTACCTATGACTTTTGCAAAAGTAATTGGGATTGATAACACACCTATAAGTGCTACAGCAACAGCAAAAGTAGGTCCCTTAACTAAGGCTAGTGGCATAGCGCCTATTGTTATTGATAAAAGTAACATTCCAGATGCAAAAGTATTGAATTGTGGGGAAACAAATCCTGGGACACTTCAAGGAAATTGTGGATATCTAAAATCGGATAGTAATCTTAGAAAAGCATTTGAAGATGGTGCAACTTATGAAGCAGGTAAAACTGCTTGGACCGATCCTGGTGGAAGCGTAGGTCAAATAAGTGACGCAATTCAATATTTAATTGATAGTGATGCGGATAAGCCCCATTGCCAAAGTGCTAGTACGGCAGATAACCAATGTAAAAGGGTTATAACTGTTGTTGTTATTGATGGTTGGGTAGATGTTAAAGGGAAGGAAGTTAAAGGTTCTAGCGAGGTAAAAGTGTATGGGTTTGCGTCCTATTGGGTTGAAAAATATGAGGATAAAAAATTATATGGACAATTTATTAAAATGATTGCACCTGGTGAAATTGGTACTGGTACAGGGAATGGAGAATATTACCTCTACGGGGTAAAGCTTGTTGAGTAAAACCCTTTCTTGTTTGATATATAGGAGGATATTATGAACACAAAAAAGATATGGATAATTTCATTTGTATTAGGATTACTTTTGGCATTTGTTGTTTATCTGAGTTTTTTTTCAAAAGAAAAGTCTTCTACACCAGCTAGTACGCAAATAAATGAAGTAAAACAAAACGAGGATGTTAAAGAGCAAAAAGAAAAGGAAGAACAAAAGAAGCAGGAACAAGCCCTAAAAAGAGAGTTTTCAACCCCAATCGCAGATGTAAGCAAAGGAAAAAGGGCTATTTCATTAAGGGTAAATTTAGAACAGGGTGTTTCAGGATATGTTGCTCCGAATTCAATGGTCGATGTAATTGCTTATGAAACGACCAAAGATGATGCAACAAAAAAGGAATATAAATCAGCTGTATTAGTACTTGAAAATGTTAAAGTACTTACATCAGGTAAATCTTCAGACAAAAAAGAAGAGGCCCTTAAATATGAAACAGTAACATTAGAAGTTACTCCAGAAGAAGGAGTTATGCTTGGATTAGCATCAAAAGATAAAGATGGTTTCTATTTAATGCTCAGAAATACCGAAGACATAGAAACAGGAAAAGCCGGAATAAAGCAGACAAGGGAAGTAATAAAAGATGATACCGAGGAGGAAAAGAAATGAGCATAAACTGGGTATATTTTTCAGATATTGAATCTCCTCCTGGAGAAATAAAAAAGATATTAGAAAAACAGCAGTATCATTTTTTGTCTGTCCAAAGGATTGAAATGTTACATCCTCTATTGAAGGGGAATACGAAGTCTGTTCTATTTTTGGAGGCCAATACAAGGTTTAACGTATATGATCTATGCCAAGAAATTTCTGCACTTTATCCATATGTTTATATCATTCTTATTGTTCCTGAAGAAAGTGAAAACTTGAAAAGTGCAATGTTAAACGGGGCTTCAGATACACTCCGTTCTAACTATGACATCGGAGAACTTTCTGAAGCAGTCGCACATGCTAAGAAATTTATGCATCATCGGGCAACCATGGAACCAGGAACGGTTAGTCTTTTAATTGAGAAATGTAGGGTTATTGCAGTATCTAGCCCTAAGGGGGGCGTGGGCAGAACAGTATTAACAGTTAACCTTGCAGTTGCCTTTGCAAAAATGGGGAAAAAAGTTGCTGTTATAGATGGAAACCTCCAATTTGGAGAAGTTGGTATCTATTATAATGTAAAGCCAAAAAGGACCATTTATGAATGGGTAAAAGAGGGATACGCCCGTCCTAATTATTCCATTAATCAATATATGACTCTCGTTGACGGGAGTGTCTCTGTTCTCGCTGCGCCGCTCAGGCCAGAATTTTTTGAAGGGATTTCGGAAAAACACATGACAGAGGCCATTGATGAAGCAAAAAAAATATTTGATATTATCTTAATTGATATGCCAGTATATTTATCCGAAATTCATCTGCGTTGCCTTGATTTAACAGATGATATCTTACTCCTAGCAATCAATGAAATACCTGGACTAAGATTATGTCAGCTATATTTAGACACTTTAGAATCTATAAATCTAAAAGATAAAGTAAAACTTGTTCTGAATCGCTATTCAAAAGGTCAAGGGCTTGAAATGAAGAAAATTAAAGAAATTTTATCAATAGATGTTTATCACACTCTTCCTGATCAATTTAATATTGTGTCATCTTCCATAAAGACTGGACAGCCGTATTTACTATCAAATCCTCGAAGCACAATTGGAAAGGCAGTTTTGCAACTTACCGAAAAGCTTTCTGAACAAAAAAGCGATGGACTAATAGAAGTAAAGAAAGAGAAAAAATGGTTTCATGTAGGTAAATGAGGTGGGTATAGAAATGTCTTTGTTTAAACGTTATATAGAGGCAACTAGTACCAATAATTTAAATAAGGAAATATTAGAGTTACCTGTCCCTAAAAAATCTCAAGATTTTTGGGACATCGAATCAAATCTCCATAATTTTCTGCTTGAGGAACTAAAAAAATATCCAGGACAGAGTAAAGAAACAGAGAAAAGAAAAATAGAGGAATTGGCCGAAGTCTTTTTTGAGCAAGAAGGTACTAGGTTGACGTTTGAAGAGAAGCAGGAAGCTCTCGACTACGTAAAGGATGAGTTACTTGCATATGGTCCAATTACTCCATTATTAGAGAACCCTTTAATTAGTGAGGTCATGGTAAATAAGTTTGATGAAATTTACTATGAAAAAAACGGTAAGATATACAGAAGTCAGGTTAATTTTACTGATAATCAACACGTTATGCGTGTTATAGAGAGGATTGTTTCACCAATCGGCCGAAGAGTGGATGAAAGCTCACCGATGGTAGATGCCAGGCTTCCAGATGGTTCGCGTGTAAACGCAATCATTCCCCCTCTAGCACTTAAAGGGCCTAGTTTGACTATCCGAAAATTCTCTGAGACCCCATTTACAATAAAAGATATAATTCACTTTGGTACAGTCAATGAAATGATGGCGGAGTTTCTTGAAGTTTGTGTTAAATCTAGACTCAATATCTTTATTAGTGGTGGAACAGGCTCTGGGAAGACCTCCACATTAAATGTGCTATCGTCCTTTATTCCAAACCATGAGCGAATCGTAACAATTGAGGATGCTGCCGAGCTTAAGCTTTATCAAGAACATATTGTATCATTGGAGTCACGGCCACCAAATATTGAGGGAAAAGGAGAAATAAAAATTCGAGATTTAGTGCGGAATTCGCTACGAATGCGCCCTGACCGAATTGTTGTCGGGGAGGTTCGCGGTGCTGAAGCATTAGATATGCTCCAAGCGATGAATACAGGGCATGACGGCAGTTTAAGTACGGGGCATGCTAACTCGCCAAGAGATATACTATCACGTTTGGAAACAATGGTTTTAATGGCTGGATTTGACCTTCCAGTAAGGGCCATCCGAGAACAAATAGCTAGTGCCATCGATTTAATTGTTCACCAATCAAGATTAAAGGATGGGACTAGAAAAATAACTCATATAACCGAAGTGCAAGGGATGGAAGGTGAAGTAATTGTTCTTCAGGATATTTTTAGATTCAAAGAAACAGGTTTTAATCCTGAAGGGAAAATTGAAGGTGACTTCATTAGTACTGGTATTCGTCCGAAGTTCACTGAGCAGCTCGAATTAAATGGATACAAAATCCCTGCTTCATGGTTTATTGGGGAGTGGTAAAAATGAAAATGTTACTAGAATTATTCTTGATTGTTATCGTTACAAGTATTGCAATGTATTTTATATTAAGCGGGTATGCTAGCAAACGCAGAATCAACAATCGTATTAAAGAATTTTTGCCCTCTCAACATATGGAGGAAGAGGTTAATCCGGGAAAAAAAGGTCCATCCTTTCTTAAACGTTTATTTATTTCTTTATCAAATATATTTAGAAGTGTTCAATTTAGTGAAAGCACTGAAAAATTATTAATGGAAGCCGGTAGTAAGTTGAGGCCAGAAGAATTTTTTGCAGTGCGGTTACTTGGCGCATTAGGGATAGGAACTTTTACGAGCTTAATCGGAGCAGCGTGGTATCTGTTTCTTTTAACAGTAGTTATTGGTTTTCTCATTCCTAAAATGGTTATAAAACATAAAAGAAAAAAACGCTTAGCATACATCAACTACCAGTTAATTGAAGTGTTAGGGATGATGTCAAATTCTATGAGAGCCGGCTTCAGTTTCATGCAGGCGATGCAGCTTGTGGGGAAAGAAATGTCAGATCCACTTGGTCCAGAATTTGATCGTGTAGTTCGTCAAACAGGGCTAGGAGTTCCAATAGAAGACGTGTTTGAGGAGATGGTAAATAGATTACCGAATAATGAATTGGAGGTCGTTGCAAGAGCAATCCTAGCACAAAGAAGAAGTGGTGGTAATTTAGCTGAGTTGTTGGAAACGATGGAGGAAACAATTAGAGGCAGGGTTCGTATTTTAGAGGAATTAAGGACTTTAACAGCTCAAGGAAGAATGTCTTCCTGGATTATTACCTTAATCCCTGTATGCCTAGGCTTTTATTTAGCATTAGTAAATAGAGAATACTTTGCACCAATGCTACAGCACCCGCTCGGTTGGATGATGCTTATTATAGCTTCCATCTCAACCATTATTGGCTGGATATTTATTCGAAAAATAATTCAAATCGAGGTGTAAAGAATGCTGAATATGATTTTATTATTTTTATTAATAGGTTTTTTAACCTTGATTATTACTGCAATTCTATTAACTGTTTATAAAAAGCAACTTGTCCTTAATGACCGAGTAAATAAGTTTTTTGGTGAAGCTATTACAACACTAAATGGAGATTCTGTAAAAGAAAGAAAAAATAAACGGTTTAGTAAACTAATAGAGTTGTATTGGACAAAGGGAACTCAGGCTTTAAGTAAAAGAGTGTCATCACTTGAGAGGAAAAAGTTAGATACACTTTTAAGAGATGCTGGTTACCCATTTAAGTCTGCCATTGACTTCAGATTGTTTCAAATTGTACTAGGTGTAGGTTTGAGCTTGCCTGTTTTCTTTTTTCTTTTACCAATAGCAGAAAACAAGATGCTTGCTTGGTTAATGATTATCACATTGGCCTTTTTAGGATTTCGAATTCCGATTTTTTATCTCGGTAAAAAGAAAACAGCAAGAATCAAAGCAATCAATAGGTCAATGCCAGATTTTTTTGATACCGTAAATCTTTTGCTTGAAGCTGGTATGGGACTTGATTTGGCGTTAGCTGAGGTTTCTAGAAAAATAAAAGGTCCTTTAGCTGATGAATTTATTCAAACTTTAGAGGATATGAAATTAGGTAAATCAAGACGTGATTCTTTCTATGAGTTGAAGAAGCGTGTACCTTCAGACTCTTTTCAAAGCGTCATTACTGCATTGATTCAGGCGGACCAACTAGGAATCGGGATGGCAAAAGTGCTTGGTAATTTGACAATAAGAATTCGAGAACAACGTCGTGAGGCTGCTCGTGAACAGGCTATGAAAGCTCCGGTGAAAATGTTATTTCCTATGGTAATCTTCATTTTCCCTTCCATTTTTATTGTAATCTTAGGACCACTTGTAATTTATTTAATCACAAAGGGACTTGGGGGATAATCAAGTTTAATTATCGGCAATTTAGAAGAACATAGACGAATGGTGGGGATAATAGTTTCAGGATAAAGGAGAGATAAAATGGATGGAAAAAAACTTCAAAGGTTGCGTACAGAGAAAGGATATTCAATAACTAAACTAAGCCTTTTAACCGGTATTTCAAAGTCCTACTTAAGTTTATTAGAGAGAGAGATTCAAACTAATCCAGGATTAGAAGTGTTGGATAGAATATCAGGCGCGCTGGAAATACCAGTTGAACTTCTAATTTCAAAAGAAAGTGAAGATGAAACTGCTATTAGTGCAACACCAACAGGAAAAAGCAAACTAAAAGTCGAAATTGAATTATCTGAGGGCCAGTTGAGTCCTCAGAAATTACAACATATCAAAGAATTAATTGATGCAATAAATAATGAAGTGTAAATTTCTGAGTTAAGAAATTATCAATTGATGCAGTAAAGATAGTAATGATAAAAATATCAAACTACTAATAGAGGATAATGTCCATTTGAGACCTAACAGAGAAATCCCTAAAAATAGAAATGAAGCAAACAAACTAAACCAAATGATAATCATAAAAACAATGAAGCTGTTGAGTACGAGATAATGAATTATTCCCGAAAATACAACCATACCTAAACAAACACTTACAAGAATAGGTACAATCAAATCTATGTAACGGTTAATGACTGGACGACTGGTATCTTCAAGAGATTTGCCCTTAACGATCGGATAAACAAAGTACGGCAGCACCCACCCAAAACATATCCCAGTCACCAATCTTCGTGCATTTGTACTCTCAAATAAATGTGCATAAGACCCAACACCATCAATCATTAGAGGCACCATAAACAATAGAAGGAAAAAGCTCGTTTTAACGGTTGGAATAGTGACAGCCACCTTCCGTTTAACCAAATGTAAATAAATATGTGTCGAAAAGATCCCTATGTAAATCCCCGTGTCACGTGCACAGATAGACAAGGACTTCCCGTCTACATGGAGTGATCGTTCCTCTAATTGGTGGCAAATAGCCCGGCCGAAAAAGTCCAAAATATCTTGTAGCACAACTGATCACTCCTTAGTGAAAAGAACCCAACCTTCCTGCTAAAGAAGTTGGGTTCTTATTTTTTTAAACTTTAACAAGTCTGCAGCCCCTATCTGTCCTTCCCTAATACCCCGTCATAAAGGCAGGCGCCAATGACAACGCCGACAAAGCGAACCAACAGATGCAACTTAACACAATAGAAACAATTCCTAAAATCAAACAAGTTTTCCCAATAGCCTTTTTCTCCATGTCTTGGTCATTCATCCAGATAATCCCTAATATAATTCCAATAATGGGTATGAAAAACGATAAGATGTAAAGCAATGCTTTCATTCCACCGGACACGAGATCACCTCCAAATGTCGAAAACTTTCGGCTTCCCCCTAAGGACGGGAAAATCCTCACACAATGATATGTATGACATAGGAAAATGGAATTTGCCTGTACCATTTGGAAAAAATTGATTGATTTTCCACCCGTTTGAAGTGTTTTTTAGTTACAATGAGGAGGATAGATTTTTGTAAGTACTTGTCTAAATATCTATTAATCTGCCAATTGTTTTAATATAATTGTAATATTTTTAATAGATTTGTAACAACGTGGAGGGGAAATCGTCTATAATGGTGGATGAAAAATAAATACCTTCAAAGAGGGATGAACGATGGGGAAACTGAAGAGGAGAAGACAGGTGAGGGGGGCTGTATTCCTTCTTACCATGATTGGGCTGCTGGCCATTGGAATGTTTGCCGTAAACTATTTTCAGGCAAACGCGGCAGGCAAATCTGCTAATCAGGCAAACAACGAGCCTATGAAAAAGGCAAATGCTGCGATGATGGGAAAAGGGGCCCATGATGACCAGCAGGAAAAAGAAATGATCCGAAAACAAATGGAAAAAGCCATGGCGTTTAGAAATGAACAAGAGAAAAGGAAGGACCAGGAAAATCCATCACAGCCGGCAGCAGCCCAACCGCCTGCTCAGCCAAATGGCAAAAGAACAATTTATTTAACATTTGACGATGGGCCATCGGCCATATCGGGCGACATCATTGCACTCTTGGAGCAACACCATTTTAAGGGAACTTTTTTTATGATTGATGGAAATATCCGCAAATACCCAGATGCAGCGAAATTAATGGTTCAGACCGGAGAAGCGGTGGGACTGCATAGTGTCTCGCATCGGAAAGAAGTATTTTATGCTTCAGCCGATTCTGTTTTAGGCGAGTTAACCCAGAATCGGAATACATTAAGGGAAATTACTAGGGTAGATTCTTTTTTAGCAAGAACACCATACGGAAGCTCGCCTTATATGACACCTCAATATAAACAGGTTGTTAAGGATAACGGCTATTTCATGTGGGATTGGAATATTGACAGCAAAGACTGGTATTATAAAGACGCGCGGTACATCGACAACGTCATCGCCCAACTTAATGCGAAGGCAGGTCACAATGGGCCGCTTGTGATTCTTCTTCATGAGAAAAAAGAAACGCTCGCCCATTTGCCGCAACTGCTCGATTATTTAACCCAGCAGGGCTTTGAAAGTAAGGCGATTGACAGCACGATACCACCAGTTCAATTTTAAAAAAATGTGTTCACATTTAATCCAATATTTAAATTCGAAAAAATGTAAACAAATTTGATATAATAAATTTGTAAATTTCACAATTTTAGTGAAGGTTATAGTAAAACATAATGGGGTTCGATAATTACCGATGATGAATAAACTTTACCAGACCAGAGGCTTCAAGAGAATCTTAATCTTCATTGTGATTGCGTTGGCTTTATATGCGATGAAATCAATTATTAATTTAATATTGCTGACCTTCATATTTGCGTTTTTAATGGATCGGCTCGTTCAATTTATTGAAGACAAAATCCCGCTAAATAGAAAGCTGCTGGTGGTTATTTCGTATGCCACGATTGTCGGTTTGCTCACCTATGGCTTGGTTATGTACCTGCCGATGATTGCGGGAGAAATCACGGCCCTCATTAAACAGCTGACGGCTTTTTATACATCGAAGCATGATAATGTGGTCCTGAATTATATTGTCAGCCAAATGAATGAGGTGAAAATCTCCAGTTATTTGGAACAGGGAGTCACATACCTTTTAAAGTACTTTACAGACATTAGCAAAATAAGCCTGCAGGTTTTGCTGGCGCTTCTATTAAGTTTATTTTTCCTATTAGAAAAACCAAGGCTGATTGAATTCACCGGGAAATTTAAGACGAGTAAGGTTGCCTCGATTTACGTTGAAATTGAATTCTTTGCGCAGAAGTTTGTCCGGACGTTTGGTAAAGTAATCGAAGCGCAATTAATTATTGCAGTTGTAAACTGTATTTTAACAACCATTTCACTTTGGCTGCTGGACTTCCCGCAGCTAGGCGGCTTGTCGATTATGATTTTCCTGCTGGGCTTGATCCCCGTAGCAGGGGTCATTATTTCTTTGATTCCGCTAACCATCATCGCCTATAGTATAGGAGGTCTGATGAAGGTCCTTTATGTCGGGATTGCCATCGCCATCATCCATGGCATCGAGGCCTATATTTTGAACCCGAATTTAATGAGCTCGAAAACGAATTTGCCGGTTTTCTATACCTTCATCGTGTTGATTTTCTCTGAGCACTTCTTCGGAGTTTGGGGGTTAATTATCGGGATTCCAGTATTTGTTTTCCTCTTGGATGTTTTGGAAGTTACAGAAAATAAGAAGTCGTAATTTATTGCGAAGAGACCTTGTCTAATCTGCCCACGAAACATGAGATAAAAACTGCTCGGTGTTAAGAAGCCTGTACAGTACGGGACTCTTACTACCGAGTTTTTCTTTTAATCTATAGTTGTTGTAGTAACTTATAGATTTTACAAAATATTTCCAAAATTGGGTATGAGACATACTTACTCGGGGGTATTATGAATATATCGAGAAGATCACTTTAATAAGCCCTAGGATAAATAGCATAATAAGTGACGAAGGAGTGAGATAACATATTTAATCCTGTTTTTCTAAAGTCAATTGTATATGCTGGGCTGATATCAAATGTCCTTGGGATTGTAGTTTGTTTGTTATTTAGAGAATTTTATTTCATTCCCGGAAAATCGTTTGGTTTATCAATCTGGGTAACGTTATATGTTTTTTTTAAGAAAATTCTAGGTATATGGTAAAGTGACAAGTACGCATCTTGTAATAGATGGGTATTTTTTGTTTTACCGAAAAAGTGGTATCCTTATTACATGTTGATAAGGAGGGAATATCATGAGCGAATGTAAGCTGGACCATTCACATGATGATGTAAAAAAGAAATACGAGTCACAGGCAGCCTTTTTACCGGAGGATATGCAGCCATTGTTTGAGCAGTTTTTCGAAAAAGAACACACCCAGGACATTTTAAATGAAGTGTTTCATTTATTGAAAAAATATGATTTGGCATCCGAGGAAGAAAAGATTGAACGGACAAACCGTTTGAATATGGTGTTGAGAAACTTATAAAATGAAGTAGTAGCCTCCCGTGTATTAAACTTGGGAGGTTTTTGTTGTTTAAGGTGGCGAATTGAAGGGCATTTTAGAAACAATTGAATAGTATTATACGGAGGTTCATTAATGAAGTACTCCTTTATTCGTTTTTTAATTGTCGGAGTCATCAATACGATAGTAGGTTTAACCACCATGTATGTGCTGCTGAACGGGTTACGTTTATCCTACTGGTGGGCCACCCTGTTGGGGAATATCGTCGGGGCAGGGGTCAGTTTTATTTTGAACAGAAATTTCACCTTTAAAAACGACGCTGCGATTGGTGGCAGCCTTGTCCGATTTGTCATTGTGATTGGTATTTGTTATTTTGTTTCTTACTCTTTAGGACTGAAACTAGCTATTTGGTTTTTAGAAAAATTGTCATTGTTTCCGAAGGAGTTTGCAAAGGATTTAGCGGTTTTAATAGGGACTGGAATTTATGCTATTATGAATTATTTAGGTCAGAAACATTTTGTTTTTAAAAGTGCAGAAAAAAGCAAAACGGACCCCAATGTTATTACATAGAGGGTCCTTTCAAGTTAACAAATGCACGTCTTCCTTTTAACACCAATTCTATTGAGATTTTCAACTTTTTTAATGTAATCTGCTGCTAATGGTACCTTACAAGCTGTCCTGCCGACATCAACTTGAACTTTACCAATTTTCTCTGCCACACTTTTGGCTTCTTCATTCAGTTCAGTCACATAGGCTCCGACACTAATAACAAACCCATTCATCACATAGCGAACGCGGTTTTTCTCCTGATGGATGGTTGAATCAACCTGATGCAGCAAGCTCCGAATCTCCCCTAGATCTAGCATTTCGTCAGGAGTTATGGAGAGATAGTTCGAATATGTACTCCATCCGGCCACTGCAATCATTTCTTCATCAGACTTCATCCATTCCCTGGCCAGTTCGAGCGCAAACGGAGATTCTGCCGCAACCCCGGAAACCGTATATTCAGCAAGCATGTACCAATCAGCTTTCTGAACCCAATAGTGGAGTGTTTCCTTCGAAATTAATTTTGGATTAACTGATAAACCAGCCAGGTACATAGCATCACTATTACCGGTTTGGTATAAAGCAAGTGCCAGATCTTGATTCTTTTTCACATGTTTAACGAGCTTTTTTAAATCGCCGACTTTTACCCCAAATAAAGGTCCACGCGCCCCATGATTGAAAAATGTCTTCTTCGTTTGTTCCGAACCGAGCTCCTCGAGTGTCTGCATAATCTCTTCTAACTTCATTTTCCGCCCCCCGGCTTTTCTCCTATTTTATCATCATTATGGAAATTTTTCTGTTATCGCATTCATTAATCCTTTTTAGAAAATATTAAGATTAGGCAATTTTATATGAAGGAAGGTTATAAAGCATCATAGTGCATGAACGAAAATTTTTTTAGCTTAAAAGTAGTTATGAAGCGCTCATAACGCCCGAACGAATAAATTTATTGGTCAAAGAGTAGTTATGAAGCCGTTCATAACGCCCGAACGGATACATTTATTGGTCAAAGAGTAATTATAAAGCATTCATAACGCCCGAACGGATACATTTATTGGTCAAAGAGTAGTTATGAAGCGTTCATAACGCCTGAACGGATACATTTATTGGTCAAAGAGTAGTTATGAAGCGTTCATAATGTCCGAACAGATAAATCTTCTGGTTAAAGAGTAGTTATAAAGCGTTCATAATGCCCGAACTGGAATTAGAAGCCTATCAAATGTAGTTATGAATGCAAAATGAATTAGTAGAAAAGGGGACATCGGATGGGAGAACTATTTAAGTTATTAAAACGTGGTAATAAATCAGCAATGCTGGCGGCTATTGTGAATACCGTTATTGCCATTATTAAAGGCGTGGCTTATATGTTTACTGGAAATGTAGCGATGTTTGCGGAAACCATGCATAGTTTAGGGGACGCTGCAAACCAGTTTTTTGTGTTTATCGGATCGGCTTTAAGTAAAAAAGCCCCGACGGAAAAATTTCCAAACGGATTCGGCCGGCTTGTCAATCTAGTTTTACTTGGCGCGGTGTTGATTGTCGGGATTATGGCGTTTGAAACTATTAAAGAGGGTTATCACCATATGGTTCATCCAACTGCGTCCGGCGGTTTTATCATCAATATTATTGTTTTGGGAGTGGCGACCATTCTTGAGACATTTGTTCTTTTTAAAGCCATGAAAGAGATCTTACATGAAATTGGAATGGAGGCTACTGGTCCAAGTGTGTTTGCTAAAAGCTTTGCCAATCTGGGCAGAGCCAAGCCGGCGACGAAGCTTGTATTTATGGAGGACCTTGTTGCAACCATGGGCGGTTTGCTGGCCATTATCGCTGTTGTTATTGCCCATTTTTCCAACATCCATTGGCTCGAAGGTTTAGCTTCCATTTTGATTGGTGCCATGATGTTTTTTGTGGTCGGCAGGGTATTTTTGGACAATGCAGCGGGGGTAATTGGCCAAGCCGACGAAGAAATGGAGAACAAAATTGGCTCGCTTGTTATTGCAGATCCGGATGTCAAGGATATTCAAGGAATTACTGTTATTAAGGAAGGGGAAGACCTCCATGTTGAATTGGAAATAGAAGTTGATCCGCAGCTTACAGTTGCCGAGGCGGATGATATTAGAGACCGCTTGGCGGAAAAAATACTGGCTGAAAACGGCGTAGTCGATGTCAAAATTGAAATTGATGAAGAAGACGAAGTTATGCACTGGGAAAACAAACCCCGGCCTACTGTGTAGTAGGTCTCTTTTACTAATTATTCGTTCTTTATAATGAAATAATAGTAGATTTTTATAGGTTCGTCATTTATACTAGATTTAGTCGTTCTTTAGATAGAACAAAATTTATTTTAAATAAAGAAATTTAATATAAAGGGGGAATTCTATATTTCATGATGGGTCAGATAATAAGGGTTTTCCTAGAAAAACTATTTGGGGGATATTTTTATGAAGAAAAAGTCTAAGATTTCTTTATTGACGTTGGCTGTAATGCTTATTGGAGGTTTATTCTTTGGGTTTCATTCAACTCTAGCAGATAATGGACAAACTATTATGGTCCATATAGACGGTGAACCTGTTAATATTAAGAATTTCACCATTTATTATACAATGGATAATTCATCGGTAGAACACACTGCGGTACTTGTAAGAGATAATGATGACCAACCATTTTTCGGTAATTTGTCTTTTGAGGGAAAAGTACCTAGCACTATATATGCAAAGGGATTTTTAGGAGAGAAGGAATATAATACTACTTTAAGCGATAACGGCAAAGGAAATCCAAACGGAAACGGTATATTAGTTTATTGGGCAAAGGTTGGCAATGCAGTGGTACAACCACCTGATGAGGAAAAGCCACCAGTTGAGGAACCGGGAAATGGGGATACAAATAACCCACCAGCCGAAGAACCAGGAAGTGGGAATCCACCGTCGTCGGGAGATAATTCTGGTGGTCAAACACAACAACCAGGTGACACCCAAGGAAACCAACCAGGCAATACTTCAAGTAACACCCAAAATGGAACCACCCCAACAACTACGACTACACCTACAACAACAACTCAACCACAAACAACTCAAGTTACTCAGCCGGCAGTCCAGACTCTCTCAACCGTA
>NZ_JAGYPE020000039.1:0-35824 GCF_018343545.2 Neobacillus citreus | reverse complement strand
ACGGCAGGTCCTTGGATGAATTGGCTGCTATTAAGCGGAGTGTTAGCGCTTGGTTCATCTGCAACACTGTTCATGAAGTTCCGAAAGTTATAAAACCATATCTAAAAGTGAGGGATGGAAGATGAAAAAAAGGATTTTTCTCTGGGGTTTGAGAACAATCTTCCTGCTCTCACTTTTTTCTATTCTCTTTTGTAGCTATCAAATCTATCTAACCCATGCCCAAGTGAGTGCTTCGCTAAAGGAATGGGAGAATAAGAAAGATACAGCTCCCCTAAAGGAGTTCCCTGTATCATTTTATGACAAGGAAATAATTCCGATTAAAAAGGCTCAGCCAGAGCAGACGCCGCTTTATTCTAACCTGCCTGCAACAGGCGCCGTATTTGGAAAAATTACTTTTCCAAAAATAAAAAAGGAATTCCCTATCGTCCAAGGCACGGATCAGGCAGAGCTAGCCAAGGGGGTTGGACATTATATGGGAAGCGTTCTGCCAGGTGAACATGATAATACCGTATTGGCAGGACATCGGGATACGGTGTTTAAAGAGCTTGGCCTGATTAGAGTCGGTGATATAGTCGAAGTCGAAACGGAAGCGGGCCGTTTTACTTATAAAATTACAAAACAGCGGATTGTTCATAAAGACGACCTGACTGTAATTGTGCCGTATGATTATGCGGCCATAACTCTTATCACCTGCTATCCATTTGACTTTGTCGGACCTGCACCGGACCGGTTTATTTTAGTCGGAGAATTACAAAACTAAGGCGTGGGGACGGTTCTTTTGCATCAAAATTTTGATGCAAAAGAACCGTCCCCATGCTTCACTTTGTATAAAATGGATGAATTACAGGGATTCTATTCTTAGAGTACTTTTTAGGGAGGCTTACGTATGTCTGAGCGCAGCATTAGGTTGTCAAGTTCGGAAATTGCCGCATTATGGGCTACGTACATACAGGAAAACATGACGGTCTGTTTGCTCACCTATTTCTTGCATCACAATAAGGATGTGGAAATTAAGCCGATCCTTGAGAGGGCACTGCAGAATTCGGAAACACACCTTCAACAAATTACTAACATTTTTGAAAAAGAAGGCATTCCAATACCCGATGGTTTTTCAGAAAAAGATGTGAATTTGACGGCCCCGCCTTTATTTTATGATATGTTCGGGCTCAGCTTTGTTTATTCCTTGACCCGTCTACTGATGATTAATGGGAGTTTTTTGACGGCTAATGTGGCAAGGAAGGATGTTTTGGATTTTTTTATCACGATGAACTACAAATCAACCGAACTGTATAGGCAAGCAACTGAGTTAATGCTGTCCAAGGGGATTTACGACCGTCCGCCATACGTTCCTTATCCGGATAAGGTGGAATATGAAGACAAACTTTCCTATATTAGTGGTTTTGGAAAAAAAAGGCCATTAAATGTAGCTGAAATAATGGAGATTTTCTTTAATATTGAGCGAAATTATTTTTCGGTATTGCTTTGTATGGGCCTTCTTCAAGTGGTTAAGGATAAAGAAATTCATAGCTTTATTAAGGAAGGAAAAAAAATCTCTGAACAACAAATTAGAACGTTTAATGATATATTGATGAAAGAAGAGCTTTATGGCATTATTACAACCAATATTGAAGTGACGGATTCAACCGTCTCTCCATTTTCTGATCGGCTGGTTGTTACTCTTTTTCATTCTTTAAACGGCATTGATATCGCTCTGCTCGGTCATGCGGTATCGTTATCGATGAGATCTGATTTAGTGGCCTACTATCAGAAATATATTGCTGAAATTCTTATTTACTCTGCAAAGGGGGTCGACCTTTTGATGGACCGCGGCTGGTTCCAAAAGCCGCCTCATGCTCCTAGCAGAAGAGATCTTCAGAAAATAGACTAGGTTCTAGCAGTGTGCGGTGAACCTAGTCTATTATTTTACCTATTAAAGTCTCCAGGTTATTCCCACGGTTTTTGCGTTGTAAAGTATCCGGCCAGTTCTTTACTGTGTCTCCGATGTTCTTTCCGTTTTTCGGCCCTTTCTTTCCCTGTATCGTATAACTTTTTTTCTTCTTCAGTCTCAGGGATGATACCAGGGACTTTAGTTGGCTTGCCATCGTCATCTAATGCCACAAATGTTAAAAAGGCAGTGGCTGCAATTTTTCGATCGCCGGAAATCAGGTTTTCGGCAATAATTTTCACAAAAACTTCCATTGAAGACGTACCAGTCCAAGTGACAAACGATTCGAAGCAGACCGAATCCAACGGTGTAATAGGTTGAAGGAAGTCGACAGAATCGGTCGAAGCGGTCACACATTCGCTTCGAGAATGTCTTGTTGCTGAAATCGATGCAAGCATATCAACATCGCTCATCAGCTTCCCGCCAAATAATGTATTATGGTTGTTGACATCGTTTGGGAAAACCCGACTGGTCCTGACTACTCGAGACTCATTGCATGTTTTAGCTTCCATTATATAAAAAACCTCCATTTGCTTAACTTTTTCTATTTTGCCCTAATTCCGTTCAATTTTTAGTGAAAATTCAGCGATTGTGGTACATTACAATATAATAGCACTTTCCAGGAGGTTTCAAATAAATGAGCATGCAGGCACAAATTATGAAGGAGTTAAACGTCTCTCCCAACATACAGCCGAAAGAAGAAGTCAGGAAGAGAATCGATTTCTTAAAAATGTATTTAACCAAAACAAAGGCAAAAGGCTACGTGCTTGGAATCAGCGGTGGTCAGGATTCCACGCTGGCAGGACGCCTGACGCAGCTGGCGGTCGAAGAGCTGCGAAAAGAAGGGACGGATACCTTATTCATCGCTGTCCGCCTGCCATATGGAGTCCAGCAGGATGAGGAAGACGCGAAGCGGGCGCTAGAATTTATTCGTGCCGATCGGGAAATGGTGTTTAATATTAAAGGAGCGGTTGACGAGGTCCAGAAGGAATACGACACAGGTACACCAACACAGCCGTTGAGCGACTATCAAAAAGGAAATGTTAAGGCTCGAATGAGAATGATTGCTCAATACGCCGTTGGCGGGATGGAAGGGCTACTTGTAATCGGAACGGACCATGCAGCCGAGGCGGTTACCGGTTTTTACACAAAATACGGTGACGGCGGGGCTGATGTTCTGCCGCTGACCGGCTTATCCAAAAGGCAGGGCAAGGCACTTCTAAAGGAATTGGGTGCAGACGAACGTCTATATTTAAAAGTCCCGACAGCCGACCTGCTTGATCAAAAGCCTGGTCAGGCCGATGAAACGGAGTTAGGCATTACCTACGATGAACTCGACGATTACCTCGAAGGCAAACAGGTTTCCGAGGAGGTTGCGGAAAAAATCGAACAGCGCTATATCTTGACTGAACATAAACGAAGACTTCCTGCCAGCATGTTTGACGAATGGTGGAAGTAATTAGCTATAAAAGAGACTGCCTTTTACAATAGGCAGTCTCTTTACGTAAGAGTTTATCCTACTTTTTGAAGCCTTAAATGATCAGCAATCAGTGCAATAAATTCACTGTTCGTCGGCTTTCCCTTTAAAGGGCTTACCGTATTTCCAAAGACCAGATTCAAATGCTCGATACTTCCCCGGTTCCAGCCCACTTCAATCGAATGCCGGATGGCTCTTTCAACCCGGCTTGGGGTAGTATTGTACAATTTGGCGATGGCCGGATAAATCAATTTTGTGATCCCGCCTAATAATTCCACATTGCGGAACACCATTTGGATGGCTTCCCGTAAGAAAATATACCCTTTTAGGTTTGCTGGAATTCCCATCGAGCGGAGCACGTCGGTGATTCTCACTTCTAAGCTCTCGCCGCTCTTATTCTCGTTCGCCGGCTTAGATTCTCTCGAGATTTTTATTGAATAACTTTCGTTTGAACAAATCGTTCTAATTGTATCGGATAACTGAGATAGCTCAAACGGTTTCAACAGAAAATAAGATACCCCTAACTCATTTGCTTTCTTAATGATATCCTCTTTTCCAAAGGCCGTTAACATTAAGACTTTGGTCGAAATATGATCGGCATAAAGTTTTTCGAGTAAAGAAAATCCGTCGGTATGAGGCATGATTAAATCCAGAATGACCACATCCGGATGTTCCCGTTTAATCAACTCCATTCCCTCCATGCCATTATGGGCGATTCCGACTACCTTCATATCGACTAGTTTTGACAGGTATTCATTAAGTATTACCGTTAATTGAAAATTATCATCTATAATTCCAATTTTTATCATGTTTAACCAATTCCTTCCTAAAAAAATCCCACTACTAAGTATTTTTCGATAAATTTCGTTAGGTGACAAGTAATATTTTCCAACAAAAAACTTAGTATTTATATAAAACCCCTATGGTATTTGTTTGTTCCTGTCGAACTTTTAGCTTTATTGTAAAAATAAAAGGCTATTGAACTAGACTGTACTTTTCAATTTCGTTATTAATGTCTAATCCAAAGATATTATAGAAGGACGGAACCTTTACTACATAAGTACTATGTTGAAAGCGATTGCTAAATAGTCATAAAAATGCAACAATTACAGATGCTGTAAGGGGCAGTTCCCGTTTTATAATAAAATCATAACGGGGAGGTGTACCTAAATGAGATCCCATTTAACGGAGGGTAAATTTCTAGTTTATTCAACCATTGCGATCATCCTGCTGTTAGCCATTCATTTATTTCAGCAGAAAATCATAACCCTGTATAATCCGGAAAACTACGTTGGCTTCCATTTCATCTTAGAGGTTTTCAGCATCTCCATATCTGCGGCCATCTTCCTGAATGCTATAAAAACCTATGGGAAAACTCGGTCGAGAAGGATGCTGCTGCTTGCCTTTACTTTTTTTATCGTGGGGGCACTAGATACAATCCATACCTTGTCCTTTAAGGGTATGCCTTTTTTCTTTACCGAAAGCTCTGTTGCAAAAGCTACCTGGTTTTGGGTGTCGGCAAGGGTTTTTCAAGCGTTGTTTATTTTTTTAATCCTTCTTCTTCCTGATCGAACATTAAACAAAGACTATCGATGGCCAATGTTTATCTTTGCCACAACCTTAGTTTTGATCATTAGTTTCATCTTTATTTTTTTCGAAAAAAACCTTCCGCTGCTAGTGATTGAAGGAAAAGGAACAACACCGTTGAAAAATGGCTTTGAGTATTTTGTCAGCTTCGTACAGTTTGTTTCACTCATTATTACCTTGTATCAATATTATTTGGAGAAAAGCGAAGCGAAACTGGCAATCGCCTTGGCACTTATATATCTATTGCTAACAAGCTTAATTTTTACCGTCTATCAGAGTGTCTTTGATTTAGACAATTTTACTGGTCATTTATTCAAAACGATTGGATTTTACTATATATTGAGAGGTTTTTATTTTATCAGCAGTGAACAGGAGCTCGAGAACCAAAAGGAACAAACGATTATCCCGCAGTTGCCTGGCTTTGTTTTTAAAGCAATAAAAAGCGAGAGTGAATTTATTCTAACTTATGGAGAAGGAAATATGACTGAACATTTGGGCCATGATCAGAAAAAGCTACTGGGGCAGCCGCTAGCTAATGTTTTTCCGGATTCTCAAGGTATTCTTAGTGATTACTGTCGCTTGTGTATAAACAGGCAAGAGGAGCGTACTTTTGAAATAGACCTAAATGATAAGGTATTGTTATTTTCCATTAAACCATTTGTGGAGAACGATCAAGATGTCATTCTCGGTACAATCGTGGATGTAACCGGAATGTATCAAGAGCCTACCTCCAAACTGAACGCCATTATATAAGAAATTTTAACCTATCAGAACCATTCTGATAGGTTTTTAATTTTTATAAAAGGGCAAAATAAACCCATCACTTTTGTGGGATTAGCAAAACTCAAACTTAGGAGGTAACCATCATGAAAAAAATATCCATCATTTTCGCCTTGCTGTTGAGCTTCATGCTTGTATTGGCAGCCTGCGGCAAGGATGACAAGGCCGATAAAAATAAAAAGACGGACAATAAAACGGCAGAGAAAACGGAAAATGATTTATTAGCCAAGGTTAAGGATGACGGAAAAATTTTAATCGGAACAGAAGGGACATACCCACCATTCACCTTCCATGATACAAACGGCAATTTAACCGGATTTGATGTGGATCTCGCCGAAGAGGTTGCCAAGCGTATTGGAGTAAAGGCAGAATTCAAGGAAACCCAGTGGGATGCCATGTTTGCCGGCCTTGATGCAAAGCGTTTTGATATGATTGCCAACGAGGTAGGAATCCGTCCTGACCGACAGGAAAAATACGATTTCTCAGACCCATATATTACTTCTGCTGCTGTTCTAGTTACCAACAAGAGTAATACAAAGGTTAAATCATTTGAGGATATTAAAGGATTAAATTCTGCACAATCATTGACAAGCAACTATGGCGATATGGCGAAAAAGTACGGCGCAAATCTTGTTGGTGTGGATGGCTTCCAGCAGGCAGTAGAGCTGCTTGCGCAAAATCGCGTCGATGTAACAATTAATGATAAAATTGCTTATTTGGATTATACGAAACAAAAGCCAGATGCACCGATTAAAATTGTGGCTACCGGTGAAGATGCGTCATCAAGCGGTTTTATGTTCCGTAAGAAAAGCGACACGCTTGTTGATTCCGTGAACAAGGCCTTAAAAGACATGGTCGATGACGGCACCTACAAAAAAATCTCTGAGAAATGGTTTGGTGTAGATGTACTTAAATAGTATTTTCGCTGACCCGGAACGAACGGCCAGGTTAATGGATATCGCTAAAACCTCCCTCCAGCCCATGCTGGAGGGTGCAATTATGAACACCATTCCCTTAACCATTATTTCGTTTATTGTCGGGATCATTTTAGCTGTATTGACAGCCCTTGCCCGAATTTCGCAGGGGAAAGTATTGCGGGGGATTGCCGGAGTTTATGTATCCGCCATCCGCGGTACGCCTCTGTTAGTGCAATTATTTATCATCTTTTATGGGCTGCCGAACGTCGGAATTACACTTGATCCGTTTCTATCTGCTGTCATTGGCTTTTCGCTGAGCATTGGGGCGTATGCATCGGAAATTATCCGCGCAGCGATTCTTTCAATCCCAAAAGGCCAGTGGGAGGCCGGCTATTCCATTGGCATGACCTACGCGCAAGCTTTAAAAAGAATCATTTTGCCGCAGGCTGCGAGAGTATCGGTACCGCCATTATCAAATTCATTTATTAGTCTTGTTAAGGATACTTCACTCGCCTCGCTGGTGCTTGTAACGGAAATGTTCCGCCGCGCCCAGGAAATCGCCTCCCGGAACTATGAATTTCTGTTGGTCTATACCGAAGCCGCTCTTATTTATTGGGTTATTTGCTTTTTCTTGTCTGTGCTTCAGCAATATATGGAAAAGCGGCTGGATCGGTATGTGTGATGAAACTTTTCTCTAAAATATGGTGAATTTTGCGTAGAATCAATAACAAAAGGGTTCAAATATGTAAATTTTATTACCTAAAAAGGGTTTCGTTTTGGATTTTTTACATTCGATAAGATTCTATCAGCGAATTTCAAGGGTCTATCAGCGAATTTGGCCGTTCTATCAGCGAATTTCACCGTTCTATCGGCGAATTGAGCTATTCTATCAGCGAATCGATTTTTAATGACCTTTTTTAGAAAAAACCCGATTGAAAAAGGGAGATTTCCAATGATTTCAATTAAAGGCTTACACAAGCAATTCGATCAATTAGAAGTACTAAAGGGAATAGATCTTGAGGTAGGGAAAGGGAAGGTTGTGGTTGTGATCGGTCCATCTGGATCGGGAAAAACGACAATGCTTCGCTGCCTGAACGTACTTGAGATTCCTACAAAAGGTATCATTTCTATTGAAGGCAACAGTCTTGATTTTTCAAAAAACGTTCCGAAAAAAAGCATCGCCGTGTTTCGCCGCTTGACTGGAATGGTGTTTCAAAACTATAATCTCTTCCCGCATAGAACGGCTCTTGAAAATGTCATGGAGGGGCCGGTAGTGGTGAAGGGGATGGAGAAATCAAAAGCACGCGAGAAGGCGGCTGCCCTGCTTCAAAAAGTTGGCCTCGGCGATAAAATGGACTACTTTCCTTCACAGCTATCGGGCGGCCAGCAGCAACGGGTCGGAATTGCCCGGGCCTTGGCAATGGAGCCGGAGGTAATGTTATTTGATGAGCCGACATCAGCGCTCGACCCTGAGCTAGTCGGTGAGGTGTTAAGGGTCATGAAGGACCTTGCCCAAGAAGGGATGACGATGATTGTCGTTACCCACGAAATGCGTTTTGCCCGTGAGGCAGCAGACGAAGTCATCTTCATGGATGGCGGCGTTGTTGTCGAGCGAAACAAGCCGGAAGAAATCTTCATCAACCCGAAAGAGGAACGAACTAGGAAATTTTTGAATATGATTCAATAAGTGCTTCAGCCGAGGGCTGGGGCACTTTTTGTTGTGCGGTTGAATTGGTCTGTTCTTACTGTCGTATAAACCTGGTTAACTGTCGGATAGCCCGTACTTACTGTCTTTAAACAGATTCACTGTCGGATAACCCAGTTTTACTGTCGTATAGGCCGCTCTTACTGTCGCATAAACCATTTTAACTGTCGCTAAAAACTCCCGAAAGATTTTTGTGAAAAATTTCATAAATAATCCCCAAAAAGTGAAACTTTTCCCTTTTTTATCCGTATTATTGACTATACATATGATAGAGGGAAGGGACGGATGTCCTATGCTCAAATGAAAACAAACTTTCCTTTGTGTATACAACTCACTATGAAGGAAAAGGATGATGCACATGGAACTTTTCGGCTTGCCATTAGCCACGATTTATTTGTACGGTCTCATCATTTCTGGAGTATTAACTGTTTTATATGTGTTGTTTGCGGATGTGTTTCATTTTGACACGGGCGACGGCGGACTGCACTTTCTCAACCCTGTCCTTGTCTTTGCTTTTGTCACGGTCCTGTCTGCAAGCGGTTACCTATTTGAAAGGCTGTCGGCCCTTCATTATCTATTGATACTAGGAATATCAGCGGTTATCGCATTTATAGTCGTTACTTTATTAAATGTATTTGTTCTTGTACCGTTGTCCTCCGCTGAGGAATCGCTTGTCTATAAAGAATCTGATTTAAGAGGCCGGATTGGCACCGTCATCACGCCGATTCCTGCCGACGGCTTTGGCGAGGTTATCATTGAAAATGCCAGCGGCCGGATTGCCAAGCCTGCCACAAGCTTTGAAGGGGAATCCATACCAAACGGTGAAAAAGTGCTCATTGTTCAGGTGAAGAATGGGGTTCTCGAAGTTACGATTCACCAGGAACTGGAAAGCTTTTTATAAAAGAGAGAGAAAGAGGAGGTTAAAACATGGAATTTGGTTTTGTATGGGTAATTATTGGGATTGTCGCACTTATCTTAATTGCATTAATTGGAGTATTTATTACCAAGTATCGGACGGCCGGGCCGGATGAGGCACTGATTGTAACCGGTAGTTTCCTCGGAAACAGAAATGTCCACGTCGACGAATCGGGCAACAAAATAAAGATCATTCGCGGTGGCGGTACGTTTATTTTACCAGTTTTCCAACAGGCAGAACCTTTAAGCTTGTTATCTAGCAAACTAGAAGTAACGACCCCGGAGGTTTATACCGAGCAGGGCGTACCGGTCATGGCTGATGGGGTATCCATCATTAAAATTGGCGGTTCCATCAACGAGATAGCCACAGCTGCTGAACAGTTCCTCGGCAAGCCGAAGGAAGAAAGAGAAAATGAGGCAAAAGAAGTTCTCGAGGGTCATCTGCGTTCCATTCTTGGCTCGATGACAGTCGAAGAAATCTATAAAAACCGAGATAAATTCTCGCAGGAAGTGCAGCGTGTGGCATCGCAGGACCTGGCCAAAATGGGCCTTGTCATTGTCTCATTTACGATTAAAGATGTTCGCGATAAAAATGGTTACCTTGAGGCCCTTGGTAAGCCGCGGATTGCCCAAGTGAAGCGGGATGCTGATATCGCTACAGCTGAAGCGGAAAAAGAAACCCGCATTAAAAAGGCGGAAGCCGATAAGGAAGCGAAACGTTCAGAGCTGGAGCGGGCAACAGAAATTGCCGAAGCTGAAAAAGTCAATCAGTTGAAAACAGCGGAATTCCGCCGCGAGCAGGACATCGCCAAGGCCCGTGCCGATATGGCTTACGACCTTGAAAGCGCTAAGGCTAAACAGGACGTAACTGAACAGGAAATGCAAGTAAAAATCATTGAAAGACAGAAGCAAATTGAACTCGAGGAAAAAGAAATCCTTCGTCGTGAACGTCAATATGATTCTGAAGTGAAAAAGAAAGCCGATGCCGACCGCTATTCGATTGAACAGTCTGCTGCGGCAGAAAAAGCCCGGCAAATTGCTGATGCAGAAGCGAATAAATACCGGATTGAAGCGATGGCGAAAGCGGAGGCTGAGCGCGTGCGTTTAGACGGTCTTGCTAAAGCAGAATCGCAAAAAGCACAGGGTCTTTCTGAAGCCGAAATCATCCGCATGAAAGGTCTTGCCGAAGCGGAAGCGAAGCAAAAGATCGCGGAAGCATTCGAACAATTCGGCCAGGCTGCGATTCTCGACATGATCATCAAAATGCTTCCAGAATACGCGAAGCAGGTGGCAAGCCCACTGTCCAATATTGAAAAAATTACGGTCGTGGATACAGGCGGCGGTTCCGGCCCAAATGGCGGTGCCAATAAAATCACTGGCTATGCTACTAACCTGATGGCAAGCTTGCAGGAGTCACTTAAGGCATCAAGCGGCTTGGACCTTAAAGAGCTGATTGAAAACTATTCCGGCAAATCGAACGTGAAAAGAAGCATTGAGGAATTAACAGACGAAATCAAAAAGAAAGATTAATAGAAAGGGGCTGACCGCTAAAACAGCGGCCGCCCTTTTTCAATGCGCTCAGCACGGGAGAAGACCATGAGTCGCGGCAAGATTCTACTTAAAAACACTGCTGACTCACAACTTACCTCCCTTGTTTTTCAATAAAGTTGTACATCGCGCCAATCATTCCTGCATCATTTTGATACTTGCAGCGCTCAACCGGTATTTTAATCCGTTTCCACCAAGGGAGCTGGTCAAGTTTATGATTGATTTTACTAATCAATCCTTGTTGGGCAATTACTCCGCCGCCAATTAAAATCTTTTGCGGGTTTAAGGTTGCGGCCAGATTGAAAATTCCATAACTAATGTGTTGAACCCACTCATCAACTAGTTTTCGTACCGAACTATTTTTCTTGGATTCCAGAAACACTCTTTCTCCTTCAATATGTTCGTGCTCACTAATGCCCTTTAGCTTTTTATAGGCTTTTATTAAGGCATTAGTGGAAGCATTGGAATGCAATATGTCCATGTCATAATTTCCTGCCCTTGTAATCATAAAACCAATTTCGCCGCCCCTAAAGCTGTGTCCATGTAAAAGACTCCCGTTTACAAAGATACCGCCGCCAATACCGGTACCAATGGTCATACAAATAAAATCGGTACAATTCTTTGCGTTGCCACTCACTTTTTCAGCTAACGCGACACAGTTTCCATCATTCTCAACTTCAATTGGCAGAGAAGTTCTTTTTTTTAGTAGTTTTTTTAGATTCTGGTGATCCAGAGCTGTGACCGCGCCCCCGCTTTCTGAGTAACCTGTATGCGGATTGATAAAACCCGGTAAGCTAATGGCAACACCGCTCACTTGATGATTTTGGGTATACATATTAATTGTTTCTGCCATTTCTTTTAAAAATAGGTCCAGGTTCGTGCAATGGGTATCGTAACTGTCCTTTGAAAGAATGGTTCCATCTTCTAACAATAGCCCATGCTTTACTTTTGTCCCGCCAACATCAAAACTGATATATTTTTTAGCTTCCTTTCCGTCAATTTCGAAACTAGTATATTCTTTCACCTTTCATCCTCCTATTTGCGATTATCAAGCCCAGAAATTTGACTAATAGTCCCCTCATCCGAAGTAGGCTTCTCGAATTCCTTGTATATTTGTTTTAAAACATTATCTGATAAACGCTTTAAAACTCTGTTTCGTTTTTTACAAGTTTCATAATCAGTATCCACATAGAAAATTTCCAAAGTAAGGCCAAATTCCTTTGCCACCCGTCTCCATCTTTTTCGTCTGTCTCTCGTTCTGTTGGTGGTATCTACGAGCACATCATGTCCGCTTTTCAGCAATGTCCGGACCATGAGTTCAGCGTTTTCCCACACGAGAGGTTCTGCCTCTGCTTTATAAACTTGGCCGTGTAAAGCAAGCCTAAGATCATCGAGAGACACACGCACCCATCCTTGCTTTTGAAGCGTTTTGCCGTAGGTTGATTTTCCACTAAGCGGCATCCCACACATAATTCCCAGTTTCACTGTTCGTCCCCTCCAAAAAAAAATTCCTGCCTGTATTCGAAATGACAGGAACAGACACATCTTCACTTAAGCAGCAGGTTCTCTATTTTATTGAATGCGAATGAGCATACATTTGAAAGGTACAAAAAACTATGTTGAATTAATCGAAATATTCAGCTTGGGTGTGATACAAGCCGTTTCCATCCCATATCGGTTCACATAAATATAAAAGAAACTTCTAATGTCCTCTTAGAAGAATAATGTTCGGTTGTTTATTAACAATCAGAAGAAGGTGAGGAAAAGTTATGGTCAGGAAAGCAATCATTCCTGCTGCAGGGTACGGCACGCGAAATCTTCCTATTACAAAAGTAATACCAAAAGAAATGCTGCCTGTAGGTTTAAAACCGGCCATTCATTATATCGTTGAGGAAGCAGTTCAATCGGGGATTGAACAAGTACTAATCATCACTTCAAATTCAAAAAACGCGATTATGGACTATTTTGATCATTCATTGGAGTTAGAGACCTTGTTAAGAAGCAAAAACAAAGAATATTTGCTTAAACAATTGGAACTACCAAAAGTAGAAATTTTTTATACAAGGCAGTCCTATGCAAGAGGTCTCGGGGACGCGATTCGGCTAGGCAAAGAGTTTGTCGGAAACGAACCGTTTGGTGTACTGCTTCCGGATGATTTTGTCATTTCCAGCGAGGCTCCTGCTCTTAAACAATTAATTGATGTCTACAAGGAGACAAATAGCAGTGTTATTGGATTAAAGCAAGTCCAACAAGAGCAATTAAAAAATTATGGTGTCATTCAATGTTCAAGTAAAACAAATCCAATCGAAATCGAGAATATTGTGGAGAAACCTAAAACAGACCCACCTTCTGATATGGCTGTTATCGGGAGATATATTTTTACCCCAGAGATATTTAAATGTCTGGAGGAAATAAAAGCAGGGGTCGATGGGGAAATTCAGTTGACTGATGCTATTAAAACCTTGCTTGGCACAGAATCCATCTATGGAAAAATCATTTCCGGGGATCGCTACGATATTGGGGTTTTGGATGAATACGTTGAACTAATGAAAATCATGAGCAAAAGATAAAAAAGGGAGAAAAACGGGAGAAAAAAGGAGAGCGTTGTCGTTGTTAGAAAATGTATCAATCATTATACCATTCCAAACAGACAATGGGCCAAGGGCGAGGGCTTTTGAATGGATCAAAAAGTACTATGCCAAGGTCATGCCCGAAGCTGAACTATGTTTGGGAATCATCAGTGGAGACATTAATAAAGCGAAAGCCATCAACTTAGCAGCTAAAAAGGCTACAAAAGATATCTTTGTCATAGCAGATGCGGATGTCGTTTATGACCCCTCACTTATTGAGGAAGCCATCAAAGTACTAAAAAAAGCAGCATGGGTTGTTCCTTTTACTGAGATATATAATGTTGAAAAGCAAGGCACAAAAAAATTGCTTCAAACGAAACCAAAATGGCCGATGGATGTAAACTCCGGAGATTGTACAAAAGCAAATTGGCTTTATTCAGGTTTTGCCGGTAAACTCTTTGTCATACCAAGGGCAAACTTCGAAGCAGTCGGTGGTTTTGATGAACGGTTTATTGGCTGGGGAGGGGAGGATGATGCTTTTTCACATTCTGTCCGCACCCTATGCGGGGACATTGTAAATGTTAAAGGAAGAATCTATCATTTATGGCACCCAAGTTCAAGCTATCAAACAAACCCAAATGGAAAGGCTAATGCCAATCTTCTCGGACGCTATCAACGTGCAAGTGGCAACAAGAAGAAAATGGCCGAGATTATTAATGAACGACGGGAAAGGAATAATCCTATTAAAATAGAAAATATAAATGAATCAACAGCTTCCCCCAACAGTAAAGTCTGTTTTGCCATCCTTGTTCATGAAGACAGAGAGTTAGTTAAGCAGCTAATTGATAATGTTCGCTATTATTGCCCAAGCAGTACCATTGTCTTATACAACGGGGGAGAGGACCCGAAACTATGTGAGGGATTAGGTGTTCCTGTCTGCCCTTCCAGCCATAAATTAAAGCGGGGATGGACGACCATTTATTTTTTGGAAACAATGGAATGGCTCGAGAAACAGGGGATACAGTACGATTATTTTATTAATATTGATTCGGATGCCTTGTTTATCAGAAAAGGCTACGAGGAATTTGTTCAAGAAGAAATGAAAGATACGGATTATATGGCCGTCAAGCTGAGAATCCCAAAAAGCGGCTGGTATATTGGAAAAGAACTGAAGAAAGACATTAATCGTTGGAAAAAGTTTTTTAATGTTAACCCTTTCTATGGCGTATTTAATGTGGGACAGGTGATTTCAAGGCCGCTCGTTCAAGCTTTACTGAAACAGGAACGGCTGGAAAGGCTAAAAAATGCTCTAAACAAAACGATTTCCTTCGGCACAGATGAGGTCCTGTTTGTTAACATGGCAAAGGAGCTTGGCTTCAGAATGAAAAAATATCCAAATGATACGGCCTCAACAATGATCCGCTATCGTCCATACTTTACACTGGACGAAATGATATCCTGCCTGAACAATAAAGAAACTGGCGGGCTGTGCCACCCGGTGATAAGAGATCATGACGATCCAGTCCGAAAACTAATCCTTCATATAAACAGTGGCACTCATACTAAACGATATAAAAGCAAGGAGTATCCATGGCATGATAGTAACCCCAATAATTATTCGATTACGATTCCAATCAAAAGTAAATTCGGAAACAATGAGCTTATCGTAAGGTCAGGTTCGTCCTTGACCCACTATTGGCAGGACCCGGATGGGGAATGGAATAAAAGTGAGACATTTGCTACTAACGTTGTCGGAACCCCGATATTTTTTCAAAATAATGCAGGTCAATTTGTAGTAGTCTGTAAATTAAAAAATGGCAGGCTTGGATTTTGGCTCAGGGACAATGAAGCATCCGGCTATCCTTGGTATGGACGGTCTGTTTCCCGGCAGGAGAATATCGATGAGCTGATCATGGGAACCCAGCTTCAGAATAACGGCTGTGTCATCGTGTATAAATCCAACAATCAATTTTATTATTGGGAGTTTGATAAAAGTATATGGAAAGACATCTTTCCCAAATAAAAAAATTGGTGCCCCGACATCGGGACACCTTTTTATATTTTAAGAGAGGTATTTTGGGATGAGTAAGAGGCCATAAAGACCAACTACCATTCCGAAGAGGGGATTGCTTCGATAACTTGGGGGTCCGTCGAGAATCCCTTCTTCTTAGATGTCCTTATTTTAGCGGGAAAGATTGAAGATGTTATGAAGAACTTATGATGATTTTGTGAAGTTACAAAAATCACAGACCCAAGATGATATATTAATGATATGGGGAGTGATAATAATGAAAATATTATTAGTCGACGATGAACGTAGAATCATAGAAGTTCTCGAAGCTTACCTAGAAAGAGAAGGCTATGAAATTTATAGCGCAGATAATGGAATAGATGCTTTGAAAAAGGCGAAAACCCTGCAGCCGGATTTAATCATATTAGACTTAATGCTTCCCGATATTTCCGGTGAAGAGGTTTGCCGGCTTGTCCGCAAGGAATCCGATGTACCGATTCTGATGCTGACGGCCAAGTCAGCAGAAGACGACCGAATTAACGGCATCGTCATGGGCGCTGACGATTATTTAACGAAACCGTTCAGCCCGCGCGAGGTTGTTGTCCGCGTTCAGGCTATATTAAGGCGCGTCAAAAAGACTGAAAAGGTAGACCGCCTTGAATTTAACAGAAGGAAACTGGCGATAAATTTAGAGAAAAAAGAAGTAACCGTTAACGGACAATATATTACGCTTACCCCCATTGAATACAAGCTGTTAACCAACATGGCGGGCAATCCCGGCCGGGTATACAGCCGCATGGATTTGCTTGAAAAAATTCAGGATGAAGGCATCTATTATGAAGGATATGAGCGCAGCGTTGATACCCATATCAAAAACCTGCGCAAAAAAATCGAGACCGACTCACGGCAGCCGGAGTTCATCATGACCGTTTTTGGCATGGGCTACAAATTTGGAGGGGTTCCCGATGCTGCAAACGCTCCGGTCTAAAATTCTCTTTTACCTGCTTTTGATTTCGATGATCGGTATATTGATCGTCAGCTTTTTTATTCAGTACGGTTTTGAAGAGAGTTTTAATAGTTACTTGGACCGGAATCGCGAAAAAAAGATTGATAGGGTGATCACCGAAATTGAAAAGGATTTTCGGCAAAATGGCCATTTTACAAGGGACCCGGTGTTTGCGATGCTGCACGAATATGCGATGGGCGATCAGCTTTATTTTCAGCTGTATGACCGCTACGGACAAATCCAGATGGACTCCTCCAATATCCGCAGCATGCTAAACAGTCTCGGCCTGACCGAACCGGAGCCAAGCGGTGAGGAATGGCATTCGAAAAATTATACACTCAAGGTCGACAACGCCATTATTGGTAAACTCGTCGCCATTTATCCGGAGGGCTTAATTGATGACGAGTATACATTTATCCAAACTATCCAGTTATACATATATGCCGCCGTATGCTTAACCGTTGTGCTGGCGATTGTCTTCAGCATGCTTTTTTCAAAAAAATTAACCTCTGGTTTGAAAAAGCTCTCGTTTGCGGCCGATGAGTTGCAGCAGCACAACCTCAATATCCGCATCCCATTAAAGGGGCTGCCAACCGAGATCAAGCAGCTGGCCATTTCCTTTAATAATCTGGCGCAATCGCTGGCAAAGGAGGAAATGCTGCGGAAACAGTTTACGGGGGACTTAGCCCATGAGCTCCGAACCCCGCTTGCTACCTTAAGAAGTCAGATAGAGGCTTTTCAAGATGGAGTTTGGGAGCCGACACCACAGCGCCTACAGGCCAGTCACGAGGAGCTGATGCGGTTGGTTAGGCTTGTGAACGAGCTGGAAAAATTGCTCGCCGCAGAAAACCCGCAAATGAAGCTCGAAAAAATAGAGCTCGATGCCGGCAGTGTACTGGCGGCCTTGTGGGAAATGTTTATGCCGATTTTTAAGGAAAAAGGAGTTCAGTTACATATTGAAGAGCCTGAGCAGGAGGAGATTTTTGAAGCAGACAAGGATCGCCTGATGCAAATTCTCTCTAATGTTCTAAACAATGCTTTGAAGTACACGCCGGAAGGAAAAAATGTGACCATTTCGGTGGCAACGGACCGCGATGGCTACGTCGGCTTTAGGATACAGGATGAAGGTTCCGGCATGGCGGAGGAAGATATCCCGCACATTTTCGAACGATTCTATCGCGGAGATAAGTCTCGGGACCGAAAAACAGGTGGAGCGGGTATTGGACTTTCCGTTGTGAAAGCCTTAATGGACGCTCATAAAGGGAGTATCAAGGTGAAAAGCAGGATTGGAAAAGGAACAACTATGACGTTGTGGTTTCCGCGGGAAGATTAGTGTAAAGAAAGGGCCGCATCGGCACTTTCTTTATGTAAGTAAATCGTTAATGTTGTAAATTTGCCCGCTTTCAACAGTTCCACTTAAGACGAGGTCTACTAACGCCTCGGCCACTACATCCGCTTTTAAGAGGACATTTTTTTCCTTGAACCCGATGAATTTTTCGAGGTCTTTAAAGGCATCTTGGGATGAAGAGCGGATCGTTTCTTGCATCTTTGTATCCATAACCCCGGGACTGAAGGCGAAAATTTTATGATTGGTTCCTAGTTCCCTTTGCTCAAGAGCCGCTGTTTGCGTAAACATATTTAACCCAGCTTTTGAGCTGCAATACACGCTCCAGCCCTCGATTGGGTGGACAGCAGCACCCGAAGTCACATTGATGACCTGAATGGTAGTGTTTGTATTCTGGGCTTTATTTAAAAATAGATTGGTAATCAAGATTGGCGCAATTAAATTCACCTTAATGTTTCGAATAGTCGGCGTTTGGTCCAGGCTTCCAACCGTATGGATCGGCTCAATCACACCAGCGTTGTTGAAAAGAAGAATTTCTTCAGGATCACCTTTAAAGATAAAATGGGCAACTTCCATAAAAACTTCCTGAACTTCTTTATCCAAGGCAAGATTACAGGAAAAATGTCTATAATTTTCGCCTTTTTCAGCAGCAAGTTTTTTTAGTTCCTCATTTTCAGTTCGGGACACCGATATCACTGCCATTTGTTCTTGGAAAAGACGCTTCGTAATGGCTTCGCCCAATCCTTTCGAGGCACCGGTAACAATCGCATATTTCATGGAAAAATCCCCCTTAATTTTCATCCTTTCATTATTTTATGTTTGTAAAAGCTTTAATTCAAGAAAGAGGTTTCGGGAAAAATAAGTTTTATCTGCGGATCTATGGGGTCAATCGGCGAATTTTAGACGTTAATCGGCGGATTGAACCGGTTTATCGGACAATCTAAGCATTCTATCGGCGAATTGAAGGGCTCAATCGGCGAATTAAAAATGTCTATTAGCGAATTTAAACGTTCTATTAGCGAATCAAAGCATTCTATTAGCGAATTCAGGCCTCCTATTAGCGAATCCAAATTCCCGCTCCTCATCAGTACAGAACCAACAACAAAAAAACGCAGCCTCCCGTAAAGGAAAGCTGCAAAAAACTTAACGTGCAATCGGATAGAACTTTTTCCACTCATTTAAGAAGGACTGAGTGGAAGAATTGGGATGTTCAAGGACCCGAGGGGTAGGTCCGGATTGCTTTACTTCGCCGCCAACGATAATTGCCAGCCGGTTTGTTAGATAATGAATTTCCATCAAATCGTGGCTCACAAACACAGCGGTTGTCCCGGTTGCGGAAATAATCTCCTTGAAATCTTCCATGAGCTTGATTTTCGTAGGAAAATCTAAGGCTGAAAATGGCTCATCAAGAAATAGGATTTCCGGCTCGACAATCATCGCTCGCGCCAAATTCACTCGTTGTGCCTCGCCGCCGGATAAATAAAGGGCATTTTTTTTCGCCAAATGGCTAATCCCAAACAACTCCAGCCAGCGCGTAACTTTTTCCTTAATAACGCTTTTAGGAACCTTTCTTAACGTTAAACCAATGGCAACATTATAAAAAACAGTACCGTCTAAAAGTAAAGATTGCTGCAGTGCAATCGAAAATTTCCGCCGCAACTCAAGAGGAGCGCTGCCAGAGGGAATTACCTCTCCGCGGTAAAGAATTTCACCACTCGAAGGCTTCTCTAAAAAAGCAATCAGCTTCAGCAAAGTGCTTTTTCCCGCACCGTTCGGGCCCATAATCCCCAGAAATTCGCCGCTTTCAATTTGAAATTCAGGAATGTTAAGGATGCTCCGGTTCCCCGCATCATAAGTGATATTTTTCAATTCAATTAACGGTGTCACGAGAAACGCCTCCTTTGCTGCAGAAAAGTTAATGCCGCTGTAATCAACAGGGCTAGGGATAACAGGATAAACGACAAAGCCAATGCAATATCGAAGTTACCTTTTGAAACCTCCATCACGATGGTGGTCGTTAGGATGCGGGTATCTCCCTGGATATTCCCGCCGACCATCAGCGCGGCGCCTACCTCGGCAATGACTCGGCCAAAGCCCGCCATAATTGCAGCAACAATCGCAATTTTCGATTGCTTTAAGAGAATCATTAATGTCTGTAGCTTAGTAGCGCCAAGGGCCCTAATCTGTAGTAACATTTTTTCGTTGATTTGCTGGAAAGCCGAACTTGTCAGGCTTGTCACGATCGGTAACGAGACTAGTACCTGGGCCATCACAATAGCGGTCGGCGTGTAAAGCATTCTCATCTCACCCAGCGGGCCGGAACGCCATAAAAACATCGTTATCCAAAGACCGGCAACAACAGGGGGGAGGCCCATTCCCATATTGATGAATAATAATAAAACCCGGCGGCCGCGGAATCGCGACAATCCAAGCAGGATCCCAAGCGGCAGGCCAATCAGGGTGCTAATCAGAATGGCAATCAGACAAACTTTTAGAGTCAGCCATGTAATCGCAAAAACCTCAGGATTACCGGTAAATATCATCTCTATCGCTTTCTTCAGTCCATCGATTAGCAGTTCCATACGTACCTCCTGGTGCCGGGAAGGCCGTCCAATCAAGAGCCGCCTTCAGCTAAGTTAAGATTTTATTCTGTATAGCTAATAAATAAAGATTGTCCATATTCTTTCTTGCCAAAGTTTTCAATGACTTCTTGAGTCTTCTTATCTACCATGAATTTAACAAACTTTTCTCCGTCCTTGCTGTTGACCATATTATGTTTTTCAGGGTTAACCTGCATGACATGGTAAATGTTCATTAAATCTTGGCCGCCTTCAACGACGATTTTCAACGTGTCTAAGTTTTTCTCTTGAGCTAACCATGTGGCGCGGTCTGTTAATACATAGCCTTTTTTCTCAGCAGCAACCTGGAGGGTTTGTCCCATTCCTTGACCAGTGGACACGTACCATTCACCTTCTGGCTTTATTGTATCTGCCTGCCAGATGCTTAATTCTTTTTTGTGTGTACCAGAGTCGTCACCGCGTGAAATGAAAACACCCTTCGTATCAGCAATCTTTTTGAAGGCTGCTTTAATGTCCTGGCCACTAACATCGGCTGGGTTTTCCTTCGGCCCTACTAAAACAAAATCATTGTACATAACGCGTTTGTAGTTGATGGCATCTCCAGCGTCAACTACCGCTTTTTCAGCTGCAGGAGCGTGAACTAACAGGGCATCCGCTTCACCTTTTGTTCCCATTTCAAGGGCTTGTCCAGTACCAACTGCAATTGTTTTCACTTTTACGTTATTTTCTTTTTCAAACATTGGAATGATAACATCAAGCAAGCCGCTGTCCTGTGTACTGGTAGTGGTTGCTAAAATCATTTCCGTTGGAGCTGGCTTTTCTGTTGCTTTCTTTTCTTTAGGAGCAGCATTTGTTTTCGTATCGGAATTGCCGCACGCTGATAAAATTAAAAGCATCAAAGCAAATAGAGTAATCAATAAACGATTTTTTCTCATAAAATTAGTTCCTCCGATGTAGTTGTTTGATAGATGATTTTTCCTAAATCTGAAACATCATAACCTTCGAGATTGGTTAAGCTGTTTTTGAAACTGGCTGATTGCAGGAAGCGAATGAGTTCCGCCAGGCTTTGTTTGTTCTTTTCTGTGAAGCGAAAAACAAGGTCGAAATTTTCCTTTGCAACCGGTATAAAATCAAGCCCTAACTGAATGGCAGCGGACTGAATGCCAAAGGCGACATCGACGATTCCCCGGCTTATGTAGGAGGCGGCAGATAGGTGGTTCCATTCCTCGTTGCCATAGCCAAAAATTTTACTAGGATCGATTCCATAGCTTGATAGTTTAGAATCTAGTAAAAAGCGCGTTCCTGCCCCTTTTTGCCTGTTAATAAAATGCACGTCTTTTCTGGTCAGGTCGTGGAAATCCTGTATCCCTTTTGGATTCCCTTTGGCGACGATGAAGCCCTGCTCACGGGCGGCCAATCTCATCACCAAAATAGATTCATAAATAAATAACTGATGGATAAATGGCAGATTATATTCTTGTGATGTCGGGTCCAATAGATGGATGGCGGCAATATCAGATTGCCCACGATACAAGAGCATCAACCCTTCCAAACTTCCGATATAGGAAGGCTGGATTTGCAGGCTTAGGGCACTCGCTACCTGTTTGGAAATATGCTCAACCAGAAAGTCGTGGCTGCCAGACAAACGAATTGGTGCTGTATGATGGTATACGGGTGAAGCCTGTTCTTCAGCCGGTTTCTTTGCTGGCGCTTTCATGTTTTCTTTATATCTTTCCAGTTCCGCATGTTCGATTCTCATTTTATTACCGATCTTGAAGGCCTGAAGCTCTCCGCGTTTGATAAGCTCGTAAACGGTGTGCTTGGAAATTTGAAAAATCTGCGCGACTTCATCGGGAGTATAGGCCTTTTCCTCCATAACAATCCCTCCTTTTGCTAGTTTTCTAATATTTTAAAAAAATCATATCATATTGAATGTGACTTTTGTTAAGTTTTGTAAGGTTTTATTAAGTTTTGTTTAGAAATGTCACGAATCGTTCATGGTTCTAATCAGAATTCATAATACGTTCACAAACTTCACCTTTTGTTCAATAGTGAGCATATGAAGTTTGTTGTACTATTAATAGAAGGAGATTAATTTTTGAAAAAGGGAAGGGATTTGAATGTCCAAGCTTTTATATATAACCGCCAATCCGAAAGTAGATTCAAAGCTTTCAAAAGGGGCACAGATCGGGGAAGTGTTTCTTGAGGAATTCAAGAAAATACAGCCAGATGTTGGAATAGAGCATATGCACCTTTACAGCATGGATATCCCTGAAATAGACATGGATTTATTATATGGCCGGGCAAAGCTTTCGTTTATGGGGTATACGAAGGACCAGTTGTCTGAAGGCGAGCGGACGAAGCTTGAAAAAATGCATGCGCTGGCCGAACGTTTTATCGCGGCCGATTACTATGTGTTCGTGACGCCAATTTGGAATCTGGGCGCACCGCCGATTTTAAAATCGTTTATGGATTGTATGTTTCTTCACGGAAAAACCTTTACGAACACGGAAAACGGCCCGAAAGGATTGCTGACAGGAAGGAAGGCGCTTCATATTCAAACCCGCGGAGGCATTTATTCAACCGGCCCATTGGTCGAATTTGAAATGGGTGACCGCTATTTAAGAAAGGCCCTTGAATTCCTCGGCTTTGAATTAATGGACACCGTCTATGCTGAAGGGCTGGACCATTATCCAAAACAAATCCCGGAAATCATGACAGCGGCAAAAGAAAAAGCTGCTGATGCGGCCAGAGAAATGGCGAAAGCAATTGTTACAATATAAAAAAACACGGCTCGCACCGGAATGCGAGCCGTGTTTTTTAGAATTTTCCCGTAAACTGAAAGAACAGCACAATTAATCCCAGCACCCAAACGTACACCGCAAACGGCTTCAAGGAATGCTTTTTCAAATAGCCAATCATCCATCTGACCGCTATATAACCGAAGAACGCAGAAGAGACAATTCCGACGAGTAAGGCAGACAGTGAAATTTCCTCCGCACTGCCGCCAAACAAATCCTTTGTTTGCAGAACAATCGCTCCGGCAATCGCCGGTGTTGACAACAGGAAGGAAAAATAGGCTGCCGTTTCCCGGTCCAGCTTACGCCAAAGCGCCGCCACAATCGTCATTCCCGAACGCGAAATGGCCGGCATAATTGCAACCGCCTGAAATGTGCCGATGATAAAGGCATCCTTATAGCTGATGTCGTCCATTCTCTTATGGCCGTTTTTCGCAGAATCGGCCAGCCACAGGAATAAACCTGTAATTAAAAACTCCCAGCCAATCGTTACGCCTGTTTTGGAAATTTCATCAATATAATCTTTAAAGGCCAGTCCGAAGATCACCGCTGGAATTGTTCCGACAATAAGCAAAAACGTTAATTTACTGAACGGTTTCTTGAGGATTTTAATAAATTCATCCTTATAAAAGACGAACACAGCCAGCAATGTTCCCACATGCAGCATTGTATCGAGCAATAGGCCCGCTTCCTGCAGCCCGAACAAATTTCTTCCTAAATAAAGATGACCGGTACTGGAAATCGGCAGAAATTCCGTCAGCCCTTGAATAATCCCGAGGATAAGTGCTTCAAGTTTGGTTAACATATATTCCCTCTCAGTTCATATTTTTTTGGCAAAGCCTGTACATTCCATTCATATGCGTATTTTTACTTATTCATGAAAATCATCTGTTTTTTTACAGTTATGAAAAACAAATTATCTCCTAAAAGACAAAATAGGTGCAAAGGTGCTGCATTCTCCCATAAAATAAAAGTATAGTAATCCTCGAGAGGAGAATCGGGTTGGAAAATAAACATCTTTATTTTAATACTTCCATTGGGGTCAAAAAGCCGGAAAATTACCGTAATAAAGAGCAGGCTTGTCCATTTTGCGCCAGAGAAGAGCTTACCGACCTGATTGAGGTCGATGGTCCGATTATTCTCTTGAAAAATAAATATCCCGTATTGGAAAATGCCTATCAAACCGTGTTAATTGAAACGGACGATTGTCATGCGGAACTATCCACCTATTCAAAAGAGCATTTACATAGATTGATTAGGTTTGGATTGAAGCATTGGCTGGAGATGGAAGAGAGCGGAGGCTTTAAATCCGTTATTTTTTTCAAAAATCATGGCCCGTTATCTGGAGGCACCCTGGCCCATCCGCATATGCAAATTATTGGACTGAATGATCTTGACTATAAAGAAAGAGTCGAGCCTGAAATGTTTGAGGGCATTCTGATTGCTGAAGATAATGGGGTCCGCTTTACGCTTTCCACTAAGCCGCGTGTTGGTTTTTACGAGTTTAATATGGAAATGCCGGAGTTCGGCTATCAGGAGCGCTTTGCGGAATATATGCAAATGGCTGCTCATTATATTCTTCATCATTTTCCCTTTAGGGCGACGAGCTATAATATTTTCTTCCATCATCTTGATGGAAAAATTTACGCCAAGGTTGTACCTAGGTTTGTAACGACGCCGCTTTATATTGGCTACGGTCTTCCGCAGGTGCCGAATAACCTGAATTGGATGGCGGACGAACTGAAGCGGATTTATTTTTAGATTATGTAAATTCACCCAAACACGGTTTGAAAGTTGTGATTTGTGTTCATTAAAAATATAATGGAGGAATGTACAAGTCTTTTTTTTAAGGTGGGACTTCTTCGTGACTTCAAAGAACACAACCTCCAAGATTGATTACAGTCTTGTTTTGATAGTATTATTGTTGTTTTTGGCTAGCTGTGTGTCGATATATAGTGCGCAGGCGAGCGGTCAATATAAGGAAAACTTTCTGCTGAAGCAAATTGTCTGGTATGCGGTTGGCGGCGGGATTGTCGCGGCGGTGATGACGCTGGATTCCGATCAGCTCCGCAAATTAACTTGGTACGCTTACGGCTTTGGTATCTTTTTGCTCGGCTTTTTAATTGTTGCACCGACCAGCATTGCTCCTGTAATCAACGGGGCGAAAAGCTGGTATAAGGTTCCTGGCATGGGATCTTTGCAGCCTTCTGAGTTTGTAAAGATTTTTATCATTTTGGCACTGGCGCGGGTGATTGATGACCATCATCAAAAAAATCAAGTTAAAACGCTGCAGACTGACTTTTGGCTGCTGGTGAAGCTTGGTCTTGTGACAATGGTGCCGTTGCTCTTGGTGATGCAGCAGCCTGACTTAGGAACCTCGCTCGTATTTTTGGCCATTTTATTAGGGATGATCTTTATCTCGGGCATTTCATGGAAACTGCTTGTGCCCATGTTCTCAGCCGGAATTGTGCTTGCATCAACCATTCTCTATTTTGTTTTATGGAAGCCTGATTTGCTGGAAAAATATCTAGGTGTCAAACAGTATCAGTTCGGCCGGATTTATTCATGGCTCGACCCTTATAATTTCCAAAGCTCGGCCGGTTATCAGCTAACCAAATCGTTAATGGCGATTGGCTCTGGGCAAACTGGAGGGAAAGGCTATGGCCACCGGGAAGTATATTTGCCGGAAAGCCATACTGACTTTATTTTCAGTGTTGTCGGCGAGGAATTCGGCTTTATTGGCGCAAGTGTGCTGATTAGTTTGTTCTTTTTGCTAATTTACCATATTACAAAGGTTGGAATGGAAACAAAGAATCATTTTTATACCTACATTTGTGTTGGTGTCATCAGCATGATTACCTTCCACGTCTTCCAAAACATTGGCATGACCATCGGTGTCCTGCCAATCACCGGTATTCCGCTCCCGTTCATCAGCTACGGGGGAAGCGCGTTGATGGGGAATATGCTGGGGCTGGGATTGATTTTTTCCATCAGGTATCATTATAAAAAGTATATGTTTTCGACAACGGCATAATTGGTTTGAAAAAGAGCGACTTTGTTTCGCTCTTTTTTTTCTGTATGTACTGGGTTTGGCGGATAACATTTGGAAGTCGGCGGATAACTCCTTGAACTTGGCGGATCCGGCCAGATTCGGCGGATAACTCCTATATTTCGGCGGAAATCTGCCCCAATTTGGGGGATAAACTCTCCAAATATGTCCACAAAGGAGAAAGAGCAGGGCCATGGCAAGCCCTGCTCTTTCAATGTGAATTGTATATGGGAAGTTTTTTTAAAAACTATTTCTTAAGCATGATTTTTTCAAGATCATCTAGCATCAAGTTGGCCGCAATAACCCCGCCGGCAGTGTTCCAAACAGCATCGCTGACCTCATGGGCATTGCCGTTTTTAACAACATTTAAGTTTTTCCAAAGCGGGTCCGTTGTCCATTCCTTAGCGGTATTTAAAGCAGTCTGGTCGCCGTTAGGAGCGTAAGTGAAGTAGAAAAGAACGTCCGCGTCCATTTTCGGGATGACCTCTTTGCCAACCTCAACTGCCAGATTTCCAAGTTTATTAGAAGTTGTAAATAGCTCAGCCTGCTGGGCAGCACGCTTAAATCCTAACTCTTTAAAAATCACCCCAGAGAAGGAATCTGTATAATAGATTCGGGATTTTCCAGCCATAAAGCGGACGACTGAAACCTCCTGATTTACTTTGCTACCAAGTTTTTCCTTTAATGATACAACTTTATTATCGAAATCGCTTAACACCTTGTTGCCTTTTTCTTCTTGATTGACAGCTTTTGCATATAATTTAAAGTTTTCCTTCCAATCACCCCGCAGCGTTTCAGAAAAAACGGTTGGGGCAATCGCACTAAGTTGATTGTATACTGCTTCCTGACGCATCTTGGTACCGATAATTAAGTCCGGCTTCAGTGCAACGATTTTTTCCACATTAACTTCGCTTTCAGTTCCGACAACTTCTACGCCATTCATGTCTTTTTTAATATGATTATACCATGGGTCGCCTAGCCAGGATTGAACAGCGCCGACTGGTTTAATGCCTAAAGCTAATAATGCTTCAGTTCCTTCGTTTGTCAAAACCACCACGCGTTTAGGTGTGCCCTTAATTGTGGCAGAGCCCATCGCATGTTCAACTGTATACGATTTTTCGGTTGTAGTTCCATTTTCCTTCTTCTCTGTTGATTTTTCTGTATTCCCGCCGCCGCAAGCCGCCAATAAGAAAACAGCCATGACGGAAAAAAGGGTTAGAAATGATTTTAATGCTTTCATCTAGGTATGTATCCTCCTTATTCAATTGTGAATGATAATCATTTTCATTTACAACCTAATCATAATGTGCCTGCCGTTCAGCTGTCAACAGTTTTATTGAAAATGATTTTCAAAATCAATGACAATTTCATGAGGGCTGGCAGCATCATAATTGAAAACGGTTATCAATTTAATTGACAATCATTATCAATTAGCGATAGACTAAAGTAGTGAGAGGATTTGACTAAAGATAAAGAGAGAAAGGTTTTTCAACATGCTTTTAAAAAGTTCCTCCTTAAAATGGGCCGGCTTATTTGCGGCTATTATTCTAATGCTGTTACTTATGTGTGCGAGTGTCATCTTCGGATATACAGACACGAATTTGCAAATGGCGATTGACGCTTTTACAAACAATAATGGCTCAAATGAGCATATCATCATTCAAACGGTCCGGCTGCCACGGGCATTGATTGCTTCCGTAGTCGGCGCAAGTCTCGCGATTGCCGGGGTGTTAATGCAAACCTTAACGAAAAATCCGTTGGCATCACCCGGGATTTTTGGGATAAATGCGGGGGCAGGGTTCGCTGTAGTAGTCGCGATTACCTTATTTTCTATTGATAGTACACAAGGATTTAATGCATTAGCCTTCCTTGGAGCAGCGGTCGCGGCCATCAGCGTTTATGTCATTGGCTCCGTAGGTCGCGGCGGTTTAACACCAATGAAATTCACATTAGCGGGTGCGGCCATGGCGGCTATGTTCTCGTCTTTTACGCAGGGTTTGCTCGTTTTGAACGAAGCCCTCTTGGATCAGGTGCTGTTTTGGCTCGCTGGCTCGGTCTCCGGCCGAAAGCTGGAAACGCTTGTTTCAGTCTTGCCGTACATAGGAGCAGGCTGGCTTGGCTCCCTCCTGATTTCTGGAAAAATGAATATCCTTGCTATGGGGGAAGACGTAGCGAAAGGACTTGGGTTAAATACCGGGTTCATTAAAATCGGCATTGGGGTGCTTGTCATCTTACTTGCAGGTGGATCCGTGGCTGTGGCCGGACCGATTGGCTTTGTGGGAATCGTCGTGCCTCATATCACCAGGTCGATTGTCGGAATTGACCATCGCTGGGTTATCCCGATGGCCGGGGTTTTAGGGGCTATATTATTATTGGCAGCCGATATTGCTGCCCGATATTTGTTAATGCCGTCAGAGGTTCCTGTCGGTGTGATGACTGCCATTATTGGAACTCCGTTCTTCATTTACATTGCAAGAAAGGGGTTCAATGCACGATGAGCAAATATAAAAATTTCCGTCTGTTTAATGGCAGATTCTCTGTTTTAATGGACCGCAAAGCTGGAATTACTTTTACCGTCCTGCTGATCATCACGTTTGCGGTTTTTGTCCTGAGTACGGGATCCGGGGAAATGAAAATTAATCCTCTGACCGTTTTAAAGGTGTTATTTGGCTCCGGGCCGGATATGGAGACGCTGGTCATCACCTCCTTCCGCCTGCCCCGCATTATTGTCGCCCTCATTGTTGGCCAGTGTTTAGCAACAGCTGGCGGTATTTTGCAAGGGATGATCCGCAATCCGCTGGCATCTCCTGATGTGTTGGGAATTACCGGCGGGGCGGCGGTTGCTGTTGTCGGCTTTTTAGCGATATTTAGCGACAAAAACCACTCGCTTACCGTCAGCATTGCTTGGCTCCCGCTAGCCGCTTTTATTGGCGCTGGGGTTGTAGCATTTTTAGTTTATTTCCTTGCTTGGAAAAATGGAGTTTCACCGATTAGGCTTGTGTTAATTGGAATCGGAATTTCCACCCTTATGCAGGCATTAACAACCCTTTTGATGGTGATGGGGCCCATTTATCAGGCGAGTCAGGCGAATATTTGGATTACCGGAACCGTCTATGGCTCCAATTGGAAAAACGTCGCCATTCTTGCCCCGTGGGCAGTGATTTTTTTGATTATTGCCTTTGTGGCAGCGCGGACGCTAAATATCCAAGAGCTTGGCGATGACGTAGCGACTGGCTTGGGTGAAAAGGTACAGAAGCACCGTTTTCTATTATTAATGATTAGTACGGCATTAATCGGCGGTTCCGTGGCATTTGCCGGCGGCATTGGCTTTGTCGGGCTAATGGCACCGCATATGGCGCGCAGGCTTGTCGGGTCGTCCTTTGGTGCGTTGCTGCCGGTTTCAGCATTGCTTGGCGGAATCCTTGTGATGCTGGCAGACCTGATCGGCCGGACGATGTTTTCACCGTTGGAGGTGCCTGCAGGAGTATTTACAGCAGGAATCGGTGCCCCTTACTTTATTTACTTACTTTTTAAAACTAGAAATATCTAAATCTTGCTGAAGGAGCTGGCTTTATATGACAAGTTCGATTGAAACAAAGGAGTTGTCCATATCCTACGGAGAAACTCTCATCATAAAGGAATTAGATTTAAAAATTCCTAAGGGTGAAATTACTGTCTTTATAGGTGCAAATGGATGCGGAAAATCGACTCTGCTTCGTTCAATTGCCCGTCTTCTAAAGCCGAAAAGCGGCTCTGTTCTTCTTGATGGTAAAGCAATCTCCAAGTTATCGACAAAGGAGATTGCAAAAAAAATGGCGATTTTGCCACAGTCACCGACTGCACCTGAAGGCTTAACTGTCCTGCAGCTTGTTAAGCAGGGACGCTATCCACACCAAACTTGGCTGCGGCAGTGGTCGGAAGAGGATGAGAAAAAGGTAAAAGATGCCCTTAAAGCAACACGGCTAGAGGATTTAAAGGACAGACCTGTGGATTCCCTTTCCGGCGGCCAAAGGCAACGGGCTTGGATTGCCATGACCCTGGCTCAGGATACAGAAATTATTTTACTTGATGAGCCGACGACCTACCTGGACATGACCCACCAAATCGAGATTCTTGATTTGCTTTTTGAATTAAATGAGAAGAAAAAACGGACGGTGGTCATGGTGCTACACGACCTAAATCTTGCCTGCCGTTATGCCCATAATATTGTCGCCATCAAGAATCAAAATGTCTACGCCCAGGGAAAGCCGGAGCATGTGATCAACTGCAACCTGGTGAAAAACGTATTTGATATGGACTGCGAGGTAACAATGGACCCGTTGTTTGGAACTCCATTATGCATTCCATATGGCAAGGGAAGATGTATATTAGATAAGGCGGCGGCTGCCAATGGTTAAACTGCTAACAGATGAAGAAATTGCTGTACTAAGTAAATACAGGCTCAAAGCTGCTTTGGAAGATTCCTTTGAAGCAGCTCATTTACTTGATGAAGCCTTCTTAAAAAATTTTATGGCGGACCTGTCGAAAACGATAGGTGCTCCCTCGGAAAAAATAGCTTCCTCGATTTTTATCAAAAGGTATGCCTTTTTAGCGGTAATTTCGCTTTATGCGATGACCGCCTGGAATAAAAAAATCAATGTTTCGTTTGAGGCTGTTAAAATGGAGGCCGCTTCAGAAGAGAGTAACTGGCTTCCGGCTTTCTCACTCAAGGATTTTACAGCTGAAGATTGGGATACCAGGGAAGCACGTTCTCAATGGCGGAAAGGTGTGGTCAAAGAGCTTTTTGCAAAAAATATTTACCCGCTAATAACACTGTTTGAAAAAACATTTGGTATTTCGAAATTGATTCTGTGGGAAAATATTGCTGTTTATATATTTTGGCTGTACGAATCACAATTAAAAGAACATAAAAATGCAGTAGAGGATTTTTCGTTCTTAATTTTTGAAGCAGAAGGGTCTTTGTTTGGCCGCTATAAGCTGAACCCACTGCAAAAATATTACGTTGAAAAAATTTATTTGGATGAGCAGGCAGAAGAGGTACGTATCAGAAAAACGTGCTGCTTTACATACCAGCTTGAAGGGAGCAGCAAACGCTGCAAAACCTGCCCGTGCAGTCTAAATGTCAAGAATGGAAGGTGCCAGGAAGATGGAGAAGGATTTTGCTCAGCAGTTCGAGGCCTTGCTTGAGAAATATAGTGAGCTGTTGGTTGGGGAAACTGATGGAGAGACAAAAGAAAAAGTTAAGGCTTGGGCGCTGTACTCGCATATCGCCAAGTCGATGCCAGCGTTAATCGGCCACTGGAGTGCGCTTTATCCGGAAGCGCGCGCGGAAATGAAGGAAATTATTAATGAAATTAAGGTCTTAAATGAACAGCATAGGCAGTCTACGAAGAAGTAATTTTTCGATTCGCCGATAGAATTGCCGGATTCGCCGATAGAGACTTGAAATTCGCCGATAGAATCGAAAAATTCGCCGATAGACAACTCGGAATGCGAATTTCCACCAAAAAAGGTGCTCCAAACTGAACCCAGGAGCACCTTTTTTCTAACAATTATCGTTTAAATTGACTATTCTGGCTGTTTTGCTTGTCCACTCCGCTTGCTTCGCGGCCCGGTCCGGCATTACCTTGCACACTCGCTGCGCTGACGCCTGCCTTAGACGGATTTTTCTTCATTTTCGCCATTGTTTATCACCTCAAAATATAGGTTGCCCAGCCCCAAAAATATATATCGTAGTGAGAAGAAGAATCATTATTCAAAAAAATTTCAATTTTCCACGTTTACCGATTGCACAATTTTTTGAAATATCTTATAGTAATTAGTAGTAAAACTCATTCAGGTGTTTGAAATTTTTTTACCCAAAAAATGAATGAGTATTCATTCAAAGTTTGAAGGGGGAGACAATGTTGAACCAATTAATCAAAAAAGCAGCCGTTTTAGGATCCGGAGTGATGGGATCAGGAATTGCGGCACATCTAGCAAATATCGGCATTCCAACACTATTATTGGATATCGTGCCACGTGAATTGACAAAAGAAGAAGCAGCCAAAGGACTTACATTAGAAGATAAACAGGTACGCAACCGCATCGCAGCCACAAACATTCAAAAATTACTTAAGCAAAAGCCAGCACCACTTTCAGCCAAGAAGAATATCGCGCTAATCGAAGCAGGTAATCTTGAAGATGACCTTGAGAAACTGAAAGATGTTGACTGGGTGATCGAAGTAGTCGTTGAAAACCTCAATGTTAAGAAGCAAGTTTTTGAAAAAGTTGACCAATACCGCAAACCAGGCAGCATTATTAGCTCCAATACTTCTGGTATCTCTGTTGAAGCGATGGTGGAAGGCCGTTCAGAGGATTTCCAAAAGCACTTCCTTGGAACACACTTTTTCAACCCGCCGCGCTACCTGAAATTATTAGAGATCATCCCTACACAATATACTGATGCAGAAGTGCTTTCATTCATGAAAACATTTGGCGAGGATGTCTTAGGTAAAGGTGTCGTTGTAGCGAAGGATACACCAAACTTTATCGCCAACCGCATCGGAACTTACGGCCTGCTCGTCACTGTCCGCGAAATGTTAAAGGGCGGTTATAGTGTCGGTGAAGTTGATTCCCTCACTGGTCCACTAATTGGCCGTGCAAAAAGTGCTACCTTCCGAACTCTTGATGTAGTTGGACTAGACACTTTCTATCACGTTGCTGGGAACGTGTACGAAAAAGTCGAAGGTCACGAGAAGGAAGTTTTTGAAGTACCTGCTTTCCTTAAGCAAATGATTGAAAACGGCTGGTTAGGAAGCAAGTCTGGTCAAGGTTTCTTCAAGAAACAAGGTAAAGAAATTCTTGAATTAGATCCACATACACTTGAATACGGTCCGCGCAAAAAGCTGTCTACTCCATCCATGGAGCTTGCTAAGCAGGAAAAGGGCACCGGCAACAAATTGAAAGCGCTTGTTTACGCAAATGACCGTGCCGGACAATTTTTATGGAATACCAACTCCCAAAACTTAGTTTATTCCGCTAAGCTTTTAGGGGAAATCGCGGATAATATCGTTTCCATCGACCGTGCCATGAAATGGGGCTTCGGCTGGGAGCACGGACCGTTCGAAGCATGGGATGCCATCGGTGTTGAAAAATCGGTAGCGAAGATGAAGGAACAAGGCATGGAAGTCCCTTCGTGGGTAACCGAAATGCTCGAAAAAGGCTTTACTTCCTTCTATAAAGAAGAAAATAACGAGCTTTACTACTACGATAAAGGTGAATACAAGCTTGTTGAGTTCAATCCAAAAACGATTGATCTTAAGAAAATTAAGAAACAAAAAGGCGTTATTAAGAAAAACAGCGGCGCAAGCCTAATCGATATCGGTGATGGAGTAGCACTCTTAGAGTTTCATTCTCCAAACAATGCACTCGGCATGGACACGATTCAAATGATCAACTTTGCTGTTGATGAAGTGGAGAAAAACTACAAGGGTCTTGTTATTGGCAACCAGGGCAAGAACTTCTGCGTCGGTGCTAACCTAGCAATGATGCTGATGGAAGCGCAGGATGACAACTATTGGGAGCTTGACATGGTAGTTCGTCAGCTTCACAAAGCATTATTAAAAGTAAAATACAGCGCCAAACCGGTTGTCGCTGCGCCATTTGGCATGACACTTGGCGGCGGGGCTGAGGTTTGCTTGCCATCTGCACATATTCAAGCTTCTGCTGAAACGTATATGGGTCTTGTTGAAGTCGGAGTCGGACTATTGCCTGGCGGTGGTGGAAACAAAGAGCTTTACATCAAACACTTAGAAAACATGCCAAACGGAGTTCAATTCGACCTCCAGCAGGTTGCCAATAAGGTATTCGAATCAATTGCTACTGCAAAGGTTTCCACTTCTGCTGAAGAAGCGCGCGAGAATAATTTCTTAAGCAAAGCTGACGGAATCAGTGTAAACGGTGACCACTTATTATATGATGCAAAGCAAGCTGTACTTGCTTTACACGAAAAAGGATATAAAACACGCGTGAAGAAGAAGGTACCGGTTGTTGGTGAAACTGGTTATGCAACACTTTTACTAGGTGCTGAAGGGATGAAGCTTTCAGGCTACATTTCTGAGCATGACCTAAAGATTGCGAAGAAAATCGCCTACGTCATTGCCGGCGGTAAAGTACCATATGGTACCGAAGTCGACGAGGAATATCTATTAGACCTTGAAAGAGAAGCTTTCTTAAGCTTAATCAAAGAACCTAAAACACAGCAGCGCATGCAGCACATGCTTGTAAAAGGCAAGCCGTTAAGAAACTAGAAACGAGCTTGAAGTATTAAACGTTAAGTGACAGCCAGGGGCCCTGCGCCCTTGGCAGACATATAGATTCGTATATTCCAAGATTGGAAGAAAGAGAGGGAACTTACATGAGAGAAGCGGTAATCGTTGCCGGAGCAAGAACACCGGTCGGCAAGTCGAAAAAAGGAACGCTTGCCCAGGTTCGTCCTGATGATTTGGGAGCATTAGTCGTTAAAGAAACATTAAAGCGTGCCGGAAATTATGATGGTAATATCGATGATTTAGTCATAGGCTGCGCGACACCTGAAGCAGAGCAAGGCATGAACGTGGCAAGAAACATTGGGGCATTGGCAGGACTTCCGCACACGGTTCCAGCCATTACTGTCAATCGTTTCTGCTCATCCGGTTTGCAGGCGGTTGCCTATGCTGCACAATCCATCATGCTTGGGCACACTGACACAGCGATCGCCGGCGGAGTGGAATCAATGAGCTTGCTGCCAATGGGTGGACACGTGATCCGGCCAAACGCAAAACTAGTCGAAAGCGCACCGGAATATTACATGGGAATGGGTCATACAGCTGAAGAGGTAGCGAAAAAATATGGCATTACCCGTGAAGAGCAGGACGCTTTTGCAGTAAGAAGCCATCAACGAGCTTTCAAAGCCATCCAGGAAGGCAAATTTGTTGATGAAATCGTTCCAGTTGATGTTACTTTCCGTTCTGTCGGTAAAGACAATAAACTGGTTGAAAAAACAATCAAGTTTTCTGTTGATGAAGGTGTTCGTCCGGAAACAAATCTTGAAACACTTGCAAAGCTTCGTCCTGCATTCTCGGTAACAGGTTCAGTAACTGCCGGTAATGCATCACAAACAAGTGATGGTGCGGCTGCAGTTATGATTATGGACCGCGAAAAAGCTGAAGCACTTGGCCTTAAGCCATTGGCAAGATTCCGCTCCTTCGCTGTCGGCGGCGTTCCGCCGGAAATCATGGGTGTCGGTCCGGTTGTTGCCGTTCCAAAGGCTCTTAAGCTTGCTGGCCTTGAGGTTTCCGATATCAACCTGTTTGAATTAAACGAAGCCTTTGCTTCCCAGTCCATCCAGGTCATCCGCGAGCTTGGCCTTGATGAAGAAAAAGTGAACGTAAACGGCGGTGCGATTGCATTAGGCCACCCGCTTGGCTGTACAGGTGCAAAATTAACCTTAACGCTAATCAATGAACTAAGACGCAGACAGGAACAATTCGGTGTCGTTACCATGTGTATCGGCGGCGGAATGGGTGCTGCAGGCGTATTTGAATTACTTTAATTTATTTGGCGGCGGCCC
>NZ_JAGYPE020000038.1 GCF_018343545.2 Neobacillus citreus | reverse complement strand
AATAACTTAGAAGTCAATGTTCCGATTAATGATAGTCGGCAAGAACTCAGTGTTAATTCTATCCTTTATGGCCCACCCGGAACAGGGAAAACTTACAATACAGTTCTTTATGCGATAGCCATTTGTGATAATGAAAGCATCGATGCATTAGCAAATTTACCGTATGAACAAGTATTGGAACGTTATAATTCACTTAAAAATGACGGAAGAATTGCCTTTACAACTTTTCATCAGTCCTACGGATATGAAGAATTTATCGAGGGCATTAAGCCTGTCATAAACGAGCAGGATGAGGGACTCTCATCAGATATTAAATATGAGCATGTATCAGGAGTATTTAAGAAATTTTGCGAAACAGCGAAAGGTATTAAAATTCAAACGTCATCTTTAAAAATAAGACAAAATCCTACAGTTTGGAATGTAATTCTAGAAGGAACGGGACAAACAAAGCTAAAAATTGATTGTTTCAATAATAATTTCATTAAGATTGGTTGGTCGAATGTAGACGAAATGGTCACGGACGAATCAAAGAACCTTAATAGTACGGAAAAAAGAATTCTCCTTAACTTTCAAGATGAAATGCAGATAGGAGATATTGTTTTTATTCAAAGAACAAATACGTCAATTGACGGAATAGGGATTATAACGGGGCCATATGAATTTATAAAATCCGGGGAGAAGTATCCTAGGAGAAGAAACGTTGAATGGATTGCAACAAATATTAATGAAGATGTGTATTCAATCAATAAGAATACTAGGTTAAATAGATTGTCAGTTTATCCATTGAGAAACATGAATATTAAGGATGTTATTGGTCTGATTGATAAATATAAAATCAATCATGATATTAAAATTGAAGAAAACCGTAAACCTTACGTTTTTATTATTGACGAAATAAATAGGGGAAACATCTCAAAAATATTTGGAGAGTTAATTACGCTAATCGAACAAACCAAAAGATTAGGGGAGCCAGAAGCTACAACAGCCATCTTACCCTACACGGGTGGTGAGTTTGGAGTACCCAATAATGTTTATATTCTTGGAACTATGAATACAGCGGATCGGTCAATCGCTTTGCTGGATACTGCATTAAGAAGAAGATTCAAATTCATTGAAATGATGCCGGATGCTGATGTTCTAAGGAATTTAGGTATAAACACAATTGAAGGAATCGATATACCACTAATGCTAGAAACAATCAATGAAAGAATAGAGTATCTTTTTGATAGAGAGCATACAATTGGCCATGCCTATTTTACACCATTAGCCAAGGATCCTTCGATATCCAATCTTGAAGGTATCTTTTTAAATGCAATCATTCCATTGCTTCAGGAGTATTTCTATGAGGATTACAGCAAAATCCAATTAATTCTAGGGGACAATGCAAAAACAGAACCTTCCTTTAAATTTATTCTTGATAAGAAAATGAGGAATGTTTTTAAAGGTAATCCTGATATCGACTTACCAGAAATGAAGTATTCCATTCAGAGAGATGCTTTTTATAAACCTGAAAGTTATATTCAAATCTATTAAAGTGGTGAAAAGATGGACAAGTTATTAGAGGTCCGGGAGTTTGAGTCGATAACATGCAATCAGGATTACAGGGAAGATCCTTCTTTAAAGTTCTTAAACCAAGAGGCCTTTGCGGAGCTGGAACATTTCATCTTGTCTTTTAATAGTTCTGGGGAAGCTGAGGCTGTGGATTTCCTCAAGATTAGTGTACGGCGTCAAGTCGGCAAAATCATCCAAGCCAAGAATTACGTTGGGTTAATTCAACTGAGAAGTGGTTATAGAATTCAGATTCTACCTAAGGTACTATACGAAAATATGGAAGAATCAAAGAAAACATTTCTGAAAATGCTCCGCAGTATGAAGGATTTTCCAAGTAAAGTGTTTCACGATGCCAATCTGAAAATGGACCGAATGAACCTTTATGAAATTTTTATCAATATGTATATTCAGGAAGTGCGCAACCTATTGAAAAAGGGGTTTCGGTCTTCCTATTTACCTGTAGAAGATAACTTAAGATACTATAAAGGGAAATTGATTTTTCGTGAACATATGAAAAAAAATCAGGTTCACAAAGAGAAATTTTATGTGGGGTATGACGAGTTTGGGGTGAATAGGCCGGAAAATCGCTTAATCAAATCTACACTTCTAAAACTGCAAAAAATCTCAACTAGTGCTACAAATATTAAATCAATCGGACAGCTTCTTGCTAACTTTGAATTAGTGGAGCCTTCACAAAACGTTTCTAAGGATTTTTCAAGTGCCGTCTGTGATCGTTTTATGAAGGATTATGAATTGTTACTGCGCTGGTCAAAAGTTTTCTTAATGAATCAAAGCTTTACCAATTTTGCCGGCAATACAACTGCAAGGGCATTACTTTTTCCAATGGAAAAGGTGTTTGAAGCGTATGTTGCTCGGAACTTAAAACTTGTTTTGACGGACCTTCCATGGGAGATAGCAACTCAGGATAAAAGGTATTATTTGTTTGATGATCCTCGTCAGTTTGCCTTAAAGCCGGATATTGTTATTACTCGTGAGAATGGCAGTAAAATCGTTTTGGATACCAAATGGAAGTCACTGGTATATAATCCCCGGCAGAATTATGGGATATCCCAAGTGGACATGTATCAAATGTATGCTTACGCCAAGAAATACGAAACAAAAGAAATATGGCTGTTATATCCAATCAATGAGGAAATGAAGAATAGGGAAATAAGTTTTAAGGCCTTCAACAGTGAGGATCTGGAACTGGACGTCCAATTGTTTTTTGTTGATGTTTCAAGAATTGATGAAAGTCTTGGAGAATTGAAGGAAATGTTAATTAAGCAAAAGTAGTACGTAAGTGAACTATACAAGCAGGTGACGTTAATGATGCCGAGAAGAAAAAAGAGTCCGACATTGGCCGGAAACACTACATCAAACTTAATCGGAAAGTGAATGAAAAGGAGTACAATTTTCATACCCTTGAATTTGATTGAATCAGCGGAAGGATGAATTTTTCAGAGGGAAGATTAAGGAAAGTGTTGGTAGGTTGTCTAAGGAGAAGATTCGTTAGATTTTGGAAATGATGTAGTCGTAATTTATTGAATTATATGACAGTACATTGCCAAAATCACCGAAATTACACCCGGCAACGTCATTTAAAGCATAAAAGCCAACTATCCCGAAAACATGGTAGTTGGCTATTTTCATCCTGTCGTATATAACCTTCACACCTTCATCCGCTCAGGTAAACTCTGTATCGACTGGACCACTAAATCCAGCTTCGATTCAATACGATAAAGCAGATAAAGTGTCACTACAATGGGAAATCCTACCTCGTTGATGAATGAAATGATTTGATCCACAACAATTTTCCTCCTCTCCAATTTTTAAAAAGAGGCCGGTTTCAGTCTGAACTGCCCCGGCCTCTCTCCTAAACACTATCGAATTTGACTAAACTGCTTAAGCTTAGACAATCTCATACTCAACCACATTGCGGTCGACGACTCTAGCGCCTTTTGAGGAAACATATCGTCCGCTAGCAGACGTAAATACATCCGCTGCGATAATTTGTTCCATTGACTGTTTAACAGCTGCCTCATCAATCGGCTCTTTCGGATTATCTACCGCAATACGGGCAGTCTTCCCAAATTCCGTGCCAAACATTAATTCCAATGTTTTTGCCATTCTCTATCACCTCCTTCCTTTAAGTCATGGGGCGGTTCTTTTGCCTCAATCTCTAACTCATTACCTGCTTATTAGATTGGAAGCTTCGTTGATTTAGATCAGAAGAACCATTCCATTGAATCACTAATTACTTTCCGGTTACGCAGTTAATTCGGTACTGTCGCTGCGCTCGGTTTTGTTTAGCGGGTAGTTGCATAGTGCAGAAATTGCTTGTGCAACCTGGAATAACTGGTCAGCCGTTGATTCTTTTTTGATGTTACTAAACGTTTTGGTTTTTACGACTGGGTTTCCTTGTTCATCAAGGTCTACTTGAAACGCCAACCGAAGCTTTGAACCTTCTAATAATGCTTGTGCCATTTTCGTTCACCTCCTTTCACCTCTTATTTAGGGTTTTTGAGGCAAAAAGGACAGGGGGTAGAAAGTAATATTTTGATTTTTACATGGAGATGGTCTTTATGCATCGCTAATCCTACTGTTTCTGAAATATAAATTTATTAAACTATTAATTATGGTAAAATAATCCTATAGTAAATGAATCAAATAGGATATATAGAAGAGGAGTAATGGGGTGTAAAAATGCCAATTTATAATAAATTGGTCCGCGATAAAATACCAGAAATTATTGGGAGCACGGGCCAGAAATGTTCTTGTAAAGTATTAAATGATGATGAATATATAAAGGCACTTCAAGAGAAATGCTACGAGGAACTCGATGAGTATGTATCTAGCACCACAAACATTGAGATAATGGAGGAGCTAGCTGATTTATTAGAGATTTTTCATTCCCTTGCTGATTATCATGGAATTTCGATTGAACAAATCGAGGAAATTCGGAAAAGAAAGCGGGAACAGCGCGGTGGATTTCAAGACAGGATATTTTTAATTGAAGTTGAAGATAAATAAAGTTAAGGAAAAAAGGGCACTGCAGGTGACAATACAATGAGTCATAAATTACAAGTGGGCGAAATGAAAGCCGCTTATTTAACAGATAAAGAAATTTGGGGCCATTTTAACTACATATTTTCATCGAAATCCAAGAATTCAACTACATATAAATTTGTATTAATCAAATCGTTGTTAGAAAACTTATACAATGTCAATGATAAGCTGGAATTGAATTACTCAAGCTTATATTCGAGTTTTGCAAAAATCTATTGGAATCTGGTTATTCATCATAATCTTAATCAGATAAACATGACGGATAAAAGGGCTGAAGTTCAAAACATCCTGCTCAATATCCAGTCGAAATATCAACTCCCTGAAACGGTTGTTTTTGATAGACTTTCTGCCGAAATTCAGGTGGAAATCATCAATAAAGTGAAGAAAAAATGTAAGATCAATGTCATGGGTGCGATATATGGCGATACAGGCTGCACCATCTATGATTTTGATAATCAAAAGGAACAACTGAGAATGAATAGTACAGTTTACTCCTTCATGCTGCGGTTCCAGCGAGTCTTGAATTATTTAACGAATTATCATCTTGCCTTATTTTTGGAAAAATTCAATGAAAAAGGGGATACCACCAACCTGCTATTAAAAGTTGAAAATGTATCAAGAGGTCATCCCTTGATCAATTTTATCAAGTGCTATCCTCTTTTTATAACGGGAAGTGTTTTTACTGCGGAAAGGTTATTAAGAAGGAAAATGCTCACGTGGATCATTTTATCCCATGGAGTTTTGTTCAGGCTGACCAGCTCTGGAATTTAGTTATCGCCTGTAGTGCTTGTAACTTATCTAAAAGTGATAAATTGGCTGGCAAGATCTTTTTAGAAACGGTAATAGACCGAAATGAAACGTTAATTGCTATTCCGGAACTTGGAAGAAGAGAGGATATGAAGGTTTATTCTAGCAATAAACTAAAAGATTTATACCACTATTCGGTAGAAAATGGGTTTACTGATATTTGGACTCCGAAGAAATTGATTTTATAAGGAAGAGAGAGAAAGATTGAACGATTCCCACCAAAAGAAAGTTCTCTTTGAAGCTTGGATTGATGGATTTAAGGAAAATTACTCATTTGCATTTACGAATAAAGGTTATGAAATTGTCAAAGAATATATACTTGGCGGTTACAAATGAAATTAAATAAACAGCCAATAAAACAGCTTCAAAGTTTGTTTGATGGTTGAAATATCTCTATTCATGAACTGCCACAGTGAAGGTTCTTATGGCAAAAACCATAAGAACCTTCACTGTGAAATCTGGAATCCTTTTTTTATCTCCCAATCACAAAACAGACGGTGGTTGTTGTGCTGCCACCGATGTTTAAGGTGGCGACATTTTTTGCATCTTTTACTTGGTAGCTTCCTGCAGTACCAGTGACTTGCTTATATGCATCAAGAACCATTCGAATTCCGGTTGCACCGACTGGGTGGCCTAAGCCGATTAATCCGCCGCTTGGATTGATGGGGATTCGACCATTGAAGGCAATATCGCCTGATTCAATTGCCTTCCAGTTTTCGCCGGGTTCCGTAATCCCAAAATGGTCGATAGCCATATATTCGGTGATGGAAAAGCAATCGTGTGTCTCAATCGCATCAATATCATCCACGCCGCGAAGTCCTGCTCGGTCAAACATGTCCTCGATGGCTTTGCGGACATGTGGAAACACGTAGCGTTGCTCCGCACTTTCCTTTATCTTGTCTTCAAGCAGCATGGGGGCTGTTTTATGCCCCCAGCCTTTGATGACAGGGATGCTTTCGAACGGTATTTGGAGACGCTCGGCATACGCCTTTGCGTATTTTTCGGATGAGAGAAAGATTGTTGCTCCGCCGTCTGTTACTTGCCCGCAATCTTGACGGCGAACACGGCCTTCAATCACATGATTATGCTCATCATTTTCCAGAAAGCTATATTCATTGAATTGCCACTTTCTTGTTTGAGCGTTTGGGTTTCGCTTCGCATTATCAAGATTAATTTTCGCGATTTCAGCTATGTGTTCGTAGCGAATTCCGTAGCGCTCGTCATAAACATCGATTAATCGATTAAATAAATAGGGCCAAGGATAGGTGGCGTCTTGTGCTTCCCGACCTGTCCAGCAGGCGACACCAAGATTATCTGCCGCTTGTTCTCCTGATACATTTCGCAGTAATTCTACTCCCGTAACACAAGCTAGATCATAACGGCCGGACTCTATATCGGCTGCCGCTGCCAGGACGGCAATACTACCTGAAGCGCATGCTGCTTCATGGCGGCTTGCCGGAATGCCGGAGAAGGCGGGATGAATCGAAGCGAATAATCCGCCAAGCTGTCCTTGCTTACTCCCCAGCTCTCCAATAAAATTCCCTATATGACAAACTTCCACTTCACTGGGATCAATTGTTGTTGATTCAAGTGCACCCTCAACACTGGATTTTAATAGATCAAAAATGTCTTTTTCTTCTCGTGCCCAATTTTTTGAAAAATCGGTTTGGTATCCGCCAAGCACATAAACCTTTGACGTATTCATCATTCACTGCCTCCTCATAAAAGAATTGATAAAATCGACTTACTGTTTTATTTAGGATGCAATTTTCATGCCAAAGGCTATTTCAACCGCTGTAGCTTTTTTACGAGTGAGGATTGACTGATTCCAAGTACTTCTGCTGTTTTACGAGTTGTTTTAAATTCCCTTAATTTTTCCAAAATGATTTTCTTCTCTAAATCTTGAAGCGTTTTTTTCAAGGTCCGTTGATGGGGGTTCTCCGGAGAATGAAGGAACGGGAGATCTGACCATTGAATATCATCATGATCAATGGTCACCACTAACCGCTCAATTAAATTCTCCATCTCGCGGATATTTCCCGGCCACTTATAATCCTCGAATAATTGGATAGTATCATCTCCAAATCTCTTGGTTAACCCATATTTTTTATTTGTTTTTTGAAGGAAATGATAGGCAAGTGGAGCAATGTCTTCAACTCTTTCACGTAAGGGCGGGATCGTAATCGGAATGATATTCAAACGATAAAATAAATCTTGTCTGAAACGCCCTTCATTTACGAGTTGTTCAAGGTTTTTATTCGTTGCCGAGACAACTCGTACATTGACTCTGATGCTTTTCCTGCCGCCAATTCTAGTAATCTCAAATTCTTGCAGTACCCTTAACAGCTTGACCTGCAAATCAAGCGGCATGTCTCCAATTTCATCTAAAAAGATGGTTCCACCGTTTGCCTGTTCAAATAACCCTGGCTTTCCGCGGCTGTCTGCCCCTGTAAAGGCTCCCTTTTCATAGCCGAAAAGCTCTGACTCCAGAAGATTTGGAGGGATAGCGGCACAATTCACCTTAATTAATGGTTCATTTGCGCGTTTGCTTAGCCGATGGATAAAATTTAACAGCACTTCTTTCCCTGTCCCTGATTCACCATGAATAAGGATCGTCGTATCCACTTGGGCAATTTTTGCACATATAGCAAGGATTTTTCGAAATTCTGGGCTTTTGGCAATAATATCAGGATAAACCGGGATCTCTTCATGAATTTTCATGTTGTCTTTGTGATGATGTTTCATTTTAAGAGCAAGCGATAGTATTTGATCAATTTTAAGTTTGTTCAATTCAGCGATATCGCGAATAATTAACACAACATGTGTAACTTGGCCTTTTTCATTTTTTATTGGGCTCCCCGTAATTAACACATCCGACCCTCTAATATGCATGACTTTTGTAACGGGTTTTTTATGTTTTATGACTGCTAGAGTAATAGAATCGTTTATTATCCCTTTTTTCAATGCATCTTTTATATTTCCTCCTACAAATTCTGATTCTGGATACGAAGTAATTCTGCATGCAGCCTTATTGATGGCGATTCCATATCCATCGGCATCTCTAATAGCTACGCCGTCATAGGATGATTCAAATACCTGCTTGTATAATTCGAGCAAATGAAAACTCTCCCTTCATCAAAGTATCTCTGATAAAAAATTCATCATCTGATTCTATTATTCATCAATAACATGTAAAATCCTTCTCTATTTTTGATAATATTCATAATATTCATTATTTTTTAGTGCGTTTTCACTGTTGGCACATTACTTGCATTGTTATTTTATGACCATGTCGTTCCCGGAAGTCACCATGGTTAGAAAAGGAGAGATTACCGCAAAAATGTAAACGGAATCAATGAGTTGCTATTTTTATAATGTAAGAGTTTGGAGGAGGTCGCATGGGTGTAGAAATGTTTAAACAAACATTAGGGACTGAAGAAGAGTCTGTTATTAAAAAACTTGAAAAATGGGCAAAGGAAACAGGGGATAAGACGTTTGTCTATTATGGTGAAACACAACGATCGATTACCTATAAGGTGTTCAATGAAATGGTTAACAGTTTCGCGAACAGCTTAATCGAAAAAGGGATTCAAAAAGGGGATCGTATCTCACTATTTTTATATAACCCTTTTATCACAACGATTGCGATGTTTGGCATTTGGAAAGCGGGGGCTGTTTACTGTCCGATAAACTTTAATTATAAAGGCAGTCTGCTTTCATACCAAATTAATGATACTAAGCCAAAAATGCTTATAACAGAAAGACAAAAGGTATCAATCATCAATGATATAAAAGATCAGTTAACGTCTTTACCTGTCATAATCCATGACCCAAAAGAAGATGATCATGATTATCAGGATGAGCATGTCCAACTTGATAGTAAGTTTCTCAGCCTATCATTTGAAGATTTTATGGCAGGCAATCGTGACAATCCGTCTATTGACCTTCGATTTTATGATACAGCAAATATTATGTACACATCTGGTACCACAGGTCCTTCCAAAGGGGTTGTACAATCTCATCGTTGTCTTCACAGTTATACGTATCTCGTACGAGCTTTTAATAATCAAGAAGACGTCCTTTACAGTGATATGCCCATGTATCATGTCGGTGCAGCATTTGCGAATGTTGTCACTGCCGCTTTTGTCGGCTGCACGGTTGCGATGTGGGATAAATTCAGCCCAGGTAATTTTTGGAGGCGTATCCAAATAAGCGGAGCGACAAATGCAATCCTTTTAGATGTGATGATTCCGTGGTTATTGAATGAAGAACCGACTGAAGACGATCGTAACAATACATTGAAAAAAGTGATATTGCAGCCGCTGCCTGAATATCACCATGATTTCGCTAAACGATTTGGGATTCATTTTGTACAAACAGGCTATGGGCAGACTGAAGCTGCGGGTGGGTGTAATGTCATTATTGATGAGCTTGGAGAGGAACAAGGCACTCCACCTGAACTGTATAAAGGATATACAAGAGAAGAAATTGCTGAAATAGCCAAACGGTTAAATCTTTCTTTTCCAAAAGGCAATATAAAATTTCCAAAAGGTTATTTGGGAGGTCCGACTCCATTTATGGAAGTAGCCATCCTAAATGAACATGATGAGGAATGTGACATTGGGCAGTCGGGACAATTTGCTTATCGACCTCTTTTTCCTTATATCATGATGAAAGAATACTTTAACAAGCCTGCAGCGACTGCAGAAGTTTTCCAAAATCTTTGGTTTCATTCAGGGGATGTAGGCTATAAAGACGAAAACGGATTTTATTATTTCGTTGACCGGATGAAGAATTTGATTAGGCATAAAGGGGAGAATATTTCATCCTATCAAATTGAAGATCTCATCACTCAGCATCACCTAGTGGATCTTTGCGCCGCTTTTCCGATTCCAGCTGAAGAAGGGGACGAGGATGATATTGTTGTCTATGTTGTCCCAAGAACAGATGAATTAAATGAAGCAGCGCTAAAGGAATGGACGAAAAGGGAAATGCCCAAGTATATGTGGCCTAAGTACATTCGAATCGTTCCGGACTTGCCGAAAACACCGACGAATAAAATTGAGAAATATAAATTAAGGGCTTTAATTCTAGAAGAACTCCAAAAAGTTAAAATCTAAGGATTATGTATGAAAGAGGTGGGATGATTGTTGTCTACAGAAGAAACATACGAAACGATTGTATTTGAAAACAATAATGGGATCGCGAAAATTACGCTAAACCGTCCAAATCAGCTGAATGCCCTAAATTATGCAATGTTACTAGATTTAAATAAGGCTGTTACCAGAATTAAAGAAGATGACACCATTCGGGTATTAATCATAACGGGGGCTGGGAGAGCTTTTAGTGCAGGTGGCGATGTTAATGGTTTTGAGAACGCAACCCTTCGCCATATGAATCACCAAATGGAAATTGGCAATCGAGTGATTACGAATATTGCTAATTTAAAAATTCCGGTTATTTCAGCAATCAATGGTCATGCCGTTGGTCTCGGTTTTAACTTCGCTTTAGCTGGAGATATTATTATCGCATCAGACAAGGCTAAATTCTCGCAGATTTTCATTAAAATTGGCGTCATTCCTGACGGCGGAGGCACCTTTTTTCTGCCGCGGCTAATAGGGTTAGCGAAAGCGAAGGAGCTGATGTTTACAGGAAGAATGCTAGATGCGAAAGAAGCCTGTGATATGGGGATCGTGAGTAAGGTAGTAAATAGTGAAAATTTTGAACAAGAAATCGAAAACCTGGCTCAGCAGTTTAGCCAAGCCCCAACAAAAGCCATCGGGATTATGAAACAGTTGCTGAACAAAAGTTATGATCATGATCTGCAGACAGCTTTAAGCTATGAACAACTAGGACAAAACCTTGTCCTTGACTCAGATGATTATCATGAAGGCGTTCAGGCTTTTATCAATAAAAGGTCACCTAAATTCTTAGGAAAATAAGAGAGGAGAATCAGAATGAACGTAAGGAATGGAGCGAAGGTAACAAAGGTACCATATGTGGCAATTGCAGTAAGGGACCGTGACAAAGCAGCTGATTTTTTTACAAAGACGTTTGGTGGAGAAGTGATTACTAGTTATTCAGGACCTGACAACGACTTTTTAGGCTATAAGGATGCTTTGATTCGAATCGGGGATTTTCATCTTTATTTAATGGAACCAATGGAAGAAAACAGTGTTGTAGACAAATTTATTAAAAAACGTGGGGAAGGGCTTCATCATATCGCATTTTCTTTCCCAAATTTACAAGAAGCCGTAGAAGATTTAAGAGAAAGATCACTAAGGGTTTTCGATTTAGGTCAAGCCACGGATGAACTTGCTTTCCTTCATCCAAAAGATGCATATGGGGTGTTAATCGAGTTGACCCCTGAGAATATCAAATACAGGAATGATTAATAGAATCTATTTAATTTGGAAAAAATTCTAGGGGGGAAAATATGGTGAAAAGAGACAAAAAGCATGTTTCGTTGTTTGCTAGTTTCATAATGTTAAGTTTAATCGTTATTTTGGCAGCTTGCTCAAGTGATAAAACTTCTGGGGATTCTGGTAAATCTAATGGCAGCGATGAAAAGAAAGTTTATACATTTAACCTAAATTCTGTATACCCAGACACCACATTAGCAGGGCTTAATTTTATAGGACCTGAATTTATCAAGGAAGTTGAAAAGAGAAGCAACGGACGGATTGTGATTAAACCGTTCTACTCAAATGAGCTTGTCCCTCAATCAGAAATATTGAGTGCACTGTCTAGCAATACCATAGATCTTGGTCTCACCAGCCCTGTTTACTTTGGCGATAGCGTTCCTACTGCTTCGACACAGAGTCTTCCTTATTGGTCTAAATCACTTGAACATTCTTATAAACTCTATCGTGAAACAGGTGTAGGGGAACTATTTGAAAAAGAACTGGAAGAACATGGAGTCAAAGTCCTTGCCTATGCTGTTGGCGGCAGTGGTTATGGATTTGCCTTAAATAAACCGATAAAGAAGTATGAAGATCTTAGTAAACTGCTGTTACGTTCATCCGGGTGGGCTACTGATACATGGTATAAAAATGTCGGAATCTCAGGTGCCAGCATTCCTTTAGCAGAAACGTATGATGCACTGCAAAGAGGAGTTGTTGATGGAACACCATGGTCATTTACAGAACTAGAATCTTCGAAATATGGTGAAGTTGTTAAGTATATCGTTCAACCAGCATTCATAAATGGAGGGTTAAGCGGTCTATTTATCAACAAGGATGCCTGGAATAAACTACCCGAGGATTTACAGAAGGTTATGACGGAAGTTGCTCAAGAAATGGAGCTAAAGGCTCTTGAAACGAATAAAGAAAAGGAAAAAACAATTCAGGCACAAGTGGACAAATATAATATTGAAGTGATCAATCTTCCTAAAGACTTCCAGAAGAAACTTTATGATAGCGCCCAAGTCGTTTGGGATGAATATGCCAAATTGAATGGCAACACAGCAAAAACCGTGGAAATACTACGTAAGGAAAATGGGGGAAGTCAATAGCTAAAAGTTCCGGGAAGTGTCTTCATTCCAGTCATGATGTCCACCCATTAGCTTGGACATCATGACTGTTGTTTCTTTGTCGAGGATTAGGTAACGCCAGATAAGATTCGACGCAGCGCAATATCAGTTTTTTATGAAGGGTGGGTTAAGGATGAAAGTTGAGAGTGAAATAATCCAAGCAAAAGAAAACAGGACATTGATGGAGGTTGTCAACAAATCAATCAGAAAAACAATCAGATCAATCAATTATATAAATGAAAAAATGTATATTGTGATTGGCGTGATTATTGTTTTTCTATCATTCATGATTTTCTACGATGTACTTGCCCGCTACTTCTTTCATAAACCTACTAGTTTCGGGTTTGACACATCGATTTGGCTGACGGTGGTGATGGCGTTTGTTGGCGGAGGGTATTCGCAATTAAAAAATGAACACGTTCGAGTTGATATTTTCTATGAAAAGTTTTCCGACAAAGGAAAAAGTATCGTGGACCTGTTCACTCATCTTTTCATATTTCTTACGGTTATTCCCCTTGTCTGGTGGGGGGGGAGTCATGTCCTTAAATTATTTGAACAAGGAACGGTTGCTACATCAGGCTTAAATATATCATTATGGATTAAGTTTCTTATTGTTCCATTCGGAGGAACCCTGCTCGGCCTGCAGGCATTTGTAACCTTTTATAAGGATATTTACTTAATTGTTACTGGCAGAAAATATGAGGAGGACAAATAAGTGGATGGTTATGTTATAGCACTTATCATGTTTGGAGCACTGATGATCGGTATCATGATGGGTATTCCCATTGCCTTTACGATGTCCGGCATTTCCATTATCGTTGGCTTCTTCATATGGGGCGGAACTACTAGTCTGACAGGGTTTGTATTGTCTGCCTATAGTGATGTAGGCCAATTTGTATTTACTGCTGTACCATTATATATCTTCATGGCCGGAATCTTAAGATACAGTGACTTGGTAGAAGGGATGTATGAAGCGTTTTACCGTTGGTTTGGGGGGCTCAGGGGAGGACTAGCGGTTGGAACAACTATCATCGCCACCTTATTCTCTGCTATGGTTGGGACTACAATGGTTTCTACAGCTGCACTAGGAGCTATTGCACGTCCTTCAATGATTCGCCGCGGTTATAATGATGTTTTAACACAAGGCGTAATCTTGGCAGGGAGCGGGTTAGGAATTCTCATTCCCCCAAGTATTGTCATGATCATTTATGCTGTCATTGCGGATGTATCTCCTGGACAGTTGTTTATGGCTGGTATTCTTCCTGGAATCATGATGGCTGTCCTTATCATCATATACAGCTTAGTCGTTTGTTGGGTGCGACCTGACTTCGGCCCTGCTATCCCAAAGGCAGAAAGGTTTACGTGGAAAGAGAAATTTGTAGCCCTTAAAGGTGTTATTTTACCATTAGCAGTCATTGCTACAGTTTTGGTCACCATTTTCATGGGAGTAGCTACACCGACAGAAGCTGCTGCAGTTGGAGTTGTAGGTTCCTTAATTTGTGCGGGAATCAAGCGGAAATTATCATGGAGCAACATCAAAAATATGTTTGAAATGACAATTGGATTATGTGCCATGTTGTTTTGGCTTGTTATTGGCGCCTCAGCCTATGCAAAAATTGTCAGCCTTACTAGAGTAGGTGAATATCTGTCAGGCTTAATAGAAGGTTGGAATTTATCTCCTATGATGTTTCTAATTGTTGTTCTCATTGTCTATTTTATCCTAGGTATACCTCTTGATGCTGTACCGATTTTGTTCATGACGGCACCTATTATCATGCCTATCTTTGAAAGCATGGGGATTGACTTAGTATGGTTTGGCGTTATTTTTATCATCAGTGCTATAACAGCGAATTTATCTCCGCCTTTTGGAATACAGATGTTTATTTTAAAAGGAGTTGCTCCGGACATAAAGATTTCCGACACGTTTAAAGCGTGTTGGCCAATGGTTGGATTATTTACATTAGGTACGATTATATTATTTATTTTCCCTGAGATTGTAACCTGGCTTCCGAATCAAATGTATAAATAACAACTATATAAACATACATGAAAGGTGGAGTTGAGATTGTCAAGTGCATATGAGTTCCAGACAATTACTTTGGATGTGGAAGACGGGATTGCTAGGTTAACTTTAAACAGACCGGACCGTCTAAATGCATTAAATTTTGCTTTAATCAAGGAGTTGGATCAGGCTGCATCCATTATTCAGGATATTAACGAAATTAGAGTTTTAGTCATTACTGGGGCAGGCAGAGCTTTTTGCGCGGGTGGAGACGTGAAAGAAATGGAGACCACAACGCAGGAGCAAAATCAGGAAGCGCTAAGACTCGCTAATCGCGCTCTCTACAACATCGCCAATTTAGAAGTTCCTGTTATTACTGCTGTCAATGGCTACGCCTTTGGCGCCGGATTCAGTCTAGCTTTGGCGGGGGATATTATTATTGCGTCTAATCAGGCAAAATTTTCAGCAGCTTTTGTAAAAGTTGGTTTGGCACCGGAAATGGGTGGGACCCATTTTCTCCCACGTTTAATTGGATTAGCGAAAGCAAAAGAATTAGTATTCTCTGGCCGAACCATTGATGCCCATGTGGCTTTTAACTTAGGCCTTATTTCCAGTGTTGTGGGTTTTGAAGAATTTAATAAGGTGGTGGAAAAGGAAGTTAAAAAGTTGTCGCAAGCCCCTACGAAAGCACTTGGAATTGCTAAGAAACTCCTTAACCACAGTTTAGAAAGAGATCTCAAGACATCCTTAATCTATGAGCAAGTATACTGTCCAAGGGCAGCACAAACAAAGGACCATGAGGAAGCGGTTCGTGCGTTTAAAGAAAAAAGAGAGCCCGTTTTTACAGGAAATTAATGAGAGGAGGAAAATAGAATGAACACTAAAGTGTCGAAAGTTCCTTACGTAGCGATTGCCGTTAAAGATATGCATAAAGCAGCCGATTTTTTTGCCAATACATTCGGAGGGGAAATAGTAAGTAAAGGGACGGTTGAGGAAGAGTTATATTTGGATTGTATGGTCAAAATTGGGGACTTCTGTCTTTACTTAATGGAGCCTATGTCAGAAGACAGTGTAATTGGACGATACATTTCAAAACATGGAGAAGGCCTTCATCATCTCTGTTTCACTTTTCAGGACCCTAAACTGGCTCTAGCGGAGTTAAGAGAAAAAGGGCTCCGCGTAAATAGTATCTATTTTGAAGCAGACGACATAGAATTAGCTTTTATGCATCCCAAAGACGCTTATGGAGTACTTCTTGAATTAACTCCAGAGACCGTTCCCTTACGTACAAATCTTTCATAGCGATTTTTTCCTTACGTAGTAGTTTTCTCGGGGAAAACATGTAAGCGAATTCAAAAAGTTGGCATGGAATTCTACAAGATGGAGGAGCAGTAATGGGAGTGGAATTGTTTAAACAAACATTAGGGACTGATGAAGAGTCCGTTATCAAAAAACTTGAAAAATGGGCAAGAGAAAAAGGGGATAAAACGTTTATCTATTACGGGGAAGATCATCGATCCATTACCTATAAGGTATTCAATGAAATGGCAAACAGTTTTGCCCATCATTTAATGGACAAAGGTATTCAAAAAGGGGACCGTATTTCGCTATTTTTAAAAAATCCCTACATCACCACGATTGCAATGTTTGGTATTTGGAAAGCTGGGGCTGTTTACTGTCCGATAAACTTTAATTATAAAGGCAGCCTGCTATCATACCAGATTAATAGTACCCAGCAGAAAATGCTTATTACTGAAAGACAAATGGCAGGAATTATCAATGACATAAAGGATAATCTAGCGGCTTTACCTGTCATGATTCATGACCCAAAAGAGGAAGAGCATGACTATCAAGATGAAAATATCGAACTAGACCGTAAGTTTCCAAGTTTATCATTTCAGGATTTCCTAACAGGAAATTGTGAAAATCCAAATATCGACCTTCATTTTTATGATACAGCAAACATTATTTACACGTCTGGTACAACTGGACCTGCCAAAGGGGTTGTTCAATCCCATCGCTGTCTTCACAGTTATACGTATGTCTTACGCTCGTTTAATAATCAAGAAGATGTCCTTTACAGTGATATGCCGATGTATCATATTGGTGCAGCATTTGGGAATGTTGTTAATGCCGCTTTTGTCGGATGTACGGTTGCAATGTGGGATAAATTCAGCCCGAGTGATTTTTGGAGGCGTATTGAGGTTAGCGGAGCGACAAATGCCATCCTTGCCGATGTCATGATACCGCGGTTAATGAAACAAGAGCCGACTGACAACGACCGTAATAATACTTTGAAAAAAGTACAAATGCAGCCACTTCCTAAATTTCACCATGAATTTGCGAAACGATTTGGTATTCATTTTGTCCAGACGGGATATGGGCAGACGGAAGCAGGAGGCGGGTGTAATGTCGTTATTGATGAACTTGGAGAGGAACAAGGCACTCCTCCTGAACTTTATAAGGGATATTCAAGAGAAGAAATTGCTGAAATAGCCAAAAGTTTAAACCTTTCTTTTCCAAAAGGCAATCAGGAATTTGCGAAAGGCTTCATGGGGACTCCGACTCCCTTTATAGAAGTGGCCATCCTCAATGAACATGATGAGGAATGTGACATTGGGGAGAAAGGACAAATTGCCTATCGTCCACTGTTTCCGCATATCATGGTGAAAGAATACTTTAATAATCCTGCAGCGACGTCCGAGGTTTTTCAAAATTTATGGTTCCACACCGGGGATTTAGGCTATAAAGACGCAAATGGATTCTATTATTTTGTCGACAGGATGAAAGATGTGATTAGGCATAAAGGCGAAAATATATCAACTTTCCAGGTTGAAGATCTCATCAATCATCATGACCAAGTCGATCTTTGTGCCGCATTCCCGATTCCAGCTGAAGAAGGGGACGAGGATGATATTGTCGTATACGTTGTCCCAAAAACACATGAATTAAGCGAAACAGAGCTAAAAGAATGGACGAAAAAGGAAATGCCGAAGTTTATGTGGCCGAAGCACATTCGTATCGTTCCGGACTTGCCAAAAACGCCGACAAATAAAATTGAGAAATACAAATTAAGGGCTTTGATACTAGAAGAGCTTCAAAAAGTTAGGCTGTTTTCGTAAACTTTGTTGTTATGCAAGAAAAGCAGTGGTTTATTCAATTAGGAACGGGTTCCCCTCTGCGAAAAAGCTGGATTATGGGTCGACACCCTTGGAAGAGTAAAAAAGAAGCGGAAGTTTTTCCGTTATTTGCAAAATGGAGCTTTTTTAGTAAAAAATAAGCGGAGTTTTTTCCGTTATTCAATGAAAAACTCCCGATTTTAGCGGTTTAAACTCAAATAAGGGAAATTTCTCCGTCTATTTCAGCTAATTTACACCCATTTTCCTAAATAAGCGGAATTTCTTCCTCTATTTTTTAGAATGAGCCTTAAGAAGGTAGCAGAAAGCAACAATGTTTTAGAAAAGAGCCAAAAGTTAAAATCTAATGATTTTGCATAAGAAAAAGGTTCAGGCAGGGTACAAACTCTGTCTGAACCATTTTTCATACATTAAAGACCTCTGATAAAAAATTCATCAATTGATTCAGAAATTCATCAAAAAAGAGTGATTGATAAAATATTCATCATCCATCGTGTGTTTAAACTATTGGCACGGTACTTGCATTAATAAATAGTGTAGCTTGTAGTTTAATGCCAGTGGCTGCAAAGTATGAATGAAAAGGAGTGATTGTCCATGAGTCGAAGATTACCAAATTGGCTAACCGAAAACACGGTATTGCCGATTATTTCTGCCCCGATGTTTTTAGTATCGGGACCGGATCTTGTCTTAAGCTGCTGCAAAAATGGGGTCATTGGTTCTTTCCCTGCCCCGAATGCTCGAACCAACGACATTCTTGAGGAATGGATGACGCGATTGACAACGGAGTTAAAGGAGTACAAAGAAAGAAATCCAGACAAAAAAGTGGCTCCCTGGGCAGCAAATATCGTCGCGCATCGAAGCTATAAACGCCTCGAGCAGGAGCTTGCCTTACTGAAAAAATTTAAACCGCCGATTGTCATTACCGCACTTGGGAGTCCGATCCCTGTTATTGAAACTGTTCATTCCTACGGAGGGCTTGTGTTTGCGGATGTGAATTCAGTCAAATATGCCAAAAAAGCAGCTGAAGCTGGTGTGGATGGTTTAGTTCTAGTCAGCGCCGGGGCTGGAGGACATACTGGATCTATTACTGGCTTTGCCTTTGTTGATGCTGTTCGCGAATTTTGGGATGGAGTCATTGTACTTGCCGGAGGAATTTCTACGGGAAAAAGCATTTTGGCTGCCCAAACATTAGGGGCAGACCTCGTGTATTTAGGGACCAAATTTATCGCAGCCAGTGAGAGCATGGCCAATGATCAATACAAGGAAATGCTCATCGAAGCCACACACGAGGATATTATTCTGACAAATGCATTTTCTGGTGTGCATGCTAATATGCTCCGGCAAAGCATTGAAAAAGCAGGCTATGATGTTAATAATCTATCAACTAAAAAAGCAATAAACTTTGACAATCCACATGGAGAAACAAAAGCATGGCGGGACATCTGGTCGGCTGGGCACGGCGTGGATACGATTACAAAAACTCAACCGGCAAAAGAAATCATTGAAGAGCTTGAACAGCAATACAGAAAGGCCTATTCAGATTTTCAGCAGCCAAATGAGTGGCTTCCAGCGGAACAAAAGGAAAAGGAGGAATTTATACGATGATTGACACAAAAACCTATGAAAATCCCTATTTCCACGATGGTCTATACGCTCCGATTAAGGATGAAATGTATGTGGATGAATTAACGGTCCTTGAGGGGAAGGTTCCAACCGATTTTTACGGAGCCTATGTGCGAAACGGCCCTAATCCAAAACATGAACCTAAGGGCCGCTATCATTGGTTCGATGGGGATGGAATGCTTCATGCCGTTTATTTCGAAAATGGAAAAGTCAGCTATCGAAACCGCTATATCCATACAAAGGCCTTCCAGCATGAAGCCATTGAAGGAAAAGCCATATGGGCAGGATTAATGGAAGATAAAAAGCAAAATCCGTTTTTTGAAAAAGAAAAAAATACATCCAATACGGATGTCGTCTTTCATAACAATAATTTGCTGACACTTTGGTATCGGTCCGGCCAGCCCTACAAAGTCGATGCCAGAACATTGGAGACAATCGGAGTAGAGGATTTTGGCGGCCGTCTGACGTGCAATATTTCGGCCCATTCGAAAGTGGATGAGGCTACGGGTGAGTTTATTTTTTTCGATTATGGTAATGTGTATCCGTATATGATGTATGGCGTTGCTTCGGTAACAGGAGAGCTGATGCATGTTGCACCGGTTGAGCTTCCGGGTCCGCGACTGCCGCATGATATGGCAATTACGAAAAATTACTCGATCCTGATGGATTTGCCGTTATTTAACGACCCTGAATCAGCGAAATTAGGAAGATACAGTGTCAAGTTTTTCCGCGAATTGCCGAGCCGTTTTGGCATTATTCCGCGTTATGGTGGAGCCGAGTCCATTCGCTGGTTTGAAGCAAGCCCTTGCTATATTTACCATGTGATTAATGCCTGGGAAGAAGGAGACGAAATCGTTTTAACGGGATGCCGGGTAAAAGAACCTGTTCCTTCAAGTACAAAAAGGGGCGGTCCAATTGAAAGAATGCTGGCTTTTCTCCGTATAGATGCCCAGCTTCATTACTGGCGCTTTAATTTGAAAACAGGGCAAGTAAAAGAGGGCGAGCTATGTGACATGAACACAGAGTTTCCGGTAATTAACCTTGATTATATGGGGCATAAATCGCGTTATTCCTATAATGTTCATATCGGTCCTGGGGAAACGGTACAATTTGACGGATTGGTCAAATATGATACATGGACAGGGCAATCGAAGAAGTACATGTTCGGAGAAGGCCGTTATGGTACGGAGGGGGCCTATGCACCGAAAATAAATGCCAAAGCTGAGGATGATGGTTATTTGGTGACATATGTTCATGATCAGCGGGAGAATCGATCGGAACTGATTATTATGGATGCAAAGGAATTTGAGCTTGGCCCGATTGCCAGACTTCTTGTCCCGCAGCATATCCCAATGGGCTTCCATGCGACGTGGATTAACGGTGAAAAGCTTTTCACGTAACAGGCTCAAGTTGGGCGGTAAAGTTTGACCTGTTTTTTTAGAAAGGGCTTACTTTTCCTAATGAAATGAAAAGTAAGCCTTCCAAAATTTGCACCTGATAGCAGGGGGACGGTAAAAATATGATTCTTTCATCAGATGAACGAATAAAAGAGTATGTAGAAAAAGGCTGGTGGGGAGCTGCCACCATAGAGGAGTATTTTCTTCAGCACGTTGAACAATGGCCGGACAAGGAAGCCATTGTCGATCCGATTAACCGGGGGGCGTTATGTGGAGGTCTGATGCAAAGGCTAACCTATAAAGAATTGGATCACAGGGTGAGTCGGTTAGCGGACATTCTCCTTGAACACGGCATTGTGAAGGATGATATTGTGGCGATACATTTGCCTAATATCGTGGAACTTGTTATTACTTATTTGGCGGTTTTGCGAGTGGGGGCGATTTCCAGTCCATTTCCGGTTCAATATCGTGAATTTGAATGTTCCCAACAGTTGAAGATGTTAGGTGCAAAAGCAGTGATCACGATAGAGAGAATGAATCAACGTGAATATGCAGCCATGCATGTCAAAATTAAAGAGCAAGTCCCATCGGTTCAACATGTTTTTGTATTTGGGAATGATGTTCCCAAAGGGGCGATTCCGATTCATACAGACGGGATTGATTCAGAGTTTACGAGATTGAAAGCCTATCGTGATACGATTGAAATAACAGCGGATGATATATTCACTATTTGCTGGACATCTGGAACAGAGGGGAAACCAAAAGGTGTCCCAAGAAGCCATAATGAATGGTTTATCAGTGCTTATGGAACAGTAGATGCCGCTCAACTAACAGGAGATGACCGCATTTTAAATACCTTTCCGATGGTGAATATGGCGGGTATCGGTGGGATGTTGATTCCGTGGTTATTGTCAGGGGGGAAATTGGTGCTGCATCATCCCTTCGATTTACCCTCATTTCTTCAGCAGGTTGAACAGGAAACGATTACGTACACACTAATTCCACCTGCCTTACTAAATATGATGCTAAAAAATCAAGCCATGCTAATTGGTAAAGACATTACCCCACTAAGGGCTGTGGGAACAGGCTCTGCTCCTTTGACCGCATGGATGATTGCCGGCTGGAAGGAAAAGTATGGCGTGGACATTATCAATTTCTTTGGCTCTAACGAAGGGGCAGCATTTTTAAGCAGTCCGAATGATATCCCCGATCCAGAAATGCGAGCGAAATATTTTCCGAGATTTGGAGTCAAAGGGTTCAACTGGGACAACCGAATTTCTGAAAGGATTGAAAGTAAGATTGTAGATTTAGAGACAGGGGAGGACATTACAGAATCACTTCACCCTGGTGAGCTGCGGATTAGAGGGGCCAGTCTGTTTTCTGGATATTGGAATTCAGAAGAAATGAATCAAACGTCATTTGATCAAGACGGATACTTTTGTACAGGGGATTTATTTGAGATTGCCGGTGATCAAAATCAATATTATCGAGTTGTTGGACGAGTCAAGGATGTAATCAACCGCGGGGGACTAAAGATATCACCTGAGGAGCTGGAAGGATTGCTTCAAGGCCATCCAATGGTGGAAGATGTGGCTGTCGTCTCTTATCCGGACCCGATTATGGGTGAAAATGTATGCGTTTGCATCGTTCCAAGAGAGTCTGCAGAAATCAAGCTGGAGGAACTTGTTGCATTTTTACGGGAGAAACAGATTGCTTCTTATAAATTGCCGGAGCGATTGGTCCTGTTAGATCAGCTGCCGCGAAATCCGGTAGGGAAAATCTTGAAGAATCAGCTCCGGGAGATGGTGAAGAGTGAACGAGTTAATTAGGGAGCTTTATTTTTAAGAAAGGAGGGTGTGCAAGATGGAGGCTTATATTTATGATACGATCCGTACACCGCGCGGGGCAGCAAAGAAAAATGGTTCATTGCTTGAAGTGAATCCCATCCATTACGTTTCACAACTGTTTCATGCGCTTGAATCCAGGAACGAACTGCGCTTATCAGAAGTGAGCGATATTGTATTAGGCTGTGTTACACAGGTCCGCGACCAAGGGTCTAATATTGCTAAGGTGGCAGCTCTGTTTGCCGGATTGCCCAATACCATTCCCGGCATGACTGTCAATCGCTATTGTGCGTCAGGTTTAGATGCCGTTCTGATTGCTGCTGCAAAAGTGAAGGGAGAAATGGATGAGCTTGTCATTGCAGGGGGCGTGGAGTCTTCCTCGAGAGTTCCCATGTTTTCTGATGAAGGATCGTGGTTTTCTGCTCCCGAGGTGATGGATAAAACAAATTATGTCCATATGGGGGTATCCGCTGATATTATGGCATCGTTATCAGGATTTACTCGCGAAGAGCTTGACCAATATGCTTATGAATCGCATGAACGCGCCGAGAATGCGTATCAGCAGGGCTATTTCAACCGTTCTTTACTCCCTATCTATGATCAACAACATCAAGAATTTTTGGAAAAGGACGAACTTGTTCGTCCTGATATTTCAATGGAAAAATTAACGGCTTTAAAGCCATCGTTTTCCGAAAAACATATAAGTGGAATGGAGAGCCGAATTAAACTGCAATTCCCTCAATTGAAGGAAATCTCCCATGTCCATCATGCCGGGAATTCTCCTTCCTTAGCCGACGGAGCTTCTTTGATTCTCATTGGTTCGGAAGAAAAAGGGAAAAAGCTGGGCTTAACACCGCGAGCCAGAATTGTGGCTTCCGCTAGCGTTGCGGATGACCCTTTCTTATTAGGCGGCGGGCAAAAGGCAGCTGAAGAGGTTCTGAAGAAATCGGGATTAACAATCGGGGATATTGATTTGTTTGAGTTTAATGAAGCTTTTGCTGCGACGGTACTAAAGTTTCAACGTGATTTTGGTCTTGACCGGGATCAGCTGAACCCGAACGGCGGTGTGATTGCAATGGGACATGCGCTTGGGGCAACGGGAGGTATGCTCATTTGTACGCTGTTGGACGAATTGGAAAGACGCAATCAGAAGCGCGGACTTGTTGCCATAAGCGGAGGAGCAGGAGTAGGAACGGCGCTGATTATAGAAAGAGTATAATTTAAAAAAATTGAAAGTGAAGCAAAGGAGGCGTTAATCTTGTTATTTTTAATCAAAGCTGCTGTTATTCAAAAGGATCTCTCTATGGATGAGTTATGGGAGAAATGGGAGGCTGAAGCGCAACTTTGTCTTAAAGCAGTTGAGCGGAAGAAAATCGTCGGGGCCTATAAGATTTCTGGACAAAGAAAAGTCGTGCTTATTTATGATGCTTCCTCTCATGATGAACTGGATCGAACCTTTATGGCTGGGCTTCCATTATCAGAGTATGTTGAAATTGAGGAAATGCTTCCTATTCGTCCCTATGAGGATTTTGCAATAGATATCGGCAACCGTTGGAAATAGGAAAATCATTGGCTTTCAATGATAATATCTTTAGGTTTACTTTTGACATCGCAAAGGAAGATGAAGAAATTCTTTATTTGTGAATACCGGCTTCATTATCATTTTGAAGGTAAGGGAAAAAATCCTCAGATCTAATAGTGATTTGAGGATTTTTTTAAATTATTTTTTGTTATGTTATCCTCTTTTTTCAAAACGGATGTACTTTTGGACAAATTGTCCCCTTTTATTTATCCAAAAGTAGTTCAATATCACCCATTTTGTGGAACATAAATGGATATCAATAATGTATTAGATGATTCTCTCTATACGATTTTTTATTATGGCATTTCCTGCAGCTCAGTTTCTGATTAAACCCTTCAATCTCCCACGCGCTCCTTCCCGCCATTGCTTTACAGCCGATACCGTTACACTTTCCCGTTCGGCAATTTCCCTGACGGATAGGCCATTGATGAGAGTGTACTGAAGCCATTTCCCTTGATTCGGAGTTAGCATTTCCAAACAGGATAACAAGATTTCTTTTTCTAAAGAGGGGTCTTGCTGGCAGTCAGGTGCCACCTCCCAGAATTCCTCCTCCGGACAAAAACTTCTTTCCTGGATTTTTGCCATCTTATTGAGTTCCATAAGCAGCTTGCCTCTAATATATGAATAAGCATAGTTTGTAAAATTCCCTTTTTCCGGATTGAATCGTTGGCTAGCCTCCCATAAGGAAATGAGGCCAAGTTGGTAAAATTCCTCCAGGTCTGTGTAAAGATGAAGAGAGTGGATGATCTTGTGGATCATCGGCTGATATTGTTCTGCTAACTGTTCAAAGCTTTCCAACGCTAGGTCCTTTCAGGAAAGCGCGCTTATGCCATTGTATTCCCGGGTATCTCTACCATAGCGGGAATTCCTAATTTCAGCGAATCCACTCATTTCTAATTTGGAGCAGAATTACCCCCTGAAAATGGCAAATCTACTGTCTTATTTCTAATTTGGAGCTGATTTTAAGAAGTTTCGACCAAAACTATATAAATTGATTTAGGGAAGGTTCTTAAAAGGTATTTTTTGTTACAGAATCCAATCTTGCTAGAGAAGCTATTACAATGAGCTAGTTCAATCGACATGAATACAAAAATTGTTGAGTTCCCTCCATTGTAAACGGAGAGAATTAAATTAAAAATTTTAAACCTTGAAAATGCAGAAGAGGTTTTTAGGCATTTCACGGATATAAATGTAACGAAGTATATGGATATAGAACCTTGTAAGGATATAAAGGAAGCAGGAGAAATAATTTCGTATCATTTAAGGGAATCAGGTTGCCGATGGGGGATGTTACATAAAAGCAGCGAAAAGTTTAGGGTATAAGTGGTACTTATACCCCATATTAAATATTGTTAATTCTAAATCAACGTATATCTCAATTATAATTCAAATAGACAGAATAATAGAGAAATAGACAAAATCACATTTTATATTATTTATTTCAGATGGAAAGAGAATGAAACCGTGCTGACAAAGGTAAAAAAGAAAAAGTGTCATACACAAACCCCATTTTTCAACACGATGGTAGAAGAAGAAATTATGATTAGAAAATAATTTATTATGAGGGAGGAATATGTAACGATGACAAAAATAAAGCAAAGTGGTTTTGATCTTTCTGAGGCGGACATAAATGAAGATTTACTAAGAGAATTATCAGAATTCCCACTTCTTGAAGCACTTTTTGGACGGCGTTCCCGCCGATTTTTTCTTGGAGCAGAAATACCTGACGGACCGCTTGCATATAAATCAAGACACGAACCAGTACCGCTAAATAATTTAGAAAAACTACTAATATTATTGGGGGTCAGTGGTGTAACGGGTTGGCATCATTCAGTTACTAGACATGATCGTTATAAACCGTATCTATCCAATTATTCTGGATCAGCGTCGGGCAGAACCCATCCATCTGCAGCAGGCTTTCATACTTCGGAAGTATTTTTTACGGATGACACAGGGACCTACATTTTCCGTACCCGTGATTTTGCACCAGAAGTGGGACGCTCAGACAATGGAAAACTTTCTACAAAAGAATTACTGCAATCACATCAAAAAAGAATTGAGAAATTATCCGATGATCGCCTGTATATTCCTAATTATGAGCCCTATATGGAGGGGCATAATTCTTGGGTGGCCAATAAACCTGGTACTTTCTTAGTGTTCCCAGTAGGGGATTTAGCTCAGCATACACTGTTAAATTTATGCTTCTACGTTCAGAATGGGCTAGTGATCTATGACGATATTAATAAACGGAAAATCCCAGGTTTAGAGAAATACAGACATATTGTGGATGTCGATAATCCGGTTCCCCTTAGCTTCCTTGATCAATATTCGCTTGCTGAACTATCTGCAGAATTGGCTACAGCAACATACTCAGGAATGTTATTGCAGCAAGCAATCGGGCTCGGCGGTTGGATGTTTGATGGAATTGATCGCTTAACCGTTTTAGGAGCCAGTGGTGATCCGGATGTTCCCGGTCTTGGTTTCCGCTATGATACAGATGAACGTTGGGCAATACCTAACCCAACAGGACTTGAAGGAGTATTTACTTCGTATACACCTCCACATTATCCGACCATGAGAGATGCAGTTGAAGCATTAGTGGAACGCAAATTTGGGAAGGACGGTCCATTTCATCCTGAAACAAAGGGAATTTGGAAGAATCCGTCGTTCGTGCGCAGCAACGCACAAGTTCATGATGAAGAATTTAAAGAAATTATTGCCCTGCAGGCTCAATACATGTATGATACATTCGGGAAATTTCCGGCAACCGTGCCTTCTGTCTATTCATTAATGTACTTACAGTCGCATCATCTAGATTTGGAGTATTATGACAAACTATTTGACCCGCATTCTTACTTATCCACCCATGCTGAGCATTTGAAAAAGTGGCATGGCATAAAGCTGTAACCATTAAACAAGTATTGTTACTTTCGATAAAAAAAGCTATGCAATTAGATGCCTGATGACAATATGGCCATCAAGTTAAGCAAAATCATTCTATTTTTAACAAAAAGGAATTAGTCGTGATAGGCACCACCCAAGTATTGGATGGTGCCTAAGATAATAATAAATAGTAGATTGAAGTAGTTATGTAGAGGAAGTAATAATAAAATAAAGTAGAGAACTATCCCTCCTGGTCACCCTCGGTTACTTGTCGTATCGATAAAATGTGCCCGAGGTCGTGCACAATAACTCGCCTTCTTCATTGCGGACGTCTGCTTCCATGAATGAAATTTTATAGCCATCCTTCTTATAACGAGACGTTGCAATCAATTTTCCAGATTTCGTTGCTTTAAAAAAAGAGGTCTTCAATTCTAGCGATACATAAGGTACGTCCTTCAGCCGAAAGTTTAAATGACCCATCGCTGTGTCAGCGAGAAAGGTAAAGATGCCGCCGTGCACGATCCCAGCCGGGTTATACATAATGTCAGTAACCGGACAAGTAATGGTACATGTTTTCGCCTCATCATCATAATCAAACTCAAACTGCAACATATTGAACATAAATATACTTTCCGGTTTGATGGCGCTTGTATCATAAGCCTGTTCCATATGTGCCATAAATTCTTGCTTGTTCACCGATAATTCCCCCATTGTTAAAATTTCTCCCTTTTAATAATATCATATTTTTCGGAATTCTTAGACTACATTACCTAATTTAGCTAAATTAGGTAATTCGTTTATGATTGTAATAGTAAATATATTTTCTAGTGCACACGTTGCAATAGAATAAAAGGCCGGCGGGTCAGCCTTCCAGCATGCAAAAGTTTTAACGTGCTACAGGTCTGACCCTAAATTGTGTCCACTTGGTAGAACTTCTCCTTCAGTTACACCAAATTTGGTAGATGTAATTTTCCTAATTCTGCTAGAATATAAATAAATCTTAATTATTTCAAATGCGCTCTTTTAAAGCGCCTCGACACCTGCCATAAAGGCCGGAACAAGTTTAAGATTACGATCAATGAATTATTTTAAGCGGGTGAAACTAATAATGCTAAATCTTACATATTTTCAATCATTATTTAACGAAGACAACACAGAAATTCGCTGCCGGAAGGTGCTGGACGAAATTTCACCAGTTGTAAAACCAATTTTTCAACAATTTGTTGAAAGAATCGGGATTCCACTCGGGAATGAGTACATAATCAGGAGCTATGATACGACGCTTACCACTACCTACCATGATGCTCGTAACCCAACGTATGCCGAGAAGAAAAAGGAATCGGATATTGGCCGGAAACACTATATAAAACTGAATAGGAAAGTGGATGACAAGGAGTACAATTTCCTCACCCTTGAACTAGATGGGATCAGTAGAATGTTGATGATTCATTCTGAACTGAATTTCATCCCGTTTTGGGCATGGGTTCGGAACGAAAAAATTCAAGGTGTCCTGGAGGCGATTCCGTCCGATTATTCTATTTTTACGGGCTGGAAGGAAAAGTCGGTGATCCCCAAAGAGGAGTTTGTTCCGTTTGTCAAAAGCTGTATTAAACCACGCAAACGGCCTAACTTTGAAATTGGAACAAGCCTGCCGTTGGAAGGGAACATGGAAGAGGAATCCCTGATTGCCCAGCTTGTGTCCGTTTGGGAAAAGCTTGGCCCTTTCCGAAGTTTTTATAACGAAGAAATTGATGTTTCAACTCTAGCGTATGATGCCCTTATGCTCTTGGCAGCGACCCGAAACATTAAGGAAACCCAGTTGCTGGGCCGTCCCTATACGGTCGATATAGGGCCATTGGAAGATCAAAAACAGGGAAAACGCCAGGCTTTTTATATTTTTGATGGTGAGCAGTTGCTAACAAAGGGGTTTATCAGCTACCTTGACTATCATGATAAGAACTCGCCACTTCAGACGATTATCGTCCAGCTGGAGGGCCATAATCATATTTTCACAAGTGCCAGAGAAATAATTGGGGACGGCACAAAAGAATGGTGGATTACCAAGGTATTCGCGTCACAGAGCCAGGAGAACACGAAAGTGATGGCCAATGCAATGCGATTGTTAGGTGAACATCATATAGAGGTTAAAGGAAGTTCCTATTATGTGGGAAGCTTCAATAATGAAACGCAGTCATTTGTGGAAGGGACCGAAAAGGTCAAGAAAACGTTTATCGATGCTGCCCTAATCTTTCATCATGCTAAAGAAAAACTGGAATTGCCGTCTGATACCGATACTGGAGGGAATGGAGAAGAGGACGACCCCGATACGGAACCAGGTTTGGAACCGAACTTTACGTTCAGCGAAATCATCAACATGATTACCAACAGTCAATTTACGTTTTCCAATGACATTATTCGTGACTTACATTTGAATCTGACCGCTTTGGATGATAAGCATTTTGTTCTGTTAAGCGGGATTTCCGGAACAGGGAAAACCCAGCTTTGCCGCTTATATGCTAATGCCGTTTATGGTCTGGAATATGAGAGTGAGAATCCGTATTTTACGATTATTCCGGTACGTCCGGACTGGACTGATACGACTGCTCTGTTCGGTTATTATAGTTCCTTTGAAAAACGCTATGTCAAAACGGAGTTTCTGCAGGTTCTTCTGCATGCGTTAAAAGAGAGGGATAAGCCTCATTTTATTTTATTAGATGAAATGAACTTGGCTCGTGTGGAATATTATCTGAGTGATTACCTAAGTGCGGTTGAATCCAGAAAAGAAATTCCGCTGCATCAGGATGATCAGATTACCGATATTCCGAAGAAAATGGTGATTCCGCCGAATGTCTATGTGTTGGGAACCATTAATGTCGACGAAACCACCCATTCCATCTCAGATAAAGTCTTGGACCGAGCCTTTGTCATGACACTTTCCGATGTTGATTTTGATTCGTATTGGGAACGGGTCGACCAGGATCTGAAAGTTGCGCTTGCGAACGAGTTTACGATTTTACGGGAATTGCATCGCACGTTATCCTTTTATGAGCTGCATTTTGGCTATCGTTCGATGGGGGAAATGCTGCAAAAGCTATATGCCAATCGTCAGCTTCCTGAAGAGTATCAATTGGATGCAATGGAAGCATTGGATCGGGTGATTTCTGAAAAAGTTTTAACAAAGGTCCGAGGGGATGAGCGGATTTCTGATATGCTGGTGAATTTGGAGGCATGGCTGACCATGAATCTAGGTGCTGCTTCTATCTCACTCCAGCACGTGAAACGGATGAAAGAGGAGTTAGAGTATTATGGTGCAACCCAATTCTGGCGCTAATCTTCTTGAGCTTTTTGATTTACAGCAAGGCTGGATTCCGTTTTTGGATGCGTATCTTAGAGAAGCGACCGAATACAAGCTGCGTTTTAACGGTACGCAAATGGATGTGAGGTTTCAGGGAATTCCGGTACCATTTTTTCAAAAAGAGGGGAAAGGATTTGCCACGTTTATGACGCCTTTTCAATCTGGCACCGTTCGGGTTTTGATAAATGGTCAGGAATCTGAGACCTTTGTTTATCCGGATGATCGGAAACTGACGGAAGAACAGTTCAACCTGATGCTGGAAGAAATCCTTTCGGAGGCGAATAGCTGCTTCCAGCTCAGCGGGTTGACGACCCATGTCAATGCATCTGGCCGAAACCGTGATATCACTTGGACACAATGGAGTTATTTGGATCGATCCTTTCATCAGTTGAAGCACATTTTTTCAAAAATTGAAAAGCAGCCGCTTCGCCGTTTGGACAAGTATACGATGATGATGAAACGGGAAAAGGTCCAGCATTCGGAACAGGTTACTTTAAGGTGGTTGGATCTGCAGGGGCACGGCGACGAGATTCCAAGTATGGTTCAAAATGTGAAGACATTGGAATCGCGAAATCTGTACGAAAATCAAGTGCTAAAGCAGCAGTTACAGGATTTGTATCGGCTCCTCCGCAAGTACGAAGTGGTTGAACATGATGAGGTAGCCGGCAAAGCGTTGAGATATAAAGGGATTGTCAAGCGTTGGTTAAACAGTGCGTTTATGAATGAAGTCACAGCAAATGAAGGTACTTATACGATTACGCAAAAATTTCGTAAGCACCCCGTTTACCGTTTGTGGTATCAATGGTTTGATCAGCTTTATAAGCATAACCGTGAGGGCATTGGCTTTGATTACCCGATTTCATTAAAAGACACGTTTCAATTGTATGAAATGTGGTGCTTTATGAAGGTTGTCAGGATTCTGAGGGAAGCGGGCCTTGTAGTCGATTCTGCTGGTTTGTATAAGTTGACGAAGGATGGCATTTTTCTGAATCTAGCTGAGAACAAGGAAAGCAAAATTCAGTTGCAGTGCGGTGTGAGCCTGTACTACCAACGGGCCTATCAATTCAACTCACCAACTTTTCATACATTTACTCAAAAAATGATTCCAGATATTGTTCTGGAAGGGGAAAACGGCATGATCGTGTTTGACCCGAAATATCGGGTTCCGGATAATCTGGGTACGGCACTGGGTGAAATGCATAAATATCGCGATGGTATTCTCAAGCGGGACTCAGGTGAACGGGCCGTTCAGGAGGTTTATATTCTTACACCGACAACGGATGAAGTGGCCGAGGAGATGAGGTATTTTCAATTGGAATTCCAAGAGCAATTTGGCATGGGAGCGATTAGGGTGGTGCCAGGGGCTGAAGATGAATATTTTCATTCGAAGATTGTCGGGAGTGTTAGGCAGTTGTCTAGATTGGAAATTAAATAGGGAACTTTGAAAAATATTAGTGGAATCCGAAGTGAACATATGTTCCTATCGGTGTGTGGTAATGGTATAATTTAGATACAATAGAATAGGTTTTTTCAAGGGTGGTCGGCACACTCCCAAACAGAAAGGGGGTGGTGCTGGATGACAGTTTATGAATCATTCATGTTTGCGATTGGTTTTGCAGGTTTAATCGTAACCATTCTGTCATTTAACCGAAAAAAATAATCCACCCTTGAGTTAGGCGCTCAGGTGGATTATCCCGCCAATAAGCCGACCCCCGCAAAGGGAACCGTCTATTACTGGACCGGACATGTTACTGCATGTTCGGTCTTTTTTAAATTATTCCATATTTAATCATATTATAACTGATATTTTTAAAAATAAAAATAAATTACTACAAACAACTCTCTTAATAAACTCGTTAAACTTACACTAGACATCGTCCCTTAAAGAAGCCAACTATCCTAATAACAGGGTAGTTGGCTTTATTGAAGATGACGGAAACAAGCTTCATACCATCATCCGTTTAGGTCAGGACCATGGAGATCGTTTCGGTGACTTTTTTTACCATTAGAATGGGCCCCTTGGCTTTTCGCAGCTTTTTTCTTGTGGAATTTGATGGTGGTCAATTTCTTTTTATACGTTAAAAGATATACTCATTTTGACAAATACTCATGTTGGGGGTGAGTGTATGGATACAATTATCATTTATACAAGTATGGCAGGGACAACGGAATTAATGGCGGAGATGATTGGGGGAAAACTCACTGAGGCAGGGGAGAGAGTAGTAATTAAAGATGCCCTTGAAGCTTACGCACATGACCTGCAATCGTACGACAGAGTTTTAATTGGCAGTTATACATGGGGAGATGGTGACCTGCCTGATGAAATGGTCGATTTTTATGAAGAGTTATCTAAGCTTGATTTAAATGGTAAACAGGCGGCAGTTTTTGGCCCGGGTGATTCCACCTATCCTCACTTTGCCAGAGCAGTCGATATTTGGGAAGAAGCGATACAAGCGCAAGGTGGGGAAATAGTAGTTGAAGGTTTGAAAATTGACCGCTGGTATACTGAAGAACTTGAGGCTGCGTGTGCAATATTTTCTGAAAAGCTCATTCAAAGTCATTGACTCAAGGCTCTGAGTTTGTTCGCAAATATAAAACCAAACTTGTCCCTAATCAATTTTTTTCTTTAAAACTTAAGTAAAATAAAGGCATAACCAATTCGAGGAGGAAAAGAAAATGAAAAAGGCGGTATTCCAATTAGAACCATTAACTTGTCCATCATGTATTAAAAAAATCGAAACCACACTTCAGAAAACGCCCGGTGTCAGAATGGCCAAGGTTATATTTAATATGAGCAAGGTAAAAGCAGAATTTAATGAATCCGAGGTAAATGCAAACCAATTGGAGGAAAAGTTTCATAAATTGGGATACGAAGTAATTTCAACCAAAGTCTCTTAATCTCTTAAAGGTCAGGAAGGAGGCGTGAAAATGGTTACGCTTATAAACAAAAATAAAAACAAAATTACCGCATGTTCATTCGTTTTAATTGTTGTTGGATTTTTGACAGGATTGCCTGGAGATATTGAGTTTAGAAAAATTGCATTTTTACTCGCAACCGTTATCGCAAGTATCCCAATTTTTCTTAAAGCCTTGCAGAGTTTGCGGATGAAAGTGTTTAGCATTGAATTATTGGTAAGTCTCGCAGTTTTGGGCGCTCTTTACCTGAAAGAATATACAGAATCTGCAGTCGTTACCTTTCTATTCCTGTTTGGTGCTTATTTGGAGGCACGAACATTAGAAAAGACGCGATCATCTTTAAAAGAATTGATTGACATGGCTCCACAGGAGGCTACGGTAATTCGAGGCGGAGATACGATTATCGTCCCGATCGAAGAGGTCGGCACGGGCGATCGGGTGATCATTCGTTCTGGAGGAAGGATACCAGTAGATGGAAGTATCGTATTCGGTCACGCTTCTTTAAACGAAGCGGCTCTAACAGGTGAATCGGTGCCAGTAACGAAGAAATTATCGGATACGGTGTATACAGGCACGATTGTTGACACTGGCTATATCGAAATGATGGCAGAAAAAGTAGGAGATGACACTACCTATGCAAAGATAATGGAGCTTATTGAAGAAGCGCAAGAATCAAAAACGAAGGCTGAGAAATTTCTGGATAAGTTTGGCAATATTTATACACCGGTAATCGCGCTGCTGGCCATCCTAGCTTTTGTAATTACTAAAGATTTGAAATTGGCGATAACGTTCTTAGTGATTGCTTGCCCGGGGGCTTTGGTCATAGGGGCTCCTGTTTCAAGTGTCGCCGGGATTGGAAACGGTGCGAAGAACGGCGCCCTTGTTAAAGGTGGTGAAGTGATGGACCGATTATCCAAGGTAAATGCCATTGTGTTTGATAAAACGGGAACATTAACGAGAGGAAAACCAGAAGTGACCGATATCAAGGTATTTAGTCAACTGGAGGAGAATGAGTTGCTTCAGTTGGTAGCCCAAGCTGAAACCATTTCTGAGCATCATTTGGGTAAAACCATTATTAAGGAAGCTCTGGCAAGAGATTTATCTATCAATAAGGGCGCAGTGGAAGGAGAGGTCATTAAAGGAAAAGGCATCCGAGTGAACCTCGAAGAGCATGATTTGGTTGTTGGGAACCGACAGGTCATGTCCTTAGAAAACATTATCATTTCAGAAGAGGTTGCAGCATATGCAGTTGACCAGGAAAAGGCTGGAAATACGGCTATATTTGCTGCAATAGATGGTGAAATTTCTGGAATCCTTTCCATTGCTGACCAAATTCGTGATGACGCAAAAACTGCCTTGTCAGAACTGAGAAAAAACGGTATCGATAAAATTGTTATGTTAACTGGAGATAACCGCTATACGGCTGCAATTGTGGCCAACAAACTAGGTGTAGATGAGTATTTGGCTGAACTTCTCCCGGAAGATAAAGTTGATTACGTAAAAAAGTTAAAGCAAGAGGGTTATGTTGTTGCTATGGCAGGTGATGGAATCAATGATGCACCAGCTATCGCGACAGCCGACATCGGGTTTGCTATGGGCGAAGGCGGGACTGATGTATCCATGGAAACGGCGGATGTAGTATTAATGGCTGATCGGTTAATGCAATTGGCACACGCCCACTTGCTGGCAAAAGCAACGATTCGAAATATCAAGCAAAATACGTACTTTGCGGTTACGATTGTTTTTCTCTTGTTAGTCGGTGTTTTGTTTGGTTCAGTTCATTTGGCATCCGGTATGTTTATCCACGAAGCTAGCGTTCTCCTCGTTATTTTAAATGCGATGAGATTAGTCAGATTTAATCCAGGTAAGATAAAAGTGAATAGCATGACTCAGCTTGCACCAGGTTTATTAAAATAACGCTGGACTATATTTCTAATAAAGAAGAAAATAGAAGCAATGGATTATCGGGAGTGGTAGAAATGGAGTATAACCAACATGTATGTACAGGAACTCATAACGCATGTGTTTCTATAGTTCCAATTTTTAATCATTTGGAACAGGAACAAATGGATGAAATTATGGTGGCAGCCAGGTCGGTTTCATACAAAAAAGGGGAGATCATTTATCAGGCAGGCGATCAATCAAACGCCCTTTATATCGTTAATAAAGGGAAAATTAAAATCTATCGCCTCTCAGAGTCTGGAAAAGAGCAGCTGTTACGGATTCTGACACCGGGGGAATTTACCGGTGAATTAGCCTTATTTAACGAAGGTGTCCACGAAGCATTTGCCGAGGCTATGGCAGACACGCAAGTGTGTATGATTAGACGCGCAGACTTGCAGGCACTTCTGTTGAAATTCCCATCCATCTCCTTAAAAATTTTAACTGAGTTTTCCAAGCGATTGGAACAATCTGAAAAACAAACCGCACGCTTTGCCACTGAAAAGGTGGAAACAAGGCTGGCCCTGTTTTTGGCGGAATGTTTGGATCCAGATAGTCGCGAAGTTGAATTTACCCTACCGATGAGCAAAAAAGACTTGGCGTCCTATTTGGGAACCACCCCGGAAACGATTAGCCGCAAGCTATCAGATTTTGAAGCGGCAGGTCTAATTAAACAAAAGCCTCATAAAAAAATTGAAATCATCGACTTGGACGAACTGCTCCTATTCTAATTTGTGTTGTAAGGACCAGGTGAACGTTGCTACTGGTTTATTTTTGGCGAAAGCGATTCTAAGAGAATCAAAGTTTGTCATTTAACTGCCAGAAATCCACAACTCTGGGGTAATTCAAGTCCTTTTTTTTGACAATATTTATTAATGACATGTTTACCTATTGACAGGTTAGGAAAATAGAGGTCTCTATGATTACTCTATATCTATAATATTATCGAACCTTAATGCAAGGAGAGAAGTAAATGAACGAATTACAGGTATTTAGTGAACTACATAAATTTTTAAATGGGTTAGGTGAAATGAATTGTACGCTTGCGCCAAAGAGTTTATCGTTAGGATATATACCCCTTCGTTTTGGTAGAAGATTTTCTAAGTTTGCCACCTTATATGGTGAAAAACGCTATAACTGTTTGATACTACATGTTGACCCAGGCAATCCGGAATCTATTAAAGGAAAAATGATTCAAAAAGAGATTCAAGAACTTTTCCATTTTGAAATCAAGGAAATGAGAAGCTTTGCATTAAAAAAACATGAGGTTTTCATTCCTTTTGAAATAATTGACACTAAAGAAAAATTAGAGCAATTAAAAGATTTTGTAAGCAAACAGTATAAGAGTTTTGTAAGCAGATGAATGAGGCAGAAGGACGGTTCGAGACCACTGAAAAATACTTACTAAGAGACCTCTTCATTAGGGATTTCCTGTGCAGCAAGGATGTCGGCCAGGACATCCTCTGCATTCGTCCCGTTCAGTTGCGCTTCCGTTTTTAATAAAAGGCGTTGACTCCAAACAGGCTTGACCATTTCCTTCACATCATCAGGCACAACAAACGCCCGACCATGCATCAGTGCCCATGTCTTCACCGTCTTATAAAGGGCTTTCGTTGCTCGCGGACTTACTCCAATTGAAACAAGCGAATGATTTCTAGTCGCATGCGCTAGTTCCGTAATATATTTTCGTATGCCTGCATGGACGACAAACTGTTGAGATTGCTGCTGCAGATGTTGAATTTGCAGTGGATGTAAGAGGCTCTTTATGTCCCCAAAAGGGGTTTCATCGCCAACCTGCTCAAGCATTATTTCTTCTTCCTCCCGGGAAGGATAACCTAAAGTTAGCTTCATTAAGAATCGGTCAAGCTGTGCCTCTGGTAGTGGAAAGGTTCCTTCCATCTCAACCGGATTTTGTGTCGCAAGAACGATAAAAGGACTCTCCAGCTGATAGGTTTGGCCTTCAATCGATACCTGCCTTTCTTCCATACACTCCAACAAACTAGACTGTTAATAGCAGCTTCAATTCTTGTTTTCTACCAATAATCACCTTGGACATTTCCTGCAAAATCTCTTCCAATATCTCTTGAGATAGATGTTTTTCCATTTTAATCCTCCTGAAAGCGGTTTACTTTATTATTTTAGCTTACTATTTTGATAATTGATAACAAAATATCTTCCAGAGAAAAAGGCTCTAGCAGGAGGGGGGGCGGGAGTCTGGCCTTAATTTTCAAATTTTCAGTTGAATGGGAGAGTGGGTGTGACTTGAGAGGCTTGCGATCTGTTGTTTGAAAAAAATGTTATTTTGCTAATATTTTAGTAGAATGAAAGTATGATGCTTTAATTAACCGAATCTTTGAATGGGGGATTTATATGAAAGAATTTGATGAAATACAAGTAACAAAAAAAGTACTGAAATCTATTACTTGCAATAAGTGTGGAAAGTCTAAAGAAATTACTGACTTCGGCTTCGAACAAGATGAATTCCATTCTTTAAATTTAACATTTGGATATGAATCAATGTATGATGAACAAAGATGGAAATTTGATCTTTGCGAAAGCTGCCTGGTTGACTTTGTAAAAACTTTCAAACATGCTCCCGACATCTTTGAAGACTAGTGTTTGCTAGAAAAAACAATCCACCCTTGAGTTAGAAACTCTGGTGGATATTTTTTCGAGTAATTTAAATCAGAGACATTAAAGAGAATGATTATTTTCAATCGCCCTCGTTAACTCTATTTTGACTAACTTCACCAAATGTTCCCTATTAAGCGAATTATCATTCTTGGTATAAACATTAAGATGTTCCAAATCACTTCAAATATAAACTCAATTAGGGTATCTTTAAAAAAGCCGTCTCTACTTCTTTTTTTATTTTTCATCTTCTAACTCCCAATTAATCAATCGTTGTTTAACTATCGATTTTAGCTCATTGAAACTTTTCTTACTCACATTTCATTAATATCATATAGAGCACCTCCCAGAACAAAAGGTACTCTATACACACGAATCTTTGAACTCTTTGTTATTCTTTTCCGCTAAACTCTAAAATATTTAAACCCTCAGATGCCTCTGGTGCTTCAAAAAATTTAGTAACATGAATAAACACCGCTTCCGTGTCAAAAGTTGCTCTTTCGGGTTGTTCGTTACGCCTTTGTGCAATTTGACGTAAGCATTGCTCGTTATTTAGATTAAGGAAAATTAGTTGATGGCTTGCATTGACCTCTGACACCATATCCAAAAACCATTTTCGCAGTTTTTGAGTGTTAGCTGGAAAATCCATCACTACATCTGTACCGACACTTAATATGTTTTGGACATGCTTTTTCACCAATGGCTTGAGCTGCGCTGAGAATTTTAGATAATCATCAAATGATGCAATCTGATTGGGATAAAGAGATGAAAGCCATTCATCCTCAGACAACAGTACCGCATGTTTATCTATCGCCAATTGTTTTGATTTAGTTGATTTTCCAGCTCCCATTTTTCCGCAGAAAAAGTATAGCGTCCCCAATTGTTTCATATTTTTTAAACCCCCGCACTTATTTTAGTTTAAACTTTTTACTTCGTTAGTTCCCATAGACTTTTTCCTCTTATTAATATTTAGATGTTAAGATTTATATCAAATTTACTTATTCTACCGATTTCATTTATATTCCTTCTTTAACAAACCTGGTTTAAGTGAAACCTCCACAATCTCCATGTGCAAGGGAATTGGACCAATGGACAGAGGAAAAATGGGAAGAGAATTATGAAAAACTATCTTTTGATGATGGTGGCTGGGTTCCGGCTGTTCCTAAAGCTAGAAGACGATGTCGGGTGGAGGGCTGCGATGGTATTCCTGAGCCTGATGAAAATTATTGTGATGAACATATTAGGGAATCTTAATTTCTTTAGTGGAGTGGAGGGAATACACTCTTTGTAGGTAGCATGGATGACTGCTCAAGCATAACAAGCTTTTTAAATAAAAAGCTCTGTTATAGCTTAATGTTGATTTCAATGTATTTGAAATAAACGTAAAAATTTCGTTTAAATTGGGAAATACCCTTATTTCCTTAAATATAAAGGAGGTTTTTCCGTTTATTTGATCCAAATCTTTGGATTTTGTCTAATTTTGAGCGGTTAATCGGAAATTCTCCGCTTATATCTGCTTCTTAATCTTCATCTATATACATTAGCCGGAAATTCTCCGCTTATTTCTGCTTCTTAATCTCCATCTATATACATTAGCCGGAAATCCTCCGCCTATCAATTCTTATGCCTACACGAAAATGAACAATGAATAATAACAGAGCCAAATAAAAAAGCGTAATATATGAGGCTCAGAGCATAAGACTCTGGGCCTTTAAATAGTTACATTCTCTTCTTCCCGCATTTCTTTAGTTACATAGAAATATTGATTAGCAGACGCTTTTTTGGGCTAATAGGAAGGGGATTGAAATGGAATTAAGAGTTCATCCTTTTTTACCCGGTGTTTTAATTTTTTTCAAAATAAGGTCGGTTGCTTTTTTTGGATGTAATCGATAAAGGAAGTCCATGATTTTTGCATCGTTTCCTGCTAATACTCGGTATTTATTGTTTTCCATCCCTTTAATAATGATCGCAGCTGCTTCGTTTGGACTGAGCATCTTATAGGAATGGTTGTAAGTTCCTTCGAATTCTATTTTCGCATTTTGGACTAGGTTGGTGTCGACTGCACCCGGAAAGACGATGGTTACGCCTACATTGGTATCTCTAAGCTCTAAATGCAGGCCTTCCGTTAACATCTTGACAGCTGCTTTTGAAGCGGAGTAAATCGATTGAAGCGGCACCGGAAGAAATCCACCCATGCTTGATACATTGGTAATGTGCGCTTCTGGTCGAATTAAAAGGTATGGTAAGAACGATTTGCACATATAGAGCGTTCCATAAAAGTTGACATCCATGACTTTTTGAATTTGATCATAATCAAGATCGTTAAGAGTTTTAAACTGTTGAAGAATTCCGGCATTATTAATGATTCCATCTATGCAGCCGTGAGACGCGATGATCTCTTCTGGAAGCTTTTCCACATCATCTCTGTTAGCTACATTAGCCGTGTGTATCGAAATCTTATCGCCGTATACTGTAGCTAATGACTTTATTTCCTCTAGCCCGTTTTTGTGAATGATGGCAGCGACTTTGGCTCCTTTTTCCAGGAGTTGGCGGACAAGCTCTCTCCCAATCCCACCACCAGCACCTGTTACGACAATCACTTTATTGAATACTTTCATCCTATTCCCCCATATTTTTGTTATGTAAAATTACCTATTCATCATATGTGAGTAAAGTGGATGAAATTCTTCTTTTATGTACAGCAGCCAAAGGTGTCCATTCATTTAGGATGCTCATTATATTACATTTAGCTATGAGTAAATAAAATCTAATTAGATTAAGCGTTACCATTTACAACCGTTTCTTTTGCATAAGTTTTCACACCAAATAACTTAAAGCATACTGGGGAAAAATTATTGACACAAAGAGAAAACTAATGATAAAATAAAAATTTTGATAAATAAGACAGAATGTGGTATCCTAATAAAGGTAACAAATATTGAATGATTAGTTTCTTAAGTTTGTTTTTCCATCGTTATCCAGTTGCTCATATTTTTAATGCGCCTCTTTATTTCCTCATAATCGATTATTTCTTATTTTTTCACCGCACAAATCGATATTTTCTGAATGAGTTAATTAAAGTAATTTTTAGAGTTTACAATCCTGATTCATACTGGCACGGTCAAGGAGCCGTAAGGATGAAAGAGAGGTAGGGCTTTCATTGTTTTAGGGTCAGGAAAGCAGTTTTTTGACAAATTGGAGGGATTACTTTTGAACATAACAAAATTAATAAATGAAGTTTCAGCAAAGTCAGAGCTGTCTAGGAAAGATGCAGAAATAGCTGTGGAGGCTGTATTCGATATAATCACACAATCACTAGTTAGCGGAGATTCTTTTGCGCTTTCAGGGTTTGGTAAATTTGAAGTTTGTCAACGTGAAGCCCGTACTCGTATCGACCCTAAAACGGGGGAAGAATCGATCATTCAAGCTGGCAAAGTTCCGGTTTTCCGGGCAAGTAAGTCATTAATACAGCAAATATAGGTTTAAGGGTTATCCCAATTTATGATGTGTGCCATGTTGTTACGAAAATCAGCATCGGTCTGTGGCTTCATATTAAATAAACTGAATAAACTTTCATTCATCTAGGTAATAATATAATCATATTTACACAATAGGAGGCAGCAATATTGGAAAAAGGTAAAGTAAAATGGTTTAACAGCGAAAAAGGTTTTGGATTCATCGAACGTGAAGGTGGAGAAGACGTATTCGTTCATTTTTCAGCTATCCAAGGTGAAGGCTATAAATCATTAGAAGAAGGTCAAGAAGTTACATTTGACGTAGAGCAAGGTCAACGTGGACCACAAGCTTCAAACGTTCACAAAGCTTAATAATAAGAAGAACGAATAAATAACAGCCTCTTCATGAGTCTGTTATTTATTTTTCAAAGGAGTTTTGATATGACAACATTTCATGAAATGGGTATTCGTGAGCCCATTCAAAGAGCGATTACAGATATGGGATTCGAAGAAGCATCTCCTATTCAAGAGAAAGCCATTCCCATAGCTTTGACGGGTAAGGACATTATTGGACAAGCGCAAACAGGTACCGGAAAGACGGCTGCCTTCGCCATACCGATCTTGGAGAAAGTGGATACGAGTAAAAAATATGTTCAGGCGATTGCCATTGCACCTACAAGAGAATTAGCTATTCAGGTTTCAGAAGAGATCAATCGACTGGCGAAATACATGGGCATAACCTCTCTCCCAATTTATGGAGGGCAGTCGATAGATCGCCAAATTAAGGCATTAAAGAAGGGACCCCACATTATTACGGGAACGCCCGGAAGACTTTTGGACCATATTCAACGGAAGACGTTAAAGTTAGACCGTATCTCTATGGTGGTATTGGATGAAGCTGATGAAATGTTAGATATGGGCTTTCTTGAGGATATCGAACGAATTCTAAAAGAGACCCCTGAAGAAAAACAAACCTTGCTGTTCTCCGCAACCATGCCAAAACCGATTCAAAATCTTGCGGAAAGGTTTATGAGGGATCCAGAGCTTATAAAGATGAAAGCCAAGGAAGTTACCGCTCCAACTGTTAAGCAAATTTATTATGAGGTTAATGAACGGGATAAATTTGATGTTCTTTGCCGTCTGCTAGACGTGGATAACCCTGAATTAGCGGTTATTTTTGGAAGAACAAAAAGACGCGTGGATGAATTAAGTGATGCATTGAATAAAAGAGGATATCTTGCTGATGGATTGCACGGTGATTTAAATCAACGACAACGAGATGTTGTGATGAATAAATTTCGTGAGGGTAACATTGATATATTAGTTGCGACCGATGTGGCTGCGAGGGGAATTGATGTTTCAGGGGTTACCCACGTCTACAATTTTGACATTCCTCAAGACCCGGAAAGTTATGTTCACCGAATCGGCAGAACGGGGAGAGCTGGGAAGACGGGGTTAGCTATCACATTTGCTACACCGAGGGAAACTGGACAAATTCGCAGTATTGAAAAAGCTTCTAAAGGACATATCCAGCGCAAATCAATACCGACGGTAGCAGAGGCAAGGGAGTCAATACAGCAAGCCGCAGTAGAAAAGATGATTCAATTGGTTGAAGAGGAGCAGTACACGCAGTTTAAACGCGCAGCAGGCGAATTACTCGATCAGTACGATTCTATCGCGTTAGTTTCAGTTGCCTTGAAATTGTTGTCAAAGGAACAGAGTGATGTTCCTGTTCAGTTAACTTCCGAGACACCCCGATATGCCAGTAAGCCTAAAACAAAAGTCCAAGAGAAATCAAGGAAAAACTCTAAAGGGAATATGGAATTTAGGGGGAAAGGGGGAAATAGCAATCGTAAGAAAACTTCCATATCCTCTCGAAAAAAGAAAGCATAATTAAAAACTGCACCTCCAGTTGTTAGTTGTGTCTACCAATTGGAGGTGCAGTTTAATATATAGTGTGTTTCGGGGTAATATATGAAGAATTTTCAGTAAGTTACTTTAAGAATTTTATATCATACCCCATCCTGTTTAATTTTCGATAAACTGTACTGCGGCTCATGTTTAATTCCTTGGCCGCTTCTGATACGTTCATGTTTGATTGCTTTAATGCTGATAGGATCCAATCTAACTCCGCCTGGTTTACCGGGTTCATTTGAGTCGGCTCTTTGAGTTGTTTCTGTTGCGGCTTAATATCTCTTGGAAGATTCATTGGGGTAATAACCCCATTTTCTGAAAATGTGACGGCATATTCTATAACATTCTCTAACTCGCGAATATTGCCCGGCCAAGAGTAATTTTCTAAATATTCCATCGCTTCAACTGTTATTTGATAAGGGCCTTTGCGATTTTTAAGCGTCAGTTTCCGGACAAAATACTCGGCCAACAGAGGAATATCTTCAGCTCGTTGTTGCAGGGAAGGGAGTTCTATCGGAATAACATTAAGCCGATAATATAGATCCTTTCGGAATTTCCCTAGCTGGATTTCTTCGCTAAAATTTTTATTTGTGGCAGCGATAATTCTTACATCGATTGGAATACGGGTTTTGTCTCCAATTCGGATGATTTCCTGTTCTTGAATAACGCGCAATAACTGAACCTGTGCTTCTAGCGGCATATCGCCGATCTCGTCTAAAAAAAGGGTGCCCTTGTTTGCCAATTCGAACTTTCCAATGCTGCCTTTCGGATTGGCACCTGTAAATGCCCCGGCTACGTATCCAAACAACTCGCTTGGCAATAAATCCTTCGGGATTGCAGCACAGTTTAAAGCAATAAAAGGATAATCAGACCTGCTGCTGGCCTGGTGGATTGCGTTGGCAATCAATTCTTTCCCAGTACCACTGTCACCGGTTATCAACACATTTGAATCACCTGAAGCCGCAATTTTAGCTGTATGTAGAACACTTTTAAAAGCTTCCGATTTTCCTATTAAGTTTTGAAAAGAGTATTTTGCATGAAAATTTTGTTTACCAATCGGTTGGCTGCTCTTTATTTTTTTCTCCATAATAGCAATCAGACCAAGAAATTGATAATGCCAACATATTTTTTTAAACTTGACCTGAAATAGACTGCCTTGAAGTATTACTTCCTCTTCCCATTCCGTTTTCTCTGATTGGTGGTTGTTTTCTATTATCCTGCCTATTATAGAATCTAATTGATCAACTGGTAATTCGCTGCTGGCCTTTAGAATGCTGCCGTTCCTATTACATAAAATAACCGTCTGATGTTTCCATTTGCTGATGGCTTCAATATAAACAGATTGCATCAATTCGTAGGCTTGGTAATTGCTGCGAAAGAAAATCCTTTCTATTTGATTGGCGATTTCTATCGTTTTCATCATACTAAGTGGGTTGAAATTGGGAGCAGTGGTAGAAAGATTGATAACCCCAATCAGCTCGTTTGTAAGCGGATTCATAATAGGGGCGGAGGAACAAACCCAATCATGACAGCCATGTGCGAAATGTTCAGATGAAAATATTTGGACAGGCTGTTGTAATAGAATGGAGGTACCAATAGCATTCGTGCCAGCCCATCGCTCTGACCACTGGGCGCCATTGTTTACGTTCGATATATTCCCTAATTTTCTAAGCAGGGAACAATCTCCGTAGCAATCTAAAATCGTACCATCAGCATCACAAAAAAGAATCGCATGTCTTGTAAAGGACAGTTCTTCTGTTGCTTTTTTAAGGACTGGTTGAGCCAAATGATAGAAATTATTTTTTACTCTTGCTTCTTTAAGCTGTTCATTCGATATATTTTTTACCGAACCCGGAATAAGCGGATGGAGGTCTTCATACTGCTTACAACGGTTCCAAGATTGTATGATAACATCTCTCGTTTCAGTTAATTCTCCATGCTGCTGCTCCTGTATTTTCTGCTTGAAAAAAAATCGTTCCCACGTTTGATAATTTTTTTCCCTTAAAAGAAAAATATTATCCTTAATCGGTTTATAGACTGAAGGAGGCACCATCGACAATCTACTACTCACCCTTTCAGTAGTAATATTCTAAAAATACATAATTTTCACAATTTTATTGTCGCACCAAAATAGTGAAAAGTCAATTATCTAATAGAGTTTAGGAGTATTGATTCAGTTTGAAAAGTTGATTTGGACACTTCTGTAGCAAAAGTAGGAATCACTGTCGCAATTTTGAGAAACGGAGAAAGTATAACGGTTCGCACTATGGTTTTAGGAAATTATTGTCCTAAATTTGCAACAAAATCGGGAGAGGAAAGTAACCAAAAGTTGAAAAGACGGACTAAATAAGTTGGCACGATAGTTGCAATATAGGATAGTAATCACCCTAAGTTAAAGGTGAAAAATAAAAAACAGTTTAAGAGAGGAGAATGAAATATGCAAACTAAGCAAGCAGATTTTTTAAGAGAGCTGTACAAGGAATGGAGCGATCGGATGGCGGCCAATCCAAATATGACGTTGGCGGATATGCGCAGTCTTTTTGATGAATGGGAAAAAGCCACACTTGAGCCCGAGGATGTAACGTATAAAACAGATACAATCGGTGGCGTCAACACTGTCTGGGCTTATCCGGTAGGGTGCAATAAATCGAAGGTTCTCCTTTACACTCATGGTGGCGGTTTCGCTGTCGGGTCATCATCCAGCCATCGTAAAGTGGCGGGACATGTGGCAAAAGCGCTCGGAGTATCTGCTTTGGTAATAGATTACCGAAGGTCCCCTGAGTATCCGTTCCCAGCACAATTAGAGGATGCTGTTGCAGTCTATAAAGCATTGCTTCAATCAGGCATTAAGGCCAAGGATATTTCGACTATTGGCGATTCCGCCGGCGGGAACCTGGCTGTTACATCTGTTCTGAAGTTTCGTGAATTGGGCTTGGAACTGCCTGGCTGCGTCATTGCCTTTTCGCCGTGGCTGAATATGGAGCTGACCGGTTCTACTCTCAAGACCAATGCTGAGACGGATGCACTAATCACGCCTGAAATTCTACAAGGAATGATCGGAATGTTTATCGGTGAAGACGATTCAAAAACCCGTCATCCATTGGTTAACCCGCTTTACGCTGACTTCAAAGTTTATCCGCCGCTTTATATCAATGCAGGCGGTGCGGAAGCATTACTGGATGATTCTGTTCGACTGCATGAGCGAGCAAAAGAGATGGGAGTCCAGTCAACCCTTTCAGTAGTAGACGGCATGCAGCATGTCTTCCCATTCCTGGCCGGACGGGCAAAGGAAGCGGATGAAGAGATTAAGAGAATTGCTGATTGGTATCAGGCGCTTTAAATATAGTTCAACTAATGAGAGGAGAACGATTATGACTTACCATAAAAATGACAGCGTTACCAATGTGCCTGAATTTGATGCGGTAGTTGTCGGTGCTGGATTTGCCGGATTGTATGCAGTTCACAAGCTAAGAAATGAATTGGGCCTGCATGTACGGGGCTATGAAAAAGGCACTGGAGTCGGTGGAACCTGGTACTGGAACCGTTATCCTGGAGCACTTTCAGATACACGAAGCTTTGTTTACCGATATTCCTTTGATAAAGCTCTCCTTCAGGACTGGACTTGGAAAAATACCTATTTGACTCAACCGGAAATTCTTGAGTATTTGGAGCATGTTGCCGACCGGTTTGACATCAGACAAAGCTTTCAATTTTCCACTAAAGTAACAGCAGCCCATTTCAACGAGGAAACAAACCTGTGGGAAATTGTGACCGACAGGGGGGATAAAGTCAGGGCTAAGTTCATCGTAAATGGTCTTGGTTTGCTCTCGGCTACAAACGTACCTAATTTCAAGGGCAGAGAGACCTTTAAGGGTGAGCAATATCATACGGGGGCCTGGCCAGCTGGCGTTGACCTTAATGGAAAACGAGTGGGTGTAATCGGAACAGGTTCAACAGGGGTTCAGACCATCACAGCCATCGCCCCGGAGGTTGGGCATCTAACCGTATTTCAGCGGTCACCACAGTATAGTGTGCCGGTCGGGCTGCGTCCTCAGTCAGAAGAAGAGATTACTGAAATCAAGAAAAATTACGATGAGATTTGGAAGCAGGTTAAATCCTCAGCCGTGGCATTTGGCTTTGAAGAGTCCAACATCTCTGCTGTTACCGTTTCTAAAGAAGAACAGGAACGTGTCTTTGAAGCGGCATGGAATGAAGGGGGCGGTTTCTATTTCATGTTTGGAACCTTCAACGATATAGCTATCAATCCTGAAGCCAATGAAGCAGCCGCTAATTTTATCCGTAAGAAGATTCACGAAATTGTCAAAGACCCGAAAACAGCCAGAAAGCTGACACCTACTGACTATTATGCGAAACGTCCGCTTTGTGACAATGGGTATTACCAAACCTTTAACCGCGACAATGTTTCACTTGTTGATGTAAAGGAAAATCTGATTGTAGAAATTACACCAAAAGGGGTCCGTACTACTGACGGTGAGTATGAGCTTGATGTGATTATCTATGCAACCGGTTTCGATGCGGTTGAGGGCAACTATGTCAAAATCGATTTGCGGGGCCGCGGAGGTGTTTCCATTAATGAAAAGTGGGCAGATGGACCGACAGGGTATCTTGGCATGACAAATACTGATTTTCCAAATATGTTCATGGTCCTAGGTCCGAACGGTCCATTCACCAATTTGACACCAAGTATTGAGACCCAGGTAGAATGGATCTCAGATACAGTCAAGTACATGATGGAAAATAACATGACGACCATCGAACCGACACAGGAAGCCGAAAACGAATGGCTTGCATTATGCAAATCGATGGCAGAAGCTACACTGTTTTCAAAGATAGAATCGTGGATATTTGGAGCGAATATCCCAGGCAAGAAAAATGCGGTCCGATTCTATGTCGGCGGCCTAGGAAACTACCGCAGCTTCATAAAAGAGGCTGGATATAAAGGTTTTGCTTTCGACCGTGCGGCAGTAAAAAAGAAATAAAATAACGCAGATACCGAGGAAGAGACGAACCAAACGGATTCGTATCATCCCTTGTTTCTATTTCAACAGGAGCAGGATTCGCACAATTTAAGATGATGTTTTGATTCCTGAAAAGATTGAAGGAAACTTTAATCAAAAGCTAGTTTAATAGGAGGGATCTTTCTTTGTTTTTAAGTCAACAATCCTTCAATTCCGCCTTGCCGACCCTTGTTATTTTTGGAGTTAACAGCTTGGAGGCTCACTTGGCATCTAAGATTAAAGAATGTAAGAAGTCAAAGGTTTTTATTGCGACTGATCAGGGGCTTGTTAAAGCCGGCATTCCACATAAAATTTATGCCATTTTAAAGAGAGACGGAATTGAATCTATCATTTTTTCCGAAGTGGAGCCCAATCCACATGCGGAAACCGTCATGAAAGGATCAGAGTTATATAAGGCTGAAGGCTGTGATATGATTCTTGCCATCGGTGGTGGAAGCGCGATGGATTTTGCCAAAGCGGTTGGTGTAGCGGTCAGTCACCCAGGGCATATCCTTGATTACCGGCGTGGCGAAAAGCCGGTTGTCAATGAAATTCCCACGTTATTTGCGATTCCAACAACGGTCGGAACCGGTTCTGAGGTAACAACTGTATCGGTCATTACCGACCATAAGGCAGGAAGGAAATATGTAATCGCGGCACCGACCTTGGCACCAAAAATTGCCATTGTGGACCCATTATTAACGGCCTCGCTGCCGCGTCAGATAGTTGCCACAACAGGAATTGATGCTTTAGTTCATGCGGTTGAAGCCTATGTATCCATACGCGCCACTCCCATCACAGATGGATTGGCGATACGGGCAATCAAAATGTTGAAGGAGCACTTGCCTGCTGCCTATGCCCATCCAGACAACCTTGAGGCAAGGTCACAAGTCCACTTAGCAAGCACAATTGCCGGGATGGCTTTCGGTCTGGGCGGATTGGGCATCGTTCACTCTTGTTCCCACCCGATGTCAGCGGTCTACCATGTACCACATGGCTTGGCCAATGCCATTCTATTACCAAGTGTAGTTGAGTACAACTTAATCGCCAACTATAAAAAGTATGCGGAAATTGCGAGAGTTATCGATTTTTCCTTAATCTCAGTTGATGATCGGAATGCTGCTAAAAGCTTGGCAGGTATACTCCGTGATTTTAATCAGTCACTAGATATTCCAAGTGATTTCAATTATCTAGGCATCCAGTTTACAGAGGATATGGTAGATCGCTTGGCAAATGATGCGATGGATGATAAAGGAACCATCCCTAATAATCCCCGTAAGGCTGAGAAGGAAGATATTATCAAGATTTATAAAAGAGTTTTACCACTATATCAGCAGGAGGCTACGTTTGTATAATGTATATTAATGGAAAATGGATAGAAACCGAACGTGTATTAAAGGTGACCAATCCCGCCAATGGTGAACTGGTCGATACAGTCTATTTAGTTGGCAGGGAAGAGACTGAAAGGGCGATTGAGGCGGCTAAACATGCTTTTCCATCATGGTCCGCTTTAACCGGAGAACAGCGCGGTGCATACTTGCATAAAGTAGTAGATTTATTGGAAAAGAAGCAAGAGCAGCTGGCTCAAACGATCACGAAAGAAATGGGGAAAGCTATCCATAATGCCCGATATGAGGTGGGCAGTACGATTGCCTTTTTTAAATGGTATGCGGAAGAAGCCCGACGTGTATATGGCGATATTGTCCCGGCATCTGCGCCAAATAAAAGAATTTCTGTTTTAAAACAACCAATTGGCGTTGTCGGTGCCATTACACCTTGGAATTTCCCGTTATCAATGGGTGCCAGAAAACTAGGCCCCGCATTAGCGGTAGGGTGCACCGTCGTGTTCCGCCCATCCCGAGAGGCGCCGTTATCAACTCTTGAGCTATTTAGAATATTTGATGAAGCCGGATTGCCCGAGGGTGTTGTCAATCTTGTCATTGGGGACTCCTCTGAAGTAGTCGGAGCACTAATGGAGAGCGAGGTTGTCCGGAAAATTTCATTTACAGGTTCTACTGAAGTTGGAAAGAAGCTGATTCGTCAATCCGCTGACACAGTAAAACGCGTTTCTATGGAGCTTGGCGGGCATGCACCGTTTATCGTTTTTGAGGACGCGGACATTGACCTGGCTATTGAAGGTACCATCAGCAGTAAATTCGCCTCAGGCGGGCAGCAATGTGTTTGTGCGAACCGCATATACGTTCATGATTCGATTTATGAAGAATTTTCCAGGCGTTTTGCGGACAAGGTTTCCTCCATGGTAGTCGGTAATGGCTTAGATGAAAAAACTCAAATTGGACCACTGGTTAATCAGAATGCTGTAAATAAGTCTTATGAACATGTGACTGACGCCGTTCATAAGGGAGCTGCCATTCTTTGCGGCGGAAAGCCATTAACGGACGGTGAATTTAAAAACGGTTATTACTTTTCACCGACAGTGTTGGTCGATGTTAATGATGAAATGAAAATCACTTATGAAGAAACCTTTGGACCTGTTGCTCCAATCATCCGCTTTAGTACAGAAGAAGAAGTCATTCAAAAAGCTAATAATACCGAATACGGCTTGGCATCTTATTTTTATACAAATGATCTTTCAAGGACACACCGTGTGTCGGAGAGGCTGGAATATGGCATGGTAGGTGTTAACGACCCAGCTCCTTTCGTTGTTCAGGCTCCATTTGGCGGCGTCAAGGAAAGCGGACTAGGAAGAGAAGGCGGGAAGTACGGGTTAGAAGACTATCTTGAAACAAAGTTAGTTTCAGTGGCAATACGGAAGAGCAGTAATTAAAAATACGTTAGATGCTTTCCCAATAGAAGGTTGAATACCAATGCAATTCTCAATGGAAATTCCTAAGTAAATAATATCAATAAAGTAAAGAAGGGATAGCTTAATCGCTATCCCTTAAATTCTCTATCGACTCCAGTTAAATAAATTTGTTGTTTGTTTTTATCGAATGTCTTCGTCGCTTTTGTACTCCAAAATATCACCTGGCTGACAATCCAAAGTCTTACATATCGCTTCTAATGTTGAAAAGCGAACCGCTTTTGCTTTCCCATTTTTCAGAATGGAAAGATTCGCCATCGTAATTCCAACCCTCTCCGAAAGCTCCGTTACGCTCATTTTTCGTTTTGCTAACATCACATCAATATTAATAATAATTGCCATATCAAACACCTCAGATTGTCAAATCATTTTCTGATTTTATGTTAATCGCCTCTTGTAGAAGCCGTTGGAGGATAGCCGCAAAAACGGCGATAACCAACGAAGCAAAAATGATGAATATTCCCAGGAATCCAATAGGAGGGTCAACTTTCTTCGCTATAAAATGAAAGAGTGGCAAACCTAATACATACAAAACACTGATTGTAATCGCACAGTACTTTATGTTCCTTAACGCCTTTACAGATAATTCCGAGAACGCTGTGTTCTTGTCAATGTACCGTAAAAGATTGAAAGCCTGATAGAGAGCAAAGTAAAAAGGCACAGCTGCTCCATACATCACGATGAAAACGAGATATTTCATTGGGGCAATATTTGGAAACATTTTTGCTGCGAAATGCGCCATAGGGGGCACTAAAAATATGCATAAAGCAAGAACTGCAATTCCAGCCAGAAAAATAATTACCTTTAAGAAAGTGGTTGAACCTCGTTTAACCTTCATTTAAAACACCTCACTTATTTAATGACAACATGATTTTATCATGTGGCTTATCGTTTTACAATAAATTAATATTGTTTTTTATTATATTATTGTTGTATTGAAATATCCTTTTATTTTTACAAAAATAAAAAGCATTTCTCGTTACAAAGAAATTCTCTTACTTTTAAAACGTGAATTCATGTCTGAATTCACGTTAAAAATGTATTGTGAAATTTTTTTGAACCTCAAAAGAGAACCCGTTAACATGAAGAACGGTCTTTTTTTTATGTACCTTATTAATAAAAGGGAGTATAGTCCATAACAAAAATTATGAAAAATGACTCTTGTTACATTATGCAGGCGTATTATATTGTTAAAACAACTTCAACATGCCAATTTAATATTTGCTTTGTTTATTAATTACGAAGACTAATAGAGTTGAAAATGTTTTTTTAGGAAAGGAAAAATCATATGCTTTATATGTGGGATATTGAGAAGATCATTACAAATACATTAAAAGAGCTTAAACTAAAAATAAATGTTGAATTCACCAACAAACTCGCTGCACCAATGAGTTATAACGTATCCACAAATACGATAAAGTTTAACTACCTACAAATTAACGGATATAACGCTAAAATTAACTTTAAAGTTAGAGAATCAGATGAAAACTTTACGAAAATTATTCTTTATCATCAGCTAGGTTATTATTTGGAATTCAGGAAAAATCCTCGAGTTTTAAAGACTCTCTATTATGGAAAAGAAGAAGATAAGAAACAGCTTTTAGCAGAAGTCGAAGAAAATGCTTGGGAACATGGAAGAACACTCGTACCGGTACATCTATTAAAAGCATATGATCAAGTACGTGAATTGGATAAACAACTGTTAAAGGTGTGAAAAATTGATTCTATTATAAAAATACTTAATAAGGTTGTTTTTGACTAAACATATGTTTACATATTTGAAATTTTTAATAAGCCGAAAATATACAAGTGTTTTAAACAAATGTATATTTTCGGCCTATTTTCATTCAAAACATCTCAATTAAGCTGATTGCTTTATGTTTCTTTTTATTCTATCTTCTTCTTTTTTAGATGATTTAGGCATTCTAAATAATAATATCAATCCGGCATTAATCATAAGAGTCCATACAAGTGCGTATTTATTACCACTAAAATATACCCCAGAGACAGGTATCACTAGTAACAATATGCTTTTTACATAATAATTTAGTTTAGGATTTATGACCATTAATAACGAAATAATAACAAGCACTGAAGCTATGGTGTTAACACCCAAAAAAGAAAGATTCGTATAATTTACATAGATGTAATACGCAAATGATCCTACTATTGCAAATAGGGAGAGATACAACCTTATCAATGAATTTTTAAAAAACAGAACCAAAATGGCAATAAAATTAATTCCTGCACACATTCCAACTACAGATAATGTATGCGGAAAATTACTAATAGGATCTTTCATAAAGTTCAGAATGAAGTTGATGTCGAAAAAAACGGCCGCTATAACAAAAATCTTAAAGACTAGTTTTATCCAAAACATCTTTACTTTCTTTTTCTTATTTGACGAAAAGAACTTGAATATCGAGGATACTCCCGCAAAGCCATTATCATCGGCTTTTTTGTTCTTCCCCATAGACAATTTATTATGTTCCTTTTTTTCTCGTTCTCTTTTGACAGCTTGCCTCGTCGGGTAATCTCTTTCTATATTTTCTTCTACATTCTCTTTTTCTACTTGTTGATCTGACTGTGAATCATAATCCAATGAAAATCACCTCAAGTATTTTTTTTCATTATATCTTATTTTGATATAATAATTAATTTCGAAGCTCTTTTAAAGCAGAGGAGCTTGGAATTACTCCAATTGTTTTAAATGGGGGGTGGAGGCTCCCATTAGGATTGGATAGAATCATAGTACTTAAAAGTTAGGAAACAATAAAGTTGAAATGTGACTGGTAACGAAAAAGGGGCATAAAGTTGCTTTCCGAAATAGTTAAAAAGCTTCATGAAAGGTATTAGAAAATAGAGAAAAGGTACCAAAATGTGGAATAGGGTGATAGAATACTTCAAGTTATTCCCCACACATGGTAGAATGTTGAGAGTCTCAGTTTTGGGAGAGTGGTTATTTTGAAAAATTTTCTAGACAACTCACGTGCAACGCACAGAGCAAAGAGGAAAAAAATCAATATCATTTTAAACGGATCAATTGTAATTGTCCTTATACTTATTGCATTTGTATCTTATTCGATTTTTTCGGGAGGAGATGACAAGGCAGCATCTCAAAAAAGTGTTCAAGCTTCAGCCGAAAAACAATCAGTTCAAAATATAAAGAAGGATGAGCCAGCTGAGAAAAAGAGTTCATCAAGTAATCAAGCAAATGACGACTCATCGTCTGAAGATCAAACTCAAAGTGATCAAACGAATAGTGATCCAGCAGCAGGCAATGCATCCTCATCTTCTTCGGATAGTTCACAGGTAAGTTCACCAACATCACCTGCACCGGAAACACCGGCACAAACGGATCAGCAGCATGTTACAAACTATGATTCAAGTTCTCAGGATTGGCAGCAGATGCTGCAGACAATCTCTTCTGCTACTGGAATAGATCAAAGCAATATGACTGTATGGTTTTTAGGGAGCGACAAAAGCAACCCAGGCGGCTCAGTCGGGACGATATCAGCAAAAGCACAAGGTTCGCCAAAATATCGTGTGTATCTCCAATGGAATGGCTCTGGCTATCAAGCAACAAAAGTTGAACCAGCTTCGTAAAAAGAAAAAGGGATGTACCAAAGAATGTCCTAAGGCTGTCTAGAAACATTAGACAGCCTTTTGTTTCGCTTTGAAAGAAACTTGATATTTTATAACGATATAGAATCAACTGACCTAATTTCTATTGGATGGAATTATTAATAGAAGAATATAAGGTGAGAGGATTGAAAAATTACTTAAAATTTATTGCCGGAAATGCAAAAAGTCTAAAGGATATTTACCAAAAATTCAGAATATAATATACAAAAGGATATAAGAAGGGGTATATTTGAGACGAATAGCTGATTTAATGTGGGAAGGTTTTACTTTAAAACAGATTTTCCATAAAAAAATAGTTATACCGTATCTTCTGTTTTTATGTTTTATTATTTTATTTGAAGTATATTTGATTATTTTTCTATTTACATCACTTCAATTAGTTGCCCCAATTGGTTATAAGGCTACTTTCTATTTTTACGGTATTGTTTTATTTTTAATTTTCCTCTTTGGTTATTCAATAATGGTACTTATTGAAACAGTTAAGGGAATTAGGAGAAAAAAAGGTTTGCTTATATAACCAACCAATAATGAGGTTGGTTTTTTTGTTTTACAGTAGCTGAAATTGGTTGAAGAGTTCCATTTTCGTGTTTATTTCCTATAAAACTAATAGTATACAAACGCGTAACCATTGAAGAGCAAGTAGCCCATGCAGAAAGCGTTTATTTCCATATCAAGTTAGTAAACGATTTATTAATTGGATTTATCGGGATATTAACACTTAGAAAAATAGCTTGTCCGGACACATACAGCCTTTCGATGCGCTAAAACTAATGAAAAAATAAACGGTCCGTTCTCATGTAGCCTTCATAACGCCCGAACGGGATGGAAAGCAAGAGGCTCAGTCGTTATAAAAGGTTCATAACACCTGAACGGCGAGGAAAGAGAGAGCCCCAGTCGTTATAAAAGGTTCATAACACCCGAACGGTTAGAAAAGCAAGAGCCTC
>NZ_JAGYPE020000037.1 GCF_018343545.2 Neobacillus citreus | reverse complement strand
TAAGCTAACCACTACTACTGCCTTCGTGGCTCGGGACTTACACCCTAGAGACTGCACCCATGCCGGGCGCACAAACAAAAGAGGGAAGATTTTCATCTTCCCTCTGGTTTAGTTGCTTTCAGTTGTTTTAGATGTCTTGCCTGTTTTAGGTCCCAGGTATTCATAGTCGTTCGGATTGATTGACGTATATCCTTCCGGCTGATAAAAACGAAGCAGGTCTTTGTAGACAACTTCATCAGACATTTGCAGTTCTGAGCTTACCTTTTCAGCAATATCCTTGCACGCCTCTGAATTCTCAAGAAGCTCACCTGTTTCGGTCGAATAGCATTTGTCTTTTACTTGAATAACATCTGAGGAAACAAAATCCCCGTTTCTGAATAAAGCCCAATTGCGATGATTTGGCGACAGTAAATCTGAGCCAAACTCAAGGTAATCCTTCGTATCAATACCAAGCAAATGAAGAACGGTCGGACGAACATCTACTTCGCCGCCAAATTGCTTTTGAATCCCGCCTTGTACTCCTGGTACATGGATAAATAAAGGGACCCGCTGTAATTTAGCATTAATAGCAGGAGTTATTTCATCCACTCCTAGCACTTGTGCCATGGCATCGTTGTGGTTTTCGGAAATGCCATAATGGTCACCGTACATAACAACCACTGTATTATCATATAAACCTGCAGCCTTTAAATCATTAAAGAACTGTTCCAATGCCTGATCCATATAATGCGCAGATTGGAAGTATTGATTAACGACCGTATCTTCAGTATTACCTGCAGGGAAGTCTGTGTCCTCCGGATCCATTTCGAAAGGAAAATGATTCGATAAGGTAATAAACTTTGTATAGAAAGGCTGCTTTAAGCTCTTTAGCATTGGCATAGACTCAGCAAAGAACGGTTTATCCTTTAAGCCATAGTTTTTCGTGTTTTCATCCGTCATGTTGTAATATTCCGCATCAAAAAACTGATCATACCCTAAGGCCTTATACATTACATTCCGATTCCAGAATGTTTTATAGTTGCCATGGAAGACGGCTGAATTATAGCCGTTCCCTTTTAAAATGGCCGGCATAGCCTGATAAGTGTTTTGGGCTTTGTTGACAAACACAGCACCTTGAGCCATCGGGTATAATGAGTTTTCCATTAAAAACTCGGCATCCGAGGTTTTCCCCTGCCCAGTTTGATGGAAAAAGTTTTCAAAATAAAATGTATTCTGATCATGTGTTAATGAATTTAGAAACGGTGTAACTTCCTGGCCATCCTGCATCTTGTAATCAATCATAAAGGTTTGAAATGATTCCATTGAAACATAAATCACATTCATTCCCTTTGCCTTGCCAAAGTAATCAGGATTTGGTGCGGCATGATTCGCTTTAACATAGTTTTCTACCGCAGTAACATCTGTTGAATTTGCCAATGCTCTTTGGCTCGATGATTTGATATTTTGAATGACATCATAAATCGTGAAGTTATATGCACCAAGATATTTCACTAAATAATTTCGGTCAAAAGAACGAGTCAATAGCTGCGGACGATCCTTTTCCGCAAGACCCAAGTTAAACAAAAATGTCGTAATCGAAAACAAAAGAACGATTTTAAATGACTTCCTGTTCGTAACCGTCACTTGTTTGAACATGGTTAACGCAAGGGCAATTAGAATAAAGAAGTCTGTAAAATAAAAAATATCAAGTGGGGACATGAGCGAAAGAGCGCTATCGCCCAATTGTCCGGCATTTGTTTTCGTCTGCATTAAAACAGGTACGGTTATAAAATCATTAAAAAAGCGATAATAAGCAATGTTTGCGTAAAGTAAAAAGGACAGTATAAAATTTGTGATAATCATAACAAGCTTAGTACGCTTTTTAAAGAGCAAGGCAATTCCAAAAAAGAATAAAGCCGAACTCAATGGATTGATAAATAATAAAAATTCTTGGAGGCTGTTATCAATTCCTAAATTAAATTCAATTTGATATGCCGCGTAGGTTTTTAGCCAAAATAAAACAACGGCAATGATGTAAAATGTAATATGACTTTTGTTTACTTTTTTTAAAAGTCTTTCCTTAATCATTTTTAAAACTTCTCCTCTCACTTACCAAATTTAACTTCGGTAAACGAACCTCAATAACTATATCATATTTTCTATAAAAAGAAAAACATTAACATGATGCTGAATGTCCCTTTATTCTTATGCTATTTGGGAGTTGGACATGACTATTTTCAAACTCAATAATATTAGACGAATGAAATTAAATTTAGTTTCAGCATTTTCTTATTAATTTATTTTTTTGGACTGCCTTATTTTTCTTTCCGGCTTTTCTGTAGAATTGTATTTCTAACTAGCATATACATTCGGTTCTTCGTATGCAATCGGATATTAGTCTTATCTTTTATAGGAGTTTTTTGTATATATAATAGAAGAAAGCGGCTACATAGACATCGTTGCATAAAATCACTTCTTTCATCACAGACTAAAATGATTATTAATGGAGGAGTGAAAGTAATGAATGTCAATAGGGTAAAACAAATCCTATCTTCATCCGCTGATATCATGGTTAAATACAATGGTGCATCTGTATGGATTGACCAGTTAAATGAGGATGGAAGAACCGCGACCGTCCATTTGCGCGGGCCGCTTGAAGAAAGAACAACAGTGGAAATCAGTGAGCTTATCGAAGAGTAAAATATTTCTTACTTTATAATAAAGGAATGAATATAAATGCCGCGAGGGAAAGAAATGGAACAGCTGCCTATGTCTAATATTGCGCCTGGTGCAGGAAAAGACCCAGGTAAATATGATAGGGAAGTTCTAGGAACAATTACTCAACAAGCACAGCCGCAGCCGGCTGATCTCGAAAAGGAAAATGAGGACATGGTGTAAGGCAGGAAGCTTAGTTCCTGCCTTACACTTTTTTTGATTGTACTTTAATTGGTCTGTTCGTTACTACAGGTTAGTTATTGGTAATACTATGCTTTGCCAACAGCTGGATGGTCATGTCATCCATTGGCGGATTATGGAGCCCTGCCCTCACGTCACGGTAATAACGCTGCAGAGGGCTTTGGGATGAAAGACTTTTTGCCCCGACTATTCTCATTGCAAGGTCCACGATGGAAATGGCGGAATTTGTCACCGTTAATTTAGCGGCCCCCAATACAGAAGCCAGCTTTTCTCTTTCTTCCTCAGTTGATTCATCCCATTGTTTGGCGGCACCATACAAGAAAAATTCCGCCTGCATGATTTTCAATTCCATTTCCCCAATTTTTTGCTGAACATTTGGCAAATCAATTATTGTACCTTGGATACTATTTGGCGAATATTCCTTGGCAAAATTTATGGAATACCTTTTTGCCGCTTTCGCAATTCCTAAATAGCAGGCAGGAATATGAAGCAGCCAGCCCATCGCCCTCTTTTTACCCGGTTTAATTGGCTCGACTATATGCTCTTCTGGTATAATGACATCCTCCAATACCAAATCATGGCTTCCCGTCCCCCTCATGGCTATAACGTCCCATGTTTCCTCGATTTTTAGTCCTTCAGCAGATCGAGGAATAAGAAAATTTGCAATTTCCTCAGTACCCTTTAGACTTGCACTGACGATAAAATAATCAAGAACTGGAGACATGGTGGTAAAGGTTTTCCTGCCATTGAGAAGCCACCTGCCGCCCTTTTGTTCAGCCGTTGTCTCCGGCCTGCCGCCGCGCGTCGGGCTCCCTGTTTTTGGTTCAGTGGCAGCGCTGTTAATTAACGAGCCTGCCATTACCTGTTCACATAAAAATTTGAAAATAGGTTCTTTCCATGAATTTTTTTCGTTCAAATTATAAATAATGCCCATATGCCAGCCAATCGCCAGGGCAGTTGAACCATCCCCTTCAGCAATCAGTTCTTGAAGTTTAATCATTTCGTAAAGAGAGATTCCCTTCCCGCCATACTTTTTAGGTACTGTTAATGTGGTATAGCCCGTGTCTTTCAGGTCTTGAATATTATCAAAAGGAAACCCACCCTCCGCATCTAGCTTATGGGCTCTCGATTGGAAACGATTTGCTAATGTTTTCATTAATTCTAACCGTTCTGTAGTGGTTTCTAAATCAGTAAATTTCATCTCGACCTCTCCTCTCAACATAATTATATTTTCGCAAATAAAATCCCCCCATTCAAATGGGGGGACTTAGATTATTCGAGATTTGCAAATCGCTCAAGGTCTCGGTTTTCTCCAATGACGACTAGAACATCACCATGGTCTATGATTTTATCAGGTGAAGGGGAAATAAAAATATCGTCATGGTGGCGAATTGCGATGACGCTAAGATTATACTTGGCACGCAAATCGAGTTCTCTTAAGGTTTTATCCGTCATTTTTTCCGGTATTTTTACTTCTTCAACACTATAATCCTTGGACAATTCAATAAAGTTCAGCACCTTTGGGGATATCAGTTGATGGGCCACTCTTATTCCCATATCCCGCTCCGGAAAGACAACCCAATCGGCCCCTACCTTTTTTAAAACTTCCCCATGGAGTTTATTTAAGGCTTTGGCAATGACTTTCTTAACCCCTAATTCCTTTAATAGCAAGACACTTAAGATGCTGGCCTGAATATCATTGCCGATTGCGACTATGACGGTATCAAAATTGCGAATTCCAATTGATTTTAACGCCTCCGGATCGGTCGAATCAGCGATAACGGAATGGGTTACATAGCTCTGTGCCTCATCTGCCCTTTCCTCGTTTACATCAACACCGAGCACATCCCTTCCAGATTCATATAACTTATTGGCGATGCTTAGTCCAAACCTGCCTAATCCAATAACTGCAAATTGATCTGCCATTTTTCGAAGTTTCCTCCTTGCTGTCAGTTTAGCCAATCATGATTTTGCCTTTAGGATATCGGAAAGCATCCGGGTTTCTGCGTATGGTGACTGCATAAGCGATTGTGAGCGGTCCAACCCGTCCAGCAAACATCGTAAATATAATGATTCCTTTGCCGATAGAAGACAGTTCTGGTGTCAGTCCCATCGAGAGGCCGACTGTTGCAAATGCAGAAGTCGCTTCAAACATTATCATTAAAAAGTCCTTCCCAGTTTCGGTTATAGTGAGGACAAGTGTAACCACCATAACGAGAAACAGTCCACTAAGTGTTACCGTAAGGGCCTTATAAATCGTTTCATAACCAATTCGCTGCCTGTAGAAAATCACATCCTCTTTCCCGCGGATTTGCGACCAAACCGCTCCCATTAAAGTGGTAAAAGTGGTCGTTTTAATCCCGCCACCAGTAGAACCTGGGGATGCACCAATAAACATAAGTAAAATTATCAAAAATAACGAAGCATGTCTTAGGTCGCCGATGCTTAAGGTATTTGCCCCTGCCGTTCTTGCTGTTACCGATTGAAATAGGGAACCAAGGATTTTTCCAGACAGTGTTAATGGCTTAATCGTTTTATCATTTGTAAGTTCAAGGAAGAAAATTCCGACTGTTCCAAGTGCCACAAAAAAAATCGTGGTAACAAGAACAATCTTTGTATGCAGGGATAACTTCTTGGAGAGTCGATATTCGTAAAGATCATTCATAACGATGAAGCCAATTCCGCCCAATACTATTAATGCACAAACTGTTAAGGTAACAATTGGGTCGTCTACATAACTTGTTAAGCTATGAAATTCACCCATCAAATCAAAACCGGCATTATTAAAATTCGAAATGGAATGAAATACTCCATAGTAAATGGCTTTTCCAATGGGAAAATCAAATGAAAATCGAATGGTTAATAGTACTGCACCTGTTAACTCAATGACGAATGTAAAAATTAAAATCCGTTTTGCGAGGCGGACAATCCCCTCCATCGAAATATTATTTAAGGATTCCTGAAGGAGGATTCGCTCTTTTAATGAAATTCTTTTACCGAGGAGGAAGGCAAACAGGGTGGCAAACGTCATAAAGCCCAGGCCGCCTACTTGAATCATGGATAAAATGACCAATTGGCCGAACAAAGTAAAAGTGGTTCCCGTATCTACCACCACCAGGCCTGTCACGCAGGTGGCTGAAGTTGCAGTAAACAAGGCATTTAAAAAATGCAGACCTTTTCCATCCATTGTAGAAACTGGGAGGGTCAACAGGATTGCGCCAAGCAAAATAATTAGAGCAAATCCAAGCACAAGTATTTGTGGCGGGTCAAGATAAAATCTTTTTTTTCGTTTCATACATTCCTTCCTCACCTTTTAACTTTAAAATGCCTAAAAGTCGAAACTCTTGTCATATATTTTCCATTCCGTCCATGAAATATGAATTCTATTGACATTCTATCCTTCTTCTCACCCTATAACATTGGCTGATACTGCTGAATTTTGAACTTTATTAAACAATTTTCCTACATTTATGTGTCATTCCTCACAGAATGTGACAGTTTTATGTAATATAATGCTTCGGAGGAAATAATTCGTTGGTGGTGCATGAAATAAATTAGGAAGATTTATTTTTAATTTATTGTAGGGCAGAGGAGGAATATGAATGAATCAAGGAACAAAGCAGCTATTTTTGCAAACAGGAAGCCTAATCGGCGGGTTTATGGTATGGGTGCTCATTTCTTCATTAATGCCTTTTATTAAGGCAGATATTGCACTTTCTTCAACGGAAATTGCCTGGGCCACAGCGGTACCTGTTATACTTGGGTCACTCCTTAGAGTTCCAATCGGCTATTGGACTAATCGCTTTGGAGCAAGAATATTATTTTCAATCAGTTTTGTACTTCTCGTCGTACCGATTGCCATCATCAGTTATGCCAATTCAATGTTTATGTTAATTGCAGGCGGATTTGTGCTTGGGATTGGCGGAGCGATATTTTCCGTTGGAGTAACTTCTCTCCCAAAATATTATGCCAAAACAAAGCATGGTTTTATTAATGGCATATATGGTGCAGGTAATATCGGCACAGCTATTACATCCTTCCTCGCACCGATACTGGCCAATGAGTTTGGCTGGAGAACAACGATACAAATATATCTGGTCATTGTGATCATTTTTGCCTTATTAAATTTTCTTTTTGGTGACCGTGAGGAACAAAGGGCTAACCTTCCATTATCGGAACAAATTAATAAAGTTTATCGAAATCCGAAGCTTTGGTTTTTAAGCTTGTTTTATTTTATAACCTTTGGAGCCTTTGTGGCCTTTACGATTTATCTGCCGTCCTTCTTAGTGAATCACTTTGAGCTATCGAAGGTGGACGCAGGTCTACGTACTGCAGGTTTTATTGCTTTGGCTACTCTTTTCCGTCCGGTCGGCGGATGGTTAGGGGATAAAGTAAATCCTTTTATGATTCTTGCAACTGTTTTCTTCAGCCTTACATTTGCCGGCTTTCTACTGTCTTTTACACCCTCCCTGCCTATTTATTCTTTTGGCTGTTTATTAGTTGCATTCTTTGCTGGAATCGGAAATGGGGCTATTTTTAAACTGGTTCCTCTCTATTTTTCAAAGCAGGCCGGAATTGTTAATGGCATTGTTTCCGCAATGGGAGGACTTGGAGGCTTTTTTCCACCAATTATACTAACCATTCTCTTTAATCTTACAGGTCATTATGCCATTGGATTCATGGCCCTATCTGAATTTTCATTGGCCAGTCTGGTCATTGTCGTATGGCTTTACTTCCAAGAAAAACTTGATATTTCCACACAAATTGTGAACCATGCCGTCGATGGAATATGCGTCACTGATCCACATGGAATCATTCTAAGGGTGAATCCGGCTTTCACGAAAATTACCGGTTATCAACAGGAGGAAGTAATCGGAAAGACCCCAAGCGTTTTACAGTCCGGAGAGCATAACAACGAATTTTACAAGCAAATGTGGGCGAGCCTTTCATCGACAGGATACTGGGAAGGGCACATTTGGAATAAGCGTAAAAATAATGAGATTTATAAGGAATGGCTGACTATAACAGCGATTAAAGATGATTTAGGTGAAACCAAAAATTACGTTGGGATGTTTAAAGAGGAAAGTGCGTAAAGTTAAAAAGCTACAGGGATCTTCCGTTAAGAAGGTCTCTTTTTTTTGCCAACACGGTAAATTTATTACAACTTTTTGTCAACTTGAGCGAGTTCACAGTTCCTTCACTACTTTTGTGACGTTCGTCACAAAAATCGTGTTATCCTTTGGTTTATATTAACATCATAAACAACTAAACTAACATTTTAAAAATAGAAATCCACATTGGAGGAAATCAAAATGGCTCGAATAACGTATTGGAACCCAGAAGACGAAAAGTTCTGGAAAGCAGAAGGAAAAAAACACGCAAAAAGAAATCTATGGATCTCCGTCCCATCATTAATGCTTGCCTTCATCGTTTGGCAAATTTGGTCAGTGGTTGCCATACGCTTAAATGATATTGGCTTTAACTTTACGGAGGAACAGCTCTTTACTTTAGCCGCTATCCCTGGTCTTGTCGGAGCAACACTTCGCTTTGTTTATACATTTGCAGTCGGAACGATAGGCGGCAAAAACTGGACCGTCATTTCAACTGCGATACTAGCGATACCAGCTATTGGAATTGGCTTTGCAGTACAAAACCCAGATACACCATATTCTATTATGCTGACTCTTGCTGCACTGTGCGGATTAGGCGGCGGTAACTTCTCATCTTCAAGTGCGAATATCAGCTTTTTCTTTCCAAAGAGTGAAAAAGGAACTGCTCTTGGAATTAACGGCGGCTTAGGAAATATGGGAGTTTCAGTTGTTCAATTTATCACTCCATTAGTCATTACTTCTGGAACATTTGCCTTAATTGGCGGTAAGCAGGTTTTATCTAACGGTCAAGAAGTTTGGTTACAAAACGCAGCATTTGTTTGGGTTATCCCAATTGTGATCGTAACATTACTTGCAGCATTTAAAATGGATAACGTTCCAGGCACAAAACAATCAGTAGCAGATCAATTTGTGATCGTTAAGCGGAAACACACATGGATTATGACCATTCTTTATATCGGTACATTTGGATCGTTCATTGGGTATTCAGCAGCATTCCCGTTATTATTAAAATCCCAATTCCCTGAATACATTTCACTTGCTTTCCTTGGAGCGCTAGTGGCAGCTGCCGCTAGACCTGTAGGCGGTTGGATTGCAGATAAACTGGGTGGAGCAAAGGTTACAGCCTATGTATTTGTTGTTATGACAATTGGTGCTATTGGAGTAATCTATTTCCTTAATGCTAAACAATTTGCAGGATTTTTAATTTCTTTCTTAATTTTGTTCCTTGCATCAGGTATTGGTTCTGGTTCTACCTTCCAAATGATTCCAAATATTTTCATACCAAAGGAAGCAGCACCAGTTATAGGCTTTTCAGCAGCATTTGCCGCTTACGGATCATTCTTAATTCCAAAACTATTCGGCTGGTCTGTTAATGCCACAGGCACACCAGTAACTGCGTTTTATTTCTTTATTGGATTTTATGCAATTTCATTCGCATTAAACTGGTACTTCTATCAAAGAAAAGCTACTGTTTCAAAAACCCAAGAACTAGCAAAACAAGCCGGATAATCATCCGGCTTGTCAGGCTGTCGAGAAACTTTCGACTGCCTTTTATTTTACTCATTTTATTTAACGATTCTCCGCGTTAATTTGTTGTAATATTATTAATATAAGGCTGTTCAACAAGTCTGTTGATTGGCGCTCCAGGACCTCCCCGCGGAAAGCGAGTGCCCGGAGCGGAAATCAACAGGCCCACTAGCAGAGACAATAAATTTACTAAAAAAAATGCCGAGAAGAAAACCCTTTCTCGGCATTTTGACAGGTCGGATGTTAATCCGGCTTGTTTTAGTTTAATATTTTAACTGTAATTGTTTTACGTCCCCATTTAAGTGCATCTTGTTCTGAAGGGATAAACACATCAATTTCATGTCCATTAATTCCCCCGCCAATATCACCTGCAATTGCTTCACCGTATCCCTCAACATATACCTTGCTTCCAAGTGGTATGACTGCTGGATCTACTGCAATCACTTTTGCATTTGGGTTAGCCTTTATATCTATACCCGTTTTGGTAATGCCGGAGCAGCCTTCACATGAAGCTGTATAAGCAGTCGCATCTACAGTGATCTCCTTTGGTTGATTTTGATTTACAACCGGCTGTGCATCGATGGTGTTGTTGTTATTATTATCATTTGTAGTTGCTTCGACAGCATTATTATTTTGATTGTTATTGCCAGGCGTTTCAGCAGACGCCTTATTTTCGACAACAGGCTGTTCCTGTGGTTTGCTGTTATCCTGTTGGCTAACGGCTATTTCAGGTTTGTCTTGTATTGGTGCAGCAGTTTCTGGTTTCTGCTCATTGTTCTCCACAACTTTTGGAGCAACAATCTGTGTTTCCGGACTAATAATCGTTTCATTTGCTTTAGCGACTGATTCTTGAATGTGATTAGCACTGTCCCAGAAAGTATCTGTTTTGTTAACAATCAATTGTTTTTCACTTTGTAACATTGGAATATCATTTAGAGTTGATATTTTCATCCAATCATCAAAAGTTTGCACATTTGTAATATTCATTATTGGCTGTTCTTTTAAAGAGTCCACTTGAGGCACTGCCAGCGCTGCAGCATGTGCATGCACCCCAAAACCCGCTGATAATCCAATAGCTGCAATGAATGTTTTTATTTTAAAAATCATTTAACTACCTCCTATGTTCCCATCGAAGCATGTCTAAGGTAATCTTAACATGGTTTCTTAACAGAAAAAGAACAAGGAGATGTTAATTCATTAACAAGAATGGCAGTTATATTACAATAGCATTTCTAACGCATCAGAACCTTCCAGTCTGTCCATGATTTGGCGATACAGGAAAAAAAGAATAGTGGATTGCTCATTTCCACTATTCTTTATTACTTATTTAGCTTAATCGCTCAATCGCTACGGCACAAGCTTTATATTCGGCTGTTCCCGAAATCGGATCATATTCATTTAAAGTTAATACGTTAGTCGGTGTTTCGCTCCAGTGAAAACTCATAAAGACAAGCCCCGGTACAACCTGTTCTGTAATTTTGGCTTTTACTTGAAGGTCTCCTCTTCGTGAACGGACTTGGACGACTTCCCCATCGACTATTCCAAGAGATTTGGCGTCTTCAGGATGGATATCAACAGTCTCTTCAGTCTGTTTTATTTTCACTCCCGCAGCGTAATGCCGAGTCTGTGTATGCGTGTTGTACGACTCATAACGTCTGCCTGTCGTCAACGTAAAAGGATACTCTTCATCCGGTGGCTCCATAGGCGGTGTATAATCGACAGGCACAAAAGGAGCTTTTTTAGAAGCCGCTTCGGTTTGATGGAACCTTTCATGCATAATAAATGTACCCGGGTGGTTTTCATCTGGACAAGGGTAATGAATGCTGTATTCCTTCTCCAGTCGCTCATACGAAATGCCCCCGTACATTTCCCATGCGATTTTCCTGACTTCATCCCAAATTTCTTCGCTCTTGTTATAATGCATTGGATAACCCATCAATGTCGCCAGCTCGCAAAGAATGACCCAATCTTCCTTTGTATTCGGACCTGGCTCGACTGCCTTACGTACTCGTTGGATCCGCCGGTCCGTGTTTGTGTAAGTCCCTTCGACTTCACCCCAGGAACGGGCAGGAAGCACAACATCAGCCATTTTCGCGGTTTCAGTCAGAAAAATGTCCTGAACGATTAATAAATCCAGCTTTTTCAACAATGTTTTTGTATGGTTCATATCAACATCGGCGAGAAGTGGATTTTCCCCAATCACATAAAGTCCTTTTAGCTCTCCCATCTCAAGCCGATCAAATGTCCTGGTTTGGGTGTCGCCCGCCTGGGGATTTAGGGTAATATTCCATTCCTTTTCATAACGTGCTCTGTATTCATCATTAGTTAAGCTCATTGCTCCTGCCAATTGATTTGGAAGACAGCCCATGTCACCAGCACCTTGAACATTATTTTGTCCCCTTAGCGGCATAATTCCGGAGCCTGGCTTTCCAATGTTCCCGGTTAAAAGGGCAAGATTGGCAATGTCGAAAACATTGTTCACCCCACAGTGATGTTCGGTAATTCCTAGTGTATAAGCAATCATCGAAGCGCTCGCATTTGCATAGTCCCTGGCAGTGGCCACGATTTCTTCCGGGGTAAGACCTGTGATCTTGGCCGAATATTCCGGTGTATATAGCTCAACCTGATTTGCCAGTTTATCAAAATCAATTGTAAATTGCTCAATAAATTTTTGATTATAAAGACCTTCCTTTAGAATTACCCGAATCAAGGCATTTATTAGGGCAATATCAGTGCCTACATTGATTTGCAGGTGGCGGTGGGCCACTTTTGTCATTTCTATTTTTCTTGGGTCGACGACAATGATTTTGAGGCCGGCTTTTGCTGCTTTTTTCATGCGATTAGCGATAATCGGGTGTGCCTCTGTCGTGTTAGAGCCCATTAGGAGTAATACCTCTGCTTTGTCGATATCCTCCAAAGTGTTTGTTGGGAAACCGCTTCCAAAAATAGTTGCCAGACCGGCAACGCTTGGCGCATGTCACGTTCGGTTGCAGCCGTCAATATTGTTACTGCCAATAACCGTCCTCATAAATTTTTGTGTTACATAATTTGATTCGTTTGTGCTTCTCGCACAAGCGAACATGCTGATGGCATTTGATCCCCACTTGCTTTTTACGTCGGAAAGTTTGCTTGCAATAAATTGATAAGCTTCTTCCCAAGTAGTTTCCACCAGTTCCCCGGCCCTTCTTATTAAAGGTGCTGTCAGCCGGTTTTTGGCATGGACATACTCATAGGCAAATGCACCTTTGACACAAGTTTGTCCTTTGTTAACCGGTGCTTCCTTGTCACCGCGGATTTTGACGATTTTATTATCCTGAACCTCTAGGACTAATCCGCAGCCTGTACCGCAATAGCCGCAAATTGTCTTGACTAAATTTGCTTCACCCAAAATGCTCCCTCCCTGTGATAACTAAACTATCTATATAATCATATTAATCTAATTATTACATTTACGGCTTCCTTTTTTGCAAAAAATTTTGTCTATTTTTCAAAAAAGAAAAACGGAAGATAGGCTCTTCCGTTTTAGGCTGTTTTTGCCGGCAATAGAATATTGAATGTTGTTCCCTTGTTTGGTTCACTTTCTACAAATACTTTCCCGTTATGGCTTTCTATAATTTTAAAGCTGACCATTAACCCTAGTCCATTTCCATTTTTCTTGGTAGTGAAAAAAGGTTCTCCGAGCTTTTTCAGCTTTTCTTTTGGAATGCCAACACCGGTATCTTGAATGGATATTTGCACATTGTTCTCATGAATCACCGTTTTAACATGCAGATCCCCGCCATTCGGCATGGCCTCTATACCATTTTTTATAAAGTTTAAAAAGACCTGCTTCAAACGATTTTCATCACATTCTATCTGGATTATTTCCTGATTGCAGTTAAACATCAGACGGACGTTTTTCTTACGCGCCTCAAACTCAAGCAGTGAAACCACATTCTTGATAACCGGTACAACATTCTTTTCTTCTAATTCCACTGCCTTCGGTTTAGCCAAGACCATGAAGTCCTCGACAATGGTATTGACGCGCTCAATTTCATCTAAAATAATATTCAAAAATTCAAGGCGTTCAGGATCTTGCTCATCTAACTGCAAAAATTCCGTGTAACCCTTCATAGATGTCAGCGGGTTGCGGATTTCATGTGCAACGCCGGCAGCTAATTGCCCAACCGCGGCAAGCTTATCCTGCCGGTGGAGGACTTCTTCCGTCTTCTTGCGTTCTGTTATATCATTGCGGATCGCCAAATACTGATATGGCTTCCCCTGTTCATTGAGAAATGGAACGATCGTGGTATCGACCCAATAAAAAGTTCCATCCTTCGCTTTATTGCGGATTTCCCCTTTCCAAACCTTTCCTTCCCCAATCGTTTTCCATAGGTTTTTGAAAAAGTCCCTGGAATGGTAACCGGAATTCAAGATATTATGGTCCTTTCCAATGATCTCTTCCCGGCTGTATTTGGATATCTCACAAAACTTGTCGTTTACGCTGGTAATTTTCCCCCGTGAATCTGTAAAGGCAACAATCGAAGACTGGTCCAAAGCAAATTTAATATCAGTGTTTTCCTTCATTGTTTCTTTTAAATGTCCCTCAGCACGTTTCCGGTCTGAAATATCGGTCCGAATCGCTACATATTGATACGGCTTCCCGTGGCTATTTAAAAAGGGAACAATCGTTGTATCCACCCAATATAGGCCTCCATCCTTGGCACGGTTGCAAATCTCTCCGTGCCAAACATTACCTTGGCCAATTGTTTTCCACAAATCTTTAAAAAAGTCTTTTGAATGGTATCCGGAATTTAAAATGCGATGATCCTGTCCGATCAATTCATCCCGGCAGTATTTCGAAATCTCACTGAATTTATCATTAACAAATGTAATAATACCTTTTGAATTGGTTATCGCTACAATGGATGATTGATCTAAAGCAAAGGTAATATCTTTTACTTCTTTAATTGATTCCTTTAAGTTGAAATCGGATGTGGCTAGCTGTTTGCTAATTAAGGTACTTGAAACAATAAGTCCCGCCATTATAAGGACGGAAACAAACAGCACCAAATAAGTAAAAAACAGACTATCTGGAGCAGAACTATTAACCATATTGTTATCGGTGATAAATAGTGTCGATTTCTTTAATAAAATATGTCCCTCGGCAATCGCCGCAGTTAAAATAATCGAACTTACCGGCTTTAGCCAAACTTGATTTTCAGTCGGAAAATTCCTTACAGAAAACAAAATCCAAAAGGAAAAGAAGAAGGCTGCGAACATTAACAGTCCAGAAAAAGCAAATAAAAGGAAATGATATTTAATTGTCACATTCATAGAATAAATGCCTATAATATGGATGGAAAAAACGGCTATTGTTAGTAATGAACTGCCAGCAAGCAGATGTGACATCTTAATTTCTTTTCCAAACAGCGGAAAAAACGCCATTCCAGTAAAGGCAACTCCAATAAATATGGAAAGAATCGTTAATGGAATATGGTAGTTAGCAAACAGAGTACTATTTGTCGTTAATAATCCAATAAAATTAGTTACCCATACTCCAATTCCCATTGAAAGTGTGCCGCCTATAAAAAGCAGCCTTTTATTTTGATCTGAGGACCTAATTAAGGAAAACATGTCTAAGGCCGTATAAGAAGCCATAAAGGTTAGTCCAACAGCAATTATAAAAAGATAAGGATGAAAATCTCCTAAAAATGCATTCATTAACGTGCATTCCCCCATTTAACCTATTTCTACTATGATTGTAATGGAAAGTAAAATGTTAGGAAAGATAAATTTTTGTTTAATTTACCCTAAATTAAATCCTACATAAATAATCATTAATAAACTTACTTGTCCGGGATAAAAGACTTATTTTTAAAAAAATTTAACTTTTTTAGAAAAAAGGCTACACATTTTTAATTTTTTTGTTTATACTGTACTATAACAAGAGGGATTAAAATAAACTGTATTAATAAAGGAGGAGTTTTAAATGTTAATGAGTCCGGTTGAATTTTTTCGTAATCTGCCTAAAAAGGAATGCCCTGAGTGTGGTCAGCATATGGAGGAGCAAGCTGAATCTTACCTAATGGAATGCGATCGCTGTTTATCCAAAAAAGCAGAATAAAAAGAGGGAAACTTTTATTTTTGACTATTCTGTACTACAACAAACAACAATAAAAATAACTGTACTATAAAGGAGATGTTTAATAATGTTAATGAGCCCAGTTGAATTTTTCCGTAACCTTCCTAAAAAAGAATGTCCAGAATGCGGTCAGCATATGGAAGAGCAAGCTGAATCTTACCTAATGGAATGTGACCACTGCCTATCAAAGAAAGAAGAATAACAAAAACTCTCCGGACGGACCGGAGAGTTTTTTCCGTTTTGGTCAAAAATAGGGAAGCATAGAAGCCAATTGGAATGCAAAACCTGTACGTAAGGAGATGATGAAATGGCAAAGAAGGAAGATTATTTGACAACCGCTCCAAAAGAAAAAACCATTACCATTAATAATGGGGCCATCTATCCAAATTTAAAAAATGTTCCCGGTGATTCGGTCGATGAGCATGAATTTCTTAAAGAAGCCAATTCAATTATTGCCGCCGGTGAAATCGGCCAGCAAAATGAAAATTTGTAGAAGATATGGGTATAGATAAAGACTGTCATCAGCAAGACAGTCTTTGTCACGAAACTTATTATATTTTCGGAAGCTCACGAATTTCCTGTATCATTTCATTACCACACATTGGGCACAGTAAATCGTCAGATACAAAATCCTTTCTCATCCATCCTATACATGAATTATCCATGCATGAAAAAATTTCAGTATCAACAAGAATTGTTTCCATTTCTTCTTCTTTTGCACGTTTACCAAAAAAAATCGGAACCGCCTCCTTTTCCTTTAGTATGTCCAAAATTAGCCTTTTCATTTCTTCATTTTTCTTTTTCATTTGGAGGACTTAAAATGAACTTAAATCAGAAGCGTTATTCGATTGTTGGAACAGATATTGAAGAGGTAAAACGTCTAAACAGCCAGTCAGGTTTAAGCTATAACGAAGTAAAGCAGCTGCTGGCTAAACAATATTTACAGAATAAAAAATGATAATAGAGGCTGTCTAATATGGGTACCTTTTAGACAGCCTCTTCGAGGTTTTAAGAATTATCGTTATTCTGAATGTTCAATTATAATTTCGTCATCATGTCTTTTTGAAAGAATTTTGCTTTTTTTGCGATTTTCTTTCGTTTGAAAGATAATATCGAAATCATAATCGTCGGGATATAATTCATTTGCGGCAATATATAGCTTCATCCTTTTATGGTTAACCGATACTTTTTCACCCTTTATCTGGACAATATAATTTCCTTGCTGATCTGGTCCTTTATAAACAATCCCAAATTCATTTCCCGGTGTGATTTTTACATTGTCCCCCTGCTGGTATAAAGGCACTTGTTGGACAGGTTTTACAACTGGCTTTTTGTCTTGGTGTTTGTTGATGATAACCTGTTTTTCCATATCCTTAAGCTTCCAATCGTCCGAAACAGGAGAAACATAGGTTTTTTCTTCTTTATACGTTACGCTATGCGCTTTTTCAATGATTTTCGGGTGGATTCCCAACTGCAAAGCAATCTCAAAGGCCTGGCTTTCCCCCCCTTTCCCTATCATTAAACGGTAGGTTGGACTTAAGCTCTTAAGATCAAACTCCATTGACCCATTTATAAATCCTGGATGCTGTTCGGCAAGATCTTTTATTTCACTATAATGGGTGGTGGCCAAAATCACGGCCCCCTTTTCGTAAAGAGTTTCAAGAATGGCTGTTGCCAGACCCATTCCCTCACCCGGATCTGTGCCGGAACCAAGTTCATCTATTAAAGTTAATGTGCGATTGTTTGCATTCTTTAAGATTTCAATGATATTAACGATTCTGGAACTGAACGTACTTAAATTTTCGGCAATACTCTGACCGTCCCCAATATCAACTAAAATAGCTTGAAAAATACTAATATTACTCTTTTCATCTGCAGGTATATGAAGTCCGCATTGGGCCATTAATGTGAGCAGCCCAACCGTCTTGATGGTAACTGTTTTCCCGCCCGTATTCGGACCCGTAATAATTAAGGCTCGTTTATTATCCCCCATACTAAAAGTCAACGGTACAGCTTTTTCACCTAACAACGGATGCTTTGCCTCAATTAATTCCATATCACCAGTGTCATTCATTCTCACCTTGGAGCCATGAATGGAACGGGAATACTTTGCTTTTGCAAACAAAAAATCATAGTGAACCATTGTTTCGACTGCCAGCCGAATTTGCGTTTCATATTGCTCCACCAATCCAGTTAGACGGCTGAGAACTTTTTGTACCTCGGTCTCTTCATCGGCTATAAGCCAGCTAAGTTGATCTTGGAATATAGCAATATCCTCAGGTTCAATAAACAATGTTGCTCCTGATGCCGATGTATCCAAGACTGTCCCTTTAATTTTGGTCCGATACTCCTTTTTTATCGGTATCACAAATCTTCCATTTCGCTGACTGACAACCTGTTCCTGTAAATATGGCTTATATTTATTTGACCTTACCAGCTGCATGGTTTTTTCCTTCAGGCGCTCCTCCTGAATGGCCATTTGCTTCCTAATTTTTAATAACTCCTTGCTAGCATAATCGTCCACTCTGCCATTATGGATACAGCGATTAATTTCATTGGCAAGCTCCGGCAGTTCTTCAATTACATGGACATAGGACGCAACTCTTGGTGCAAAATATTCCTTATCCTTCATATATCTTCTCATCTTTCCGCAGCTATCCAAGAAATCGTACAGCTTCATTAACTGGTCCGGACGGAAGACCACTCCTTTATTTAAGTTGGAAAGCATCTGTTCCATCCCATCAAGTCCATGGACAGGAACACTTGCACTTTTTTTCTGAATCTCGACGGCTTCCGTAACCTCATCAAGCCAAGCCTCAATTTGCTTCTTAATAGAAGAAGGTGTCAGGCCCGCAATTTTCGCTTTTCCTTCCTTTGTCATGGCAAAGCCTGCAATAGTTTCTTTTATTTGTTTAAATTCCAATACATTAAAGGTATGCTGATTCAACTTATATTCCTCCCAAAATAAAAATAGCCGCAATGAACAATGTCATTGCGGCAAATGAAAATTACAACAAAATAAACCAAAATAAAAACTGTCTACACGAGTGTACACAGCTACATTGATTTATAAAATGTATGCTTATGGCTGCCCATTGTTCTTAACCTCATTCCTTGCCCATACTCAAATAACCCTTTCTTGTTATCAAAAAAACAAGAAGGCGGCCGGAATGAAAATATCCAATTAGTTGGATTAGTTAAGAACGACACCTAACATAAAACATACTCCTTTTATTAAGAAAACTTAATTTCAACTTCAGATTATTACATTTGGCATGAATTGTCAATATTATCATAGCCCATTTTTTGTTCACAAAATATCCATATCATTTTTGTGAAAACTTCTTTATCTTATTGTTAGGAGGGAATCGTGATGAAAAAAATCTACCTTATTTGCAGTTTAGCCATATTTATCGGTATTGCTGCCGGCATTTCCTATTTTCTTATTCGGGATGCAAACACCAAAATTCCAGGCAATGTTACATTAATCAATCAAAATGGTGATCAATATACATTCGGCAAGGATCAAAGAAAATTAAAGCTCATTGAATTCATTTACACACACTGTCCTGATGTCTGCCCGACCACGACGCAAAAGATGGCCGCTTTGAAAAAGGATTTAGAAAAAAGCGGGGTATTCGGCAAGGATATCGAATTCATTACGATTACGATTGACCCCTATCGTGATACTCCAGAAGTATTGTCCAATTATATGAAGGGGTTTGGAATTGAAAATAGCAAAGACTGGGTATTCCTAACCGGGGATAAACAAAATATTAAAAATGAGCAGAAAAAGATCAGGGAGATTGGTGAGGCCTTGCAATTCCAATATAAAGACCCTGGAAACGGACAATTTGTCCACACCACATTCACTTACTTAATTGACGAAAACAATAAATTTGTTGCCAAATTTCCGATGGGCGATGGTTTTAATCGCGAAGAAGTTAAAAATAAAATAATGGATAAAATTAATTAGTATAAAAAAAGCGGTTAGTCCCTAGGATTAATCGCTTTTCACTACATATATTATTTAACAACAGATGAAGGATATTTTTTTAATTGCTGCAAAGATAAATGATAATTGGACTTTGGTTTCGTTAAACTCGCTTTAATACCTGCTTTTTTAAGCTTGTTTACGAGTTCTGCGAGCTGTTTTTTGGCCACACAATTCACCCTCTTTTAACTGCATCTTACGATAATTTTACAACAAAAATATGAATAAAGTGTGAAAACAAAAAAATTTTTTTAGAAAATTTTTCTTTTTACTACTTTACTTCCCCACAAAACTCAAAAAAATGATGCATTTTCCCCCAAAGATTTTTTTGTGAAATTCGCTCTTTTCCCTTATTAATGGTATAATACAAAGCAATATGTTTTTTTGGAGGATGCAAGAATGATTACTGTAAGTAATGTAAGTTTAAGATACGGAGACCGAAAGCTTTTTGAAGATGTGAATATTAAATTTACTCCCGGCAATTGCTACGGTCTCATCGGGGCGAACGGTGCCGGAAAATCTACCTTTATAAAAATACTCGCTGGAGAAATTGAAGCGCAAACGGGTACAGTCCAACTAGGACCGAACGAGCGGATGGCGGTTTTAAAGCAGAACCACTTTGAATATGAGGAACATGAAGTTTTAAAAACAGTTATCATGGGTCACACCAGACTTTATCAGGTAATGCAGGAAAAAGACGCCATTTATATGAAAGAAAACTTCACGGATGAGGACGGCATGAAAGCTGCTGAACTCGAGGGTGAATTTGCCGAGTTAAACGGCTGGGAAGCTGAATCTGAAGCGGCCATCCTGTTAAAAGGTCTGGGAATTGGCGAAGAGCTTCATTATAAAAAGTTGGCTGAATTAACAGGTGCTGAAAAGGTAAAAGTCCTTCTTGCACAGGCCCTATTTGGCCAGCCTGATGTATTACTTTTAGACGAGCCAACCAACCATCTGGATATTAAGGCCATCCAATGGCTTGAAGAATTCCTGATCAATTTTGAAAATACAGTGATTGTTGTATCCCATGACCGTCACTTCTTAAATAAGGTTTGTACCCATATTGCGGATTTAGACTTTGGCAAAATCCAAATCTATGTCGGCAACTACGACTTCTGGTATGAATCCAGTCAATTAGCTTCAAAAATGGCGCAGGACGCCAATAAGAAGAAAGAAGAAAAAATTAAAGAGTTGCAAAGCTTTATTGCCCGTTTTAGTGCGAATGCTTCAAAATCCAAGCAGGCAACATCACGGAAAAAGCTATTGGACAAAATTACACTTGATGATATTAGACCATCTTCAAGACGATATCCATATGTCGGCTTTACCCCAGATAGGGAAATTGGTAATGATTTGTTAAGAGTAGAAGGGCTGACGAAAACAATCGAAGGCGTGAAGGTACTTGATAACATTAGCTTTATCATGAACAAGGGAGACAAAATCGCCCTTGTCGGAACAAATGAAACAGCCAAAACAACACTCTTTAAAATATTAATGGGTGAAATGGAAGCTGACAGCGGTACCTTTAAATGGGGAATCACCACATCTCAAGCCTACTTTCCAAAGGATAACTCGGAATACTTTGAGAATAGCGACTTAAATCTTGTTGATTGGCTTCGTCAGTTTTCACCAAAAGATGACAGTGAAAGCTTCCTACGTGGATTTTTAGGAAGAATGCTATTTTCCGGTGAAGAAGTTTTAAAGAAATCAAGCGTCCTTTCCGGAGGAGAAAAAGTCCGCTGTATGCTGTCCAAAATGATGCTTAGCGGAGCAAATGTCTTGCTCTTAGATGAGCCAACCAACCACTTGGATTTGGAGTCTATTACCGCTCTAAACAATGGATTAATTAATTTTAAGGGATCCATGCTGTTTGCTTCCCATGACCATCAGTTTATCCAAACGATTGCCAACCGCATTTTTGAACTAACACCTGCTGGATTGGTCGATAAGCAAATGTCTTATGATGAATACCTAGAGAATACTGATATACAAAAACAAGTAGCAGAGATGTATAAATAATTAGAAAAGTGGAAGCGCCCGTTTAGCGGCGTATGGCCTGGAGCGCATCGACTGAGATAAAGGAAACACGGAGAGCGAAGCGATCCGATGTTGACTTATCGTAGGGAGATGAGCGAAGGACAATAGCCGCTGGGCGCTGGAGCTGGACAAATAAGAGGCTGTCAAATGGCAGCCTCTTATTTCATTATTACATTTGTTTCTGCTTTTTCCTTGAAGATGGCTGCATTCTGGAGCCAGTTTCTGTTGTGGTCGTTCCCTGTCCTTCTACTTCTGGTGAAGCCAACCCTATGGTTGAAGGGTCGGCTTTCTTTTTACTGCGTTTGCCCATAGTACACCTCCCATTTTAGCTTTTGAAAGATTATCCCCTGTTATTCGGAATATTTCTGTCAAACTTAGGCAACATAATGATTGAGGAGGTGTTTGTATGGCAAGGGTTGGAGTAGAACAATCTCTTACAAATGTTCAAGATGCTCTACGTGCAAAAGGATATGATGTTGTCGAACTCAAACAGGAGTCTGACGCCCAAAATTGTGATTGCTGTGTCGTTACCGGCCTTGATTCGAACGTTATGGGAATGGCTGATACCGTTACGAAAGCACCGGTTATTGATGCAAACGGTTTGTCTGCTGATGAAGTATGCCAAGCGGTTGAAAGCAGACTTCAATAATGTTAACACAAAGACTAAAGGACTCCTCTTTAGTCTTTTTTTAATGGTCTTTTGGTTTAATATTTACCTTGGGTCCATTCGGTTTTTCTTGCTTCTTGATTCTTTCCTCTTTAGCTTCGGTTACTTTATCGTCTTCATCTCCGGTGAAATTTGGTGTAAATTCACTGCCGTATGTGGCACCTATGTTTAATTTTCCTTTCAATTCTTTAATCCCAAGCTGTCCGAAGTTATTATTCAATTCATATTTATCCAGAATAATTTTTTCGATATTTATTTTTTCGATTATTATAGGGGGATCCTTTGTTTTCACGGTTTCATCAGGCTTGTTTTGTGCCTTTAAGTCCCGCAGCGTTTGTTCCAATTCTTCTATATTTCTCTCTAAGGAAGTTATTTTTTTTCGGAGTTCTTTATCATAATCATTTTTGCGGAAAATAAGGAATAAATTTTTTATTGACATTGGCCTAAAACGCTCCCTTATTTTTAACCTTACTTTATTTATATGGAAAACACTGCTTATCAAGTCCTATTTTCATAAAAACCTGTTATTCAATTGGGATAATTTCGCCCTTTTGTACGAATCGTTGATAACTGACTATTAATAAGCCATTCCAGAATTTAGCGCTGATATCCTGCGGATTTACGGTATCAGGTAAGGTAATCTGCCGATTGAATTCACCGTAAAACCTTTCCGAATAAGTATATTTCAAATGTGGATGAACAGGCAGCGCTCTTCCTTTGACGGTGAGAATATTGCCATTAAGCCCTAATTCTATGTTTTCTTTTAAGACACCAGGGAGCTCGATAACTACCATTACCTCCTCTTCCCCTTCCATTAAATCAATTGCAGGGAACGTTCTCTCGCTTTTCAGATCGGTGCCGGGCTGCTGCCGGTTTGAATGGGCATTAGGTGTCTTAAAAGGCGCTTCATTCATAAATTGTTGGGCAAATTCTTGGTCAAAGATATTGTTCCAGAAATCCCCGCCCTGCATATTTTTAGCCATCTCTAGCCATTGTTTCAACTTTTCCATATCCATCAATCCGCACCCCCTCTCCCCTAATCTAGGGAAGCAAAAAACAAAGCCTTACTTCATCATACTTAACTGAAAGTTATTTTAATCCTTAATTTCCTCATAAACATTAGGGAATTGCATATATTTAAAAGCAATTATAAGGAGGAGATGACATGCCCACTCCCGTTCCATATATTAATATAAATATATTTATGATTAAAATTAATTCCTTTGAAAATGCTTCCGCCGTAAATATTGGCCAAAACCTGCTGGCTGAGTGGCATAATTCCGACAAGAAAAATCAAGGCTACGGCCAAAATTTTGGTGATAAGAGTGATTTCTTTGGGAATAGGAGCTTTGTCGATGACCGAGATCAAATTGATTCCCCGAGCTCCTTCGATTCAGGCGCCCAGCAGCTATTGGCCAAAGACAAAGATGATCTATAAAAACTGCAATTTGGCAGTTTTTTTGTTTTATATCTTTTATGAATTGGAAGCTTTCGCTATAATGAGGGAATAATCAGCCGTTCGAGAGGAAGTATTTTATCTACTATGCTTAATGAATTTTGGCCCCCAATTTTATTGTCACTGAAAGTGGCCACAATTTCTGCCCTACTGGCACTAATCTTTGGTATTTTATTCGGCAGGTTATTTGCTGATAAACATTTTAAAGGAAAAATGATCATAGAGACCCTGATGCTGCTGCCTATTGTTTTGCCGCCTACCGTTATTGGCTTTTTATTAATTTTCTTTTTTGGAAAAAATAGTCCGGCAGGTGCTTTTATCGAAACCCTTTTCGACAGCTCCATCATTTTTACACCACTGGCAGCGATTATTGCCTCCACTATTGTTGCATTTCCATTAATGTACCAATCTGTAAAAACTGGATTTCAAGCCGTGGACAAGGATATCGAAGAGGCTGCGAAGATGGACGGGGCAAGTGATTTTAATGTTTTTTTACAAGTAACTCTCCCACTATCAGTAAAATCGATTGTTTCCGGATTCATACTTAGCTTTGCTAGAGCATTGGGGGAATTTGGCGCCACGCTCATGTTTGCCGGCAATATCCCTGGGAAAACCCAGACGGCTCCCACTGCTGTATATGTTGCAATGGAAACAGGCAATATGAAATTAGCTTGGCTGTTAGTCATTTCAATGATCTTCATCTCTTTTTTAATGCTATTGACAACCAATTTAACACAAAGAAAGCCATGAAACTAAAGCATTTCATGGCTTTCTATATTCATCTACATTTTACCTGTTATTTTTTTCCCGGCACCTATTAAAACGGCAGCAGCCGCAACTATAAAAATCCAAAAGTATGATGCTGCATATTCCTGCTTATTAGTGGATTTACTTGATTTTAAAGAAGTTTTCACAGGTTTTGGTTCTTCCTTTTGTTTTAACTGAGCCACCTGAAGAACCTGACCATTTGGATTTTCAATAGATAACCGGCCGGTACTGTCGACTTTTTTTACAATTCCACTTTTATCCTCCGTTACAAGGAGATCTCTATCCAATAGAAATTCCTGATCGCCGCTCTTATAAACTTCCCCATGTTTTAGGGTGGAATGGACATATTCATTAAATCCATAATCAAACAGGATGGCTGTATCATCATATTTGTCTCTTTTTTGGTCTGATTTTAGGACAATCACCGTTAATTTTAAATTCCCATTATCGGCAGTGGTGGCCAAAGTTTGTTTCGATACTGTGGTATATCCTGTTTTCCCCCCGGTTATTCCCGCGTATGGAAGTTCGCCTTTTAGCATAAGATGATGAGTGATTAGGTCAGTATTCCAGGACTGGCCCTCCCAATGTAATCTTTTTGTTCCAAAAATCTCGGCAAATTGAGGATTCTTCATGGCATAGTTCGTAATCAATGCCAAATCCATTGCAGTTGTATAATGATTGTCATCGTGAAGGCCGCTTGGATTTGTAAAGTGCGTATTTTTAACCCCAATAACTGTTTTTAAATATTCATTTATATGTTCCGCAAAAAGGTCAACACTGCCGTCAATTTGTTCCGCAATCGCCACTGCGGCGTCATTCCCTGAATTGATCAGCATCCCTTGAATTAGTTTTTTTAGCGGTACTTGTTCACCTTCCACTAAGTAGACCCTTGTACCATCTTGTCTAACAGCATTGGCACTGACTGTCGCAATACTGTCTAAGTCCCCTTTTTCAATGGCATAAATAGCTGTAGCGATTTTCGTAACGCTGGCAGGATACATTTTTTCGTCCGCATTTTTCCCGTAGAGAACAGCATTCGTTTCAGTATCTAAAAGCACCGCTGATTCACTTTTTAATGGCAGGTCCCCAGTCCCTTCTGCAAAGACGGGAATTTGGTTTAAAAATAAGAACAAGACTATTATAAGAATTAAAATCCATTTACTCAATGACAACACCCTATCCATGACTAATTACCTAATTGATTTTACCAAATATTTATAGATATGAAGAGTCCTTTTTGGAAATTTATATAAAAAAAAGCGGCAGACTCATTGTCCCAGCCACTTTTCATTATCTATGCCCTTCTCTTCGAAATCAACAGGGTAATTTGTGCCATAATAAACGGAAGAGAAGATTTTTTCCGATAGGCTAAATATTTCGGTTCCCAAATATTTGTATATTTTTCTTTGAATTTTCTTAAGCCTTGAAAATGATAGAAAAAATGACCGTGCAGGAAAATCTGCGCCGCAATTTTCTCACTTAAAAAAGAAAACCTGGAAAGGCCAACATTCGCCAATGGGGCCATACCCATATTAAATCGCCGGTACCCCTGTTCCTTCGCCCAATCCATTAAGGAGAGAAACAGAAAATCCACGCTACCTGATTCTACATCCGGACGGAATCTCATTAAATCCACTGAAATAGTCTGGTTATCATCATAAACATACATCATGCTCATGAAGCCAATAATTCTACTATTACGATCCTTTACAAGTGCAATAGGAGCCTTATTTAGGTAAGCTTCATCAAAGAATCCCAGCGAATATCCCTTTTCTTTGCTTCCCTGTAGCCAATCATTTGACACTTCACGCAGTTCATTTAAAAGTTCACTGGAATGAGGCGGATTTACCAATTCGTAACGAAAATTTTCACTGGTAAATTTGTTTTTAATGGCCCGTAATCCTTTCATTTTGCTTCCAGCCAATGAAAATTCCCGCAATTTCACAAAGGCCTCTTCCCCCAATTTAAAAAAGGCAAATCCATGGTTATAAAGGTATGGAAGCATTTCTTCACTAACCTGATAGAATACAAGCGAAAATCCATACAGGTCAGCAATTTCCTGAAATTCTTCAATGGCGGAAGATAGATCATTTAGTTCACCAATTGGATCACCAAGGATCACCAGTTTATCCGCATATTTTTGAAATGAAATCATGACATTTCTTTTTTTGTTCCAGAAAATATATTTATCGTGCAAGAAAATCAGATGGGACAAGACTTTCCCCTGATATTTATGTAAATGCTGAACGATTTCCTGTTCTTGTGTCAACGATGATTCAAATTTCCATTTTTTCGATAAGCTGTTGAGATAGCCAATGGCAAGGATTGAAACAGCAATAAACAACCCAATTCCCGCACTCATAAATAAATCGTGATAATCGATAATGACATATGGCAATAATTTTGCAGGCAGCGCCAATTTGGCATCCGGTAAATTTAAATAGCCAATGATGATATACATCGATGTAATGATTACAATTAATGCAATATCAAAGAGTGTTCTTCCCCAGGTTAATACATAGCTTTCCCGATAGAACTGCCCTTTCGAAACTCTAAGTAGGATGGCGACAATAATTAAGAAGATGGCTTCTTCATAATCAATCCCTTTAAAAATGGAAAACAGTGCTGCAAGAATTAAGGCTGCCATTGTTAATTCATATGTCCGTTTCACTCTATATTCAATGCCTCGCGATAATCCTAACAGCAAAAATCCAGCAGCAACAGAGAGTTGATGGGAAACATTAATAATCGGAAACGATAACAGTTCCTGGGCAATTTTAAGCCTCGACATAATCCCCGGCACACTTGCAGATAAAAGCAGGATAAGCCCTGATAGAAACACTAGCATAGTCAAAATGACGTGGCTAAATACCTCTAATATCGCGTTAGGTAAATTATTCCACGACTGGTTCCATCTTTCCCAATAAAGCTTCACAAAAAAAATGAGGCTCACGATAAACGGCAGTAAGTAATAGCCTACCCGATACAAAAGAAGGAGAACGAGGACTTTTTCCTCGGCCATATGAAATTCCTGCATCCCCCAAATAAAAACTAAATCAAATGAGCCAAGACCGCCCGGTATCATACTGATGATTCCTGCACAAACAGCGGCAATATAGACAGGAAAAAGATCTTCGATTCGGATTGAGATACCCAGAATTCTGGTCAATAGATAAATAGCAAAAAAGACAGCGATCCATTCAACAAAAGAAACCCCAATGAGCTTAGTTCCCTCTTTTACCGTAATCAAAGATTGCTTGCCCTTTTTAGCGTTCATTCTATGTATCATTAAAAAGACCGGTAGATAAAGGGCGACACCCAACACAGCAAAATAAAGCCATTTGGTATCGACAAACAGAGGAAACTTCCGGAACCAAAGTGCCGCTGCCCACGATAACAATGAGATGCCTGCCAAATAAAATAGGGAAACTGTTGCTATAACACTAAGTAATCTCCGCTTATCCTGTTCAAGTTTGTGAAAAAAGTACGTTCTTAACGCTGCCCCGATTAACCCGCCGAATCCGATTAAATTAGAAAAGGAATTGGCAATAAACGATTGCTCTAACAATTCTTTTTTTGGGACCTTTGCCCCTAAAATCCGAACTAAAATCACATCATACAAAAGCATCGGTAATACAGCCGAAAAGGTAATGCCAATGATAAGCAGCAGCGTCAAAAAATTGAGTTGATTTAATTCTTTTTCTAGCAAATGAACATCTAAATTTCCCACAAACTTTTTTATTTCAAATATTGCAAAAATCAATAAAAGCAATGGGAATAAAAATTTTACAATCTTAAAAATTTTATCCTTCTGATAACCCTTCAAAATAATCACCTAGTATTCATATCATCCCTGATTTTACTATAAACGTTTATGAAAGAAATACAAAGCAATTTCTTACTTTCTTGCGGTGACTTATTACAAGTGTAGACATTTTATCGAACGTTCAACCATCTGGTCAGAGGCAATTCGAAAATTCAGGAAAAAAAGTAGACAAGTTTTCCCACCTATCCGGCATATGAATAAACTAGGACAAATATTAGAGGGGGGTTATGCTTGTGAAATTTTTAATATTAAAAAAAGAAACACTTCTATTCGTTTTAGCTGTGGGTATTATGCTTGCTGCAATTTCATCTTGGTTTCTATTAAAAGCTGGGGATGCTGCGGTCTTTAATCAGAAGGCAGATGGGAAAATACGAGAAATCCATATGGTGACAGTTGAATACAAATCCAAAATGAAAAACGGGAAAGATATTGAGGCCTATCGTTGGGATCCGAGTCAAATCATTATAGAAAAAGGAGAAAAGGTTAAATTGTATATAACCGGCATTAACGGAGAAGAACATCCATTCTATATTGAAGGTACAAATATCAAGGGGACTGTAAAAAAAGGGGAAGAAACAATCGTTCCACTTCAATTTTCCAAGGAGGGTACCTATCGCTTAATTTGCGAAGTTCATTCCAATCGTGCCCATAATGGTCCAATGATTGCTGATATTATCGTAGATTAAAACAGGAGCATTTTTCTCCTGTTTTTTTATGCTGTTCACTAGTAATCACTATTTAGGTGCTGTTATTGTTGAATCGTTCTTATATAACAGGCGGTGTTTGTTATATAAATAAAGTGAAACAGTTTATAAACATGTTCATAATTCGTTCAAATTCTCCATAAAAAACCCCAACAAATTCTTCATTTCACAATATCTTAACATTTATCCCTTATTTCAGATTGTTAACCTGTTATACTTTAAGTGTAGAAATAATAGCCAATCTGTTATATAAATTTTATTTCATTTAGAGGTGAAAAAACATGGAAGCATGGAAGGCTTTTACAAAAGGGACTTGGACAAAAGAAGTTAACGTACGTGACTTTATTCTAAAAAATTACTCTCCATATGAAGGTGATGACCGCTTTTTAGCCGGTGCTACAGATTCGACAAATAATCTATGGCAGCAAGTAATGGAATTGACGAAACAGGAAAGAGAAAATGGCGGAGTCCTAGAAATGGATACGGAGACCGTATCAACCATCACTTCCCATGGCCCAGGCTACTTGGATGAAGATCTTGAAAAGGTAGTCGGCGTGCAGACAGATAAGCCATTTAACCGCTCTCTTCAGCCATTCGGCGGAATTCGTATGGCTAAACAGGCTTGTGAAGCATATGGCTACAAATTAAATCCAGAGATTGAAAGAATTTTTACCGAATTCCGAAAGACACATAACCAAGGTGTTTTCGATGCTTATACGAGTGAAATGATTTTAGCCAGAAAAGCAGGGATTATTACCGGTCTGCCGGATGCGTACGGGCGCGGTCGAATTATCGGGGATTACCGCCGTGTTGCTTTATATGGTGTCGATTTCTTAATGAAAGAAAAACAAAAAGATTTCAATAGCACTAGCAAAGTAATGACTGAAGATAATATCCGGCTGCGCGAAGAGCTTTCTGAGCAATACCGGGCCTTGAAGGAACTTAAAGAACTGGCAGCAAGCTATGGATTCGATATTTCCGGACCAGCAAAGAATGCCGCCGAGGCCTTCCAATGGTTATACTTTGCCTATTTAGCAGCCATTAAAGAACAAAACGGCGCAGCGATGAGCCTTGGCCGTGTCTCCACCTTCCTTGATATTTATATCGAAAGAGACTTACAAAACGGTACCTTATCAGAGGTAGAAGCTCAAGAACTAGTTGACCATTTTGTAATGAAGCTCCGTCTCGTCAAATTTGCGCGTACGCCGGATTACAATGAATTATTCAGCGGTGACCCTACTTGGGTAACAGAGTCTATTGGCGGTATGGCTATCGACGGCCGCCCGCTTGTTACAAAAAACTCGTTCCGGTTCCTGCACACCCTTGATAATCTTGGTCCTGCTCCAGAGCCAAACTTAACAGTACTATGGTCCGTACTGCTTCCTGAAAATTTCAAGAAGTATTGTGCGAAAATGTCCATTAAAACTAGCTCTATTCAATATGAAAATGATGATATCATGCGCCTTGAATATGGTGATGATTACGGGATTGCCTGCTGTGTATCCGCCATGGAAATCGGCAAGCAAATGCAGTTCTTCGGTGCCCGTGCCAACTTGGCAAAAGCACTGCTATATGCCATCAACGGCGGTGTCGATGAAAAATTAAAAAAACAGGTAGGACCAGAGTATCGGCCGATCTCTTCAGATATTTTGGATTTCGATGAGGTCATGCAAAAGTTCGATCAAATGATGGAATGGCTCGCCGGCCTATACATTAATACGTTGAATGTCATTCACTATATGCATGACAAATATAGCTATGAGAGAATTGAGATGGCTCTGCATGATACGCAGATTATTCGGACGATGGCAACTGGTATCGCTGGTTTAAGTGTAGTTGCCGACTCGCTCAGCGCGATAAAATACGGCAAGGTGAAAGTGATTCGCGATGAAAACGGCCTTGCTGTTGATTTTGAAATAAGCGGCGATTTCCCTAAATACGGAAACAATGATGACCGTGTAGATAGCATTGCCGTTGGAATTGTAAAAAGCTTTATGAAAAAGCTGCGTAAGCATCAAACCTATCGCAACTCTGTTCATACTTTATCAATATTAACCATCACTTCTAACGTGGTTTACGGTAAGAAAACAGGTAATACACCAGATGGCCGCCGCGCTGGCGAACCGTTTGCACCAGGAGCAAACCCAATGCACGGACGGGATACAAAAGGGACATTAGCATCACTTTCCTCTGTTGCCAAGCTTCCATACAGCTATGCAATGGATGGTATTTCCAATACATTCTCCATCGTTCCGAAAGCATTAGGTAAGGAAGAAGAAAGTCAAATTTGCAACCTAGTGTCCATTTTAGATGGTTATGCCATTAAAGCAGGTCATCATTTAAATATAAACGTCTTTAACAGGGAAACACTTTTAGATGCCATGGAGCATCCGGAGCTTTATCCGCAATTAACAATCCGCGTATCCGGATATGCTGTTAACTTTATTAAGCTAACAAAAGAACAGCAGCTTGATGTAATCAATCGCACCTTCCATGAATCGTTGTAAAAAAGAATAGAGGCTGTCCCCTTCAGCCTCTGCTTTTAATGAGAGGAGAATCATCATGAACGGAAACATTCATTCTATTGAAACATTAGGAACCGTAGATGGGCCAGGAATCCGCTATGTCATTTTTACACAAGGCTGTCTGCTGCGCTGCCAATTTTGTCATAATGCCGATACTTGGGAAATCGGCACCGGAAAGGAAATGACAGTTTCCGAAATCATAGATGATTTGGAATCCTACCTCCCATTTATCCAAGCCTCAGGAGGCGGCATTACCGTCAGCGGGGGTGAACCCCTCCTGCAGGTTCCCTTTCTCATTGAACTATTTAGGGAATGTAAAAAGAAAGGAATCCATACAACCATCGATTCCTCCGGGGGCTGCTTTTCCCATTCCAAGCTGTTCATCGAACAGCTTGAAGAACTGTTACTTTACACCGATCTAATATTGCTAGATTTGAAACATATAAACAGGAAAAAACATATCCAGTTGACCGGTATGGCCAATGACCATATTCTCGAGTTTGCCAAGTTTTTGTCAGACCGAAATGTCCCGATTTGGGTTCGTCACGTTTTAGTTCCATCTGTAACTGATGAACCGGAAGACTTGAAGAATCTTGGCGAATTCATTGGAACACTTGCAAACGTTCGAAAAATTGAAATTCTTCCTTACCACAAACTGGGCGTTTATAAATGGGAAGCGCTCGGCCACGAATACCCTTTAAAGGATGTGGAACCGCCAAGCGAAGAGAAAGTTGATCTTGCCTATACGATGTTAACTGCACATTGGCAAAAACCTAAAGAACACTAATTCCTTCCGGGAGTAAGTGTTCTTTACTTTTCATGAACATTTAGACCCAAACATTAACATCACAACAATAATTGATTATTTGGCTATTCTCTTATATACTCATATCATTGGTTACCTGATGCGAGGTGAAATGTTTGTTTCAATTATTAATCGATCATTCGGATATTAATACCTTAACAGCCCTTTATATGAGTCTTTATCTAGGACTGGTTTTAAAAAATTTGTGGGCTTTGGGTGTAGATTCCTCATCAATTGGTTCGCTTTCGAACCCATATGGCTCAAAAATTATTCACCCGCTGTTTTTTTATAAGAAAAAAAGCAGTTTAACGATTAGTATTATTTTAATAAGAATCGTTAAATTTATCCGAAGAAAAGCGTGTTTCCGGGACGATGATTCTGAAAAGCCAATTTCCTTCTTATTCTCTACTTTATACTAAATCATACCTTTAGGAGGAAATATGAAAAAACATAAATCATCGTTACTATTAATTATTCTATCTTTTTCTGTATTACTATTATCTGCATGCTCTTCCCAGCAAAGCGGGAAAAATGATGGTTTCTTCCATACGTACTTTGTTGAACCATTTGCAAAAATTATTCACTTCTTCGCAGAAGTTTTTGGCGGAAACTATGGATTAGCAATTATTTTCGTAACTTTGATCATCAGGCTTGTGTTAATGCCATTAATGCTAAGACAATATAAAAATCAAATGCATATGAAAGAAAAAATGGATGCCTTAAAGCCTGAGATGGATGCAATTCAAAAGAAGATGAAGGCCGAAAAGGATGCAAAGAAAAAACAAGAACTGCAAGCTGAAATGATGGGTCTATATCAAAAGCATGGTGTTAACCCATTAAATATGGGCTGCCTTCCAATTCTTATTCAGATGCCGATATTAACAGGCTTTTACTATGCAATTCGCGGCTCCCAAGAAATTGCTTCTCATAAATTTTTATGGTTTAGTTTGGGGCATCCTGATATCGTTATCACTATCATTGCAGGGGTTATTTATTATTTCCAATTTAGAGTTTCTCAGTCAACCATGCCAGAACAGCAGCGTCAACAAATGAAATTTATGGGGTTAATGTCCCCGCTTATGATTGTCATGTTCTCTTTCAGTGCACCTGCCGCTCTGCCGCTTTACTGGGTTGTTGGGGGAACGTTCCTGACTGTTCAAACCTTGATTAGTCAAAAGCTCTATGCAAAAAAACCTGCAGAAGCGCAGGCAAAATAACCTATTCATTAAAAGAAGCAACGTTACAGATACTTCCTAGATTGTCGAGAAAGGTACTTTCTCGGCAATTTTTTATTGTGTCTAAACCTAAATACCAATACTTTTATTGTTTGTCCCTGCTAATTGGCCTGTTGATTTCCGCTCCGGGCATTCGCTTTCCGCGGGGAGGTCCTGGAGCCTCCTCGGCGCTTTGGGCGCCTGCGGGGTCTCCAGTGACCTCTATATCCCGCAGGAGTCGAATGCCCTCCGCTCCAATCAACAGGGAGACAAACCAACAGAAAGTATTGCAACACACACTTTACAGCCTTAATGAGTGCGTTGCAGTACTTTCTTTTTTTTACAGACTTTAGTAAGGAGAGCCTGTTCTCTTCCATTATTCAATCCCCGTAACCTACAGTTACGAATCCCATGCAGCTCTTTTGAGTCTGATAGCTTCGCTCAATTTTTTCCTTTCTAAATTTATAAAGCATTTTTTCTGACTATAAACTGGACGAACTTTTTCAAATCAAAGTATTTTTCAATCACGCGAAGAAGGTGGTCATCTGGAACCAATTCATCAATAGAAACAAATTCATATTCACTTAGCTATACTCTTTTGACTTAAACATTAAATTCACCACTTATTTTATTTGAGTTGAAGGACTTTATTGAATACACCTGTTGATTGGCGCGGAAGGCACGAAGACTCCTGCGGGAGTACGGGGCAGGGGAGACCCCGCAGGAGCGAAGCGACGAGGAGGCTCCCCGTCACGCCCGCGGAAAGCGAAGTGCCTGGAGCGCCAATCAACAGACTTGTTGAAAAGCCTTTTATTATTTCAGTGGATAGTTTATTTTCATGTTTGGAAACCTATTTTTGTACAACTTAAAAAAGGAGTGCAAAAAAGTGAAATTGAGACTGTTCTTTACTGCTACTATCATGTTTAGTCTCTGCCTAATTGGCTGTGCGAGAAATGATGTGAATGACGATACCTCCACCCGCAATGAGATAAATCCAGCCAAAGTAAATTATAATATTCCAAATCACGGTGGGCCGGCCATTTCAGGTGTTGATGTCAGCGATCAAGAATTGGATAGAAATATTAACAAACAAGATATCCGTGGGACAAATGTGCAAAGTACTACGGGTTCCAAAATGCGTGTTGCCGAGGAAGCAGCCCGCAAGGTATCGGACCTGCCTGAGGTAAATCACGCCAATATTATCGTCTCGAATCATAATGCTTATGTTGCCGCAAAACTGAACCGTACGGCACGGAATGGACTTACAGCCAATGTCAAAGATACAATTTCTAGAACAGTTAAATTAGTGGATCCAGATATTGATAACGTCTATGTTTCCGTTAATCCAGATTTTTATGAACGAATGAATCGTTTTGAAAGAGACGTTCGGAAAGGTCGGCCAGTTTCCGGTTTATTTGACGAATTTACAGATACCATCCGACGTGTATTCCCGGATGCAAAATAGAAAAATGCCTGGCTTAAAGTGCCAGGCATTTTTTATGCGTCTTGAAAATAATCCTTATAAAATCCGCCGACCTTGCCGGAGTTGTCAATAATGTAATAGAATTCTTCCGTTTCATTTTTTACATCGTACACTTTTCCAACAGTCAACATGTTTTTTACCATATATTTTTCAGCGTTTGTATGCACACATTTAACTTTCTTAACTGTTTCGCGTTCACGCCATGTCAGATGAATCATGCTTTCACCGCCCTTTTTCCTCAATTGTCCAAGTTTAAGTATAATCAAAAGGGCCGGTATCGTGCAACAACATTGAAAATATTATCTTTTCACTACTTCTTTTGCCTTCTCCCTTAACCGGTATTTTTGTATTTTTCCGGAGGCTGTCATTGGATAAGAGTCTGTAAATTCTATATACCGCGGGATTTTATGTTTCGAGATTTTTCCTTTGCAGAATTCCCTGACCTCCTCAGCATCCGCCGACTCCCCTTCTTTTAATATGATCCAGGCCATTACCTCTTCCCCATACACTTCATCGGGGATTCCTACCACCTGGACATCTAAAATTTTGGGATTTGTATATAAAAATTCTTCAATTTCACGGGGATAGATATTTTCACCACCTCTTATAATCATATCCTTCAATCGGCCGGTAATTTTGCAGTAGCCGTTTTCATCCATGACCGCCAAGTCACCTGTATGCAGCCAGCCCTCTTGGTCAATCGCTTCTGTCGTTGCCTCAATATTTTTGTAGTAGCCTCTCATGACATGGTAACCTCTGGTGCAAAGCTCCCCCTGAATACCGCGCGGCACTTCCCTACTCGTTCCCGGTTCTACAATTTTCACTTCGACATTTGGCAGAGCTTTTCCGACTGTTTCCACCCGTAATTCAATAGGGTCATCTGTCCGCGTCTGGGTAATGACCGGTGAGGACTCTGTTTGTCCATAGGCAATCGTAATTTCCGTGGCCCCCATCCTTTCGATAACGGCTTTCATGACTTCAATTGGACAATTTGATCCAGCCATGATCCCGGTTCTTAAGGACGACAGGTTATACTTTTCAAACTCAGGATCATTCAATTCCGCGATAAACATGGTCGGAACACCGTGAAGTCCCGTGCATTTTTCATCTTGAACCGTCTGAAGTACCTTTTTCGGGCTGAATTCCTGTACCGGTACCATGGTAGCTCCTACAGTCATGCAAGCCATTGTACCAAGAACACATCCGAAGCAGTGAAAAAATGGAACTGGTATGCAAAGGCGGTCTTGAACGGTCAGCTTCATGCAATTTGCAATATTTAAGGCATTATTGACAATATTATTATGGGTCAGCATAACCCCCTTGGGGAAACCTGTTGTCCCGGAAGTATACTGCATGTTAATCACATCATCGGGTTCAAGTGAGTTCATCCTGTTATCCAGTTCTTGATCTGAAACCAATTCACCTAAGCGAATAATATCATCCCATGAAAAGGTACCTGGGTATCTCTTCTCCCCCAATACGATGACATTCTTAAGGAATGGCAGCTTGCTGCTTTTCAACCTGCCCGGTTCTGAAGTTTTTAATTCAGGTGCAATTTCGTAAAGCATATCGACATAGGAAGAATCCTTCATTTTATCCATTAAAATAATCGTAGTGGAGTCTGATTGTTTTAAAAGATATTCCAATTCTGCTGTTCGATAGTTTGTGTTTACCGTAACCAGTACCGCCCCCATCTTTCCTGTAGCAAATTGGGTAATCAGCCACTCAGGAGTGTTTGTCGACCATGCTGCAAGATGCTCTCCCTTTTCGATTCCAAGCTTCATTAAGCCTTTTGCAGCAGTCCGGCAAACTTGGTTGAACCTGCTGTAGGTCCATCTCAGATTCCGGTCTGAATACACGACTGCTTCATGCTCTGGGTGTAATTTTGCTTTTTCTTCTAACAGCTCTCCAACTGTTACAGTTAATAATTCCGACATCCTTACAACCCCCTAAAACACTTTACAATTCAATAAAATAAAACGCTTACAAAATGTATGTTAACATATTTTTTGGAATATTCAATATTTTTTAAATATAATATTTCCATTTATAGTAAACATAGCCCGTAATTAAGAATGACAAATTTGTGAAAATTTTATCAGTAAGGGTTCTCAAATCCATTGTAAACCATTACAATAGTAAAAACTGAATATTCAATCCACTTTCAGAGGAGGGCATTCTTAATTGAAGATTATGAGTAATGAACAGCTAATTCTTTCGTATCGGGATGCATTGAAGTCTGGTAAGGAAAAGGAATGGATAAAAATTCTTAAAGATGAAATTGAACGACGTGGATTAAGGCCATTAAAAAATCGCTAGACATTAAAAACCGCTGATCCGATTATCAGCGGTTTTCCTAATTTATTTTGACATATTATCCTTCAAGCAGTAACGTTTCCGGGTCCTCAAGGAGTTTCTTAATTGTACTTAAAAAGCTTACAGCCTCTTTGCCATCGACAATTCGGTGATCATAAGAAAGGGCAACATACATCATCGGGCGATTCTCCATTTTGTCCTTGTCAACCGCCACAGGGCGTAGCTGGATTGTGTGCATGCCAAGAATCCCAACCTGAGGCCCGTTTAAAATTGGCGTTGAAAGTAAGGACCCGAAAACCCCGCCGTTCGTGATCGTAAAGGTGCCTCCTTGTAAGTCCTTTAATGATAATTTATTTGCTCTTGCTTTTTCAGCAAGCTGCATAATATCACTTTCAATTTCAGCGAATGATTTTCGGTCGGCATCTCTAACAACCGGTACGACTAGACCTTCTTCTGCCGCTACAGCAATGCCAATATCATAAAACTTTTTAACTAAAATTTGATCGCCTTGAATTTCGGCATTTAAATAAGGGTATTTTTTCAATGCAGCAACTACAGCTTTTGTGAAGAAGGACATAAAGCCCAGCCGAACATCATGCTCTTCGAAAAATTTATCCTTCCGGCGTTTTCGCAGGTCCATTACCGCTGTCATGTCAATTTCATTAAAAGTTGTTAACATGGCGGTTGACTGCTTTACCTCGAGCAACCGCTTTGCAATGGTCTGGCGGCGTCTGGACATTCTCTCATTGATAACTGGTTTTGCCGGATTTTCAACTTTCATCGGTTCCACTAATGCTTCCCTTTTAGAAACTGACGGCCCAGCCGGGTTCATACCAGGCTGAAATGATGAGACATCTTGTTTTCTTAATCTTCCTAATGGGTCGGATGACGGAATTTCTTGTAAATTGATACCTTTCTCCCTTGCTAGTTTACGGGCAGCAGGCGAAGCGATTGGGCGCTTTCCTGATTCCTCTTTTCTATCCTGCTGTATACCAGCCGTCTCAACCGAACCGGTATTATTCGACGGTGCAGGCGGAACCTCTGTTGGGACTGCAGCTGGAGGCTGTGGAGCCTGTTCTGAGACAGCAGCAGGAGCTGCTTGCCCCACGCCCTCTTCAACCACAGCGATCGTTTCTCCGACGCGTACGGTGTCTCCTTCAGAAAATTTCTGTTCTGTCAGTGTGCCGGAAAAATCGGATATGATTTCGATATTGACTTTATCCGTTTCCAACTCAACTAAATATTCACCCTTCTCAACATGTTCCCCTGTGTTTTTTAGCCACTTAGCAATTGTTCCTTCTGTGATTGATTCAGCTAACTCTGGGACTTTAATTTCAGCCATGGCTAGATCCTCCTTCTTCAGCCCTTGAAAGTGCAGCACCAAGAATTTTTGATTGGATTAATTTATGAACGTTTGGTTCGCCTTCAGCAGGGCTTGACCGGCGCCTCCGGCCAATAAATTCAACCCTTATTCCAGCAGGGATTAGTTCATTAATCCGTGGTTCTACGAACGTCCAGGCACCCATATTTTTAGGCTCTTCCTGAACCCAAAGCACTTCATTTATATTCGGGTATTTTGCAAAAATATTTTTCAAGTCCATTGTCGGAAACGGATAGATTTCCTCCAGCCTAATCACCTGAAGCCAGTCAAATCCGCTTGGATCCTTGGTTTGCTCGGCGATGTCAATGGCTATTTTTCCCGAACACATAACAATCCGCTCGACCTTTTGATGATCCCTGGAGTGTGTAAAGTGCTCGATGACCGGTCTAAATTCCCCTTCACTTAAATCATAGCCGGACGACGATACTACCGGATTCCTTAATAAGCTTTTTGGAGACATGACCACAAGGGGCCTTACTTCCTCCTTACCGAGCATAGCAGCCTGACGGCGTAAAAGATGGAAATACTGTGCTGCTGTGGTTAGATTGACAACTGCCCAGTTTTTTTCGGAAGCAGACTGTAAATATCGCTCCAGCCTCGCACTAGAATGCTCTGGTCCTTGACCTTCATATCCATGAGGAAGAAGGAGAACCAATCCAGATTTCTGTCCCCATTTTGCCCTCCCGGCTGCGATAAACTGATCAAACATAACCTGGGCCGCATTAGCAAAATCCCCATATTGGGCCTCCCAGATCACTAAAGTCTCCGGTGAAAAGACATTATAGCCATACTCAAAGCCAACCACCGCTGCCTCAGTTAATGGACTGTTGTATACGGCGAAGGAAGCCTTTGCTATTGATAATTGATGAAGAGGAAGAAACATCCTACCTGATTGATAATCGTGCAGGACTAGATTTCTTTGAGCAAAGGTTCCGCGTTCAGTGTCTTGTCCTGATATGCGGATTGGGACCCCATCTGCCAAGATAGAGGCAAAAGCAAGTGACTCTGCTAAAGCCCAATCGACTTTCCCTGTTTCATCAAATGCTTCTATTCTTCTTTTTAAAATCTTTTCAAGTTTATTAAACACTTTAAAATCCTGCGGCCACTGCAGCAGCTCTTCGTTCATTTTTTTCAAAGTTTCAAGCGGCACCTTTGTTTCATATGTTGCTCTCTCTATATTGAATAATGGCGGTTCCGGTATCGTAATTTCTTCATCATGCTTAATTCTAGACACCTTATCATTTGCCTTAACAAGCCGTTCCTGAATATCCTTTTGAATTTTTCCTATGTCCTCATCCGTTACCAGCCCTTCATTGCCAAGTTTCTTCCCGTAAAGTTCCTTCACGGTAGGATGCTTTTGAACAACGGTATACATTTGCGGGCTGGTTGTCATCGGCTCATCCATCTCGTTATGACCAAAACGACGATAACCAATTAAATCAATCAAGAAATCCTTTTTAAACTCCGACCTGTATTCGGCAGCTAAAACAGCGGCGGCGATGCAGGCATCCGGGTCATCGGCATTAACATGGATGATTGGAATCTCAAACCCCTTTGCCAAATCACTTGCATACCTTGTTGAACGTGAGTCATGGGATTCAGTTGTGAATCCGATCATATTGTTGGAGATAATATGAATCGTTCCTCCGGTACGATAACCTCTTAAACTGCTTAAGTTTAAGGTTTCAGCCACAATCCCTTCACCAGGAAATGCAGCATCGCCATGAATTAGAATGGCCAAAGCAGCCTTATAATCTTCAGTTGGGTATCCCGATGCGCTTCTATCATCCTGTGCTGCTCTCGTGAACCCTTCTACCACAGCACCAACATATTCCAAGTGACTAGGATTATTAGCCAATGTAATTTTTGCCCTTACTGCATTTTCACCTGCAAGCTGCCGGTTTAACCCGAGGTGGTATTTAACATCACCGGTCCAGCCGAAGTTAATCCCAACTGACCCTTCAGAAGGAACAAGTTCCTTATTTGGCGCATGCTGAAATTCCGCGAAAATCATCTCATATGGTTTGCCTAGAACATGGGCAAGTACATTTAATCTGCCGCGGTGGGCCATTCCAATATTAATAAATTCCGCTCCATCCCGAACGGTTTCGGCGATTATTTCATCGATTAAGGGAACCATTACGTCCAGTCCTTCAATGGAAAATCGCTTCTGTCCTACGAAAGTTTTATGAAGGAATTTCTCAAATTCTTCCACTTCAGTTAGCCTTTTTAATATTTCTATTCGTTTTTCTTTTGGAAGCGGGGATTGGAGCCTTCCATTTTCAATCCTTTCGATTAGCCAGTTTCTTTCCGCAACATCATGGACATGATCGAATTCATATGCAATCGATTTTGTATACACTTCTTTAAGTTTCATATATGCATGAAATGCAGTTTGGCCCGATACCGGTCCATTTTCTGAAATAATCTGCCCGGGAAGACTCCTTAAATCTTCTTCTGTCAAGCCATAGCTATTGAGATCCAGATGAGAAATATCAGGTGTATAATTTCCCAATGGATAAATATTGGCAGCCAAATGGCCAAATGTTCGGATATTTTCAGCAAGTTTTATGGCAGCATGTATTTTTTCTGTTTGTAATGGTTTACCCTCATGAATATCAGGCTTAATAGATACGAAGGAGGAAAATTCCTCATCATTCATTTCTTCAAAAAACATTCTCATTTCCGGTTCAATTGCCGTTGGGTCCTCTTTATACCTTTCAAATTGGTCAATGACATAACCTAAATTTGGACCAAGGAATTCATCCAAAATAGCCTTTCTATTTTCATTAGGCCCCTTCATCCATCAATCCCCCTTAAAACATATGTAAATTTCACTTTGACAAAATACAGCATGAACCAAAATCACTATATCTTTATGTAATGTTTACATTTTAGTGTGTGTCATTCACGAACAAATAATTTCTTAATTAAAGAAAAAAGCACACGTTCGAAAACGTGTGCAAAGTTATGACAATATACTTATGAATTAACGGAAATAACAGGGGAAAAAGATAACTCTTTCAGCTTTAGCGCAATTTTTTCAGCAGCATCCGAAGGATCTTTTGCAAAAATATCATAAAAATCCCCTATATAGTCCTGTCTGGCATGAGTGTAACGGGGATCATAATAATGCTCGAGCAAAATGGAAATCATATCCCGATAATTCCGTTCTTCTAAATATTCCAAAAGCGTGTTTTTAATTTCAATATCCTTAACACGCTTGATGACTTTTTCAATTCCAAGCGAGATTTTTTCATGGAACCAAGGCTCCTGCTTGTATGGTAAAACATACTCGGATACCAGATGTTTTACTCGCTGCTCGAGAGGGGAATGGATATAAATGTTTAAGCCTTTAAATTTAATATCCATCAATTCTTCAGGCTGTACTGCCTTTCCAATCCGCTTACTTTCAGCTTCAACCAGGAAGTAATCAGCACCCTGAATTTCCCGAAGCCCATCAAATAATAGAGAATCAAAGGTCTTTTGATTATTGCCCTCATTAAGACCGATTGTTCCAAAAATAGAACCCCTGTGTGCAGCCATTTCTTCCAAATCCAAAATGGGATAGCCTTGTTTTTTCAATTGCTTTAAAACCTCAGTTTTACCAACACCGGTCATTCCGTGAATGACGACAGCCTGATTCGGAACCATCGCTGGAATTTTCTCAAGGATAAAATGACGATGGGCTTTATAACCGCCAATTAAACGCCATGCATATATACCTGCAAATTCCAAAAAGGTAGCGACGGCTTTACTGCGCATACCGCCGCGCCAACAGTAGACAACAAGTTCTCCTTTTTCGGAATAGGATTTAATTTCATTCAACATCCGGGGAAGCTTTGGCGAAACCAATTCCATTGCCCGCCATTTTGCGGCTGCCTGGCCCTCGTGCTTATAAATCGTACCTATTTCCTGACGCTCCTCATTCGAAAACAAAGGCACATTAATCGCTCCTGCAATAGCGCCATCGTTAAATTCGATTGGTGAACGTACGTCAATAATGATTGGGTTAGATAAATTCAATAAATCTTCTACTGTAATTTCCTTCATGTTTACATTAAACTCCTAGCTACTGTTTTACTAAATTTTGATGAAAAACAAACAAAACTTCCTCAATCTGGGAAGTTTTTTGAAGTCAAGTTCATTAAAGTAATTATATACAAATTATATAGGAGTTAAGCAAGCCTATCAAGAAATTAAGATTTCCATCCAACATTTTACATTATACCAATTTACCAAACGGTACTCCAACCAACATCTCCAATGCCTTTAGAAACCTTCCCCAATTAGCCGGAAAGCTCTCCATTCCGCCAAATTCATAGGTTTTTTCCTGTGTTTTCAGGGTTACTGTCCAAAAGTTTCCGTCAAGTACAATTCCATTTTCCTTTTGATAGGTTGGTTCCCATTCCCAAATTCTCATTGAGTAAATTTTTCTTTTAAATTGCTCTAGGCTTCCTGGCTTAAACACGGGAAGGGGTGAAACCGAATGCTGCTCCGGTTGATTTCTCCATTCGGTATAAACAAACCTTTCTTTAAGAAAATTTATGCTGACATGATGAGAAATCCCTTCAAAACACTCCAAAGAAACGCTTAAAGAATATAATTGTTTGGTTGTTTCAGACACTCTCATACTTTTCTCATCCTCAAGAATATTAATTTCTTATACCCATTTGAGCAAATTATAATCAATATAAAAAAAAACGGATGTAACAATTGACACATTTTTACTTAAAAAGAGGAGGCATCTCGAGACGCCTCCTTCATTTTATGCGAGTGTTTGTTTATAAATGGACATGAATTCTTCCATTTCTTCCAGCTGGTTATTGGCAAAGTACTCGACAATTTTACTGCCAACTACTACCCCATCGCAATACTTCGTTATTTCCTTTATCTGCTCTTGATTTGAGATGCCAAAGCCCGCTAATACAGGAATCGGACTAACTACCTTAACAGCTTGTAAAAATGAATGCAGTTCATTACCAAATTCGTTTCTTGTTCCTGTAATCCCTTTGACAGTAACGGTATATAAGAATCCCTTACCTTTATTAGAAATCTCTCTGATCCGTTCGATTGGTGTAGTCAGTGTTACAAGTCGAATCAATTCCACTTCCGCTTGTTCTAGCAGCGGGGCAATGATTTCCTCTTCCTCCACAGGCAGGTCCGGAATAATGCAGCCTGCGACACCTGCAGTTTGAACGTCACGGACAAATGTCTCGATTCCGTATGAATAAACTGGATTTAAATAGGTCATGAGAATAATAGGAGTAGTGACTGATTCACGTGCTTTGGTGATTTCTTTTAAAATCCCTTTTAATGTGGTTCCATTTTGTAATGCTCTAATACCCGCGCGCTGAATGGTAGGACCATCAGCAACCGGGTCAGAGAAAGGAACACCCACTTCAATCGCCGTTGCCCCGAATTTTTCTAACAGTGCCAGCCTTTCAGGCAGGTTCTCCAAACCCCCATCTCCGGCCATTATATAAGGCACAAAAGCTTTTTTATTTTCCTTATTCAATTGTTGAAAAGCTTGTTCAATTCGGTTCATTTTCCGCTGCCCCCTTTAAGTCTTGATTTGACTGCATCCACATCTTTATCTCCACGCCCTGATAAGCAGACTACAATATTTTGGCCGGCTCCAAGCTGACCAGCCAATTTTACAGCGAACGCAACGGCATGGGAGCTTTCAAGTGCCGGTATAATTCCTTCAAGCTTCGATAATAGCTGAAAGGCATCAAGGGCTTCTTTATCAGTTATCGAGTGATAGCTAGCCCGCCCGCTGTCCTTTAGATAGCTGTGCTCCGGCCCCACGCCCGGATAATCGAGCCCGGCGGAAATGGAATGTGCTTCTTGAATTTGGCCATCTTCGTTTTGCAAAACGTACATTAAGGCTCCATGCAAGACTCCCGGTCTCCCTTTTGTCAGCGACGCAGCATGAAATGGTGTATCAACACCATGACCGGCGGCTTCCACACCAAAGAGTTTTACCTCTTCATCTTCGATAAAAGGATAGAACATTCCCATCGCATTACTTCCGCCCCCAATACAGGCTACGACCGCATTAGGAAGGCTCCCGTTCCTTGCTAAGAATTGCTGTTTTGTCTCCATGCCGATGACACTTTGAAAATCCCTGACAATGACCGGAAATGGGTGTGGGCCGGACACGGACCCCAATAAATAGTGGGTATCATCGACATTGGCGACCCAATACCTGAGGGCCTCATTTACGGCATCCTTTAAGGTCGCGCTGCCTGATGTTACACTGACTATCTTCGCACCTAAAAGCTCCATCCGATACACGTTCAAGGCCTGCCGCCTGATGTCTTCCTCCCCCATAAAAATGATGCAATCAAGGTTTAACAGTGCACAAACGGTAGCTGTGGCAACTCCATGCTGGCCGGCGCCAGTTTCCGCTACAATTTTTCTTTTTCCCATACGGACAGCAAGCAGCGCCTGACCGATCGCGTTATTGATTTTATGAGCACCGGTATGGTTTAAATCTTCTCTTTTTAAATAAATATTGGCCCCCCCGGCATGCTTTGTCAGGTTTTCCGCAAAATAAAGCGGGGTTTCCCTGCCAACATATTCCTTTAGTAATCTATCAATCTCAGTTTGAAATTCTGGGTCATTTTTTGCCTCGTTGTAGGCTTCATTCAGTTCTGTTACAGCCTTCATTAGTGTTTCAGGAACAAATTTCCCGCCATATATGCCAAAATGGCCTTTTTCATTCGGTAAGGTATAAGTACTCATATAATATCCTCCTTGCGTTCGCTTTTTGCTTTTTCTAAAAATGCTTTTATTTTCGCCAGATCTTTTACCCCATCGGTTTCTACCCCGGAACTCACATCGACCATATATGGTTGAATGGTGTTGATGGCAGCCTCTACATTTTCCTGATGCAGCCCTCCGGCCAGGATGACCTTTTTCCCCTCAAGGAGTCCGGTATTCACCTCACTCCATGTGAATGCTGTCCCATTTCCCCCGTGGTATTTCCCTTTGGGGCCATCAAGAAGAATATACTCAGCAGGAAAATCCCTAAGTTCCGCTAATTTCTCATTTCCTTCAAAACTGGCAGCCTTGATCACCGGGAGCGAAAGGGATTCACTAAAGTTTTCCGATTCCTCTCCGTGCAGTTGAATATGAGTCAGGCCGGCAATTGCAGCAATCCGTTCAATTTCAGCTTGTGATTCATTGACAAAAACACCGACCTTATATACTTCCTTAGGCAATTCGGAAATGATTTCTTGTGCCTTCTCAGCGGTTATTCTCCGCTTGCTTTTTGCAAACACGAAGCCAAGTGCATCAGCACCATACTCCACTGCCGCAAGTCCAGTGTCAACATCCATAATCCCGCAGATTTTTACTTTCATGGCCGTGCACCTTCTATTAGCGGCAATTGAAAATCTGAAAAGGTTCGCTTGAGGTTTGCACTTTTCATAAAGGCTTCCCCTACAAGAATGCCATTTGCTCCAGCATTCCTAACCCGGTTAACATCCTCCTGGCTATGAAGTCCACTTTCACTTATTAAGAAAGCACCTGATTGTTTCACCGCCGCTGCTAATTTTTCAGTAACTTCAAGTGATACTTGGAAGGTTTTTAAATCACGGTTATTCACGCCAATCAGCTTTGCCCCGGTCTTTAGGGCCGTTTCCAATTCATCCTGATTGTGAACCTCCACCAAAACCTCTAGACCTAAATTTGTGGCATATTGATATAATTCGGTTAATTTTTTTTCATCAAGCGCAGCGACAATCAATAGGATGATATCAGCCCCATGTGCGCAGGCATTATTGATTTGCAGCGGATCGATAATAAAGTCTTTGCAAAGGATCGGCAGCTGCACTGTTTCCCTTACCGCTATTAAATCTTCAAAAGACCCTTTAAAGAAAGTTTGGTCAGTTAAAACGGAGATGGCGCTGGCACCGGATTGTTCGTAAATGGAAGCCTGTACAGCCGGTTCCACACCATTATTAATCATTCCTTTCGAAGGTGAAGCCCGCTTGAATTCAGCAATAATGGATATTTGCTGTGACTTTTGAAGCTTATCAAGCAACGATCTTTTTTCACGACCTATTGCCGGATAAAAATCACTCTGATTCTGCAGGAGAGCCAGTTCCTGTTTCTTTTGTTCAATAATTCGGTCTAATATCGTTGTCACTTATATCGCCTCTCTTTGCATTGCTCGTGATTTTTCAATTAATACTTCTAATTTGTGATGGGCCGCTCCAGAATCAATGACTTCTGCGGCTAGTTTTATACCCTCTTTAATGGTGTCTGCCTTTCCGGCTGTTAAAATACCAAGGCCAGCATTTAGGAGTACGGTATCTCGATAAGGACCCTTTGTACCTCTTAGCACATTCCGTAAGATTTCGCCGTTTTCCATCGCATCGCCGCCTTTTATGAAGCTATTATCATAGGTTGGCAAACCAACATCTTCAGGATAAAAGGATTGGCTTGTGATGACTCCATCTTCTAAAATAGTCAAATGGTTTTCTCCCTGCAGGGATGCCTCATCCATAAAGCCGGCGCCATTTAGGACGATCGCCCGCTTGCGTCCAAGCTGATTTAACACCTCTGCAAAAACTGGCAAAAGATCTCGGCGATACACGCCTAGAAGTTGATAGTCCAATTCGATTGGATTTGTCAAAGGCCCGATAAAGTTAAAAATTGTCGGGATTTTCAACTGTCTCCTAACGGTCGTCACCTTTTTCAATTTTGGATGCACATGTGGGGCAAATAAAAAAGCAATCCCGATTTCGCTTAGGATCTCTTCCGTACTTTCTGCTGGTAAATTAAGATTGACGCCTAAGTATTCCAGAACGTCAGCGCTTCCTGTCTTACTGGAAACACTTCGATTTCCATGTTTAGCAACTGGTATTCCAGCCGCAGCGAGGACAAAAGCAGAAGTAGTACTTACATTAAAGCTTGAAGAACCGTCACCGCCAGTTCCGCAATTATCCAAAGCATTCGGAAACTTCTTTTTAAATGACAATGTCTTTCCTTTTAATGCTTTTACAATGCCAACGATTTCATCAACTGTTTCACCCTTAGATTTAAGTCCCATTAAAAAAGCGGCAATTTCCGATTCCGATACCTCTTCACCTAATATAAAATCAACTGCTTCCTTCATCTCGTTTTCAGAGAATGACCGTTGTTCAGCTAACTGTAGTAAATATTCCTTCATTTGTATCCATCCTTCCTATTTCAAGTAAGAAATTTTTAAGCATTTGTTTTCCTAATGGAGTCCCAATAGATTCTGGATGAAACTGGAGCCCGTAAACCGGGTAATCCTCGTGTTTAATCGCCATAACCTCGTTATCATCCATGGAATGAGCAATACACTCAAGTTCTGGCGGCATCGTATCTTTTTCAATTTTTAATGAATGGTAACGCATCACTTCCAATGGTGAGGATAAATAATTGAAAATGCCGCTGCCATTATGATTGATGAACGAAGTTTTGCCATGTTTAATTTGTTTTGCTCTATTAATTTCACTTCCGAATGCTGCCCCTATTGCCTGGTGCCCAAGACAAATTCCTAAAATAGGAATTTTATTATAGAATTTGTTAATGATCTCGATACAGATCCCTGCATCTTCCGGTTTACCAGGCCCTGGTGAGAGGATAATTGCTTTTGGATTCAAAGCCTTGATTTCCTCTAGACTAATCTGGTTATTTCGATAAACTGCAGCTTCTTCCCCTAATTCTCCCAAGTACTGATAAAGGTTGAAGGTAAATGAGTCAAAGTTATCAATGAGTAATATCATCTCGGGGTTCCCTCCAAAAATGCTTTTAATTTATTTAAGGTTTCCTCATATTCTGATTCAGGATCGGAATCATGGACAATGCCGGCCCCAGCTTGAATAAATGCCTTTCCGTCTTTTAATATCATCGTCCGAATCGCAAGGGCAAAGTCCATGTTTCCATTCACTGAAAAGTAACCAATCGCTCCCGAATAGAGACCTCGTTTTGATTTTTCAAGTGTGTTAATGATTTCCATCGCCCTAACCTTTGGTGCTCCTGATACCGTCCCGGCCGGGAGGCAGGCAGCAAGCGCGTCAAGCGCAGTTTTATCTGACATGAGGGTTCCGCTGATTTCAGAAACGATGTGCATAACATGGCGGAACTTTTCAATGGCCATGTACCGATCAACCTGAACGGAACCAAATTCGCAAACCTTTCCCAAATCATTTCTGCCAAGATCCACGAGCATTTTATGTTCAGCCAATTCTTTTTCATCAGCCAATAATTCCTTTTGAATGGCTTCATCTTCAACTGCGGTTTTTCCTCGTCTTTTTGTTCCGGCTATCGGATTGGCTATGACTGATTTACCTCTTGTCTTAATTAAGCTCTCAGGCGATGAACCAATCACGGTATAGCCATCAAAGTCGATGTAGAACATATAGGGCGTCGGGTTGTTAGCCCGGTGTTTACGATAAAGCGATAATGGAGAGCCTTCAAAGGCTGCTTTCATCCTCCTCGATAGGACAACCTGGAAAATATCACCTTCTAAAATATGCTCTTTAGCAATTTCAACATTCTTGATAAAGGCTTCCTTAGAAATTTCCGATTCAAATCCTGACAAGATAAAACTATTCTCCTCATCATAAACATTAGGTGTTTTTAATTCCTGAAGCCTTTTGTCGATTCTCATTTCAATACTTGCACCGTCTGAATCATCCTGAAGTGGAATACCGACGATAAATACCCTCTCCTCAAGATGATCAAAGACAATCACTTCCTCATACACCATTAGGTGGACATCCGGCATATTCAAACTGTTCGGGTATTCCTTACCAATCACTTCATACTGTCTGATGATATCGTAGCCGACATAGCCAATCGCCCCGCCGATAAACGGAAATGGCAGCTCATCAAGTTTTATCGAAGGCAGAAGATTATCGATAACGTCTAATGGATTTCCGCTTATTTCCTGCGTTTGCCCATTTCTTTTAATCACGCGATTTTCCTTTCCTATGGAAACAAGCTCAATGGCTGGGTCTGCGCCAATAAAGGAATAGCGGCCGGAATCATTGTATTTATGGGAACTTTCCAGTAAGAATTTCTTCTTTCCGCTGATTTTTTGCAAAATGGAAATGGGCGTTAGAGTATCACCGCTTATTTCTTTCATAAAAATTTTAATGTTCATCGTTCAGACTCCCTTCAGAAAATAAAAAAGTCCCCTATATTCATAACATGGTTATGAATATAGAGGACGAATCTCGGATCGTGGTGCCACCTCATTTTGAAGCAATTAGTTTGCTTCCTCGTTTCAGATACAGAGCAAATAACTCGATATCCTATCCTTTTAACGGTGGAACTCCGTACATCCCTACTCTAGTTCAAGATGTCTCTCGCAAGTCCATTCGGCAAATCCTTTCTTATCGGGCTCACACCATTCCCCGACTCTCTGGAAAGAAACAAATATGCGTACTCCTCTTGCTCATCGATTTCATTATTTTTTTTTCAATAAAAAAGGGCCTCACGTCCTTAAAAAGGACGGGAGACCCGTGGTGCCACCTTCATTAGCTAACTAATTAGCTCACTTTACCGATATCAAAGAAAAATACTTTAATATCTGTCTCATGTAACGATGAGATTTCGCCAAAGCCTACTGGTCCAATTATGGAAGGTTCGGTTTGGAGGCTCCGAAGTCCATTCACTTAAACGTCATCACTGATTTTCACCAACCATCAGCTCTCTTTTGAATCCGTAAAAGCTACTACTCTTCATCACTGCCGCAAGTTCATTTTGTTGTTTTTTATGTTATTACAATAACCAGTATATTGTCAAGGGATTAATTTTAGAATTATCGAATTTTTCACAAAAGCAATCTAATTTCCCTTACCAGTAAAAGGATTACTTCCTTAAGTTTTTTTAAATCAAAATAGTGAATATTAACAGTACAAAGAAAAAAGGCGGGATAGAGGATAAATGGAACACATTGAACAATTGTGGAATAATCCACGGACCGCTAAAAAGAAGCAATCAAAGGCTGGCCAAAATCGATCAAGTGAGATATCTAACAAGAAGTGGGCAATTCTATCTATATCTTCCATACCATTGGTTATGACTTTAGGAAATTCCATGTTAATTCCGGTATTACCGGCATTGGAGAAGGAATTATCCATTTCTTCCTTTCAGTCGAGTTTAATTATAACTGTTTATTCAATCGTAGCCATTATCTTAATACCAGTTGCCGGCTATCTATCTGATCATATCGGCAGGAAAAAAGTAATTATCCCAAGTTTAATTATCGCCGCGCTCGGGGGATTGCTTTCGGGATGGGCTTCTTGGAAATTGGACGCTTATTGGCTGGTTTTAGTCGGACGTGCACTTCAGGGGGTTGGTGCAGCTGGGGCATTTCCGATTGTCCTGCCGCTAGTCGGTGATATGTTTAAAAATGAGGATGATGTTAGCACCTGCTTAGGAATTATCGAAACCTCCAACACATTTGGCAAGGTTCTAAGTCCGATTTTCGGAGCCATTTTAGCTGGGTTTATCTGGTTTTTGCCGTTTTTCTCGATCCCTGTATTTTGCCTTATTTCAGTACTTATGATGGTATTTCTTGTTAAATCACCACAAAAAAAGCAAAAAACAATCCCATTTAGGGATTTCTTTATGAATGTTAAAAAGACTTTTGCTGAAAGCGGTCGTTGGCTATATGCCATCTTTTTTATTGGCGGTATTCTTATGCTTGTTCTGTTTGGCATCTTATTTTACCTATCAGAAGTGTTTGAAAAAGAATATGGCATTAAAGATCTTAAGAAAGGGTTCTTTTTGGCATTACCTCTTGGAGCACTTTGCTTATCCTCCTTTATCGGCGGAAAGGTGATTAAAAAAAATAAAGTGTTAATGAAGTGGTTAACATTTGGCGGAATTCTTGCTGCAGGGCTTTCTATTGCGGCCTTATGGATTTCCATTAAGCTTTGGTTTATGATTTGCATGTTTCTGATTGCGGGGATTGGCATTGGTCTAGGCCTCCCCTCTCTTGATGCGCTTATTACAGAGGGAGTCGAAAAGAAAGAGCGGGGCACCATTACCTCACTTTACAGTTCGATGAGGTTTATTGGCGTTGCTGCCGGACCTCCGATTATCGCTTTATTGATGAAGTTTCCGAACCACTGGATTTTTATTTTAATGAGCAGTTTAAGCGTCTTGGCAGCCATTGTGGCTCTTTTCGCCATTAAACCGCCTCCGGAAAAAAGTTAAAAGCCGGCCAAAGATGCCGGCTTTTTCTATTATTTTACTGGTTTTTTCAAGAATCCGATTAATAACGCTGAAACAACCGCGCCAGCAAGAATTGCCAGGGCGTACATAAGAGCTCCGTTTTCTACTAATGGTACGACGAAGATTCCGCCATGAGGTGCCCTTAAGCCAATATGAAATGCCATGGATAGAGCACCGGCTACCGCAGAACCTGCCATAACGGATGGTATCACCCTGAATGGGTCTGCTGCCGCAAATGGAATCGCACCTTCTGTAATAAACGATAATCCCATTACATAGCAAGCCTTACCCGCATCTCGTTCCTCAGTCGTAAACTTTTTCTTAAATAGTGTAGTGGAAATAGCAATTCCTAATGGCGGCACCATGCCTGCCGCCATAACCGCTGCCATTGGTTCGTAAACGCCACTCGCCAGCAAGCCTGTACCGAATACATAGGCCGCTTTATTAATAGGGCCGCCCATATCAAACGACATCATTAAACCTAATACAATCCCTAAAAGAACAGCGTTTCCAGTCCCGAGACCTGTCAGCCAATGAGTAATCTCTGTATTTAACCATGCTACCGGTTTGTTAACAACATAATGCATAATAAATCCAGTAATGGCGATCCCTAAAAGTGGATAAATTAAGATTGCTTTGATTCCTTCCAGCGACTTTGGTAGTCCGGCAAATACTTTCTTTAAAAGCAGAACAATATAACCAGCCAAGAATCCGGCAATTAACCCGCCTAGGAAACCTGCGCCTCCGTTTGCCGCCATCATACCGCCAACCATACCGGCTGCAAAACCAGGGCGGTCTGCAATGCTGAGGGCAATAAATCCAGCTAGAACGGGTACAATCAGTTTAAATGCGTTGTCGCCGCCAATGGTCATTAATGCCGCAGCAATCGGATTATAGGATGGATCGTCCGGCTTAAAGGAGTTATAGCCAAACATAAAGCAGATTGCAATTAGGATTCCGCCCCCAACAACAAATGGAAGCATGTTTGAAACACCGTTCATTAAGTGCTTGTAAAATCCCGTTTTTGAACCTTTTTGCTCTGATTTTTGAGTACCTTCAGTGCCGCTGCCATTGTAGACTGGAGCGTCCTTTTTTAAAGCCCGTTCGATTAATTGCTCCGGGCGCCGGATGCCATCAGCGACCGCCGTCTGTATGACATGTTTTCCTTTAAACCGTTCCATTTCGACATTGATATCGGCAGCTACAATAACTGCTGTTGCATTTTCAATTTCCTCTTTAGTCAAAACATTTTTGGCTCCGCCAGAACCGTTGGTTTCAACCTTGATATTGACACCCAATTCAGCAGCCTTGGCCTTTAAGGAATCTGCCGCCATATAAGTATGGGCGATACCGGTTGGGCATCCAGTCACTGCTACAATTGAATTCTTTTTCGTCTCAGATACTGCCTCCGCTTTCTCCTCTTTATCAAAACGGTTGATGATACCTATTATTTCATCCGCAGATGCGGCCTTTAATAACTCATACCGTACTTCAGCTTTCATTAACAATCCGGACAGACGTGCCAAGGCTTCCAAATGAGTGTTATTAGCCCCTTCTGGTGCAGCAATCATGAAAAATAAATGGGCAGGCTTTCCGTCCAACGATTCATAGTCAACACCGGTAACGGATTTACCAAAGGCAATAGCCGCTTCTTTAACTGCCGCCGTTTTTGCGTGTGGAATCGCAATTCCGTCGCCGATTCCTGTTGTACTTTGGCCTTCTCTTTTTAAAATGGCGGATTTAAAATCATTTTGGTTTGTTATTTTTCCCGCCTTCTGCAGTACATCGACAAGCTGGTCAATTGCTTCTTCTTTTTGTTTACCATCAATATTTAAAAGGATTGTATCTATTGTAAGCAATTCAGTAATTTTCATTTTGGTTGTCTCCTCTACCTGATTTCCTTAATCTGAACTTGTGGAATAAGCTCAGCCACTTGATCCTTAGTACAAAGTCCTAACGAGAAAGCGGTGGCACTTCCTGAGGCAACACTATATCGGAATGCTTCGATTAAATCTCCTGTTCTTTCGTAAGCGGCCAAAAACCCCGCCACCATAGAATCCCCGGCCCCAACCGAGTTTTTAACCTTACCTTTTGGAACATTAGCGAGCAGCGTACTATCCTTATTAATGAATACCGCTCCTTGATCAGCCAGTGATACAATGACATTTTCAGCTCCCATCGAGACAAGCTTTTTCCCAAACGGGATGACTTCCTCAGGGCTTGATATTACGGTATCAAACAGTTCTCCTAGCTCATGATGGTTTGGTTTAATTAAAAACGGCTTAAATTTTAGTACATTTTTCAATAAGTCCCCTTCAGCATCAACAACAAATTGCGCTCCAGTTTCTTTACTGATTTTAACTAGCTCTTCATAAGTAGTTTTTGGCAATGAGCCTGGTATACTTCCCGCCAAGACTAATAAATCGTTCGCATTTAGTTGGCAAATTTTATCCTTCAGCAAGCCGAAAGCAGTCTCTGATATATCCGGTCCCTTTGCATTAATTTCTGTTTCCTGGCCTGTTTTAAGCTTTATATTAATCCTAGAGTCCTCTACGACCTTCACAAAATCTGTTTCTATATTTTCTTTTTCAAGAAATTGCTCAATATATGCTCCGGTAAAGCCTCCGATAAAACCAAGCGCTTTACTGTTCGTTTCCATTTGCTTTAAAACTCTTGAAACATTAATTCCCTTTCCTCCGGGAAATTTTGCTTCGCTCTCAGTTCGATGTAATTCTCCCAACTGAAAGCTATCAAGTTTCACAATATAGTCAACCGAAGGGTTTAACGTTAATGTGTAAATCATGCTGTCACGACCTTTATTGTGGTTCTATTTAAATATTGATGTCCAATTTCTTCTTCTAGTTCATTTGTAATAATCGAGGCTTCATGAATATCGGCAATTTTGGCAAATGATATTTCCGAAAACTTAGTACTGTCTGCCAGTACAAAAGCCTCCCTTGATAAGAAAACCGCTTTTTGCTTTACCATTGCTTCTTCTTGGTCTGGGGTGGTAAAGCCGAATTGAGGATGAATGCCATTTACACCCATAAAGCATTTGTCAAAACGGTAGAATTCAAGACTTTCCAGGGCCCCCCGGCCAATTAATGCATTTGTTTTTTGTTTTGCAAACCCGCCAATTAAGAAAGTAGAAATACCTTTATTTAATAACCCCGGTAAATGCATAAAACCATTTGTTACCACGACAATATCGTTTGGCAGGCTATCAATCATTTCAAAAATAGTTGACCCTGCATCTAAATAAATGCAATCCCCTTCTTCCACTAAACCAGCCGCATATTTTGCAATCAACTGTTTTTCATGAAGGTTTTTGGAGGATTTCTCTATCATGCTAGGCTCCTGGAGTTTTCCCTGCAGCCTTGATGCACCACCATGGATTCTTTTTAAAAACTTTTGTTCCTCAAGTTGAGACAAGTCCCTGCGGATCGTTGATTCGGAGGAACACGTTAGCTCCATGATTTCCTGGATTTTAATAATACCCTTTTCCTTTAATAATTGTAGAATAAGCCGATGACGTTCAGGAGTTAACAAGTCATCACCACCTATTTTTTATTGTTATGTTTATATAATACTGTAACCGATTGCAAAAATCAATCGTTTTCAATCAAAAACATCCAATATTTTGACTGATTTTAAGTAAAAAATAAAAAATCCTTCCAAAACCATTCATGTTTTTGCATTCATTAAATTTTTTTCTACCACTCTTATTAGTATTATGCTATAATTATCTTGTCTTTAATTATGCGGGTGTGGTTTAATGGTAGAATTTCAGCTTCCCAAGCTGACGGCGGGGGTTCGATTCCCCTCACCCGCTCCAAATGATTTGGAGGAGTACCCAAGTGGTTATAAGGGGGCGCACTCGAAATGCGTTAGGACGGGCAACCGTTGCGTGAGTTCGAATCTCACCTTCTCCGCCATACATAGGACTAAAAACGCCAGAGATTTCTGGCGTTTTCTTATTGAAACAAAATATGTCATAATAATAAAGTCAATAATTTATGCAAAGGATGATATAGTTGAATATTACGGGTCATACATTAGAAAAATTGGAAGATCCATTTGGTTTATTATCGGGGGACCGTTACGAGATTTTTCTTGACCTTGATATAGATGAAGAGGATGAACTTTTTTCTGATAACGGTGTTGGGTTAAGGGTCCTTTTTGTAGTGGACGAGAACGGATCAAAAATCTCCAATTATCACTTTTTTGAAAAAGGGAGCGATAAAGTATTTGATTTTGCTCTTGAAGAGGATGAAGAGCAAATAGTTTTTGACTACTGCCAGAGCATAATTAGAGAAGATTAAAAGCAGGGGACTTCCCCTGCTTTTCCTTTTTTTACGCTTCTTTTTTGACTTTTGTCGCTGTCTTCTTTCTTGGAGGAGCTGCAGCAGTCTTTTTCGGCTTGGTGCGATCAATTGAGGCCTGAAGGGCCGCCATTAAATCAGTTACATTCGTCGCAACTTCCTTCGTTGCGGCGGTTACTGTGTCTTTTCCTTGTCGTTTTGATTCGATTAATTCCAGCAAGGCAGTTCGATATTCATCTGTGTATTTTTCCGGCTCAAATGCGGATGTTAATTGGTCAATAAGCAAAATAGCTGTATCCAATTCCTTTTTCGTTACCTTATCTTCTGAAGGCACATTCGGAACATCCGCAGCCTTACGAACTTCATCTGGATAATGAATGGTTTCCATGACTAAGGTGTTCTCATAGACGCGAATAACCGCAAGCTGTTCCTTCGATCTTATCACAATTTTAGCTATCCCTACCTTTTGGGATTCCTCTAATGCCTTTCGCAAAAGTGAATAGGCCTTACCTCCTCCCTCATTTGGTGACATATAATAACTTCTCTCAAAGTAAATTGGGTCAATTTCTTCAATTTTGACAAAGTCAATAATTTCAACAGCCTTTTCTTCATTTTCCTTCCGCAGTTTTTCTAGATCTTCCTCATCAAGAACAACAAATTTTCCTTTCGTATATTCATAAGCCCTTACAATCTCTTCTGGTTTAACCTCTTCTTCACAAACAGTACAAACTTTTTCATATTTAATCGGGGCGTGACATTTCTTATGCAGTGTACGCAGCTTGATATCCTTATCTTCAGTTGCCGTATGAAGCTTGATGGGAATGTTAACAAGCCCGAAGCTGATACTGCCTTTCCACATTGTATGCATAAACGTTTCTCCAATCTTTTTGTTATTAGTTTTTGATCTCTTTGAGCTAACATTCCTAAAAACAAATGGAAATGGATGAAAGGCTTGTTTTTCAGCCAATATAATAAATGAAAACTCGCCGATTGGCGAGTCCGTTAGGACGAAGACAGAGGCGTAGTTGAATTTATGCGTTAAGAAAGTA
>NZ_JAGYPE020000036.1:11587-57507 GCF_018343545.2 Neobacillus citreus | reverse complement strand
ACCGTATTATTCTTTGGCGGCTGGATGGCCCCATTCGGATTCCTTGACTTTATCCCGGGAGCCGTTTGGTTCGCGTTGAAGTTCTGCGCAATTTTGTTCCTCTATCTGTGGTTCCGAAGCACATTCCCACGGATGCGCGCCGATAAACTTATGGAATTCGCTTGGAAGATCTTAATGCCAGTGGCATTAGCAAACATTATGCTGACGGCCATCATCAAATCGTTGTTTTTTTAAAAAAATAAATGGGTGTCAGGCACCGCTTATGGGCACCACATATTAATAGAAGTGAAAATTTTTAAAAGGGGTGAAAAACGTGCTTGGATTAGCTAAAGGCTTGAAGTATACCCTGAAGCAGTTGTCTCGTGAGAAGGTTACTTATGATTATCCGAATGAGCCGCTGCCGCTTCCGGACCGGTTCCGCGGGATTCAGAAGTTTTATCCTGAAAAATGTATCGTCTGTAACCAGTGTGCAAATATTTGCCCGACGGATTGCATTCAGTTAACGGGTAAGAAGCATCCGGACCCAACGAAAAAAGGGAAAATCATCGACACATATGATATTAACTTTGAAATCTGTATCTTGTGCGACCTTTGTACAGAGGTCTGCCCGACAGAGGCGATCGTTATGACCAATAACTTTGAGCTGGCAGAATATAGCCGGGACATGTTATTTAAGAACCTTGAATATTTGGATGAGAACGACGAAAACGTACGGCAGGTGAATAAAGCATGACATTAACAGGCGAGTTTTTCGCATTTATGGCCCTTGCGCTTGTGGCGATTATCGGCGGCGTGCTTTTACTGAACCTGAACAAAGTCGTACACATGGTCGTGGCCTTAATCTTCACATTCGTGGCCATTGCCGGAATCTACATTCTGCTCAATGCCGAATTCGTGGCAGCGGTGCAGATACTGATCTATTCCGGTGCGATTACGATCATCATGCTGTTCGGGATCATGTTAACGAAGCCGTACGATGATGAGGGTGATAGTGGCTCTCATGGCAGCAAGTGGAGAAAAATCTTGTTATTCCTAGGTGTTGTGGGCTTTGCCTTTGCCGTTTACGTCGGCATTTACAATTTCCCAATCGAGCAGGTTCCTTCAACCCTGCATGAAAACAACACGCTGGAAGTTGGTAAAGCATTATACAGCAAATATATTATTCCGTTTGAATTTGTATCTGTTTTACTATTAGCATCTCTGATCGGAGCGATTATTTTAGCAAAACGAGAGGATAAGGAGGGGGATAGCAAATGAGTTCAGTCCCCGCTTCAGCGTTCCTGGCACTAGCACTCATTTTATTTTGCATCGGCTTGTACGGTGCGCTTACAAAAAGAAATACCGTGATTGTGTTGATTTCCATTGAATTGATGCTGAATGCTGTGAACATCAATCTCGTCACCTTCAGCAAATACGGCTTGAGCCCGTCCATCACCGGACAGGTTTTCGCGTTGTTCGCTATGGCCGTCGCTGCTGCCGAAGCAGCTGTAGGTCTGGCTATCCTAATGTCGCTTTACCGTAACAGGAAAACGGTCAATATTGACGAAATGGACCAAATGAAACACTAAAAGGTGGCAGATGGGCCCGGTCAGGCGGGCATTGCCACTGTAACAATAGTGCACAGCACACTAAGGGTGTCAGGCACCAGGCGTGGACATTTGTCCGCCCAAGGTGGAGACGACGCCAATTTCGACTAATTCCGGGTGGGGCATTCAACCACCCAGACAAAGGATGATAATGATGGAAAATGCATGGCTTATACCGCTTTTCCCGCTATTATCGTTTTTGATCCTTCTTCTCATCGGTAAGCGGCTGAGGGAGGCGAGTGCGTATGTAGGGATTCTGCTTACGCTGGCATCGCTTGTTTTCTCAATTCTCGTGTTATTCGAGCGCTTTTCAGAGCCAACCTATATCAACAAGTTTGACTGGCTCACGATAGGAGATCTGCATCTAACAGCGGGCTTTGAAGTGAATCAATTAAATGCATTAATGCTGTTTATCGTATCGCTTGTCAGCTTTCTTGTACATACCTACTCCAAAGGGTACATGCATGGGGATGAGCGCTTTCCAGTGTTCTATGCATACTTAGGACTATTTACGTTTGCGATGCTCGGTCTCGTCATTTCGCCGAACCTGCTCCAAACTTATATCTTCTGGGAACTTGTCGGTGTCGGTTCGTTCCTATTAATCGGTTTTTATTTTTACAAAGAAGAAGCGAAGGCAGCGGCTAAGAAAGCCTTCATCATGACCCGGATCGGGGACGTTGGTCTGTTTATCGGGATGATTCTTCTTTTCTGGCAAACAAATAGCTTTGAATACAGCGAAATTTTCCAGGCAGTGGAAGGCGGCGCTGTATCACAGACGATGATTACCTTGACAGCCATCTTAATCTTTATCGGAGCGGTTGGTAAATCTGGTCAGTTCCCGCTTCATACCTGGCTTCCGGACGCAATGGAAGGTCCAACACCAGTTTCGGCGTTAATCCACGCCGCAACAATGGTTGCCGCCGGTGTGTACTTGGTTGCTGCGCTTTTCCCGCTTTTCGAAGCGAGCCAAACAGCGCTGTTGACTGTAGCAACTATCGGTGCGTTTACGGCAATTTTCGCAGCCAGCATCGGCTTGGTGCAAACGGATATTAAACGCGTTCTTGCGTACTCGACGGTTTCACAGCTTGGCTACATGATGCTGGCGCTCGGTTCTGCCGGTTATGTGGCCGGTGTGTTCCATCTGATGACACACGCATTTTTCAAAGCATTGCTATTCTTGGCAGCCGGTTCCGTAATCCATGCGGTTCACACTCAAAACATCGAGGAAATGGGCGGCCTTTGGAAAAAATTAAAATTTACCGGTCCGTTATTCTTAATCGGAACACTCGCAATCAGCGGGGTGCCGGGACTTTCCGGTTTCTTCAGTAAAGATGAAATTCTAGTCGCAGCATGGGAAGGCGGCCATCCGGTGCTATTCCTATTAGCGTTAATCGCGGCGTTCTTTACCGCATTCTATATGTTCCGCCTGTTCTTCCTGGTGTTCACTGGCGAAGCACGCGGCGAACAGAAACATGTTCACGAGTCACCATCCGTAATGACTCTGCCAATGCTTGTCCTTGGCGTTTTGGCTATCATCGGCGGTTACGTGAACACACCATGGTTCGGTTCGTTCCTTGGCGACTGGCTTGTTGACGGCAACGAAGCACTCGGGCATAGCCATATCGAAGGTCCAGCCTGGATCATGATTGCTGCCACCGTCGTTTCCTTACTAGGAATCTTCTTGGCATGGTTAATGTACAGCAAGCGGAGTGTAGCCCGCGACTGGCTTAGCGGCGCAGGCGGTACACTGCATACCATTTTACTGAATAAATATTATGTGGACGAATTCTATCAATTAATCGTCGTTAATTTTGTCAAAGGCTTCAGCTACTTCCTGCGCTTTATTGACGTGTTCCTTGTTGAAGGCATCGTCAAAGGCGTGGCCGGGTTCGTGCAAGGGCTTGGCAGAACAGGCTCGAAAATGCAGAACGGACAGGTGCAAACCTACGGGGCAGTGGCCTTTATCGGACTCGCAGTATTAGCGGTCATCTTTGCATTAACAGGGGGGTACTTGAAATGAATTTATCTTGGGTTCTGACAACACTAGTATTCTCCCCTTTACTAGGTATTGTCGTGTTAGCTTTTATGCCAAAATCGCAGGAAAAAGCGATCAAATTCGTCGGCTTCCTGGCAACACTGCCGGCACTAGCTTTAGCGCTTGCGGCGTACGCTCATTATCTTGCCGGAAAAAAATTATCGGACTTCACATTTGGACATGAATGGATTCAATTCCGCGGTATGAGCGGCGATGCGCCAATTTTTTCAGTGTATTATGAGCTTGGTTTAAGCGGCTTCCAACTGCTGCTCGTCGTGTTAACTGCGGTTGTTGCAACACTTGCGGCCATTGCAGCACGGTTTGTGAAAAAAGAATGGAAAGGCTACTTCATGCTGTTCCTTCTTTTAGAAGTCGGCATGCTCGGCGTATTCACAGCGGAAAACTTAATCCTGTTCTTCATCTTTTTCGAGATTACGCTTATCCCAACTTTCTTCCTGATTGGAAAATGGGGTTATTTTGAAAAAGAAAAGGCAGCTTACAGCTTCTTAATCTATAACGGATTAGGCTCAGCGGTTTTATTAATCGTGATCATGATTCTTTTTGCCAAAACAGGCACGACCAACATCGACCTGTTAACAAAAATTATGGCGGACCCAAGTGCGCCGCTGTCAGATGACTTGAAATTAGGTTTATTGATTTCCTTATTAATTGCGTTCGGTGTAAAATTACCGATTTTCCCACTGCACAGCTGGATGCTGAAAGTCCACGTGCAGGCACCGCCATCCGTAGTTATGATTCACTCTGGGATTCTACTAAAAATCGGTGCGTACGGTTTAATCCGCTTTGGAATGGGAATTTTTCCAAAGCAATTCGAAACGCTTGCGACTTTGATTGCTATTCTTGGCGTGATCAACCTGCTTTACGGAGCGTTCCTTGCGTTTATTCAATCCGACTTTAAAATGGTCTTGGCTTACTCATCGATTTCCCACATGGGTATCGTGTTAATCGGACTGGCCGCCATGAATGAGGCCGGCGTCCAAGGTGCGATTTTCCAAGTGGTATCGCATGGTTTGATTTCAGCTTTATTGTTCTTCTTAGTAGGAGTTTTATACGAGCGGACCGACACGTCTCTCATCGAAAACCTTGGCGGTGTGGCGAAAGGCATGCCACTTGCAGCCGGCTTCTTATTGGCTGGTGCAATGGCGTCGCTCGGCTTGCCAGGCATGTCCGGGTTCGTCAGCGAATTCATGGCCTTCCTTGGCTTGTTTAAAGAACTTCCATGGGTGGCTGCAGTCGGAACAATCGGCATCATCATGACCGCAGCGTACCTGCTTCGTGCTGTACTTGGCATGACGTTTGGTAAGGCGCACCGCGAGTTCACCGGTGTGGTCGATTTGAAGGGCGTAGAATTCGTGCCGGTTGTGGTTTTACTAGCGTTAATCGTGTTAATTGGTGTTTACCCAAGTGTCCTAAGCGCACCGCTTCAAGCCACACTTGAGACTATCATGCTTGGGTTAGGAGGGTGATGAAGGATGAGTTTTGAGCAATTTCAATCGTTAAACTGGAGCATCATGACACCGGAATTCATCATCCTTGCTGTGATTGCAATCTTGGTGATTATGGATCTGTTTATGCCAAAACATATGGACCGGAAAATCCTTGGCTGGATCGGCATTGCGGCCATCCTTGCGGCGATGGTTTCGGTCTTCGGAATGGCCGGCGGTCACGTCGAGTCAATCCTGCACGACACGTTCCGCCTCGACAGCTTTGCGATCGCATTTAAGCTGCTGATTCTAGGCGGCGGGGCGCTGGTATTGTTCTTGGCGACTAGCTACAAAGCGACCGATGGCTTGGAAAGATATACGGGCGAGTTTTATTACCTATTATTATCGGCGTTATTAGGCGCCATGGTGATGACGTCAAGCGGCGATTTAATCACGCTTTATATCGGCCTTGAGCTGTTATCGATTCCGTCTTATATTTTAGCGGGCATTCAGAAGGACCGGTTAAGCTCCAACGAGTCCGCGATGAAATACGTCATCAACGGCGGTATTTCGTCCGCGATTGCGTTGTTCGGGATGAGCTATGTGTACGGCTTAACTGGTTCGACGAACTTGCTGGAAATTGCGGGCCAGCTGTCGATGCTTATGGACGGGCAACAGGCGTACCTGCTTGGCTTATCGTTCTTGATGATTTTGGTTGGTTTATCGTTTAAATTGGCGGCTGCTCCATACCACATGTGGGCACCAGACGTGTACCAAGGTGCACCAACGCCGGTTACATCGTTCTTGAGCGTTGTTTCGAAAACAGCCGGTTTTGTAATAGTCGTGCGGATTTTGTTAACAGTATTTGGTTCCGCGGCCACAAACGGGCCGGGTTCGATTCCAATTTTGCTGGATATGCAAAATTACCTTGCGGTGATTGCAGCGGCTACGATGATTATCGGTAACGTTGTGGCATTGCGGCAGTCCGATATTAAGCGGATGTTCGCGTATTCGAGTATCGCGCACGCTGGTTATTTATTAGTAGCTGTAACAACGTTAACATCGAATATGTTCTATTCCATCTGGTTCTATTTGCTGGCGTACTTGTTCATGAACATGGGCGCATTCGCAGTGATTCAAGTGGTGTCGGAAAAAACAGGCTCCACGAAGATTGCGGACTTTGCCGGCTTGTACCGCCGCTCACCGTGGCTGGCTGTGACAATGGGAATTCTGTTGATTTCCTTGGCTGGCTTCCCGGGAACAGCGGGCTTTATCGGTAAGTTGAACATTTTTGTGGGCGCCTTTGCCGGTCAACCGCATTACGTGTTGGCTTCGGTGATGATTGCGACCACGGTCGTGTCCTACTTCTATTATTTCGGCGTCATGACGCAAATCTTCTTCCGTCCGGCTCCGGCCGCATCTGAAGGAGAAGGTGAGGGTGCGGGCAGCAAATTCAACATGCCGTTCGGAATTGTGGTTGTATTGATTGTCGCAGTGGTTGGTTCGGTGTTGTTCGGTATCATGCCAAACATCGCACTTGACTTTATGCATAATAACCTGGATATTGTTCAGGATTTCTTTAGTTAAAAATTACCTAAGCCAGGCTGATTGCCTGGCTTTTTTTATGTTTAGAAAGGGGGTTGGCGAGTAAAATCTAGATTTGGGCGAGTAAATCGCAAAAGTTGGCGAGTAAAACCGAAATTTCGGCGAGTAAACTCGGTAAAGTGACGAGTAAATGGAAAAAGGTAATCTTAGAAGTAACTAATCTGAAGTAAAACAATCAATTTTTCACCATCACCATAATCCAAAATCAAATTAAATCCCGTATTACACCAATGATACATAATACTAATCCGATCAAAGTTAAAAAAGAAAAGATAATGAGTTCTTTTATTTCCTTTTTTCTCAATAACCCTGATGTTTCCCATATAAATATGACGACAAAAACGAGGGCGATGATAAGGGTCCTTAGCATGGTCATGTCCCCTTTTGGAATTATTTAGTTACACCGGTTCTTTTTATAATAGAATTCGTGTGGATGGTGACCGCCAATCTAGGAAATTCTTGATCCCAGTTCTTTTGATAGCTGGTTTTCCATTGTTTCGGGTATTTCCTGTAGACCGCTTGCCCGAATCCTAAAATGTCCGAATGATACTCCTTTTGGACCTTATCAACCGTCATTTGAATACGTCCGTCAATTTCTTTATCCACTTTGTTTTGCAAATCCTTGATTACTTTTGTATCAAATAAATTTAACTGTGAATCATTTTCTATTAAATTCAATCTAGTGGAGACAGTTAGGTTCATTTGTAAATGACCACTTTTTAGTTTTGGCTCCAACTTTGTATCTGTTTTGAGGATTTCCATACTGATATTTCCTCCGCCTTGCTCCTTCGGTATTTTAATGGAAACAATCCCTGATTCTATTTCATTCTTGATCCATAAAAGACCCCGGGTTTCCAATTGATCCATCCAGCCGATTAGCTTGTCCCCTTTAAACACGGCCGTTCCCTTGATGCTTTGGACGTGCTCTGATTTATTATTCGGTTTTACTTCCAATGCTTCTAATGTAAACAGTGGTGCGTATGGCTCCAAGCCATCTGTAAGAAGCATATTGAGAAAATCTCGTATATAAACTTTCAGCCCAATGTTCAGCTTGTTAAGTTCTTTTATTTCTTCGGCGGAAATATTCTCAAACTTTGGCATGCTATTGATGACTTTAGATGCTTCGCCTTTTGTAAACATAATAAAACTGTTGATCCGCGTTTTATTGTACCTTGTATGGAAATTGATAACCGGGGAGACGCCCTTTTTGGCATAATCCTCGCCAATTAACAGAACCCGGCTTTGGGAAAAGAAAATCCGTCTTGGAAGCTTGCCTTGAATATTTCGGAATGCTTCAGAAATCGTGACACCGGTATCGGAAATAACCAATGAACCTTTGCCGCTTTCTCCGCCGCTTCCTGATGTCGAACCCAGCTTTGATGGAATGGCTACTTGAAGGGAGAGATGGACCTTATCGTCTTCCACAAGGTCTAATCCAATTGCTGTCACGATGGCAATATCATTAATCTCAATACGGTTCCAGCAGCCTGTCAGAAACATGGTTATGACTAATAGGAAAAACAGTCTCATCACGTTCATTCATATCCCTGCCCTTTTTTAAAAAAACAAACTAGTATTTACGAGGTTTATAATTCATCTTCTTCAAATTACTTTTACCTGTTTCATGAGGCCGTTCATTCATTTTCCACCAAGGGACGCGAATGATGATATCCTTCATATTGTTAAAATGAAACGGAGCGAGCGGTGCAAGATAGGGAACACCGAACGATCGAAGCTGTACAAGGTGAGCCAAGATAAAGAAAACGCCGAGAAGAATACCATAAAAACCAAGCGTCCCAGCCATAAAAATCAAAAAGAAGCGAAGAAGCCGGATGGCCCCTGTCAATGGATAACTCGGAAACATGAATGAGGCAATCCCTGTCGTTGCGACCACAATGACTAACGGAGCGGAAACAATTCCCGCTTCAACAGCAGCCTGGCCAATCACCAACGCACCAACAATACTGACAGTCGACCCGATCGGTCTTGGCAAGCGGAGCCCGGCCTCACGCAGCGCCTCGAAGGTGATTTCCATCAATAACGCTTCGATAACTGCAGGAAAGGGTACCTTATCCCTTGAGGCTGCGACACTGAACAAAAGATTAGTAGGCAGCAATTCCTGGTGGAACGTAGTCACCGCAATATAAATAGAGGGAAATAATAAGGCAATTAATAAAAATAAGTACCGTAATAAGCGAATAAACGTTGTCATAATAAACCTTCCATAATAATCCTCCGGAGAGTTCATCATTTGAAAGAAAGTGACCGGAACAATGAGGGCAAAAGGGCTGTTGTCCGCAATAATGCCGATTCTTCCTTCCAACAAGTTGCCCGCAAGGCGGTCGGGCCGTTCCGTTTGCAAAACCTGGGGAAACACGGAGAACGGTTCATCCTCAATAAACTCAACAATATAACTGCTGTCCTCAATCGCATCAATCTCAATCCTGTTTAATCGGCTGCGAACCTCCTCCACAATGGAGGCATCTGCGATTCCTTCAAGAAAGACGATGACCACATTCGTCTTCGACAGATTTCCTAATTTCATATATTCCAATTTCAGTTTGGTTGTTTTTAAACGTCTGCGAATCATGCTGACATTCGTTCGGATATTTTCCGTAAACCCTTCGCGCGGGCCCAACACAACCGCTTCAGAAACAGGTTCATCAATGGAGCGCTGCTCCCATTTCTGTTCGCTGATAACAAGCACTTTTTTAAACGTATTAATTAAGACAATGGTGCCGCCTGCCAAAAGTTGGTCCACGATTGTTTGGAACGTTTCTTCCAGAACCACTTGAGATGCATTCAGAACGCCCTTAAATTGGTCAAGGGCCGGCTTAGGATGCTGGAGCAGTTCCTCGTTTCGGCTTATCAAAGGCTGGATGACATTCAGTTCCATTCTTTCCATATCAACCAATCCATTCAGGTATAAAACAACGGCTGAATAGTTAGAACCTATTTGCAGCTCTCGATAACTAAAATCAGCAGCCCCTTCAAAAAGCTGTTTAAACCGATGAAGGTCTTCCTCGAGATTTCCTGATAATGGATTATTTTCACTTTGCTCCTGAAGAAGAGCTGGTAATTTTTTTTGTCGCTTGAAAAATCTCAAAGGCGGCACCACCTATTTAGACCCTAGTTTTTTACGAATGAAGGCAATACATAGAAACAGAATCGGCAAAATAATTTGCAAAACGGTATGGACATATGGGACATAAAACTTAAATCCAAATTCTAAATGTTCAACATAACTTAACGCGGTTATCGACGATAAAGGGACAATGATGGTACCAAGTCCCAGCACGACAGAACGGGTTTGTTTTAATTTGAATAAATGAGAAGTGGCAATAGCTGCCGCTAATATGAAACCACCAACCTTAAAATATACGCCAGATACCATCATTAAAATAACAAGAGCATCAAATCGCTCGAGGAAATCGGCGACGGAAACCATCTGCGTCGCAGAGAGCAGTGAAAAAAGGTCAAAGTTGTAAATTTCCGGTCCCAATATCGCAATCAGCATGATGGAATTGATCGTTAACAGGACGCCTCCTACAAGAAGGAAGGACATGCCAATCTTTCGAACCTGCCCCTTGTGGGTCAAAAACGGGAAAAACAACAGGACGACAATGGTTTCGCCGAATGGAAAGTTGATTGCGGTAGGGACTGCTTTTTTTAAAACTGGTGTTACACCATTTCCAAGTATGGGAGTGAGGTTTTTTAAACTAAATTGGTCGACACTAAACAAAAGAATCCAAATCAGAATGAGAGAAAATATGTAAATGGGAAAGACGATTTCGGCCATGCGGCCAAACGTTTCCACTCCGCCCCGCAGACAATACACCATCAGTGCCATAAAGCTTCCGATGATAACAACTAACGGGGTTTCACTTAATATGGTCGAGTCAATCAATTCCCCCAATTCCCTGCTCCCTCTGGCAGCCGAATAGGTAAAATGGAAAATATACAACAGGATGATTGGATAGGAAAGAAACTTCCCGAGCAGCTTAGGAAGCATCTGGGCCAGCGAATCACCCGGATAATAGGAAGCCAATTGAGTATAGACGGCCATTAAAATCAGGCTGGAGGACATGCCGATCAGAATAAAAATCCACGAATCTTGTTTTGCTTCATGGCCAAGCCCTAAAATCATCGCAGTTCCTAATACAAACCCAGTCATTAAATAAAAAAGCTGGAGTCCGCTGATTTTTTCAACTTTCATCCTTATCACCCTTAAAAGGAAAAACCCATTTGGAAATTAATTCACGCATATTTACTATTTTCCATTAAGTGGTTCCTTATGCATGGGGGAGATGGGCATGTGAAGGGGACACGGGGAGGGTTCTCATGTCTCATCAACAGCAAAATGATGCACGAGAACCGTCCCCATGCTTCCTTCATGCACACAAAAAAGAGGCCTAAGCCTCTTTTTTAGGATGGTAGATGGTAGTGGGTGAATGAATCTTAAGCTTTTTTAGTTGATTGCAGCGGGTCTGGTTTAAGATGTTCGTCTCGGAGTTTTTCCTCTGTAGGTTGTTGTTCCATTTCACGGCCAAGCTTCTTCACTTCGGAATAGTCTTGGGCCATTGAGCTGTTGTTTGCTTTCTTTAAGGTGCGGTCATCTTTAAGTGACGACTCTTCCTCCATGTTCGAGCCAAATTCATTAGATTTATAGCTTGAACCCTGAAACGGCGGCCCCTCCTTAATAAATCCATCTTCCTTAAGATTCCGATTCCGCCCATCTACTCCCACTAATGGCGGGTGATCAAGCTCGGTATCCTCATGTAAATAGTTCCGGTCATTTCGATTATCACAGCGCTTTTCAACCAATACTAAAATTTTTCCTTCTTTAACTGACTTTTCATAGGACTCCGCCTCTTCGTGGGGAATGCCCATTCCGACAAACGCTCCGGTTAAACCGCCAATACCAGCCCCAGTAACGGCTCCCATTAGCCCGGCCGCAATCGGTCCGGCCGCGACAAGCGGGCCAATCCCCGGTATAGCCAGCGCGCCCGCCCCTGCCAGTAATCCTGGTATTCCACCAAGGACACCGCCGACAGCTGCTCCGGTCGCCGCGGTTTCTTCTATCGCAGTACCTGTGTCCACGGAAACCTGTTCAACGTTTTTTCCAATCATAGAGATTTCATTCTTGTGGTATCCTTGATCTAATAGTCGATCAATCGCATTAATCGCTTCCTGTTCCGTGTCATATACCCCAACCACATTCTTCATATGCTTGTCCATTTCATTTCCTCCTCTATTTTTAATAGATTACTAGATGCTAGGCTTACATTAGTCCGATAGCTTGTCCTTGACTTCTCCGTATCCTTCCTTTACTTTTCCTTTCGCCTTGTCGACCTTACCTTCTACGACCTTGGACTCGTCATCCGTTAAACGGCCCCATTGTTCTTTTAGTTCACCTTTCACCTGATCAACACTGCCTTTTACCTTTTCTTTATTCATTGTTTTTAGCCTCCTTTAATTTGTTGCTTTCCCTAATCGGTTTACCGTGAAACCTTTTTTAGAAAAATTTTAATTTTGTTCTTTGCTTTTTTCCTTCATTTCCTGCTCGACATCTTTCATTGCTTCCTTAATATTATCTTTTGCCTCTTTCATGGTGCCTTTGGCGTCGGCCTTTGTATCGTTATCAATCTGATCCTTTTGCTCGCCATCGCTAAGGCCATTATCCTGGTCGACGCCATCACCGCAGCCGGCCAACCCGCCAAATGTCAATAACGCAGCCATTCCGGCAACAGCTAAATTCTTGCGATTCAACATTATTCTATTCCCTCCCAAAAATTTTTAACGAACCAAATCAGCTTGACGCCTCCCGGTTCGTTGCCGTGCACCATCTATATTCCCAGCGGAAAAAAGGATGAAACATTTTTTTGAAAAAACTTTTCTGCTAGAAAAAGAGGTTTCAATTTTTCCAAACGGGGTTAAATACGTATCAGAGCACGACAAACAAAAAGGAGAGATGAATATGAACGTAAAGGACATGTTGGCCGAGTGGTACATATACACGGATCGGCTGCCGATCTTAATCCTCGCACTACTTCTATTAATAGTAGGCTGGCTGGTGGCCAAAAAAATAGGGAAAGTAACGGAAAGGGCCCTCAAAAAAACTAGCTTCGATGACAAGCTTTTTTCAGGCTACGGAAGCCGAAAGTATTCTTCAGAAAAAATCATTGGAAAAATTGTTTACTACCTATCACTGGTGTTTGTGTTAATTATCTTCTTTAATATGTTGAACTTGAGCTTTATTGCTTCGCCGCTGGTGCATATGCTGTCTTCAATTACCGGCGCGATACCTAATGTATTAAAAGCTGCATTAATTCTATTGTTTGCTTGGATCGTCGCGACCGTCCTGCGCAAGGCATTTGAAAAAGGGGCGGCGGCGCTTCATTTGCCAGACAGGTTGACTCAATGGAAGATGGCGAAGTCGGAAATCGATGGCCGTGAAAAAGTGGCGAAGATCTCCAAAGCGCTATTCTATTTCGTCCTGCTGCTGTTCCTTCCGGGTGTGCTTGGCGCCTTGCAAATCGAAGGCGTATCAGAGCCGGTTGCCGGAATTCTGACAAGCTTCTTATCGTTTATTCCGAAGCTGTTTGCGGCCGCGTTGATTATGTTCATTGGCTGGCTGCTGGCGAAATTGGTCCGTGATATTTTAACGAATTTTTTAAAGAGCATTGGCAGTGAAAAGCTTGGCGAACGGGTTGGCCTGAAGGGGAGCCTAGACCTGGCTGGGATCGTCGGAAATATTGCGTTTATCTTAATTTTAATTCCTACGATTATTACTGCTCTGGAAAAATTGGACCTGCAAGGGGTATCTGCACCGGCGATTGCAATGCTGCAAAAAGTGGTGGCATTGATTCCAAATATCGCGGTAGCAGTCGTCTTGATATTGGCGGGAATCTGGCTTGGCAAGTGGGTTGAAAAACTGGTTGCGCAAATGCTGTGGCGTCTGCGGTTTGATGGTTTGCTGCACCAGCTGGGTATCGGTGGTGGTGCTGGTCCTGAGTCAGCGAAGTACAGCCTTTCCCAGCTTGTCGGTATGGTAGTGAAAATTGTCATTGTCTTGTTATTTACCGTGGAAGCATTGCAATTGGTTGGCTTGGACTTCTTAGTAACCCTTGCGTCGGCGGTGCTGGCTTACCTGCCTATGCTGTTCGCCGCTCTGGTGATTCTGGGGGTTGGCCTGTATGTCGGGAACCTGGCTGAGCGCATTGTCAAAAATGTGGTTAAGAAAAGCTATGCCCGTACGCTAGCGGTGGTTGCTAAGTATGCCATTTTTGCAGTTAGTATTTTTATGACGCTCGATCAGCTTGGCGTGGCCCATTCGATTGTCAATGCAGCGTTTATTCTCCTCTTAGGCGGCTTGGCCTTGGCGTTCGGCCTGTCATTTGGTCTCGGAGGCAAAGACTTTGCGGCGAAATATTTACGCAAGCTCGATAACAAGCTGGATCAGGGAGGAGATCAGCAATAAAGGAAGACCACAATCCGGAATCGATAACCCGATTTCGGATTGTTATTTTTAAAAAAAGGAGGGAAGTCGTCAATGCTGATCTTTAAATTAGTGACAATCGCGGTTTTGATTATCCTGACGGGCTTTTTTGTGGCGGTGGAGTTTGCGATTGTCAAGGTACGGCCGTCGCGGCTTGATGAATTAGTGCTCGCCGGGAAGAAGGGGGCGTTGCCGGCAAAGCAGGTCGTCAGCAAGCTCGATGAATACCTCTCGGCCTGTCAGCTCGGCATTACCGTTACGGCGCTAGGACTCGGGTGGTTAGGAGAGCCGACCGTTGAAAAATTGCTGCATCCATTGTTCAGCGTCTTGCATTTAAATGAATCTGTTTCGCATTTTCTAGCCTTTGTGCTAGCCTTCGTTTTGGTTACCTTTATGCATGTTGTGGTCGGGGAACTGGCGCCAAAGACCGTGGCGATCCAAAAGGCGGAGGCGATTACGCTGCTTTTTGCCCGGCCGATGATCTGGTTCAACAAACTCATGCATCCATTTATTTGGGCATTGAACAGCTCGGCACGTGCGCTGGTCGGTTTGTTTGGCTTTAAGCCGGCAACGGAGCAGGAACTGGCCCACTCGGAGGAAGAGCTGCGCCTGCTGCTGGCGGAAAGCTTGGAGCAGGGCGAGATTAATCAGAATGAATATCAATATGTCAGCAATATTTTTGAATTTGATGAGCGGACCGCCAAGGAAATTATGGTGCCGCGGCTGGATATGAGCTGCATCTCGGTCGATGAGCCCGTTCAGGAGGTGCTCCAAAAGTTGAAGGAGGAGGGGTATACCCGCTATCCCGTTGTCGAAGGCGATAAGGACCATATAATTGGGGTGCTGAACGTAAAAAGGTTTTTAACAGCGAGATTGATGAATAAAGGTCTCTATGAAAATTGGAAAATTAAATCGTACATCCAGCCGGTGATTACGGTGATAGAGACGATCCCGATTCATGATTTGCTGGTCAAAATGCAGATGGAACGAATTCATATGGCGATTTTGCACGATGAATATGGCGGCACCTCGGGGCTGGTGACGGTTGAGGATATCATTGAGGAAATTGTCGGTGAGGTGCGGGATGAATTTGATGCCGATGAAGTCGCGGACATTCAGCAGGTAGCGGAAAACCACTATATAATAGATGCCAAAGTTCCAATCGATGTGGTCAATCACCTCCTCGACACAAGTTTAGCCGCCGAAGACGTCCACACCATTGGCGGCTGGTTCCTCACCCAACACAACGCCCCCCAACTCGGAACCGGCGCCACCCTCGAAACCCAAGGCTGGCTCTTCAAAATTAATGAAGCAAACGGATCCCACATAATGTATCTGGATGTCCAAAAGTGAGGCATGGGGACGGTTCTCGTGCCTCACTTTTTAATGCAAGAGGGCTTCTAAAAGACAAAATGGTGTGAAATTGAGGGGAAAATGTCTTTGATAGTACTTCTTAAAGACAAATCAGCCCGGATTTGAGCTAAATTGTCTTTAATCCGGGTTCCCTGCGATGGTTGCCTTTTTGGAGTAATGGGGCACACAATGTCTAAGGTTCAGTAAACTCTAATGTTTCTCCATAATCTCCATATCATGCTGGAATGTTTCGAACATCACCTGCTTATTGCCGTATAGCAGAATTTGATCGGCTTCATGGAGTGGACTATCATAGACCTTCTTTCGAATGACAGCGTCACCGCGCTTGATGAACACGACTTCAAGGTCGAGGGCATCGATGTCAGGAAGTACCTGCCGGATAGTACAGTTAGCAAGCTGGGAATCTTGGTAAATGGTAAGAAAAAGCATCGTGTCTTGTTGGTTTTTTAAAAATACTTCCCTTATCGGCAGATCGGCGAGCTCGATGTTTTGTTTCATTTTTCGATTAAAAAGATTGGATAAGTGCTTTTGAACGTGGCGTTGTCTTAGGATGCCAAAAACAATTAGGACTGACGCAGCACTAAGAAGAATCTCCTTTGTTCTCAGTCCGTTGGAAAGGAATTCGCTGATGGAAGAGATAATCACGGCCAGGGAAAAGGCGCCAAACAGAATGAGAAAGGTGGCGAGCTTGCGGCGAATCGGATGCCCTGAGATTAACTCGGATTCTTTAGTGGTAAACCCCGTGCCTGTCATCATCGAAATCACCTGAAACCTCGATATCTCCACCTTTAAGCCTGTCAAACGAAACAAAATCACAAAAATTTCAATCACGGTTAGAATGATCACGATATAAATGAATAGAAAAACGGCTATCATGGTCACCTCCAGTTAAGACAGAAGAATGAGACAAGGGGCGTTTCCCTTGTCTCATTTTTTGATAAGCCTCGAATTTGGTTTTAATGGGCTACTAATGAAAGTTCGATGGTACTTGTGAACGATTTCGCTGTTTCTTCCCCAAAAATGAGGCAGGAGAACCGTCCCCATGCATCACTCTAAAAATGAGGCAAAAGAACCGTCCCCATGCATCACTGCATTTTTTCGTTGTAGAATTGGACGGCGTAGGTGGCGCCTTCGTCGACCATTTTGTTGTCTTCGATGTCGTGCGGGTGGGGGTGGCCGCCTTTATGGATTGGGAGTTGTTCCGCTTTTTCAAAGACTGTCGGCATCACTTTTCGCTTCATGTCTCTTAGAAAGCTTTCCGCTTTGAGGCGGTTTGGTTTATTTGATAGCCACATCGCGGCCGCTGAGGCTCCAGCTCCTACTGCCACTAACGATCCTATACCTACAACTCGTTTCATATTAAAAGCCTCCTTATCGATTTTCTATATGCATACCCCAAGCTCCCTCACATGAAACGTGTTTGGGGCGGCTAATTTTTGGGGAGAAAAAGAAAATAATAGTTTTTGAGAAGGGAGCGAGTAGTTTGGAGACTTACTTTGGCAAACACAATTGGAAATGGGTGTTGCTGCACCAAATGGAGCTGGAGAATATCACCCCGCCGCTTCCTCAAGATCCTGCTTCGGATGCCTGGCTTGAGCATGCCCGTAAACATCAAACCAACTATGTCAAGGTCGGCAGTCTTGAAAAGGGAGAAAAGGTATTGAAAGGATCGCTGATTTATCAACAAAACTTTAGTGAGGAATGGGACTTTAAAATCTTTCATTTTTATTTGAAAAAGGACCTGCTGGTAACGGTCGGTCTGGAATTGCCGGGGGATGAGCAGGAAGAAATACAACAGCAGTTGGGCAGCGCGGAAAACGCTGTCGACGGCTTTTTATTTTTCCTCGGGGAAATTGTCAATGGCTTGCTTGTGGAGATTGATAAGTTTGAAGTGGCGCTCAAAACGTTGATTTGGGGTGTACGAAAACGAAATGAAACGAAGATTCTCGAGCTGCTCTACACGCGCCGGCACGAATTATTGGTAGCGAAGAACGTGTTAATTCCAATCAAAGAGCTACGGATGGCGATTGAAGAGATCAATCTTCATGGCAATAGCGAGGTATATAAGAGCACCTGCAGGCGGATTGAGCGGGCGATGGAGCTGCTTGGCGAATATGAGCACGAGCTCGATGCGATGATCAACCTAGAGGAGGTCATTTCCTCGCATCGCGGCAATGAAATTATGAAAACATTGACAGTGATGACAACGATTTTTACGCCGGTGATGGCCTTCGGGGCGTTATGGGGGATGAATTTCAAACACATGCCGGAGCTCGAGTGGCGCTTTGGCTATATTCTATCGCTCGTGTTGATTATCGTATCGACCGCCTTATTATATGGCTATTTAAAAATGAAAGGCTGGACCGGGGACTTGTTGAAGGGGAAAAAGAGAGGATCATTTTTTAAATAAGACACGTCTTTAGGGCGTGTTTTTTGTACGGATATCCCACTATTTATCTAGGCCATCCGCTCGATTCGTGCCTTTAGCATATTTTGGTATAATACTAGAAAAAATTTTTTCAAAAAAATAGGTTTCAGATATAAACAACGTGGGTATATACGCTATAAATCATGTAGAGGTGAGGATGGATGAATTTAACGATAGACAAGCAGCAAAATGAGAATGAAGTGGTAGTTAAAGCGTCAGGGGAAATTGATGCGTTTACGGCACCAAAGCTTAGAGAGGAATTAGCGGCACTTGTGGATGGAAAAAATAAAGTGATTACCATCGATTTAAAGGACGTGTCGTATTTGGACAGTACCGGGCTTGGTGTGTTTGTCGGTTTGTTCAAGCAATTGAAAAATAATGGCGGCGAGCTCAGGCTGATTGAAATGTCGGAGCGCCTGAAGCGGCTGTTTCAAATCACGGGATTGAGTCATGTTATGGAAATTAAAGGATAGGGGAAGAACGATATGATGGATTATATTGAAATGAAAATTCCGGCCAAGCCGGAGTATGTGGGTGTCATGCGTTTGACGTTATCGGGAATTGCTAGCCGGATGGGGTATACATACGAGGAAATTGAGGATTTAAAAATTGCCTTGAGCGAGGCGGTTACAAACGCGGTCCAGCATGCGTACACCAAGGATGAGGGCGGGGAAGTGATTGTCGGCTTTGGCATTTACGAGGACAAGCTGGAAATGGCGGTGGCCGACAGCGGCAAGAGTTTTGATTTTATTCAGGCAAAAAATGAATTGGGTCCTTACACCGAATCAAGTACTGTGGAGCAATTGACAGAGGGAGGGTTAGGACTATTTTTAATAGAAACGCTGATGGATGAAGTCCGAGTGTTGAACAATTCCGGAGTGACGGTCTTCATGGCGAAGTATCTGGGCGGGGAGCGTGAAAATCATGACACAGCCATCGCAAACCATGAAACGAACTAAGGAAGAAATCGAAGCGTTAATTGCCGAATTCCAAAAAAATGAAAGTCCAGAAGCCCAGAACATCTTAGTCGAGCATTACACGGCTTTGGTCGCAAGCCTTGCGCAGAAATATTCAAGGGGGAAAAGCTTCCACGAGGACATCATGCAGGTGGCGATGATTGGGCTGTTATCGGCAATCAGAAGATTCGACCCAAGCATTGGAAGGCCGTTTGAGTCCTTTTTGATCCCGACGGTAATCGGGGAAATTAAGCGATTTTTACGGGATAAAACCTGGAGTGTCCATGTGCCGAGGCGGGTCAAGGATGTTTGGCCGAAGCTAAAAAACGTGGTGGACGAGCTGACCAACCAGTATCAGCGGTCACCGAAGGTTCATGAAATTGCGGAGTATCTGGAGATTTCCGAGGAGGAAGTGCTGGAGGCGATGGAAATGGGCAAGAGCTATCAGGCATCTTCTGTCGACCAGTCGATCGAAGCAGGCTCGGACGGCAGCACGGTGACCGTATTGGATATTGTCGGGGCTCCCGATGAAGGCTTTGAAAAAGTTGACCAGAAGCTCCTGCTCGAAGACGCGCTCCAAGTACTGTCAGAGCGCGAAAAGCTGATCATCCATTGCACGTTTATCGAAAACAAAAGCCAGCGGGAAACCGGAGAATTTCTGGGAATTTCACAAATGCACGTTTCCCGGCTACAGAAGAAGGCGCTTGAAAAATTGCGGAGAGCACTGGGGAGTCAGGCACCTGATGAGGTGGCGCGGTGAACGGGGTTAGCTCGGGATGAGGCGGCAAGTAAAGAACTAGGCATAGCCGCTTGAATAAGGTGGCGCGGTGATCGACCCAGGGTCAGCCTCTCCGATAGAGTATGAGGGTAATCGCCGGGAGACAGGAAGGACCTCGATGCACGCTGAAAAAAGCATCAAAAGATTGGGGGGAGCAGCTATGAATATAGTAATTGTCGACGATAATCGCACAAACCTGATGATTATAGAAAAAATCCTGCAGAAGGCGGGTTACGATAAATTGATGCTGTTGACATCAGCCCGGCAAGTTTATGACTATTTGCAGCTGGAGGCGGATAGACCGCAAGAGGTTCCGGTTGATTTAATTCTGATGGATTTGATGATGCCGGAAATCGACGGAATCGAGGCGTGCCGGACGATTCTCGCCAACGAGCGTTTCCACGACTTGCCGATTATTTTTGTCTCGGCCATGGGCGATTCCTATAAAATGGCCGAAGCAATGGATGCTGGGGCGCTCGATTATGTCATGAAGCCCATCAACAAGGTTGAACTGCTGGCGCGAATTCGCTCGGTGCTGCGGCTAAAACATGAGAAGAATTTGCGCAAGGAACGAGATAAGCGGATTCAATTTGAGCTGGATCTGGCCAAGCAGGTCCAGCGCAGCGTGCTTGGCAGTCCGCTTGAGAACGAAGATGTGACGATTTCCGCCGTTTATAGGCCTTCCTTTGAACTGGCCGGCGACCTGTACGCCTGGTACCAAATCAGCCCCCATCGCTATGGGGTTATTTTGCTTGATATGATGGGGCACGGTATTTCCTCGTCACTCGTCTGTATGTACATATATTCTGCATTAAAGGACGCGATTACAGGAATGGGCGACCCGGCGGCCGTGATGCAGGAGCTGAATCGGCGCATGAATCAGCTGCATATGCCTGAAAGTCTGATAAACTATTATTTCACTGCGATTTATTTTGTGCTGGATACGGAAAAACAGACCATCGAGTATGTGAATGCGGGGCATCCGGCAGGGCTTGCGCTGATTGATGGGGAAGTGCAGCAGCTTGACCAAGGTTCTTCTGCGATTGGCTTTTTTGAAAAAATAGAGGTAACCAAGGGTGTGATTTCTTATAAGGAAAGTGCGCGGATCCTGCTGTTTACCGACGGGTTGTCGGAATGGCTGGAGGAGGAATACGAGGATGCATGGGAAAAGCTAATTAGCGGTTTGCAGCAGACCGATAATCCGGAGCGCTTGCTCGAGCAGCTGCTGCCGGGCGCGGAGCCGTTGAAAGAGCAGAAGGATGACCTGTGCCTGGTGATGCTTGCTGCGAATAATTAGATGGACGGGCAAAATGAGAGGGTGCCGGCTGAGTGCCGACACCTCTATCGGACGTTGGTATGGGTTATGAGCGAAAGTAATAACACTTTATCCGACATGTAATGCGCGCTATCGCAAGTAAGAAACGTTTATCCGCAAGTTGCAACTTCTTATCCGCAAGTTGGAACTTCATACGCAAGTAGCCAAACGTTATCCGCAAGTAAGACGGCCCTATCCGCAATTAGGCCGTCCGTATGCGCAAGTAGCCATCACTTATCCGCAAGTTAAAACTTCGTGTGCCAGTAACCAACCCTTATCCGCCAGCTACGACGCCAAATACGCCCTCAGCATCCACCCATGCTTCTCCAACGAGGCTCGAATCTCCGTGAATAAGTCGGCGGTTGGCTCGTCTTCGTGCTCCTCGGCCATCGTGATGCCTTCGCTAAGCTCTCTGCAAATAGTGTTCACATCATCAACCAGTGTCTGAACCATGTCGTTTGCGGATTCGTCGCCAAGTGCTTCCTCAAGCGACGAAAGCTTTAAAGTTTCCTCGAGTGTGGATGCCGGCGCCGCACCTAGGGCCAGCATCCGCTCAGCGATGGTGTCGACATGCAGTGCCGCCTCGTTGTACAATTCTTCAAATTTTACATGCAACGTGAAGAAATTTTCCCCTTTTACGTACCAGTGGTAATGATGCAATTTCATATAAAGAACCGAGAAATTGGCCACCTGCTTGTTCATCGTATTAGATAATTGTGTGCCTTTATCCCTTGCTTTTGCTCTAGTATTTGCCATTCTAATAACCTCCCATTTCATGGTGATAGTTAGTAAATACCCGTCACTCAAGCGCATGAAACAATAAATGTTAAAAAGGGTCTATCGTCCCGTCTGACTCTCGGGACCTGGGACTCATTGGGCGAATGTAATAGAAACGATATGATAGTTTTAAGAAAAAAACACAGGGGGGGTGACGCAATGAAAGGCGTCCATTACAGCATTCATGCAAAAATTATCACAGGCTATTTCGCAATCCTGATTTGCCTTGTGCTGTCCCTGCTCGTTGTGGTGAACCGGATGACCGCACTGCAGGATGAAATAAAATTCATTTCGCAGAACGACATTGAGGTCCATGACCTGGCAAATCAGATTCAAAAAAATGTCCTCGATATGGAAACCGGAATTCGCGGCTATGCGTTAACCGGTCAGGAGGAGTATCTCGAGCCGTATCACGAAGGGAATCGCAGCTGGCTAGACAACTACAACAAGCTCCATTCCTTGCTTGCTGATAACAGCAGTCAGCAGCAAAACCTCGAAGACATCAAGCCGGTGATTGAAAAATGGATCCTGAATACCGGTGAATTTACCATCAATCAGAAAAAGGCAGGGAACGAAACAGCACTGTCTAAGAATTTTGCAGAACAAACTGGGAAAAAGGTGACCGACCAGATCCGCACCCAGTTGGATTCGTTTTTGGAAAAAGAAAAGGAGATGACGTCAAAACGGACAGATGAGCTCCTTCAGAACAATAACAATTTAAAAATCATCCTATATGGGATTATTATTTTTGTAACCTTCTTAACCATCCTAACGGCGCTTTTCTTGTCAAACTCGATTGTCAACACGATCAAACAAGTCGTAAAAACGATCCAGAGCATCACCGACTCGAAGGTTGACTTGACGACACGGATCAGCGTGAAAGCGAAGGACGAGACGCGTGAGCTTGCCGAGGCCATGAACTGCCTGCTCGGCAGCCTCGAAAAACAGCAATGGGTGCAAAAAAGTCTCACAGATATTTCCACGCTGTATCAGGGAATTACTGATATTAATGAGCTGGCGCAGCGGGTCATCAACAAGCTGGCACCGCTATTTGAAGCCTGTTACGGCGTGGTCTATCTGCGCCGGGAACAGGGCGGCGAGGTCGACTTCGTCAAGGTCGCAGGCTATGCAGTCTCCGATGAGGTCGACGTTAAGGCCAGCTTCCACTTTGGTGAAGGGCTCGTCGGCCAGGCGGCACTCGACCAGCGTATTTTTCTGATCGACCGTTTGCCGGAAGAGCATATGAAAGTGACCAGCGGCCTCGGGGCGTCGTCACCAAGAAATTTATTGGTGGCGCCGATTATCTATCAGGGCCGGGTCGAAGCTGTTGTCGAGTTTGCGGCACTACAGCCGTTCCTTTCGCAGCACCTAACATTGCTCGACCTCCTGCAGGATAAATTCGGCTCCTCGATTACCAATGTGCTCGGACGGATGGAGGTTGAACGGCTGCTTGCGGAATCACAGGTCATGACCGAGGAGCTCCAAGCTCAATCCGAAGAGCTGCAGGCACAGTCCGAGGAATTGCAAATGCAGCAGGAGCAGCTGAAGCACACGAACGAATATTTAGAGGAGCAGAATCGGTTAGCCGAAGAGCGGGCGCTTGAGCTGAAAAAAGCGAAAGATGAGCTCGAGGAGTATTCACTCCAGCTGCAGCAAAGCTCGCAGTACAAATCCGACTTTTTAGCAAATATGTCGCATGAACTACGGACGCCGCTGAACAGTATTTTGATTCTGTCACAAATGCTGATGGAAAATGGCGGCATGGACCAAGACGAGGTTGAGGAATACGCCCGCGTCGTCAACACGGCTGGCGGTGATTTGTTACGGCTTATTGATGATATCCTCGATTTATCAAAAATTGAGGCGGGAAAAATTGAAATCCTGACAGACGAGGTCAACGTAACCGAGCTGCCGCAAACATTAAAGCGCCTGTTTGATCCGGTTGCAGCCAAAAAGAATGTAACTTTTGAGGTCCTGACAGACGCGAACGTGCCGCCGGTGATTTCGACAGACGGCCAGCGCTTGCAGCAAATTTTAAAAAATCTGCTATCAAATGCGTTTAAATTTACGGAGCAGGGTTCAGTCACCGTCCAGATTGCCGTATCGCCTCCGGAAAAAGCGGAGCAGCTGCGTTGTAGCGGTCCAGTTCTGGCCATATCGGTAGCCGATACAGGAATCGGCATCCCGGATGATAAACAGCAAATTATTTTTGAAGCGTTTCAGCAGGTGGACGGGACGACGAACCGTCAATATGGCGGCACCGGACTTGGCTTATCGATTTGCCGGGAATTTACCCGCCTGCTTGGCGGCGTCATCGAGGTCGAGAGCGAGGTCGGGAAGGGAAGTACGTTTACCCTGTATATTCCGAGCCAGCTGGAGCCGGAGCCGGTGGTGTTCACGGCACTGGAGGAAGTGGCGACAACCCGTGAGGCCGAGATGCCGAGGGGGCTGCTTCCGGAAGAGCCAGTTCAGGACGCCGATATCATTGAGGCAGAGCACTGCACCGATGACGAGCTGTTTCATGAAAAAAAGGTCCTTCTTGTTGAGGATGATGGCCGCAATATTTATGCGTTGGTTACGGCCCTTGAGCGCAAGGGGATTACCGTACAAGTGGCGAAAAACGGAAAACAAGCGATCGAAAGATTACGTGAGCAAGCCGATTTTGACCTGATTTTTATGGATATCATGATGCCGGTGATGGGCGGCTACGAGGCGATGAAAATAATTCGCAACGAGCTTGGGCTGTACAGCCTGCCAATCATTGCCTTGACCGCCAAGGCGATGAAGGGCGAGCGCGACAAGTGCATGGAAGCGGGGGCGTCCGATTATATCATGAAGCCATTGAATATAGAGCAGCTTTTCTCATTGATGCGGGTTTGGCTGACAGAGCAGGTGAATCCAGATGAGTAACAAAACGAGCATATCGCCTAGCGATACGCGTGATACACCATTACCAGAGACCGAACCATTTGCCTTAACGGAAGTACAGGAGGTTGAGCTGAATTTGCTGCTCGAGGGGCTGTATCAAATGTATGGTTACGATTTTCGCGGTTATGTCCGGGCCTCGTTGACGCGGAGGATTATGAACCGGATGAAGGCAGAAGGACTGCCGACGATTACGGCCTTATTGGAAAAAGTCCTCCACGAATCGGGCTTTTTGGAGCGGCTTTTGAATGATCTGTCAATCCGGATGACGGAAATGTACCGCGACCCCAGCTTCTTTGCTGCGTTTCGCGAGCAGGTGGTTCCGCTCTTGCGGGAGCTTCCTGAAATCCGGATTTGGCATGCCGGCTGTGCAACCGGGGAAGAGGTTTATTCGATGGCCATCCTCCTGCATGAAGAGGGGCTTGCGAAAAAAACGGAAATCTACGCAACTGATATGAACGAAAAAGCGCTTCAGGCTGCCCAAAAAGGCGCCTTCCCGCTAAAAAAAATGCAGCAATATACGAAAAATTACCTGAAAGCGGGCGGGCGCAAGGCATTTTCGGAATACTATACGACCGACCGCCAGTATGCTTATTTTAAACCGCTGTTGGACGATAACCTGATTTTTGCCCAGCATAACTTGGTGACGGATGGATCCTTCAATGAGTTCCATGTGATTCTCTGCCGGAACGTGATGATTTATTTTGACAATAACCTGCAGCAGCAGGTCCACCGTCTCTTTTACGGCAGTTTGGCGAGCGGCGGCTTTATCGGGCTCGGCAGCAAGGAGTCGATTCTGTTTTTGCCAAAAGGCTTGCATTATGAAGAATTCAATGCGCAAGAACGAATTTATCGTAAAAGTAATGGGGCAGGGTGAAATGCAAAAAAGAGACTGTCCAGCGGTGACAGTCTCTTTTTTCTTACTATATTAATGAGAATGTTTGGCGTTTCTTAGAATCAGACTGAGGATGAAGACCAGAGCCGCTGCGCCAATCAGTGCCGGAAAGACGTAGAAGCCGCCAATTACCGGTCCCCAGCTCCCCAACAGAAATGATCCGAGCCAAGCGCCGATAAAACCGGCAATAATATTACCAATAATGCCTCCCGGTACATCACGCCCAAGAATCAGTCCGGCCAGCCAGCCGATGACGCCTCCAATAATTAATGACCAAATAAATCCCATAAATAATCTCCCCTTTCAATTAGATATAGACTAAATACCCGTTTGTAATGAAAATGAAACCATTTAGTGAACATGGGGACGGTTCTCGTGCCTTACAAAGTGAGGCACAAGAACCGTCCCCATGTCTCTTTTACACTTTTTCGGAATGATTTCTTCCTATATGTAGGGCTCGCCAACAGATCTTTAATTCTTCCGTCAGTTCTTGAAACCGCGACTCATCCCGGTTATCGAGGCAACTGTCTATCTCACGGGTTAACAGGCTGATTTTTGAGATGAGTTCGGCCTTGCGCTTTTGTTCCTTTCGAAAAAGCTGCTCCCACTTGGCGTCCCTTTCAGTGTGATAATCACTAAACTTCTTTAAACGCATCCCGCATTTGCACAGCGTCTCATTTACACTAAGAACGTAAAATTCCTTGTTCCCACAATACCTACATGATAATTTCTTCATCTAAACCACCTCCGCTTCCTATATACCCATGCTTTGAATCAGAGTAACCTATTTACAAAAAAATTTGATGCACGGGGACGGTTCTCTTGCCTCACTTTGTGATGCATTAGAACCGTCCCCATGCATCATTTCAAAAAAATCCAAAAAAAATAGGTTTCAATTTTCAACGGAGCGGTTATATAACCTGTACAACACTTAAAGGAGGAATGGAACATGAATACTTTTAAAGTAGTAGAAAATGGTGTGCAAGCTAAAAGGGAAATTGATGATTTAATCATGCAGGGTTATTCAAAGAATGAAATTTATTTATTGGCACATGACAAAAACCGGTCTGAGGATTTAAGTGATTCGTTAGATATAAAGGATATTGGCGTGGCGGAGCAAGGCGTATTGGAGTCGGTTGCCAACGTATTTCGGACAAGGGGAGACGCACTGCGCGCCAAGCTGGAGTCATTAGGGATGTCGCCGCTTGAGGCGGAGCGCTATGAAGAAGAATTGGACCGAGGAAAAGTCGTCGTCGTCGCGGGAAAATCAGCTTAAGGGGTTAAAGGAAAAGAGCTGCCGCCCTCATCAATAGGGCGACGGCTCACTAAAAAAATCGGGAAGGGAGAATCTTTTATGAAAACTTCATCAATAAAATTTGAAAAATTAATGGGAGAACGCACCAGAGCAAGACGCAAAAGTCGGGCAAGGCTTCACTTGGAGCAATTTTTCGAGGAGCCCATCCTTCATCGAGAAATTCATGGAGAAAGGGTGTATGTACCACTAAGATTACAGCAGATATGGAATGAGGTATAAATTGGCCATCCTTAAATTACCTGCCTAAACACGTTTAACCGGTTCAATCGTGCTTAGGCAGGTAATTTATTATGGGCAAAAGTCTCCTCTCTAAATAACCCCTAAATAAAGGAAATAAGTTGGAGGGTATGTTAGAATAGGGATTGTGTGAAAAGGAGGCGAAATAGATGGATGATTTTGGGCAAATTGCGTTAGTCAGCATTATGTCTCATTTGGTGTGTATCGCGGTTTCCTGGTGGGCCCTGCAGGCGATTCGCCTGGATAAACTGCTGAAGCCTAACCATGTATTTCAAGCACGTTTATTGTACATATTATTGGCAATTTTCATTGGATCATCAGTTAGTAACTTTTTCCTTGATTACCTGCAATGGTCGAGACAACTACCGTTAATCTTTCAATAAAACATTAATTGGAAAAAAATTAAAGGTTCCAAAATGGTTATAGATTGAGTACAATCAAATTTATGTGGAAAAATAACCTGAAACTTGTCAGACGTTTTACCACCTATAGATAAAAAACGGGATTTTGTCTAAAAGTGACGAGAATTCCCAAGTATGCTCTCTCTCTCCTTGGAAACAATGGTAGTAAGGGGGAGACGAGAGAATGAACAGAAATAGAGTCACTTATATATGCCTGATTATATGTTTTAGTATTATTCTGGTTGTGATGGGGAACCGAACCACTGAGGCAAACGGCGGACTGGCATCATTTTTTAAGGGAGAAACGAGCGTCGGCACGAACTCTATTCAAAAACAAACCGATGCTGGCGTCCGCGAGGTATTTTTCCAAGAAGAAAAGGATCTTGGAAAAATGGCAGCTGTTTTTCAGGCCCAAGATATTATGCTTCAGGATTGGTCTATTTATGCAAGGGAGCAGGCGGCTGGTATTGACGTGAAGGAATACGCGAATGTTTTACGGAAGAAGTTTCCCGACTGGCGTTGGACGGAGAGGACAACAAGCGAGACTTGGGAGATGACAGCAGTATCCACAGCATCTAACCACCACACGGAAAAGCTTCAATTCTTGGCAACCCGCACAAAACAACCTACGACTGCGTATATAGTATATAGTGTAAGGGGCAATGAGTGGAACGAGGCCTCTAAATCCTTTATCATGAGCGGTCAATTTGGAAATAGGCTAAATGACATATTTCGTGGTAAACCAACAGTTTTTTCTTGTATGAAAGGCGTTGTGAGTGATAAGATTGATAAGGCTTTAGAAAAAACGGCGAGTGAACTGATGTCGGGCTTTCAAGCTAAAGAGATCGAGGCGTTAAAAGAGGAGAATTTCATGTCTGTTTCGGCCAAGTCGCCGATGTTCTCAGACGATATTGACTTGAAAAATAATAACATGAATTTGCAAATTGGCTTACGCTCCGAAGGATTGGGCGGTCCGACTACGGTTGTAGTAGGAACCCCTATCATTACGATTGAATATTAATATAGAGAAAATGGACGCGGAGGGGAATACTCTTGGAAAAGATCATCGTCCGCGGCGGACAAAGGCTATACGGAACGGTTAAAGTTGAAGGAGCAAAAAATGCCGTTCTGCCTGTTATCGCTGCAACATTATTAGCAAGTGATGGAAAAAGTGTGATACGTGATGTACCGACACTCTCCGATGTATTTACAATTAATGAAGTGCTACGTAACCTAAACGCTGAAGTGGCTTTCGATAATAATACCGTTGTTGTTGATGCATCTAGAGTGTTAAAAGAGGAAGCGCCTTTTGAGTATGTTCGCAAAATGCGCGCGTCTGTGCTTGTCATGGGATCACTTCTTGCACGTAATGGCCGTGCCCGGGTGGCTTTGCCTGGCGGTTGTGCGATTGGATCCCGGCCGATTGACCAGCATTTGAAGGGCTTTGAAGCCATGGGTGCGAAGGTCAAGGTGGGCAATGGCTTTATCGAGGCGGAAGTTGAAGGCCGTCTGCATGGAGCAAAGGTTTATTTAGATTTCCCAAGTGTTGGCGCTACTGAAAACATTATGATGGCGGCAACGTTGGCTGTAGGTACAACTACAATTGAAAATGCCGCAAAAGAACCAGAAATCGTTGATTTAGCTAACTTTTTAAATAAAATGGGTGCGCGCGTGAAGGGTGCCGGCACTGGTACGCTTCGCATCGAGGGTGTCGATGTGTTGTTTGGCGCGGACCACAATATTATTCCGGACCGGATCGAGGCAGGCACGTTCATGACGGCGGCTGCGATTACGGGCGGAAATGTGCTTGTAAAGGGTGCAGTTCCGGAACATCTTTCTTCATTGATTGCGAAAATGGAGGAGATGGGTGTGACGATTATCGAGGAAGAGGATGGCGTTCGCGTCATTGGACCAGAGCGCTTGAAGGCGGTCGACATCAAGACGATGCCGCATCCAGGCTTCCCGACTGATATGCAATCACAGATGATGGCTTTGCTGCTTTGTGCAGATGGAACGTCAATGATTACGGAAACTGTGTTTGAAAATCGTTTTATGCATGTTGAGGAATTCCGCCGCATGAATGCCGATGTGAAAATTGAAGGCCGTTCTGTCATCTTAAATGGTCCTTCTAACTTACAAGGCGCTGAAGTGGCGGCAACTGACCTTCGTGCTGCAGCTGCACTGATTTTAACCGGGCTGGTTGCTGAAGGTGTAACACGCGTAACTGAATTGAAGCATTTGGACCGCGGCTACGTGAATTTCCACGAAAAGCTTGCCGGCTTAGGTGCTGACATCGAGCGTGTGAAGGAAGCAGATGAAACCTTTATCGAACTTGGAAAATATGTTACGGATCTAAATGCCTAAGGGGCGAGCAAAGTTCCATTCTAAAGTTGGACTAAATGCCGCGGGTGTTTAGTTCTATACTCAGCTAAAATCCTATTTTAAGGGTACAACTGAACACAACCAAAGCAACGGGGCCTGGAATAACGGGTCCTGTTTTTTTTGTGTTTGTTTGGGGGTGTTGCGGGTTGTCCACAAGCAGTTTCGGTTATCATTATAAATAACGTGGAATTATACCCAATTGTGTCTGATAACTCTGTGGATAAGTCGAATAACTCTGTGATTTGTGGATAACTTTTCAACGAGTTGATTTTTCGAAAAAGAAGTAATAAATGCTTGTCCGCTCCCATATGTTGTAATGTGACGCATCCCGGGCGCAAGTGGGCTGTGAATTTACAAACTGGAGGCACAATCATGAAAAATATCAAACCACTCATCGTACTAGCAGCATTTCTTATTGCCTTGACACTGATTATCCCCGCTGTGTTGGTATTGCCTTTTTCAAGCGAGAAGGCGAGCGGCAAGCTGGGCGAGGATCTCGCCAAGAAGCAGCCGGCGGCGCAGGAAACTACTTCCCCATCCTCTGACGCGGCAATTGACGTGGCCGTGTTCCGCACCGCCAAATCTGCGATCGAAGAAACCCCATTGGAGGATTACCTTGTTGGGGTAGTCGCTGCCGAGATGCCGGCGGATTTCAATGAGGAGGCGCTCAAGGCCCAGGCGCTGACGGCACGGACGTATATTGTTAATCGGTTGGTTAAAGGGGATACGATTGGTGCCCCAAAAGGTTCGCAGGTAACGGACACCCCACAGCTCCATCAAGCCTACATAGATGACGCTCAGCAAAGGAAGAACTGGGGAAAAGATTATGAATGGAAAAAGAAAAAGATTATGGAGGCTGTTCGGTCAACGAGCGGACAGATTTTGACTTATAATGGCGAGCCAATTGATGCGTTGTTTTTCTCCACCAGCAACGGCTTTACGGAGAACTCGGAGGACTACTGGTCTGGAAGTATCCCGTATTTGCGAAGTGTTTCAAGTCCTTGGGATAAGGATTCCCCTAAATTCACCAATCAGAAGGTTGTAACCGTGAAAGAGTTTGAATCACGGCTTGGAGTGAAAATCGGGTCAAGTAATGCGCTTGGAAAAATTGTCGCCCGAACCGAGGGCAAGCGCGTGGCGAAGGTTGACTTTAATGGCAAGGTATTGACCGGAAGAAACATCCGCGATAAGTTGGACTTGAAATCATCGGACTTTTCGTGGGAACGTAAGGGGAATAATATTGTGATCACAACACGCGGCAATGGCCACGGCGTGGGCATGAGCCAGTACGGCGCGAACGGAATGGCCGCGGAGGGCAAGAACTACAAGGATATCGTCCAGTACTACTACAAGGGCGTAGAGGTGACCTCGGCGGAGAACATGATGGCGACGATTACGGCGAAGAAATAGGGTGTGTGTGGAAGCCAGGCGTGTGGGGGTGCCTGGCTTTTTTGTGTGGGTGCTGGGTGTTCATAGGGTTTGGAAAGTAAAAGAGGAAATTTGGAAAGTATTTGTTGAGCATGTGTAAGTAAAAGCGTAAAAGTGGAAAGTAAGTGATCTAAATCGGTAAGTAAACACACCAAGTCGGAAAGTATATCCAAATAAATGGTAATTGTTCAAAAAAGGTCATTGAAAAGATACCTGGGCCAGGCTCATCGCCTGGCTTTTTAGCTGTTTTTGGGTGATGGTTGGAAGAGGGATACTGCTCTAAAAAGGGTTTGGAAAGTAAAAGAGTAAATTTGGAAAGTATTTGATTAATAAGTGTAAATAATCCCGTCAAAAAGGAAAGTAAGTGCGTTAAATCGGTAAGTAACCACACTAAATCGGAAAGTATATCCAAATAAATGGTAATTTCCCGAAAAGGTAATTTAAAATTACCTGTCCAGGCTCGTCGCCTGGATTTTTAGCTGTTTTGGGGTGGCGGTTGGAAGGCTGATGCTGCTCTAAAAAGGTTTGGAAAGTAAAAGAGGAAATATGGAAAGTATTTGATCAAAATGTGTAAGTAAAATCGTCAAAGTGGAAAGTAAGTGCGCTAAATCGGTAAGTAACCACACCAAATCGGAAAGTATATCCAAATAAATAGGAATCTCTAAAAAAAAGGTCATAGAAAAGAAACCTAGGGACAGGCCTAATTGGATAAAACGCCATAAAAAGTTCAAATTTAATGTCGATTTTTGCAGGAAATTGGCAAGCAAAAAAGGAAATGTAAGTGCAAATTGAAAGGAGAGATCCGATTGTTTGCAAAACCTTGTGAAATGTCATTAAGAATCAAGAAATTACAGGCACTTTTTGATGGGAGGATGGATCCCAATCACCCCGATTGGCCGGATTTGGTTCACGAATATAAAAATAGGATGGCTGGGTATCATGGCGAGAAATCTGTGGACTTTTACTTGAGCATGCTTCCCGAGGCAGACTATCAAATTTACCACGATATCCGCCTGCTTTATGGAAAGTATTACTTTCAAATTGACATCCTGCTTCTGTGTGCGATGTTTGGCCTGGCGTTAGAGGTGAAAAATAGGAGCGGAGAGATCCATTTTAAAAGAGAGTTAAATCAGGCCTTTTTGCGAAAGAATGGTCAGGAGGAACGCATAAAGAATCCGGTGCTGCAGGCCAAGCTCCAGGCGCGAAAGCTAAACGGGTGGCTGCAAGAGCACCATTTTCCAAACGTTCCAATCCATTATCTTTTTGTAAACAGTAATGAAAAAACGTTGATTACAGCGGAGCACGGGAACGAAGAAATTCTTCGAAATGTATGTAATAGTGAATTTTTAATAGAAAAAATAGAACAAATTAAAGAATTTCAAAAGATAGAGAAGCTAAGCTCCAAGGATTTAAAAAAGGTAAATAAATTACTTCTATCGAAGCACACTCCCGATAATCCCGATATATTAAAGCAATTCCACCTGTCTCCTAAAGAAATCCCCACTGGTGTGAAGTGCCCCGATTGCCGCTTTCTGCCGATGATTTATCATTCCGGAACCTGGTGGTGCCCAAAGTGTAATGCTAAATCGAAAACGGCCCATATTCCAGCCATCAACGATTATTTCCTTTTAATAAAACCGACTATCACAAATTCTGAGCTAAGAGAGTTTCTCCAAATAGATTCGATAAGAGTGGCCAGCCATTTACTAACCACCGCCGATTTTCCCCATAGTGGTACATTTAAAGACCGTGTTTACCATCATCCGGTATTGCAATAAAAAAACCACCGCCAACCAGCAGTGGTTTAAGAAACAGACCGAACGCGGCCGAGCAGCTTCGCCAGCCCCGCAAATTTACCCTTAAACAGCGCACCGCGAATAAAATAATAGCAGACACTGATGCCGAGGAAGTCCTTAAACAGGTCAAATAGCGACGCGGAGCGGTATGGATAGAACGATTGGTGGATTTCGTCACTGATGCCGTAGAAGGCCGCAAACAGGGCACAGGCCAAGTTCCAGCCTGGTGTAAAACTGAAACCGGCGACAGCATTGCTGCGCAGGTCAGCGTCACCGCGTCTAAACGTCAAACATGCGAGGACTAGTAATACATATAAAATCGCAAACTCTATTAAATGCAACGATTCTTTAATAGTATGGTCAATCGACGAATCGGGCAGGCGCACGAAGTGGTCTGATGGCAGGCTCGATTGAATAAAGATGGCTGCCATATAAAGCACGGGCAGGACCCGCAGCACCCATTTTAAGACTTTCATGAAACAATTCCCCCTAAAAATTTTTCAAAAAGATGCATAAAAACGCAGGCGATTACAAAAAATAAAATTTTTTTCAGACTAGTGTATATAATTCTAGTTATCTGTTCAGAATGATTGCTGAGGTGATGAAAATGAGAGAGGAAGAAAACAAACGATCTTCTCAAAGTTCCAGCGTAAAACGCTTTTTCAAGAAGCGTTGGGTATTTCCAGCCATCTATATCGCAAGTGCAGCAATCATTTTAACAGGTGTTCTTTGGTACCAGTCCAGCGCAGGAGACTCAGACAAATACGATTACAAGTCTACTGATATTACTGGCAAAAAGACCAACCCGCCTGCAGTTGAAGTTAACTCGGCTTTAGAAAACGTCAAAATGCCGGTGAAGGATGCAGCATCAGCAGTGATCAAGACAAAGTTCTATGATTTCACAGCCAAAGCTGAAGACCAGGAAGCCGCATTAGTATTCTACGAGAACACATACAACCCGAATACTGGTGTCGACATCACCATGAAGGATGGCGAAACGTTTGATGTATTAGCATCACTCAGCGGAACTGTCACTCGTGTTGAAGAAGACGCGGTGCTTGGAAATGTCATCGAAATTGAACACGACAAAGGTATTGTAACACAATATCAGTCCGTGAAAGACATTAAAGTTGAAGTTGGCGACAAGGTAAAACAGGGAGATGTTCTTGCCAAGGCTGGGCAGAGCATGTTCAATGAAAAAGCTGGAACACACGTCCATTTTGAAATTCGTAAAGATGGCGTCGCGGTTAACCCTAGTAAGTATATCGACAAACCGGTAAGCACTTTACAAGAAGCGACTCCTTCAAACAGCAAGGAATCTATGCAAACAACTCCTAGCGAAAAAAAGCAGCAGGAGTTGGAGGATCCAGCTGGCTCCGACGACCAGTCTTCCGATAAGGAAACGGACGACGGCAAGACCAAAGAAGACGAGTCCACTAACTCAAAAGAAAAGACAAATTCTTAATATCGCAATTGTAAGTAAGGGGAAGGGGATACTTTCCTCTTTTTTTTGTGTTTTTTTTCAAAAAAAAGAATCCGGCCGAGTGCCAGATTCCGCACATTAAGCAAAAAAATAGGACCCGGCCGATTGCCGGATCCAACACGATATATTAAAAGGGGGGGTTATGAAAAAGTGTGACTGAGATTGTCCTTTTCACACTCTTATCTTACCCTCCAGATATGAACAAACTATGAACAAAAGGTGAAAGTTTGAAAAACAGTTATGAGAATTATCTGTTCCGATAACCACAAAGTTTACCAAAAGGCTTTTCATTTTCAAAAATTTCTGATATATTTTGACTGTAAGATTATAACTTAATATTGTTTGAAATGCTCTACTGGGGGGGTCCGATGGCTCGGACTGAGAGAAGAATGCATAAATTCTTTGACCCTTTGAACCTGATCTGGATTATACCAGCGTAGGGAAGTAGTATCAAAGGTGTCCGTGTTTAATTTGGGTACCGCTACTTTTGGATGAAAAAATCAGGTTCTGTGCAAACAGAACCTTTTTGTATTGTCCTCCATTACTTTCCAGTAATGAACTGCGCTGTAACTCCCAGGGTGCAAAATCAAACCATTTTGAAGGAGGAAGTTACATGCAGAAGCAAGTGGAAGGGAACATCGAGTTAAAATCACAATTCACTGGAAGTAAAAAGGTATATGTCGAAGGGGCAAGACCCGATCTTAAGGTCCCGATGAGAGAAATTCAACTTAGTCGAACCGTTGCTGCTTTTGGAGAAGAAGAAAACAAGCCTGTACGGGTCTATGATACGAGCGGGCCCTACACAGATTCGAATTATCAGGTCGATATTCAAAGAGGGCTTCCAGCATTGCGCAAGAATTGGATTCTCGAGCGGAATGATGTGGAGGCATATGTTGGAAGAGAAATAAAGGCTAAGGATAACGGATACCATGAAGGGGACCAACGTGCAAACCTTGAATGGTATCCCAATGTAAATAAAACACCCCTAAAAGCTAAAACAGGAAAAAATGTCACCCAGATGCATTATGCCAAAAAAGGCATTATTACCCCTGAAATGGAGTACATAGCCATTCGTGAACATAGGGACCCGGAATTTGTCCGTGCGGAAGTTGCCAGCGGGAGAGCGATTATCCCGGCCAATATCAATCACCCGGAAAGCGAACCGATGATTATAGGACGAAACTTTCATGTGAAAATTAATGCAAATATCGGGAATTCGGCTGTTACCTCCTCTATAGAGCAAGAGGTTGAAAAAATGACCTGGGCAACTCGCTGGGGCGCCGACACCATCATGGATTTATCGACCGGAAAAAATATCCACACAACGAGAGAATGGATCATTCGCAATTCTCCCGTACCAGTTGGAACGGTCCCAATCTATCAGGCACTAGAGAAGGTAAATGGGATTGCCGAGAATTTAACATGGGAAATATACCGCGATACGTTAATTGAACAGGCGGAACAAGGCGTCGACTATTTTACGATCCATGCCGGCGTTTTGCTGCGATATATTCCTTTAACGGCAAAACGGACAACGGGCATTGTATCCCGCGGCGGCTCGATATTGGCGCAATGGTGCTTGGCTCATCATAAGGAAAATTTCCTCTATACTCATTTTGAAGAAATATGTGAAATCCTGAAACAATATGATATCTCTGTTTCTCTTGGAGACGGGCTCCGTCCAGGCAGCATTGCCGATGCAAATGATGAAGCACAATTCGCAGAGCTTGAAACGCTGGGAGAATTAACAGACATTGCCTGGAAACATGATGTGCAGGTGATGATTGAAGGGCCAGGTCATGTACCGATGCATATGATCAAAGAGAACGTCGATAAGCAAATGGAAATTTGTAAAGAAGCTCCATTTTATACGTTAGGACCTTTAACCACCGATATCGCACCAGGATATGATCATATTACTTCAGCAATCGGAGCAGCGATGATCGGCTGGTTTGGAACAGCGATGCTCTGTTATGTGACACCCAAAGAGCATCTGGGCTTACCGAACAAAGATGATGTCCGGGAAGGAGTCATTGCTTATAAAATTGCCGCTCATGCCGCTGATTTGGCCAAAGGCCACCCCGGTGCGCAAAAAAGAGACAACGCTTTATCGAAAGCCCGTTTCGAATTCAGATGGGAAGACCAGTTTAATCTTTCTTTGGATCCGGAGCGTGCAAGGGAATACCATGACGAAACATTGCCTTCGGAGGGGGCAAAAACAGCCCATTTTTGCTCCATGTGCGGGCCAAAGTTCTGTTCGATGAGAATATCACATGACATTCGGGAAAAGGCAACGAGTAAAGAAGTAGACATCGAAGAAGGCATGAGGAAAAAAGCGGAGGAATTTATTCATGATGGATCAAGAATTTACCGATGAGACGAATTCCATTAAGGTAATGAAATTACATGAAGATATAGACATCCTAAAACAAAAAATTCATAGCTTGGAAAAGGAAATTGAAAACATCCAGAAACATTGCCGGCATATATTTTCCGAAACATACGGTATGAGGAAATGCCGAAAGTGCGGTTTCGCAGAAAGCACCTATTATTAATTTCATTAACCCTAGTCACAAAGCAAATCCCGGTTTAATAGCCGGGGTTTTTTAATGCGGCTATTATCCTTAGGAGTTTTGTCCTGAAATTGGCGGTGGGGTGTTTTTGTTGCGGTAGATTGGAGGGCTTGGGCATATGTTAAAGAGTCAGCTGATTATACCTGGTATACAGGATGATCTGCGTTGCTTTGAAGAGAAATCTGTCTATGGTTGTGTTAAAATGGAAAATAAAGGAGGGGTTTGTCTTGAAAAAAGTTGCCGGGCTTTTGCTTGCCGTGGTGCTGGGTGTTTTGCTTGCCAGCTGCAGCAAGGAGCCGACGCCGCAGGACCGATTCTCGGAGTACATAGCCTTATGGAATAAGCAAAAGTTTGCTGACATGTATAATTACCTTTCGAATGATGCCAAAAAGAAAATCTCTAAAGGTGATTTTACGAACCGCTATAAGAAAATCTACGACGATTTACAGATTACTGACCTCAAGATTGACTTCAAGAAACCGAAAGAGGATAAACAGGCGGATGGGGAGAAAGCCAAGTATTCCTTTAGCGCCAAAATGAATAGTGTGGCGGGGCCGATTAATTTTACGCAAGAAGCCCAGTTGAAAAAGGAAAGCAAGGACGATAAGGAAAACTGGTTTGTGGACTGGAATCCAGGGTTCATTTTTCCAAAAATGCAGGAGGGCGACAAGCTGAGCCTGAGCACGGTGCCGGCGAAGCGGGGCGAAATCGTTGACCGGAACGGCACGGGAATGGCTGTGAACGGCCAGGTGTACGAGGTCGGAGTGACGGCCGGGGACATTGCGGCACCGGTGATGGAGCAGCTGGCTTCTTTGTTGAAGATGACGCCGGATCAGGTCGACAAGGCTTTGAAGGCGAGCTGGGTACAACCGGGGATGTTTGTGCCTTTGAAGAAGGTGTCGATGGATGATTCTGAAAGGATTGCCCAGTTGGTGGCCCTCGAGCCGGTGAAGACGCGCAAGGTTGATGCGCGGATTTATCCGTACAAGGAGGCCGCTTCGCAGCTGATTGGCTATGTCGGGTCGATTACCGCGGATGAGCTCGAGAAGCGGAAGGACAAGGGCTACACGAGCCGCGATGTGATTGGGAAGCGCGGACTGGAGCAGGTGCTGGATGAGCAGCTGAAGGGCCAGAGCGGCGTGAAGATTGTGATTAAGAAGAAGGCCGGCGGCGAGGAAGTACTCGCGGAAAGGCCGGTTGCTGATGGAAAAAATGTCAAGCTGACCATTGATGCGGATTTGCAGGCGGTGGTGTATGCGGAGATGACTGGTGGAGCAGGTGCCGCTGGGACCGTGGCTGGAGGAACTGCTGGGGCTGGTGCTCCGGCAGGCGAGGTTGGGACGGCGGCCGCGATGAACCCGGTGACAGGGGAAACACTAGCGCTCGTCAGCAGCCCTTCGTTTGACCCGAATCAGGCCGCGCTGGGCTTCTCTGGGGACGAGTGGAAGGCGCAGCAGGATGATGCCCGCCAGCCGCTGTTAACGCGCTTTAAACAGGCATTTGCGCCTGGGTCTGTGATGAAACCAATTACGGCCGCTGTGGGGCTCGCAAGCGGCGCGATTAAACCGGACGAGGGCGTGCAGATCCTCGGTCCGAAATGGCAGAAGGATGCGTCCTGGGGCGGCTATTTCGTAACCCGGGTGCACGAGGGCAGCCCAATCAATCTCGAAAAAGCATTGGTGTTCTCGGATAATATTTATTTTGCACAGGCAGCGTTGAAAATGGGGAAAGATGGCTTTTCCGATGGCTTAAAGAAGTTCGGCTTTGAGGAACAGCTGCCGTTCGCTTATCCGCTTGAAACTTCAAAAATTGGCTCATTGGGAAGCGATATTGCGCTAGCCGACTCAGGTTATGGCCAGGGACAGGTGCAGATGAGCATTGTTCATTTGATGAGCACCTATACGCCATTTGTTAATAATGGCAATATGATTAAGCCGATTCTATTGGATGAAGAGAAGCGCGGGCAGGTGTTGAAAGAGGGCGTTGTTTCACCGGAAAACGCCGGATTGATTGCTTCTGATTTACGCAAGGTCGTTGGTGATGCTGGCGGGACTGCCCACGCGGCGGAAATGGCCGACAAGCCGCTTGCTGGAAAAACCGGAACAGCGGAATTCAAGCAGAAACAGGGCGAAACCGGACTCGAGAATGGCTGGTTTATCGGCTGGAACGTCAATTCGCCGAATCTGATGGTGGCCATGATGGTCGAGAACGTAAAAGACCGGGGCGGCTCCGGGATTCCGGTGAAAATGGTGAAGAATATTTATATGAAATGGAAATAAGTTTGAGTGTGGAAGCATCTGGCCTGAGGGTCAGGTGCTTTTTTGTGGAGAAAGTACCTGGTTTGAGTGGGCTATGGCCATTGAAAATTACCTTTTTTTAAATTTACTTGCTGGATTTGTGAGTTTACTCGCCGACTTTTGATATTTACTCGTCTATTTTTATATTTTACTCGCCTGAATCTAGAATTTACTCGCTAACCCCCATCTCGAGCGACAAAACTATCCCAAAAAAGGTAACTTTTCAATTACCTTTTTGGAGTGATTACCAGTTATTTGGATATACTTTCCGAATTGGTGCGTTTACTTTCCAAATGGGGACAAATACTTTCCAGATTCATGATTTTACTTACACTTATTAGCCAAATACTTACCAGAATACCTGATTTACTTTCCAAACTTATTTTTCAGGGGAATTCATCCAAAAAGCCAGGCGGTGAGCCAGGCTCAGGTAACATATGAGATCTTTTTTAAAATTACTCGTCAAAAGATAGGATTTACTCGCCAATTTTTGAAATTTACTCGCCTGAATTTAGAATTTACTCGCCAACCCCCATCTCGAGCGACAAAACTATCCCAAAAAGGTAACTTTTTATTTACCTTTTTGGAGTGATTACCATTAATTTGGATATACTTTCCGATTTGGTGTGTTTACTTTCTAAATGGGGACAAATACTTTCCAGATTCATGATTTTACTTACACTTTCTAGCCAAATATTTTCCAAAATACCTGATTTACTTTCCTAACCCATTTTTTACGGGGAATCCGAGTGCTCAAGAGCCGGCTGCCACTGATATTTTTCCAGATCAATTACCCCATTTAACCCCACTGCCACGCCCTCGGCCTCGAGCGACAGCCATTGTTCGTTGTAGCCCTCGTCATCCTGCAGGGCGATTTTTCCTTGGGCATTGACGACCCTGTGCCAGGGCAGGCGGTGTTTCCTGCTCATCGAGTGGAGGACGCGGACGACCTGGCGGGCGGCGCGGGGACTTCCGGCGAGTCCTGCAATTTGTCCGTACGTCATGACTCTCCCCGGGGGGATATTTTTTATAATCGAAATAACTCGTTCAGTAAAAGGTGTCACTGTCGTAAAATCCTTTCTTAAATAACTTAACCACATTATATAATATTAAAAACGATTCAATATCACGGACACTACAAACCCTACATCTTTTTCAATGTTACTTACCACATTTCAATATTTTTTTACCAAAACCCCAAATTTTCACAACACAAACACATCAAACACATATATTTTTCATCCGACAAATTTCTCGGGAAATAACGAGCGGCCCGCGATTATTTCTACATAAACCATAGTCGTGGCGCGGGTTTGGGGCTTTTTTCCTAAGTGTCGAAAAAACACATGATATTTGAATTTTCTAAAAATAGTCCAATGCCTTGTCCCGTTTGTGTATTTTGTGCATAAACCCGTATCCAAGCTAATACAATGTTACAAACCTTTATACAAAGAGAGTGTTTGAGGTGAGGAGTCGTTTGAAGTTAGCGGGTATCCAGCCGGGGACATGATTATTCATCGTATGATCAGAAAGTGATAACTTTCTGCCGTGTGACATGCAAGGGCGAAATTTGGTGCTTGATACCATCCGTGGACACTGTCCATGTGGACTGGGCATTTCTAATTTCGCGTAAGCGCAAACAAGAGCCAGTCAGCAGCTCGCACGGAAGCAGTATTCAGTCGAAGTGATAAGCGGGTCTCATTTCACACGTCTCACATCCAATTTAGGGAGGGCGAGAGTGTGCACGATTACATCAAAGAGAGGACTATCAAGATTGGGAAGTATATCGTGGAGACGAGGAAAACGGTTCGCGTCATTGCGAAGGAGTTTGGCGTATCCAAGTCTACAGTCCATAAGGATCTTACAGAGAGACTACCTGAGATTAATCCAGAGCTTGCAAACGAAGTGAAAGAAATTCTAGATTATCATAAATCCATTCGTCACTTAAGGGGCGGCGAGGCGACTAAAATGAAGTACCAGAAAGAAGAAAAAGAAGGAGAGGCTGTCAAGTAGGCCGAGATTTTTTCAAAAATGAATGCCAATTAAAGAACTGGTGCCTTACACCATTTCTTTTTTTTACAAAAAAATGTCCCACCTTCTCAAAGAATTTCCGATTCCGACAAGATTCAGCAAAAAATTACATTGATTGTTTTAAAATGTTATGGATATTTTAATGAATGTGATAGAATAGACAATTAGGTAGAAGGAATCCGTCTTGAGGAGGAAAGGAAAGAGAATGTTTGCAAGGGATATTGGGATTGATTTAGGAACAGCCAACGTGTTAATCCACGTGAAGGGCCGCGGCATCGTATTAAACGAGCCTTCCGTAGTTGCAATCGACAGAAACACAAACCGGGTTTTGGCGGTCGGCGAAGAAGCTCGCCGCATGGTTGGACGTACACCAGGAAACATCGTTGCAATTCGCCCGTTAAAGGACGGCGTTATTGCTGACTTTGATGTAACAGAAGCAATGCTGAAGCATTTTATTAATAAACTGAACGTAAAAGGCTTTTTATCAAAGCCGCGCATCTTGATTTGCTGCCCAACGAACATCACAAGTGTTGAGCAAAAGGCAATCAAGGAAGCTGCCGAAAAAAGCGGCGGGAAAAAGATTTATTTAGAAGAAGAGCCAAAAGTGGCAGCGATTGGCGCGGGCATGGACATCTTCCAGCCAAGCGGCAACATGGTAGTGGATATCGGGGGAGGAACGACGGATGTGGCCGTTCTATCAATGGGCGATATCGTGACTTCTTCCTCCATCAAAATGGCGGGCGATAAGTTCGACATGGAGATCTTGAACCACATCAAGCGCGAATACAAGCTGTTGATTGGTGAGCGCACAGCTGAGAACATCAAAATCAACATCGCTACTGTTTTCCCAGGCTCTCGTTCTGAGGAAATGGAAATTCGCGGCCGTGACATGGTCAGCGGGCTGCCGCGCACAATCACCGTTCGTTCAGAGGAAATCGAGCAATCATTGCGGGAATCTGTGTCAGTTATTGTCCAGGCTGCAAAAAGCGTTCTTGAGCGCACACCACCTGAGCTATCAGCAGACATCATCGACCGCGGCGTCATCTTAACAGGCGGCGGTGCACTTCTTCACGGCATCGACATGCTGCTTGCGGAAGAGCTAAAGGTACCTGTTTTAGTAGCGGAAAATCCAATGGACTGTGTCGCCATCGGAACAGGCATCATGCTAGATAACATCGACCGAATTCCAGGCCGTAAACTAGGATAATAAAACTGAATGTGGTAAGACCTCTTACCAATTACCAAAAGTCTAATGATAACGGCTGGACAAGCCTGGGTCATTGGGCTTTTTTTGATGCATGGGGACATGGGGACGGTTCTCGTGCCTCAAAATGGACTCAGGAAAGTAAATGGACCCAAAAGGGAAGTAAACCTCAAAAATAGGTAAGTAAAATACCCAACATGGAAAGTAAATTTCCAAATCGGAAAGTAAATCCTCAAACTCGGAAAGTATTGGAAATGAACTTCCAGAAAACACCCCTTGGACCTCCAGCTTGACCTCATTTTCTGCGCTTTTTTTACATCAATTTACTTTTTCTCGCAAAAAGTTAATGTATAATCATGAATAATTTTTTATAATAGAATAAAATGAGCATCGTGTGTGGCTTCAAAATGGTTATAATATGTATTAACTCTAGTCCCGTGTTGGTTGATAGGCAAAATCCTTTAAAAGGAATGGCGGGATTCAAAGGGGAAATTAAAATGTCATTAAATAATGTAGAACAACAGCAATTTCAATCGCGAGAGGAATATAAAAAGGCAAAGACAGATGCCTTGCAAAAGGTGGACACAGCCTCTGTTAAAGAAAGAAAGACAGCGGAGGCAGAGCCGCAGAACCATGCCCGCATCAGAGTGCGGCTTATTCCAATTTGGCTTCGCCTTGTACTCTTGGTGGTGTTTGTATTTGTCAGCCTTGTAGCTGGGGCGGCGGTCGGTTACGGCATCCTTGGCGGCGGCAATGCAGCCGATGTCTTTAAGCAATCAACTTGGACACATATTCAGGATTTAGTTGATAAAAAATAAACCGGGAAGGGCTTAGCCCTTCCCTTTTACATATCACAAATAGTACAATAAGAAATAAATATCTGTTCCTAGTAGGAGGTACTAATTCAAAATGCTTGATATTAATGAAATCAAAGAAATCATCCCACACCGCTATCCATTTTTGCTAGTGGATCGAATTTTAGAGGTGGAAGAGGGAAAAAGAGCGGTTGGCATTAAAAATGTTTCCGCCAATGAGGAATTTTTCAACGGCCATTTTCCGGATTATCCGGTCATGCCGGGGGTTTTAATCGTTGAAGCACTCGCGCAGGTCGGGGCAGTCGCTGTTTTGAAAAAGGAAGAGAACCGCGGCCGGCTGGCATTTTTTGCAGGAATAGACAGCTGCCGTTTTAAAAAGCAAGTAAAGCCGGGTGACCAGCTTCGCCTTGAGGTGGAAATGGTGCGTTTGCGCGGACCAATTGGCAAGGGCAAAGCCGTGGCGACCGTTGACGGTGAAATCGCCTGCGAAGCGGAAATTACTTTTGCGCTTGGGGAAAAAAGGGAATAAATTTAGGCTGTCTGTGGGGTTTGGAGAGTAAAATTTGGTTTTAGGCGAGTAAATTCTGCAATTAGGCGAGTAAAACTACAGAACTGACGAGTAAAGGCCGGGGGACAACCCTCGGCCTTTTATATATGCAAAAAATTCCATTCAAATTTTAAAAAACAACGGGAAAGCTATAAGTGTTAGGCAATAACATGATAGTTGAAGGGAGTTTTTTGCTTGAAGAAGAAGCTGTTTATGCTGCTCACCGGTTCTGTATTGTCGGCGATGATGCTGGTTGGCTGTAATAATGCAAGGAACGACATTAACCCGCCACCGCCGAGGGTTGATAACGATTTGAATGACAATATGGATCGGAACGACCTGAACAATCGGAATGACCTGAACGATCGTAACAGGCTAAACAACCGGTTGAACAACGATCTAAATGACAATCCGATGGATCGACGCAACCATTATCCGGAGTCTGAGGACAAGAACACACCAACTGACAAGGACTGGATTAAGGACAACAACACCAAGCAAGAAGATATTATCGAGGATGATATCGACCGCAAAGACCGCGACAACAAAGACGAATAAAAAAATGGGACAGGCGCTAGAACGGTAGCGCCTTGTCCCCTTTTTTTTAAGAAAATCCCGTCATCATTAATGCTGCTGCGAGAATAGCAAAAATGAAAATCAAAATATAAACAATAATGGCCAAAATCGTGATAATCCAGCCAAGCACCTTTCGTCCGGTCTGAATTAAATAAATTCCAAGCGCAATGGCCCCGAAGAAAAATCCCAATATCGCCCATAGCCAGGGCCTCTTACCGCGCTTCGGTGCGTCCACGGCTAAAAAAATTGCAATTATGACGTTTACAATCCAACTAGTCCAACTCATCTCTTTCTTCTGCCTCCCTCCCAAATTTCTCCATATATATCAATAGTATGGGGAGGATTTGTCGAAAAAGCAAGATAATTTTTCCAAGAAAAAACCAGTCCGAAGACTGGTATACACTTTACGTATTGTGGACCTTCAGCTTCGGCTTGCTCTTCATTTTATCCTTGAATTCGGCAAGGAGGGCGTCTCCTGATAAGCCTTTTTGAATGAGGCTGTCGAGCAATAGCTCAGAATAGTCGCTTTTGTTGCGGCGCAGGTGGCCTAAAAACAGAACGCTTGCGTGTCTTTCGAATTTCGTCAGCGAAGCGATTTTCGTTTGAAAATAAGCGGGTGCGTTTTCCTTCTTCGTAATAACTGCCTCGACAATGACTTCGCGGTTTTGCTCAGATATTTTTTTAAAATAATCATACAGGGAGAGATCAGTGGTGTACGCCTCAATCAACCAGGTGGAGCGTTCGTCTTCTTTGTTGAGAATCAGGCCGTCTTCAAGCGGAACTTCAACCGATTTGTCATTTTCCACAACTTCCAGCGAGAATAATTTAAACGTCTTCATTACCAACCTCCTGTTTGTTTTTTCCTAATTATAACATACGCAAAAAAGAAGCAAATGTCGAAAAATATTTGACCGAAATAGGATTTTTAATTTATTTGTAAAAAATTGACCCCGTCCGTGACAAAAACCCTCTCGAAAATTGCTTTTTCGAGAAAAATCGACCTTGAAACGGGCTGTATCGCAATTTTACTTTGCTCTGGCCCGGGTCTAAGATGAAATCATCAAATGTTGGAGGAGATGATACCTTGATTAATCAAGTAACGCTGGTTGGCCGCTTGACGAGGGACCCGGAATTGAATCAAACGACGGAGGGAACGCCGGTATCGCACATTACCCTGGCGGTGAACCGGAACTTCCGCAATCACAATGGCGAATTTGA
>NZ_JAGYPE020000036.1:0-11487 GCF_018343545.2 Neobacillus citreus | reverse complement strand
ACGACGGAGGGAACGCCGGTATCGCACATTACCCTGGCGGTGAACCGGAACTTCCGCAATCACAATGGCGAATTTGACACGGATTTTGTGCAGTGCACCCTGTGGCGAAATGCCGCTGAAAACACGTACAAATATTGTCGAAAAGGGGCGGTCGTCGGGATCACCGGACGGCTGCAAACCCGCCATTATGACGGGCGGGATGGAAAAAGGGTATACGTAACAGAGGTCGTGGCGGAAACGATTCGGTTTTTGAGTACGAAGCCGCAGGGGGCGGTGGCCGGGGAATCTAGAGCGGGGTCTACGGCGTCGGTTTCAGGTGCGACAAATGGGCATAGGGCGAATCCCCCTGGACAAAGTTCAGTCGCGGCATCCGGAACTTCGGGTGCAGCAGGCCAGTCCCAGGCTGCTGCACCTGGGCCAGCCCCAACAGCTGAATCGGTTGCTGCATCATTACCATTTTAAGTGGTGGAAAAAGGAGGGGCTCAACCTTGGGTGCTCATGAAGAAGAATACGTCCACAACCTCGAGCAGTTACTCGAAACGTTAATAAAAATGGTTGGAAAGGCCAATCAAAAGGTCGACAGCCTGCAGCTGCGGGTCAGCCAGTTGGAATGGCTGATCAAGGAACAGCAACAGGAAAAAAGGGAGCGCAGCCCGATTCGGATTTACTCGTAATAATGGGGTTTCACTTTGACGACGACCTTGGATTGGCGGAGATATTGGTAAAAGTAAATGCAGGCAGCGGTGCCACTGCCTGCTTCTCAAGAAAAGTATGTCGGTCACGATTCTCAACCAATTTCCCCGAACTGCCTGCATTGTAAAAAGAGAATCAAACATCTCTCCTGAACCAGCCTCATTTTTGGAATTCCGGCAGTTTTTTGCCGGAATTTTTTTTAGAACAAATTCTGGGGCTTTTCCAAAGAGTGGTATTTGATGCTATACTTAATTCAGAATCACAGTTATATCGTGGTTTTGTCACGAGATTGTTGGGAGGGTTACATTAATGAGTGAAAAACAAACTCGATTTGAAAAGGAAAAAGTTATCCATATAGCCTCCGGAACTGCTGACGAAAATAAAAGGTATTTTGAACAACAGAACAGACAATTTAAACAAAACACACGAATTATTATGGACACAATTACAAGCTTAAATAAAAATAAAAAACGTGGCTTAATTTGATATTATTTTATAAAAAACCTCTATCTTTTTAGAGGTTTTTTTAATGTTCAGTTTGGGATTGGTATAAAAACCCACGATTTGGCCATACTAATAGCAAAACCCCCTGTTTTTTAAAAAGAAGCCGCTGACCTCGTGTCAGCGGCTTCTTCGATTTTCTAAAACCTCACGCTAAATCTTATCCCTATGCCGCTTATTAGCCCTAACAAGGCTCGCGATCATATCCGCATAAAACGCCCGGCGCTTGGGTGCCATTAAGTGGAGCTCTACCAGGGCCTTCTTTAACTCAGGCTCTTTTTGAAGCAACTCGTAAATTATTGCCAAATCGGGATTCTCCAGGGTTTCCTTGGTAAGAAAGCCTGGCTCCACCTGTGAGAAATCGCCCTGATTCAACTCCCCGAGCAAATAATCCTTGTCTATTTTAAAAATTTCCGCAAACTGCAGCAATGTTTGATAAGTGGGTACGCTGCGGCCGTTCTCAAATCGGCTGATCGTCGAGCGATGCAAATTCATCATGCTGGCCAGCGTATCCTGAGACCAGTTTTGCCGATCACGAAGCTTCTTCAATTTTTCCGCTAGAGACATCCTTTTCACCGCCATCATAAAAACAAATCCTGACTTTACCTTAACGGGAAAAAATGGCCCATAGTCTAAATGTGCGTATCCTTCACATCGAGTGTCGTGAAAAGAGTGCACGTTGAATAAAAAATATGATTTCCTCAATTTTATTGAAAAGGAATATTAAAATTATTGTCGAATAATATGAAACGGTGTAGATAAATGTCAAAACAGGAGGTCTTTCATGGAAAAAACTTTTTTAGTAATAGTGGGTGAACAAATTAGCAGCAAGGAATGGCGATTAAAAAGAAAACCTAGCTTTATTGACATATTTATACTTTCATTTCAGTTATCTCACACAACTATGAACCCCTCATACCAATATATCCCCCTTGAAAACGGTGGGAAAATGCCCATCAATTTCTGTGATCAAGACTTCCAAATAATATACAACGAAAATAAAATACAGATTCTAGTAGGTGAAAAAGATCTACCGGAGGAGGTAATCTATGAGATTCTGAGTCACTTTGTTCTAATTGAAGGAAGCAAAGTGACAGCCCTTCGACATTTCCCTTTTGAAAAAACAAGTCTATTAATAAGGAAAAAACGGCGTACCGTGTCGGCGGAAAAGAAACTTAAAGATACTAGTGATTGTTTTAAACTAGAAGGAGGAATACTTCGGAAATTGTAGTTTTAGCGGGAACCACCTTAAAAGGGCAAAAGATGGCGAGTACTTGGCCAAGTCTTTTGCCTTTTCTTTTTGGGGATGGATTCCATCTGAAAATCAAGTTGGAAAGTAAATCAGGTTTTTCGATAAGTATCTGGCAAGAAGGCGGAAGAAAAATGATAAAAGTGGAAAGTATTTATCCCCTTTTGGAAAGTAAACTCACCAAATCGGAAATTATATCCAAATAAATGGAAATCACTTCAAAAAGGTCATTGAAAAATTACCTGAGCCAGGCTGGACGCCTGGCTTTTTATGTAGTTGGGGTCCGCTTGAGATGGGGGTTGGCGAGTAAATCCTGAAATTCGGCGAGTAAAAGCCAATAGATGGCGAGTAAATCCTAATTTCTGACGAGTAAATTCACGAAATCGACGAGTAAATTTTAAAAAAGGTAAATTTCAGCCCCAATACTGGACTCTCACCTAAATGGAAGTGTCCACCCCACACAGACAAATGTCCACGTACAGTGCTTGACATCCTTATCCACCATTTTCCAAAAAGCCTCCAAATTTTTGAATTATGACGCTTTTTTGCCATAAAACAGCCATTTTTATCCTGTTTAAGTCGATTTGTGATATTCTTTTAATATTTTTGTAACATAACTGGTAAGTTTGTCTGTTATAAATAGATTAATAGGAGGGGAGTATATGCAATCCACGATCAAGCGTATTTTACTAGTAGTACTTACAATTGCTACATACGCATCAGGCACCATGGTTACATATGCACAAACAAGCAGTGAAGCACTTCGCAATGCTCAACAGCAGCTCCAAGAAAAACAGCAAATTGTTAATCAGCAGAAACAAGAACAGCAAGCTGTTAATCAAGAAATACAAGGAATTCAGAAAGAACTAGATTCAATATATGCATATATTACAAAGAACCAAGAAGAAATGGCCCAAACTCAGGCCAAAATCGACGAAGTGAACCAGCTGATTGAACAAAAGAAAGAAGAGATTGTCGCGCTTGAGGACAAAATCCTCGGCCGGAGCGAAATCATGAAAAAGCGGGCCGTGGCCATGCAGCAAAGTGACAATTTCAATATCATCATGAACGTATTCTTAGAATCTGAAAGCATTTCCGATCTCATTAAGCGTGCAAGCGCGGTCTCGACATTGATGGATGCTGACAAGGACATTTTGAATTCCCAAAAGGCAGACCTTCAGAAAATTGAAGACGACAAGAAGGAAATCGATAAGCAAGAACAGGTTTTACTGGAGCAGCAAAACGTTCTTGCCGCAAAGCAAGCTGAACTTGACCAAAACCTGCAAAAGCGTCAGGAAGTCCTAACGGCCATGCAGGATAAATATAATCAAATTACGCAACAATTGGCGCTAGCCGAGCAGGACAAAGCGAAAATCCAGTCACAAATGGCCGGAATTCAAGCGGCAATTGCCCAGCAGCAGGCAAGCGCACGCCCAGCCCCAGCGCAGGATACCTCTAGCGCAGGCATTAGCGGCAAGGAAATGTACGTAACCGCAACCGCTTACAGCCACGAGGATTCAGGCTCGATAACGGCAATGGGTTATAACATCGAGGCCAATCCAAATATGAAATTGATTGCAGTCGATCCGTCTGTTATCCCGCTTGGTTCGCGTGTATGGGTCGAAGGCTACGGTGAAGCGATTGCCGGAGACACTGGCGGCGCCATCAAAGGCCACCGCATCGACATCCTCAAGCCAAACAGTGCAGAAGCAAGAGTATGGGGCAGAAGAACCGTCAAGCTGATTATTTTAAATTGATTTTTGAAAAATAAAGTTCATGTGAAGCGGAGACCCGGTACTGGAGCGTGCCGGGTCTTTTTATATAGGTTCGAATACTTTGGTTGGTCACACAATGAAAAATGACTTCGAATCAAGCAGAAACCATTTAATATATTCAATATCAGTTCTTGCAGGAAATTTGTCCAAGTTTGTCGAACTATACTTAATGTGGAATTTTGACTTTCATAACCATAGATGAAAGGGTTGCTTTTGTGTTTAGTATCGCTGGGCGATATGACTTGCGTATATCGTTACCCGATACGGATAAGCCCCTAGAAGATACGACGATACAGCTAAAGGCTTTGGCGTATTTTAAAAAAATTATTGGATATCTATTTCGGCGATATGCATTTAAACAAAATACACAACTTGAAGGAGGCTAAAAAGGGCGTTGTGGCGGTTGAGAACCTCAATCAAAAACAAGCGTCATCCTTAATAGAGTTCCTCCAGAAAGGAGCTTTGTATCGCTGGGCGATATAGCTTGAAATAAATCGAAAATACTTTCATAATGTAATTGAATAGGAGGTCCGATATGAGACGTGATATACAACCGAATGAGCGAGCTTTCTCTTCCAAAGAAGTGGCGGAAGAAGTGGGGATTGCAACACCCACTGTCCGAAAGTATGGCCAAATTTTAGAGCGAAATGGATATGAGTTTTTAAAAGATGGCGATCGGCGTATCTTTGTTCAATCCGACCTCGAAGCACTTATATCGTTACGCGATACAGACAAGCCCCTAGATGATACAGCTAAAGACCTTGTATATCAACAAAAAGAAAGACTAGAACAATTCAATGAAACAGAGATAGCGGTATCCGATACATATGAAAATTTACCCGAAGACCCCAATCAATTAAAAGAGGTATTAAGGTTTTTAGTCAATGAGCTCGCAGCCACGCGTGAAATGAATGTCCAACTAACAAACGATATGTCACAACTTAGAACTGCGGTTTCTCGGTTACAACAAGATCATCATAGCATAAGTTCTAATATTGCAAATTCGGCGCAAAAAACTCAGGTTAAAATAGAAAAATTATCTGAACAACAAATGACCCAATATGAAACATTACTTGAACAAGAAAAACAAATGAACGAATTCTTACAAGCAGAAATACAAAATATGCGTGACGAACAGAAAAAAGAATGGCATTCACAAAATGATTTTAATAAACGTCTAGAGGAAGCGATACAAAAACCTAAAGGGATATGGGAGACACTTTTTTTGTTATTCCGAAAATAAGGGGACTATTTAAGTTTTTTTGTTTCGTATCGCTATGCGATATAGGTGCAATTAACTTCTTTTTGAATATGAAATCGGAGCGTTATAGCGGTACCCGATACAGACAAGCCCCTAGACGATATCACAATGAAATCAAAGCAGATATTACTTTGTTTCGAATAGTCGAATTCATTATTCTTCAAAATTCAACAAATTCCCGGGAAATACCTAAAATTTTGCTAATGATTACGCCAAAAAACGCTCAGAAAAAAATCTGAGCGTTTTTACTTGTCATTCCTATTGCTGATTTACTGTTAAAACCTATGTTAATTAGTTTGTTATTTACAAACCCGTTAACCGAAAACCAGCTTGTTTGTAACTTAGATCGACATTTTTTCTGCGGAATCAACCGTATGTTTCAACAAGGTCGCAATGGTAATCGGGCCGATACCGCCAGGAACAGGGGTGATGGCACTTGCTGCTTCGTAGCATGTGTCATAATCAATATCCCCAACATTGCCTTTGTTATAGCCTGCATCTAATACGACGGAACCCTGCTTTAACCAGCTTCCCTGAATAAATTTAGGCCGTCCCACTGCTGCAACAACAATATCTGCCTGCTTTAAGATTTCAGGTAAATTGGCTGTTTTTGAATGGCAAGTCGTAACGGTCGCATTGGCATTAAGAAGTAACGCAGAAACAGGTTTCCCTAGGATGGGACTTCTCCCCACTACGACAGCATGTTTACCCTCAATTGGAATCTGGTAATAGTCTAACATTTTCATAATGGCAGCGGGTGTGCAGGAGGGGTATTCTCCAAATCCTAATGCAGTCTGCCCGTACCCTGCACTTGTGACACCATCCACATCTTTTCGAATATCAATGGCCTCAAACGCGGCGCGTTCATCAATATGCGATGGAACCGGATGCTGCAAAAGAATGCCATGAACCGCTGGATCGTTATTTAACTCATTAATTTTTTCGATTAGCTCCAAAGTCCCTGTTTCTTCGGGTAATTGCACGCGAATAGACTCCATGCCAAGTCTTTTGCAAGCATTTCCTTTCATTCTTACATAGGTCTCTGAAGCGGGGTTATCACCAACTAAAATCGTTGCGAGGCATGGTGTGATGCCTTTATTTTTTAAAACTTCAATTCGTGCTTTCAAGCCTTCCTTAATTTCCGTTGCAACGACATTTCCATCCAAAATGATTTTTTCCATAACGAATCCTCCTGAAAAAATGTAATAAAAAAGAGATAAGGATATAATCCTTATCTCTGCCCAGACGACCCGACACTGTATAAAACACAGCTTCCTTGTGGTTAATTCCACATTTGTCGTCAGTAACTGTGTCCCATTTGCTTTTTATAAGTAAAAGATAACATATAAGTACAAAATGTCAATGGAATAAATCCTTAATTGATATTGTACTATTGTTTTAGTAATCTGTTTAAGGAAATTAGAAATGGGAGAGAAACTCATTTGGAAATAAAGAAAAAGAAGTATATAAAATGGTCATTTAAAATTATTTTGATATTAATAGGTTTGCTGTTTATAAAAGTTTCAGAAGCAGTTGTATTGCAACGAATCATTCATTGGATTTGGAAGATTCCGTTGGATGGAATGGAAGAAATCATTGACATTATTGTTACGGTATTAATTTTTATGCCCTTCCTCTTTATTGTGATGAAACAACGGATTACGTTAGAGAGAGCGGAAGAAAAGTACAAAGAGCTGGCCTATTATGACCCCGTGACAGGGCTCTCGAATCGTCGTTACTTTGATATGCAATTAAGCCATTCTCTTATGCGAAAAAGCAATACTGGTGCTGTCTTGTTACTTGATATTGATGGGTTTAAGCAGGTAAATGATACGTATGGGCATGATGTTGGCGATTTTTTATTGAAGGAAATAGGAGTACGACTTATGGATTGTATAGGTAAAGAAAATACGGTCTCACGTTTTGCGGGAGATGAATTTATCATTTACCTTCCAAACACAGACAAACCGTTAGTGTTAGAGGTTGTGGAAAAAATCATCAATGAAATTAATAAGCCCGCTACGATCGATGAAAATCAAATTATGACTTCGACAAGTATTGGTATTACCTTTTTCCCGGAACACGGTGTAGAGGCAAAGACGTTAATAAAGAATGCGGATATCGCCATGTATAAAGCTAAATTACGAGGGAAAAACACATTTGTTATATTTGAGCTGCCGCCCGAATGGATTTTAAAAGACGGGAAGGGATAGACAGGCGGCTTAGGAAGGAAGAACAGTCATTATAATGTATAAGGGCTGTTTTTCTTTTCAGACTTTGAGTATGTTTAGTTCTCCTTAGATTTTGCTATGCTTCTAACTTCATCAATAGTAAGTCCAGTACGATTAGCAAAAGGAGATCGGGCATTGGGCCGATGAAGATAAAGAAAATTATCCATTAGGGACAATTGCACAAACTCATTAAAAAAAATCCAGTAGAATATCAAGGACTATGATTTTAAGGAGATGAAGAGTAGTGTCTTTACCCGGCATACCGAATATAACGCCTACCATTTCGCTTAGTGTGGGGCAAACTGTTCCATTGTTACTGGCTTCCGTTGCTCTTGAGGAGTTGGCTCTTGCTCACCTTTTGAATGCAGAAGCTGAAAAACTTCAACTTGTTCTTGGTACATTAACCCCAACAAGAACTACATTTTCCCCTGCAACCGTTTCATTGACTAATCTTCTTGATATTGATGCAAGTGTTCAAAGGACCCTTCGTGACGTCATCAAGAAAGAAATGCTGTTGGAGTTCAAGTTTGAAAATATCCTAGATTTAATCCCAACTATCACCACAACTCCAGCGGGGGTTGGTACCCTGACAATGACGAAAGCGGCAGCGCCAAATCCTGTGCAGGTAGGGCAACTGCTTACCTACACATTTGTGGTGTCAAATACGGGAACCGCACCCCTAACCAATTTACTGATATCCGAGCCGATACCAGCAAGTACCACCCTTGTGTCAACGAATGCCCCAGTAGGATTTACCACTACTGAAACACCAGCCGGAAACCCAACATTGGTAACCTTCACAACACCTTCACTTGCTCCTTCAAGTTCTGCCACTATAACGGTTGTCGTAAGGGTGCTAGGTTCGGCAGGACCTTCTGTTACAAATATCGCCACTGCGATTGCAGATGGAGTAGCTCCTGTAAGTGCAACAACTACTGTAACAGTGCAGAGGGGGGGATAACTCCTGTAACTAGATCAACAACTACAACGGTAGGTTGACCACTTGCATTAACACAAGAAGGGGAGATTGTTTTTGGTGTCCCTGCTGACGCAAAAGGTTTGTCCTTAAAGTACGTGGAGGATTTACAGGAAAAGAAATGACACTTAAAGTGGAATAGGAGTACATGATTTTATGGAATCCTGACAAAAACAGACCAAGGATGGGATCACAATGATTCCATCCTTTCATTCTGTATTCATCATTTAACTACTCCTACTATTTATTCGATCATTTTCAATTATGACATTTTTTATAATTAGAATTAGTTTCTTTATATTGGTTTGTTAAACAATTCACATAATTGTTGTGTAGTGCTTTATGAAATATTAAAAAAACAAAAAGCCACCTTAATCTAACAAAAATTAGGAGCTTTATACTTACAGAAACGAAATAAAAAAACAGCGGCCTCTAAAGCCGCTGTCCTCCCCAAGTGGACAAATGTCCACGCGCGGTGCCTGACACCACTACATTACCCCAAATGTACCAAATCCCTAAGCTCATCCGTAGATAGCTCCGTAATCCAATTCTCACTCTGGATAATCTGGTCATTTAAAAATTGCTTCTTTTCCAGCATGGCGTCGATTTTTTCCTCAAGCGTGCCGGTGCAGATTAGTTTGTGCACGTGCACGAAGCGGGATTGGCCAATCCGGTAGGCCCGGTCGGTCGCCTGGTTTTCAACAGCCGGGTTCCACCAGCGGTCGTAGTGGATGACGTGGTTTGCCGCCGTCAAGTTCAACCCGGTACCGCCCGCTTTTAACGACAGCAGGAACACTGGGAACTCCCCGTTCTGGAATCGCTCAATCATCGTATCACGCTGCGTCTTCGGCACACTTCCGTTCAAAAATGGTACCTCGATGCCAAATTTCTTCTTCAGGGCACTCCGAATCATTTCGCCCATTTCGATATATTGGGTGAAAATCAGACAGCTTTCGCCCTGGTCCAAAACCGAATCGACCAGCTCGACAAGCTTCTCCAACTTGTTAGATCGCTCGAGAAGTTCCCGGCTCGCTGACTTTTCCTTCAAGTAGAGGGCAGGGTGGTTACACAGCTGCTTCAAGCGGCCCAGCATTTGCAACACTAACCCCTTGCGTTCAAAGCCAGTCAATTTTTCAATTTGCTCAAATGTATCGTGGATAAGCTGCTCATAAAGCGATGCTTGCTCAGCCGTAAGCGGGCAGTATTCCTTTTGCTCCAGCTTGTCAGGCAGGTTCAGCGCGACTTCCTCATCCTTTTTCGTCCGCCGCAGCAGGAACGGCCGAATCAACGACTGCAGCTGCTGTATTTTATCTTTCTTTTCATCCTTTTCAATCGGGATGATGTACCGTTTCTGGAACTGGCCTAGGCTGCCAAGATAGCCATGATTGGTAAAATCAAAAATCGCCCAGAGTTCGGACAGTCGGTTTTCCATTGGCGTCCCGGTCAGGGCCACATGATGGCGTCCGCGCAATCTTCGAACCGCTTTGGATTGCTTCGTTTGGGCATTCTTAATGTTCTGCGCTTCATCGATGGCAATCGTGCTCCATTGAACGGACTCGAATTCCTCGGAATCTAGATGGCTCAAGCCGTAGGAGGTAAGCACCACATCTACTTCCTGAGCTTTTTCGGAAAAATTAGCCTCTTTCAGGCGGTTCGAGCCATAGTGGAGGTACACGTTCATCTCCGGAGCAAACCGCTCAATTTCCTTTTGCCAGTTGCCGAGCACCGAGGTAGGGCAGATGATTAAGGCTGCGTTCGTCGGTAACTTGGCAGGGGCGGCATCCTCTTTTTTCTTGCGGCGCGGTTTCGAATCCGTCGTAGCCGCAATAGGCAGGGAGGCGGGGGTGGTTTCCGTTTCAGTCGCCAAGACATGGCTTTCCACGGTAGAAACATTGTCAACACCGCCATCGGTTTCAGGCTCCGTAGCCTGGCTATCTAGCGTATCAGCCAAAACTGGCGCTTCCAAAACATCTCCCGGAACCACCTTCACCACGTCCCCAGCCTCATCCTTCACCTTCAATAAATAAGAAATCAATTGAATTGTCTTCCCGAGTCCCATATCATCGGCTAACACAGCACCGAACCCATACTGTCGTAAAAACCACAGCCAGCTCATCCCAAGTTGCTGGTACGGACGCAATTCTCCGTTCAATCCCTCAGGCACATCCACAAGCGGAATTTCATTTGCCTCCGACAGCTGTTTCACCATCTGCTTCCACTGCCGGTTCAGCTCAATCTGAATCTTCGCGAACGCCTTTGGATTTTCTAGTTCCTCTTCGCTGCCCTCACCTGAATTGACTAGCTCCTGCTCAATCAAATCCCGAACCTGCAGTCCCTCTTTTTCGGCACGTTTCATCAAATCCTGAATTTGTCGAATGAACTGTGGGTCGAGCTTCACCCAACGGCCGCGAATATAGACGAGCCTCCGCTTTTCCTCGACAAGCTGATGGAACTCATCCTCGGACAAATCGACACCATTCATTGAAAAGCGCCAGTTGAAATCGAGCATCGCATCCAGCCCGACAAACGACGGCCGGTGGCTCGACGTCCCCTTAAGCGACGCCTTTATGCGCAGATTGGCATTTTTCATCGCTTGCCACCAGGAAGGGAGGAGGATTTCGACATCCAGCGCCAGTAGCGTTCCGCTCGCGTCCGTCAAAAACATCCACGCTTCTTCCTCGGTCAGCTCCGTTTTCAAAGCCGCAGGGCTGCTCTCGTCATCCGCATCCGTCGATGCCCCGTCTCCCAGCCACGGAAACAGCCGTACCCAGCGGGCCTGCTCACGGTCAACCTTATCCAAA
>NZ_JAGYPE020000035.1:55968-59347 GCF_018343545.2 Neobacillus citreus | reverse complement strand
ACGCTTCTTTAAACGCCTCCTTTCGAGTTCCTCTAACTTTTTTAAGAATGCATTTTCTGCCCGGAGACGTTCATTTTCCTGCTCCAACCGCTTCATTTCACGTTGAATCTTTTCCTCGGTAGTTAACTCTAGATCTGACTTACTTCTACCTCGATTATCTTTTAGACCAGTTTCTCCTTCTTTCTCATACTTCTTTACCCATTGATACACCTGTTGATATGAGACTTTAAAGTGCTCTGATGCTTGGTTATAATTTTTTCCGTTCTGAAGACAATACATCACAATTTCCAAACGTTCTTCAAGCGAAGTAGACCGACCTTTGATCATAGAGTTACTCATCCTTTGCGTGTCTTTTAATTCTCTATGATCATTATAATTCCTTATCCACTTTTCCAACACTGAGTGGCTTGATATTTCATATTTTTGTATAACATCAGTCAAAGAATAGGCCCCGGATAGGGAATCAAGAACGGCAGCTGTTTTTACCTCTTTTGAGTATCGTTTCCATCCAGTTGCCTCTTGAAGTCCATCCATTCCATATGTGCAATATAAATAAATCCATCTTTCTATGGTTTTTCTAGATATATTGTGTTGACTACAAAAATCTCTAGCTGAAGTTTGCCTGTCCTCATACGCCATAATTAACTCATATTTTTCTCGTGCAGTATAAGCACTTTTTGCCATAGAAAAAGCCCCCAATAAAGTAAACAGATTTTTATTATTTCATCTGTCTACCTTATTGGGAGCATATCAATTAAATAGTTCCCTCATTTTTTTTATTTAGCAATACATTCTATTTTTTTCTAATAAAAAACGCGCATACCCTATTGGCCTTGTATAAGTTAATTGCCGTTCATCAACCAATCTGCCTCCAGAAAGATGTATCTGTGGGGTCTAAAATTGCATTCTATAAAGTATGGAAACCCTTCTTTTAAGGCTATGTCTAGGCCAATGTCAGCCAAGTGAGGCAAATTATGAGTCAAGCATTCAGCCACATTCAGCGAAAGAACGGATATATCCTGGATGATGTTCCTCCTTAACCTACATTTGTTAAGTAGCCATGTTTTGGAGCAACTCTTACCAACATTCCTGTGATGTTCCGGTTATTGAATGGTTTAGGGAACAAAGGGTAATCAGTAGGATAGATACCTATCCTACTCTGTTTATTAAACCCAATAAAGGAAGAGTTGGAACAGGAATTGTTCGTTTAAGAAAGATCGACGGCCCCGTTTATGAAGTCCATTATCAAAATGAGGCTGGAAAAATATGAAACTATTGAACAAGCTTTAATCGCTGTAAAAGAGAAAATGATTCCAGGAAAAAGATATCTCATCCAACAGGGCATTGAGCTTGCCACCGTTCTTGACCGCCCTTTTGACTTTCGAATCATCATGCACAAAATGAATGGCTGCTGGGAAAAGTCTGCTTGGTGTGCCAAAATTTCACCTCCCCGGATGATTGTGACGAATCACGTTAAAAAATCTTAGATAAGAATGCGGATGGATGAACTAAAAACAAAAACCCCGCAAGATACTCACTCCATCCTGCAGGGCCCAGATTTTTAATTTTCTTCTATTTCTCTACGATTTTTCTTAAATAACTTAGACAGCACTTCATACACAATTGGAACAACGATTAAGGTTAATAGCGTTGAACTTGCTAAGCCGCCGATAACAGTAATGGCAAGACCTTTCGAGATTAGTCCTCCACCACCTTCACCAAGTGCCAATGGGATTAACGCTCCAATGGTAGCAATAGCGGTCATGAGGATTGGGCGAAGACGTGTCGCTCCGGCCTCCAAAACAGCTTTCCTCATACTCAAGCCATCGCGTTCCATATGAATAATCCGGTCCACCAAAACGATGGCGTTCGTAACAACGATACCAATCAGCATCAACAGCCCCATCATGACTGAAACGGAAATGGTTTCCCCAGCAATTAACAAACCTACAAAGGAACCAATCACTGCAAATGGCAGTGAGAATAGGATGGCAAACGGTGCAACGCCTTCACGGAAAGTAACAACAAGGATGAAGTAGACGATAGCAATCGCTGCTGCCATGGCCGCTCCTAGCTGGGTAAAGGTTTCCGTCATATCTGCTTGGACACCGGCAACGCCAACGGTCACTCCCTTAGGGAGATCCAATTTATCTATTTCTTTTCCCACCTTAGAGGTTACTTTCGAAAGGTCTTTGCCTTTGATTGCTGCTGAAACGGTCGCATAGTATTCACCTTTACTACGCGCCAATGTATTCATCGTGGTCCCCTTCTTGACAGTAACTAACTCAGAGAGCGGCACATTTGCCCCCACTGCCGTCGGTACCTGTTTAGAAAGCATCTCATCGATAGATTCCGGCTGGGCCGTTTGTTCCTGTTGTACAATGACATCTAATGCCTTCCCGTCTTTTTCAACAGTTGTTAAAACATCCTTCGTTTTCTGTGGATTTAACATCATCACAAGCTGGCCAGTTGTTAGCCCATACTTTAGCAGATGGGCTTGTTCAACTCGGAAGGTATACTCCACATAAGCATCTTCGGCAGTTGAAGTCACATCTTTTAAATCTTTATGTTTCTTCAGAACTGATTCGACTTTTTTTACTGAATCATTCAGTTTATTTAAATTTTCACTGTAGAACGTATAGCTTACTTCATTGGTCGATCCTGACATGGCTGAGAAGTTCTGGCTCTTCCATGTTCCTGATTGTCCAAGACCTGTTACATACTTTTCAATCTTCTCCTTGACGGACGGGAAGTTCTCCGTATCCGGATCAAAAATCAGGTACATTAAGCCCCCTTTTGATCCCCCGCCCATCATGGCCCGCTGCGGGTCGCCTTCTTCGGTAATGGATATTTGCACAATATCAATATCTTTACGTTTCAGCATTTTTTCTTCGACCGCTTTTACATTTTCCAATGTCTGCTCGTGAAGCTCACCGGCTTTTGGTGTGTACGTTAAGTACATGACCTTGTCTTCTTCGCTGCCCATGAAGCTAAAACCGATTAACGGCGTTAACGCCAAACTCCCGGCTAATAAAAGAATGGCCAAAATAGAAGCAATGACCTTGTGGTTAAGGGCTTTTTCCAAAAACCACTTATACCATTCAGCGAGCTCCCCGGCATCTTTATGACGGATGGCCGTCTTCTCGCTGTATAACTTTTTCCTGAATAAGAAATGCGAAAGAGCCGGCACGATGGTAATTGCTATGAGCAAGGAAGCCCCGAGTGAAAATGCCATCGTTAACGCGAATGGTGTAAACAATTCGCCAACCATACCGCCAACAAAAATCAGCGGTGCAAAAACAGCGACCGTTACCAATGTCGAGGACATAATCGGCTTGAACATTTCAATAGTCGCTTCACGGACCAAGGCGCGCCCAGT
>NZ_JAGYPE020000035.1:0-55868 GCF_018343545.2 Neobacillus citreus | reverse complement strand
GCGACCGTTACCAATGTCGAGGACATAATCGGCTTGAACATTTCAATAGTCGCTTCACGGACCAAGGCGCGCCCAGTTAACTTCTCTTCTTTTAGATGCAGGCGTCGATAAATATTTTCCACGACTACTATTGAGTCATCGATCACCCGGCCGATCGCGACAGTTACCGCGCCGAGCGTCATGATATTCAAGGTGATATCCATCCAGTTTAAAATCAACAATGCCATGAGAATCGAAACTGGTATTGAAATGATAGAGATAATCGTCGATTTAAAATCACGCAAGAATAATAGGATGATTAGAACTGCAATCAACCCGCCAAATACGGCCTTTTCTACCATCGTATTCACAGATTCCTGAATTGGTTTTCCTTGGTCAAGGGTTACATCGATAGTAAGCCCATCATATTTGGCCTTTTCATCTTTTATTAGTTTCTTTACCTTATTAACAACTTCAACAGTATTAGCCTGCTGAGCTTTGACAATTTGAATAGCAATCGCGTCTTTACCGTTTGTTCGGGAAATCGATTGCACCTTACCGATTGTTTTAACCTCAGCAATATCGCCAAGTTTCACAACCGGTGATGGATTAGCAGCTGATGGTGTAACAGGAATTAGCATATTATTTAGTTCATCCACAGTCATGAACTTTCCATCAATCGCAACAGCCTGCTCCCCTTCTTTAAACTGGTAAAGTCCTAAGGAAACGGCCATGTTGCTTGCTTGAATCATTTGCTTTACTTTATCTTCTGTTAAACCTAACTCAGCCATTTTAGCCTTATTGTAGGTAAGGTCAACTTCATCAATATGCTGACCGGTAATGGTTGCAGATGCTACACCATCAAGTTTCTCGATTTTAGGAACCAAGCTTTCCTCAACGGTTGATGTAAGCTCAACAATATCCTCTTTTGAACTGCTGACACTTAGCGCAACGACAGGCATCATATTCATGCTGATCGCAGTTGTCGTTGGTTTCTGCGCCCCTTCCGGCAATTTCAAAGAATCCAATGCCGATTTTAATTCGCGCTTTGCCTCATCCATATCGATACCATATTCGTATTCCACCTGGATGCTCGCCATATTTGAATAGGAATTGGAATAAACGGCTTTAACGTGATCAAGGCCCTCCGCCGCTTTTTCAATTGGCATGGAGATGTCCTTCATGACCCGTTCTGGGGTGGCACCAGGATAAACGTCCGTTACCATTAAGTACGGAATGGAAATATCGGGAATCATCTCGGTTTTCATTCGTATACCTGAATAAATACCAGATACCGTAATGATGATAGTCAATAACCAAACTGCTAATTTATTTCTCAAGACAAAATTGACTAACCCTTTCACTATTACACCTGCCCTAAATTGACTTAATGAACTCAATTCCTTATAATAATGACCAATCAGTCATTTGTCAATGAAAGACCATAGGAGCGAGGTCAATAGATGATCAAGAAACAATTAATTATGGAAAAAGCGCTGGAGCTTTTTGCGGAGCAAGGGTTTGAGGCCACTTCGGTACAGCAAGTTACTGAGCATTGCGGTATATCTAAAGGAGCTTTTTATCTGTCTTTTAAGTCAAAGGACGAATTGATTATTGCTTTAATCGACCAGTTTATGATGCAGGTTGTTACCGACATTGACCGCATAGTCAGAGATACTAACGATGAGCAGCTTTTATACGAATTTTATTATTCAATTTATCAGTCTTTTCACAAGCATTCTGACTTTGCCAAGGTACTCATGAAGGAGCAGTCGCAAACACTGAATAAAGAGCTCATTCAAAAAATGAGATCTTATGACAAATTATTAGAGGACACTATCCTTTCGATGATTGAACGTTTATACGGGGGCAGAGTCCAAGAGATAAAATATGACTTAATGTATTCGATAAAAAGCTTTATGAATATGTATTCTCATTTATTTGTTTTCTACAGCATTCCAGTAGATTTGAAGTTACTGGCTGACTCCCTTGTGGAAAAAACAAATTTGCTGGCTAACAACGCCACCGTGCCATTTGTTTCTATGGAGCTTCACCACATGATGGAGCCCATGAATGAAGAAATAACGAAGGAACAAATCCTAGACACTCTTGAACAAAAAATCGCAGAAATAGAAGAGCCAATTGAGAAAGAATCGTTGATTCTGTTAAAGCAGCAGTTAGGAGAACAATCTTTTAGTCATGCAATAGTGAAGGGATTAATTGAAAATATTCGAAATCATCCTCATTGTAAATGGGTTTCTTACTTACTTCGCCGATATTACAAATTATAAACTTAATAAATAAAAGCCGAGAACATCTCTCGGCTTTAGATTTCTGGGATTAAGTCAATTGTACAATCTGACCGGTTTTAATGGATTCATAACAAGCCTGTATTGCCCTTGTGTTATTGATTGAATTTTCTGCGGTGTAGGATGGTTCACCATCCTCTAAAATGACGTTTGAAATATGTTCGACCTCTAATTTATAAATATCGCCGGTAATTTTTTCTTCTCTTTTAACGAATTCCTTCTGAATAATGACTTGGCCTTCCCCGCCTTGATGGTCTGGGCGGAATGCTCGTGGGACTTGAATTTTCCCTTCCGTTCCGATAATTTCATACTCAGCTCTAAATGTCATATCAAAGCTGCAATCAAAATAACCAGTCATTCCATTTTCTAGTTTCATGTAGACAAATGCTGAAGTATCGACCTGATGATCCGGGTCGATGTTGGCATGAACATGGACTTCGACAGGTTCTGTTTGCAATACATTGCGAATCGCATGGACACAGTAGCAGCCCACATCATAAATACTTCCGCCGCCTTTTTGCTTATCCATTTTGATATTCCCTTCCCGCTGGGCAAGTAAAAATGAAAAGCTAGCACGCATGTATTTCACTTCACCGATTTCACCTGAGGCAATAATTTCCCGGACCCGTTCATGCTGCGGATGAAACTGATACATAAAGGCTTCCATAAATTTCACATTTTTCTCCCGGCAAAACTCCGCCATTTCCCTTGTTTCATCAGGAGTTATCGACGCTGGTTTTTCGCAAAGAACATGCTTGCCATGCTTTGCCGCTTCCATCGTCCATTGTTTATGTAAATGATTAGGCAGTGGAATATAAACAGCATCGATCTCGGGGTCTTGAAGAAGTTCCTCGTAGCTGCCGTAGCTTTTTGGAATGTTAAACTTCGCCGCTACTTCCTCCGCTTTTCCACTGCCACTGGCGATAGCCGCCACTTCCGCATTTTGCGCTCGGCCAAATGCAGGGATTAACTCTCTTTGGGCAATTTTTGCAGTACTTAAAATACCCCAACGAACCTTTTTCATTTGATATCATCCCTTTAAAAAAATATTAAACTGCAGTTTATTAGAGAAAGGATGCCAAATAATCAGGCATCCTTGTCTATTCATAGCATTTGTCCAAGATACTTAACCATAGTCACTTGGTATCGTTTACATTTATACTATTATCCTAGCATATCCATTTTCAGTAAATCAATAATTAATTTATTAAACAAACAAATATTTGGAACTTACTATAATAAAAAAACGCCAAGAGCAGAATTACTCTAAGCGTTTTTTCTCCATATTTTCTCCATTGCTATTGTATACTTCTTTTAGCGCAATACTCTAGATGCACTTGAGAATTTAGACGGGTCGTAAGATGCAATCTTCACCACATCACCTGTTTGCGGCGCATGGATATACTGGCCGCCTCCAATATAAATACCGACATGATAAGCAGGGTTACCCCTAAATACTAAATCACCTGGCTGCACTTGGCTTGGTGAGATTCTCGTTCCAACCCCCTGCTGGGAACTGGACACTCGCGGAAGATTGATCCCTACTGCATTTCTGAACACGTACGATGTGAATCCAGAACAATCAAATCCGCTTGGTGTTGAACCGCCCCAAACGTAAGGAACGCCTAAGAATTGTTTTGCATAAGAAATAACCTTATTTGCCGCATCGGGATCAGATGGACTGGCAGCGGCAACCGTTGGCGCTGACGCTGGGTTTGAAGCAGTTTTGACGGAAGACTGCTGCACCTGTGGCTGTTGCTGCTGAGCCAAGCGTGCTTGACGCTCTGCCTCTTCCCTTGCTGCTATTTGAGCCTGACGCTCTGCCTCTTGTTGAGCAGCGAATTGGTCCTGTTGGTCTTGTAATTGGGTTTGGGCTGCCGCCAATGCCTGCCCAACTGCAGCTTTATCTTCTTCAATCTGTTTCTGTTCAGCAGCTAATGCTACCTGGCTCTTTTTTAAGTTAGCTAACTCATTTTGCAGTTTATCTTCTGCATCTGTTAATGCTTGCTGTTTTTCCTTTAACCCGTTCAGTTTGTCCGTGTCATTTTGAATAATTTGCGAAATCGCTGAAAAGCGTGTTAAAAACTCAGATAGATTATTAGATGAAAGCAAGACCTCTGCGTATGCGGCGACGGAGATTTTACCCTCTGCCTGAATGCTTTTTAACCGCTCGGAGTAAGCCTGTTTGTAAGCTTCCAAGTCATTTTTTGCTTTTTCAATTTCAACCTTGGATTTTTCGATTTCCCCTTGTTGAATTTGAATTTGGTCGTTCAATTTTTGACTATTCTCTATCGCTAAGTTAATTCGGTTATCTAACTGTTGAACTTGTGTTTCAAGGTCATCGACATGCCCTTGAGTCGCATTAATTTGGCTTTGTGTGACATTTCCTGGTTCTGCAAAAGCAGGTGTTGCTTGTATCAAAGATGCGAGGACGACAGCCGATACTGTATATGTAAATAGTTTTCTTATCATCACAAATCTCCTCTAGCTTCCTATTATTATTTCAATTTCTTAATCTATTATTAGTTTATATTCCCATTAGACTAAAAACAATGAAACTGTCGGATTTGTAATGTAATTGTAATTTTATGTAGAAAAATATGACAAAAAATTCGACACCATGACATAAAAAAGGACCTGTCCGCTCGCACCTTTAATGCGGGTAGTAGACAGGCCCTTTAAAATTTAATTTTTCGTTATCTGTTTATTACTATCACTATAAATTATTTCAACCAGAGGAAAAGGTGAGGAACGATCCCTCACCTTCTATGTTATACAATAAGTCTGATTAATTCATCTTTCTTTTCGACACTAAAGTCTTTAGTTGGAATTACATCTAAATATTGACCGGAATTGGTAATGACTACAGGAGTTTTAACATCGTAGCCTGCTGCTTTAATTTTTTTAATGTTAAATGAAATCACCAAGTCACCCTTCTTCACAGAATCCCATTGTTTTACATGCGGTGTGAAAAATTGGCCCTTCAGATTAATGGTATCTACCCCAACATAAATTAAGATTTCAGCCCCATCTTCTGATGTAATTCCAATAGCGTGATCAGTTGGAAAAAGAGTGGTAACCATACCATTCACCGGGGAAACCACCTCACCCTTGGATGGTTCAATCGCAATCCCTTTTCCTACCATTTCAGTTGAAAACAACGGATCTTCCAATTTGCTTAAAGGAATAATTTCTCCGCTTAACGGACTTAAAATGATTTCTCTCTTTACATCCGCTAAGCCAAATTCTTTAACAGTTTTAGAAGCTACCGCGTTATTCTTTCCTTCATAGCCAATCACTAATGTAAGAACCAGTGCAAGTATTAACGCCACAATAGTCCCAATTAAATAGAGTCCAATTGGTGTAAAGACAGGAATAGACAAGAAACTTGGGAGAGCAAAGGCAGTCCCTTTTACACCAAATGCCCCATTAATCGCTCCACCAATTGCTCCTGCAATTGCCACAATCACCATCGTTCGTTTGTAACGCACTAGAATGCCGTATGTAATGATTTCAGTTGTACCAGCTAAGGCACTAGGAATAAGCCCTGATCCGGCTAGTGTTTTCAAGTCCCGATCCCTAGTTTTTAAGAGAACCCCAAGACCCATCCCGATTTGCGCAAATGGAGCTGCTGCTACCATTGGGCTAATCGGGTCACCGCCGGTTGCCAAATTCGCAATCATGATTGGAACAACTGCCCAGTGAAGACCTAATATGGTCAAGAATGACCATGCAGCCCCCAGCACTGCTCCTGTCAAAATGCCGCTTTTTGCACTTAAAAATTTGATCACAAATGCTAAGCCCCCTCCCACATATGTACCAAAAGGGCCAAAAACAAGTACGGTTAAGGGAACAATAATTGCTAATGAAATAAGAGGATTCAAAAACATTTGTAAGTCTTTATATATTACTTTTTTCAAAAACTTATCTAATACTGCGTATATGGAAACAGCAATTAATATTGGAAAAACGGTTGAGGAATAGTTTGCTAATATAACCGGAATCCCTAAGAAATCTACGTTTTGAGCTTTTGATGCAACTAAATCCGTATAATGGGGTTCCAAAAGTGCAGCACCGATTGCACCGCCGACATAGCCATTAGCTCCAAGCTTTGTTGCTAATGTAATGCCGAGAAAAACTGGGAAGAAGTAAAAAATAGCATGTCCAGCTGCAGAAAGAATGGCAAAGGTTCCGCTTTTAGGAGATATCCACCCTAATGTCATTAGAATCGATAATAAAGCTGAAATTAGTCCAGATCCAGCAAGAACCCCTAGAATAGGCGCAAAACTTCCACTGATTACTCCTAATATTTTATTCATGACCGTTTCTTGTTTTTCTTCAGCAACATCTCTCGAAGTATTAATCGCGTTCACATTTATGATCTCCTTGACTGATATTTACGTTATCAATTGTTTCTATAGTAAGAACCTTACAGCAGCTACTTCTTATAATTACTCTTTCTAATAAAATCATCCTTAACATTGCCTATAAAAAATGAAACCATTCGTAAAAAACACTTTTACGAATGGTTTCTAAAAAAATTTAGCTTTTGCTAGTTGCGGACAATTGCTGTTGATTTCACCGCAATTTGAGACTGTGCCTTAACTTCGCTTGGTTTGTTGACAAAGAAAGAACAGATTAACGTAACAACTGAAATTCCTGTAACAAAGTAGAAGGCATATTTTACACCAGCCGCTAAAATTTCTGCCTGCGAGGCTTCGGGAACATCACTGGCAAAGACAGTTTGACCAGCAGTAAGCAAAGTAATGGCAATCGCTGTACCTGATGCACCAGCAACTTGGTTCAATGTATTCATGGCAGCTGACCCATCTGCATAAAACTCACGCGGCAATGCATTAAGTCCATTTGTTTGTGATGGAATTGTTACCATCGTTAACCCAAAGAATAAAACCATAAATGCCATGACAATTTGCCATGCAGGTGTTGCGGCCGAAATGGCGACTGCGAAAATAATATTACCAATCAATACAATAATGGATCCCACCAATGCTAATTTGCGTGGTCCAATTTTATCAAACAGCGTTCCAACAATCGGTGACAGAATAACATTGACAGCATTACCTGGCAGTAATAATAAACCAGCCACCGCAGCACTAAATAATAAAGATCCCTTTAAATACATTGGCAATAAAATAGAGGTCGATAAAATGACTAAAATACTTAAGAACATCATCGCTGTTCCTAATGTGAACATCGGATAGTTGAATACCCCTAAATTAATCATCGGCTTATCCATTGTATTTTGACGAATTCCAAATAATACAAGGGCGATAATCCCCACCAGTAAAGGTGCCCATACTATAGGAGCAGTAAACGGTGCGCCTGCCATAGAAGCCAGACCATAAATTAATCCGCCAAAACCGATTGTGGATAAAACTATGGATAACGCATCGATTTTAGGTTTGGTAATTTCCCCTACATTTTCAACTTTCGCTACAGCAGCAAGTGTCAGTAGTACATAAAAAGCAGCGCTAATCCAGAAAATATAATGCCAGCCTAAAGTGCTGATAACGACCCCTGAAAGTGTTGGTCCTAAAGCTGGACCTAATGTAATCACTAGACCCATAATTCCCATGACTTACCGATTTTAGGTAACAATCCAGGAACTAATTTTGCTATCAAAGTCAGCCGATTAATTTCAATCATTCCAATCAGCTTGTATTCCAATCCCGCTGCACACCCCCACATACTAACGGACCAGCTAACTATATCAAAAAATTTTTTCTAACGTCAACCAAGTTGACAAAATTTTTTTTAAATGGTATTATGTTATTATCAACTTAGTTGACATCAATTTGAATTGGAGTGATCAAATGTTTAGTATTGGAGATATGGTCATCTATTCCGTACATGGCATATGCAAAATTGATGATATTTGTGAAAAAACAGTATCTGGTAAAACAAGCCTGTATTATGTATTACATCCTACGGAAGGCAATAATCAATTAACAATAAGTACTCCAGTTCATAATAGTAAAGTAGTTATGCATGAACTTCCTGATAGTGAGGAAGCAAATGAAATAATTGAGTCCTTTAAATATCCTGGGGTAAAATGGAATGACAAACCTAACATCCGTCACCAGTTATATTCGAATATTGTAAATTCAGGTGATCGAAAAGAAATTGCCAAATTGGTAAATACGCTTATGAGGCAAAAAATTGATGTCGAATTACGCGGAAGAAAGCTTTATGAACAAGACCGTAAACTTTTGGACACAATACAAAGTATCCTATTTAAAGAATTAGCTATTTCTCTTGAAACGACTTCTGGAGAAATAAATGAAATGATCATTGATTTAATAACTGAAAATAATTAGTTATTTTCAACGAAAGAGAAACCTCCTTTTGTATTAACAAGAGGAGGTTTCTCTTTCGACTAGCAATGATTATTCTATTCCCCAATCTAACTTTAATAGCTCCTTAAGGATTTGTAGTTGCTCAGCACCTATTTTTTCTGCAATTTTATTCTCAAACTGTTCTTTAAGAGCCGCGTTTTTTTCGTAGCATTCTTCCCCTAAGGCTGTTAACTGGATGCACTTCTCTTTTCTGTTGTTTTCTGCATTGCTGATTTCCACTAATCCCTTTGCAGCAAGGTTTTTCATAAATTTATGGATCGCCTGACGGGAAATGTCTACGTTTTTTGTAACATACGAGATGGTAGGCCTCTTTTTATAAATCCTGGCCATGATATACCACTCAGAATTTGAAATATATATATCACTTTGATCATTCCATGCTTTCTCCGAAATTCTTCTGACCAAAGTATGACGCTCGCTTAATAAATCTATAAGATCTAAATTTTGTAATTCAGAGGCGGAACTCAAACGACTCACTCCAATCATCATCTTCGCCACTTACTATACAAAATTCCGTTATTAAATGTCAACTTGCTTGACATATTTTGATTGCAACCTATTTTTCATTCACATCCGGCTGATGAATCCCAAAAATTCTCTTATAAGTTTTAACCTAATGCCACATCTAGAATCATCATCAACACGAAACCAACCATTAAACTCATGGAAGCCAAATCTTTATTGCCATTTTCTTGCGAACCTGGAATCACTTCTTCCGTCACCACAAAGATCATGGCCCCAGCCGCAAAACTCAATGCATAGGGTAATAACGTTTCAATAAATGCGACAGCAAATGCACCGATGAGAGCAGCTATCGGTTCAACCATACCCGAAAATTGACCGTATAAGAAGCTCTTTCTACGGGACATTCCTTCTCTTCTTAATGGCATAGAAACCGCAACGCCTTCAGGAAAGTTTTGAATACCGATACCAAGGGCCAGCGTCAAAGCTCCGGCTAAAGACGCTTCGGTTCCTCCATTTGCAAGTGCACCGAATGCGATCCCGACTGCCAGCCCCTCTGGGATATTATGTAATGTGATAGCGAGTACCAACAATGTACTTCTTTTTCTCCCTTTCGGATGATATCCTTCCGCTTTACCAATCGGCGCATTCGGATGAAGATGGGGTAAAATCTTATCGATGCCCCATAAAAAAATGCCTCCTATTAAAAATCCAAAGGCTGCCGGAAACCAAGTCCCTATAGGATTATTTCCCGACATTTCGATGGCCGGAGCCAGCAATGACCAATAGCTGGCCGCAATCATGACACCGCCCGCAAATCCTAACATACTATCCATTAACCTCTGGTTGATTGTTTTCGTGGCAAAAACCAGGGCGGCTCCAATTGCAGTCATTCCCCAAGTAAATAGAGTAGCTATGAATGCTTGAGTTATAGGGTTAAATTCTTGAAAAAACTCTACCATAATAATGAACCCCTTTATAAAACGAAATTGTGTTATCGGAATATCCCCAATCATTATTTCTAGATTGTTGTAATTTAGCTAATAATATCCGGAAAAATCAGAGCGTTTTTAAACCGTTGCCATCCTACAAAAAACCATTGAGCATATAAATGTTTTTTACCGAGGTATGGTAAACTTAAAAAAGTGACGAAGTATGAAATATTTAAGAGGTGGCAGCAGTGAAAACAGTCGTAGTGATTGGCGGCGGTATTACGGGACTATCAGCCATGTATGAATTGCAAAAATGGAAGAAGACAAACGGATCAGACCTGAGGCTGGTACTGGCTGAAGCGTCCCAGCAGCTTGGCGGGAAAATCCGAACCGTCAACCAAAATGGATTCGTAATGGAAGCGGGGGCAGACTCTATTGTCTCCCGGAAAATGGAGACAATGCCTTTAATTGAAGAACTAGGTTTAGAAAAGGAAGTTGTTTACAATGCAACAGGTAGTTCCTATATATACATTGATGGAGAATTAAAGCCCATTCCGGATGATGCAGTTTTCGGTATTCCTGCAAGCATTGAATCGCTGGCAAAAAGCACACTCGTTTCTGTCGAAGGAAAAGTGGCGGCACTGAAGGATTTTTATACAAAAAATGAAACGTTCACCAAGAATGACTCCATCGGTTCTTTTCTGGAGCATTTTCTTGGAAGTGAATTGGTTGAAAAACAAATTGCCCCTGTCCTATCAGGTGTCTATTCCGGTAAACTTAGTGACTTAACTATCGCCTCCACCCTTCCCTATTTAATCGATTATAAAGAAAAATACGGAAGTATTATAAAAGGCCTTGAAGCCAATAAGCAGAAATTTAAAGGCGGAGAAAGAAAGTTTCTTTCTTTTCAAAATGGCTTAGGCTCGCTTATCGATGCGTTTGAGGAAAAGCTTAATGAAGCGGAAATTTTACTAAATACAAATGTCACGAAAATAGAACAAGAAGGCAGTTACTACAAAGTGGTTCTAAACAATCAGGAAATCATCGAAGCGGATTACATTATCCTTTGTATTCCGCATACGGCTGCTGAATCCTTAATCACTGACCCGGACCTGTCACAAGATTTCGCTGGGTTGAAAAACAGTTCATTGATTAGTGTGTATGTCGGCTTTGACGTGCCTGACAGTGTCCTACCTGCTGATGGAACAGGGTTTATCGCCGCGAATACAGATGAGTTGTCCTGCAACGCCTGCACTTGGACAAGTCGGAAATGGGAGCATACATCAAAATCAGGGAACCTGCTTGTCAGATTGTTTTATAAAAGCAGCCACCCTTCCTTCGCTACATTAAAGGAAATGGACCAAGAAGAACTACTCAATGTTGCGCTTGGCGATATTAACAAAGCTCTTGGCATTACCGCCAAGCCTGCTGACAGTGAAATCACCAAATGGACCGAGCAGATGCCAAATTATTTGATTACCCATCCTAAAAGTGTCAAAGCACTCGAGAGAAAAATGGCAGCCGCTTACCCGGGGGTTATCCTTGCCGGTTGTTCTTACTATGGCGTAGGAATCCCTGATTGCATAGAAAACGGTATAGATTCAGCAAGAAAAATTGTTCTGACGTTCTAACATTTAGAGGATAGCTGCTTTTATTCAGCTATCCTCTTTTTAAATTAAACATTATCAAACAGGTAATTCAACTATAAACGTAGTCCCTTCATTTTCTTTACTTCTTACATCAATGTGACCACCATGCAGGTCGATAATTGTCTTAACAATGGATAAACCGAGCCCTGTCCCCTCAATGGTTCGAGTTCGTGCCTTGTCTGCCCGATAAAAGCGGTCAAAGATCCTTTCTAATTCCAAATTATTCATCCCTATTCCTGTATCCTCAAAAGTCACGTAAACGGATTTTCCTCTTTTTTCAATGGAAATATCAATAGTCCCATTTGGTCTATTATATTTCATAGCATTGGACAGAAGGTTACCCCAGACCGTATTCAGCATTGAGGGGTCGCCGACAATCTCGATATCCGGCAGGGAATAGCTTAGCATAATCTCTTTTTCATTTATTGCCCATTGGTGATTTCGCACCAATTCCTTGATTTGCGCGCCAACATTAAATGGATTTTCCCTTAAAATATCCTCATTTCGATCTAGCGAGGCGAGGAGCAATAATTGCTTTGTTAAGGTGGAAAGCCTGCTAATTTCACCATTAATGATGGATAAATATTGTTCTCTTTCTTCTTTACTTAACGATTGATTTTCTAATAGGTTCGTATATCCTTTAATATTGGAAAGCGGCGACTGGATATCATGTGAAATATTCGAGATAAATTCCTTTCTCATGTCTTCCATTTGTGCTAATTTTCTCGCCATCCGCGAAAAACTCTCGGAAAGTTCCCCTAACTCATCATGGCGGGTACTATCCAATTCCACATTAAAATCGCCGTTTGCCAGTGATTTTGTCGCTTTGGTCAGGTTAGAAATTGGCTTCACTAAATATTTTGTATTAATTAGGACCATCACAATGGTCAAAGTAATGGCCAGTACAAGGATCCAACCAAATAAAATGTGCATCTCGTTGAAAAGGAACTTAATATCCGGCCTAATAAAAAGAGCATAGGTTTTTCCTTTATGTTGCAATGGAACACCGATCGTATTCTTTAGTTCATCAGCAAAAAAGCCTGTAACAAATGTTTCCTGTGGAAAATGAAGCATCCCGTGAAAAATATCTCCCTTTAATACATCCCGTTGAATGGAAAGGGGAAGACTTTTATCCCGAAACGGATCACCAAAAAAGGTTCGGTTTCCATCCTTATCTACAAGGTAAATTTGATAACCGACTTTAGTGATGCTTTTTAGATACTCTGTCAGGCTAATTTCAGGATGCCCCTCAGCAAAGGCAGCAATATCTAATGCCACCTTTGTGTTTTTATCGTCATTATAAGGCTTCAATTTTTGTTGGTAATAGATATTGGAGACGACAAAAGCTAAGATAAAGCTTATCAACATCATTCCAATCGTAATTACGATAAATTTCACATAAAGTGTTTTCATTAATGTTGGACCTCCAATAGATATCCGATACCACGGATTGTTTTTATTTGGAAGTCATTCGTCAGCTTAGAAAACCGTTCTCGCAATCTTTTTATATGAACATCTACGGTTCGCGCATCCCCTTCATAATCCAAGCCCCAGATTTGTTCAATTAGGTTTTCTCTGGAAAAAACTTGCTTAGGATTAGATGCGAGATAATATAAAAGTTCAAATTCCTTTAAAGGCAAGAGTAATGTTCGGTTGCCACTCTGAACTTCATAGCTCTTTTTGTTGATTGTTGTACTGCCAACTCTGAGGATCGAATCATCTATTTGATGATCATATCGCCTTAACAACGCTTTAATACGGTATGTTAACTCCCTGGGTTCAAAGGGCTTAACGAGATAATCATCTGTTCCGGCTTTAAATCCCAGCTCTTTATCTTCGATTTGATTTTTTGCCGTCAAAAGAATAACTGGAATGTCGTAATCTCTACGAATCTCTTTTGTTAATTCATAGCCATCCATAAATGGCATCATTACATCCACTACTGCTAAATCACAAGCATCCTTTTTCAGCATCTCCAATGCTTCCATTCCGTTCTTCGCCTGGAATACCGTATAGCCTTGTTCCGTTAAGTGTATATTTAATAGCTTTAATATATTGATATCATCGTCAACAATTAAAATATTTGGCATTCATGGTTCTCCTATTTTTCTCTATCTATGAAATTTAAACTGCACTTGGTAAAATCTGTCCATCACTCATTTTAATAATACGGTCAGCAAATGACAGCATTTCCTCATCATGAGTCACCATTAAGGTTGTTATGTTAAGCGTTTTTGTTAAATTGCTGATTAACGTCATCACATCTTTAGACCTTTTTGAATCTAAACTGGCAGTGGGTTCATCTGCAAAAAGGACTTTTGGTTTATGGATTATGGCTCGGGCAATGGCAACCCGCTGTCTTTCCCCACCGGATAAAGAAGCTGGGTAGGCATTTTTCCGATGATCCATTTCAACTAATTTTAAGATCTTAGCAATTTCCTTTTTTTGCTCACGTTTCTTTAGTTTAGATTCCGATACATTCAGCATTAGAAACAACTGTTCTTCTACGGTCAGAAAGGGTACCAGATGGGCAAATTGAAACACGAACCCGAAATGATTAGCTCGGATTTTTCGCACCTGCTCTGAACTCATCGTAGTTATATTTTGCCCTTCAAATATTACTTGCCCGTCTGATGCCGGCTGGAGTCCTGCCGCTATCGTAAGGAGTGTGCTTTTACCGGAGCCTGACGCACCCACTAAGGCGGTTACCTCACCTTCTTTTAAAGAAAGGTTAATTCCCTTCAGGATTTCCTCATTAATTTCACCGCTTGAAAAAGTTTTCCGTACTTCATCAATTGTAAATATAGTCATATTATATCTCTCCTTGTTGAATCGCCTGCAATGGCTCGACTTTTTTTATTTGTATACCAGATAGTGTAGCCCCAATAAAGCCAATCAATAGGAAAATGATGGACAATTGTACGGTTGTTTCAAGGGTTAGATGAAAAGGCAATCCTTTAGGTGCCGCCATATTAAATATTTGGCTTAGAGCAGCAGATAAACTAAGCGAAATGGCTGTTATAAAAATCATTTGAGTCCACATCATTTTAAACAACGCACTCGTTTTGACACCAATGGCTTTAAGAATACCGTACAATCCGATTTTTTGAACGTTCATCATGTAGAAAAAGATGGCAAATAACATGCCGCTAATGACTACCAAAAACCAGATGATCATATTAAGTGACATCTGTTCCGCTTTATAACTCGAAATCGTGCTCAGAAACTGATTGTTAGAAAAAGCTTGTAAGCCTGCGAATTGTGCTCCATCCCCTCCAGGTATAAAGATCAATTGCATATCGTTAACCCGGTACATTTCCTTGTAGTCCTCCATATTAATAAAGGCAACTGGTGCATGGCTGAATTTTTGGTTGTCCACAAAGCCTTTAACAACAAACTTGCCATTATACTGATTGTTTGTAAAAGTTTCACCTATTTTAAAACCATCTTCTTTCATCGACTTGTCCAGGATGATTTCTCCCTTTTTCACATTTTTAAACAGCCTTGAATCAGTCGATGTAACAAAGGCAATGCTTCGCTGCTTCCCATCACTGTCATTCAAAAATCCCATTTGAATAGAAATAGCTGCAGCGTTTTTTTGCTTGTTTAAAACTTTTTCTTGGATTCTGTGATTTATTCTTGAAAGGTTGTAGTTCTTATCTGCATCTTTGGTCATATAAAATGTTCCATCGGGCAGATTTTTAATTAATGCTGCATTATCTTGTGATAATCCATTGGCCAAACCAGATATAATAAACGTGAGTAAACTGACGAGAAAAACGATCGAACCTAGTATCAAATACCGTGCTTTATTTTTCTTCATTTCTTTCCATGCAATGTTCATGTTCATACCTCCCAATTCCTTAATGACATCCTTAGTTTATAATCGCTGTGTGAACAGACGATGAACAGGAGGTTACATTAAATAAAAACTCGCCGATTGGCGAGTCCGTTAGGACGGTTCATGAGGCGTAGTTGAATTTATACTTTCCTGGTAAATAAAAAAAGAAACAATTTCTAATCGCTAGTTTAGAAATTGTTTCTTTTCTTTAGATTGCCATTCCTTTATAGTAACCCGACCATTTTCAGGCCGTGGAAAATTCCATTGTCATCAACGGATTTGGTTACATATTTTGCGGCTTTTTTTACCTTTTCTTCTGCATTCCCCATTGCCACACTATTCTCTACGGTTGTGAGCATTTCCATATCATTCAGTGCATCGCCAAAGGCATATTGCCGTTCCGGAGGAATTCCTAGTTTTTCAGCGATCCTTTCAATTCCTTTTGCTTTTGACCCTCCCTTTGGAAGAACATCAACAGCGAGAGGATGCCATCTTATAAAATCAAAGTCATTGAAATCCCGTTCGTATTGCTTTTCTTCACCTTCCGTACAAAACAGGAGCGTTTGAAACAAGTCTCGCCCTTTGTAATAGTGCGGGTCGTGCGTAGGAGTTCGATTAATTTTTAATGTTCCAATGCTTTCATTAATGTAGGCATGGTCCGGCACATTTGCTTTCATATCCTCATGGTCCATGAAGACAACGGGATGATTATTTATAAGCGCCGTTTCAGTTAGTTTTTCCAACGAAGTCGTATTCAATGGATTGGTATATAGCACTTCCCCATTTAACACAACATATTGTCCGTTATAGCTGACAAATGTTTCAATATCCAATTCTTCTCGCAAATCTTCAAACATAAAAGGAGCACGTCCAGTGGCGATTGCAACGACATGTCCCAGTCCCTTTAGTTTGAAAACTGCCTCCTTAGTGCTTGCGGGCAGTTCTTTTTTTGAGTCAAGCAACGTCCCGTCTATATCAAAAAATATCACGCTTTGTTTCACATTCTGTCCCACTTTCAAAGTATAATATTAAAAAGTTCGTTTCTTTGTAACATTCCCAAATATTTGTATTCACAACCGTTTGCTTCAATTCATTTATAAGTCTAAATTATGAAACCCGTTTCATGTCAAATAAAAAGAAAAAGGGCTATAAGCCCATTTGTAGCCTTCATCTTCATCCAGATTTATAATTTCTATTTTGTGTTCGCGATAATTTTCTTAAAGGCTTCTGTTAAGACGATTGCATCCATACTATAGGCAACGGAATCGAATCCCATTTCAAAATCTTTCTGAATATCCGGTTCAGTTCCAGCAAAGATAAAGGCAAATTTACCTGCTTTTTTGCAGGCATCAAGGATTTTTTTAATAGCCTCCTTTACCTCGGCTGCTCCAAATTGTCCTGGCTTACCCAAGGCAGTTGACAGATCAAACGGCCCTACAAAGATCCCGTCTACACCATTAAGGCCTACGATTTCATCAATACTTTCCAAGCAGCCAAGAGTTTCACATTGTGGGATGATTAAGGTTTCGTTGTTGCTGACTTCGAAATAATGGCCCAATCCTTGTGAAGCATAGTCTGTATACCAGAATGAGCTGCCGCTGGTTGGAGCAATGCCGCGTTCACCGATTGGAAAATATTTTCCGTATTTTATGATGTCTTTTACATCTTTAACAGATTGTACGTTAGGAATGATTAAGCCCATTGCACCTACATCCAGCATCTTTAGAATAGAGTTTCGATGTCCGTCTTTAACCCGAACAAGCGGAGTAATACCGGCCAATTTAGCTGCACGTATGTACGTTTGAACACTTTCCACATCGAATGGTCCGTGTTCTGAATCGACGACCACATAATCAAGTCCTGCATATCCTAAACACTCAACAGCAGCAGCACTTCCCATTACATGAAAAGTGCCCAAAGTTTTTTCACCTTTCAGCATCTTTTCTTTTATCTTGTTTTTCATGATATTTCCTCCTATACATATATACATAATTTTCAAAAACTGCTGGGATTCTTCTCCCAGCAGTTTTTTTATTGTGTATAATCTTTCCAATCCAACTATAGTGTCGTCGATTCCAATCGAAATCCTTCCACGACCACCTCTTCATCAACTTCGAGCAATAAACATCGTTTTCCTTCGAAGGTGATATATTTGACATTTTTCAAGTCTTTCGGGTTGATGGTTACCTCAGCAACCTTAGTGCTGATTTTTATAGTTTTTGGAACTAAACTGCTCGCTTTGAATTCATGTTTTTCGTCCGCTACGACACTTTTGAAAGCATGTTCCACTTTGGCCGTATCGATATTTTCGACACCGCTGACTGTTAAGATCCGTTCGATGTCCCGATAGTCTAATGTAGGAATTTCACTTTCCTCGTTTTCTATATTCTCTTGTACTACCCTATCGATTTCCTCGTAAACATTTGAAATAACGGCGGAATCTACTTCGTCTCCTATTACTTCTTTTAAGACCTGATCAAAACTGTCCTTATCTTCCTGAGCCGTAATGATGTCTTCACAATTGAGAACCTCTTCAATAAATGTGAAATCAGGTTGATTTGCTTTCCCAGCACAGTAAAGAATATGGTTCACATCTGCTGCATTGTCATTAAAAGCAGGGAACAGAAAACCCGATAATGGGGAGTCTAAATTAATAATAGGATCCACAAAGTTATAGGATTTGAATTCTTTCTCGATATAATCAAACATTAATGCCTTTTTCGGTTGATCGGTTTTATTGAGGCTGCAAAGGATAATTCCGCTGGAATAAACCTCATCATCCCCGCCTTCTTCGGACTCCTGGTTCCGCTTCTTCGTCTGTTTTCGGTATTCCGCCCGAATAAATGTTACAACTGTATCAAATTCATAAGCCCCACGCGCAAACATTTTTGTGACAATTTCCAGCATGTATTCTTGCCAGTCTTCCGAGTCCGCCTGCAATCCTTCGTAGAGGAATGATTGTGTGCTGTCTTCCACATCACGCGTGAACTTCAGCTCAAACAATTTGGCATCAAGTTGGCCTGTCAAAACTTTTTTAAAGTTTCTCAAAAACAATTCCTGCGTTTCCTGTTCTAACATTTGAAATGGCTGGCTGACTTGGTGATAAATCTCTCCTGATTCTTTTTGAACGTAAACATTGAAGATTTCACGAATGTTCATTCGATAATTGTCCAATTTAAATTCCTTGCGGATATTAGCGATGTCTTTTTTATTCATTTGTCTCATCTCCCATCCCTGATTATACTGTCTAAAAAAATATCCGGAAACCTCTAAGCTAGCTATGCTTGTACAATTTGGTTTGATTCGTATACATGGATTCCTGAAATGCCTTTTTGCGCAATACGAAGCATTGCACCTGCTACTGTTTCCGCATGTACAGGCTTGTACTTTTTCAGTTTTCCTAAGAAGAGCGGTGACAGTATACTAGAAAGGACTGCCGAAATGCGTTCTCCGAATCGAAACTCCTCCCGGTTACCAAGTAAAAGCGATGGCCGGAAAATATGTAATGCGGAAAGACCAAGTTCACGCAATTCCTTCTCAACCTCTCCCTTCACGCGAATGTAAAATGTCCGGGATGAAGGATTTGCTCCCATTGATGTAATAATGAGGAACTGCTTCGCCCCCTGGGCTTTTGCCATTCGGCCAAGTGCCAGCGGATATTCATAGTCTACCAAGCGGAAAGCCTTTTGACTGCCTGCTTTTTTAATCGTCGTTCCAAGAGTGCAAAACACATCCGCTCCCGCCAAATCTACATCGGATTGCTCCAATCGGTCGAAATCGACGATCTTCTCCTGCAGCTTTGGATGGGCAATCTCTGTTGGCCGCCGGACAATAAGCGTAACAGCTGTATATGCCGGATTGTTTAATAAAAGCTTTACGAGCTCCTTTCCTACCAAGCCGGTCGCCCCAGCAACAACTGCTTTTCGATTCATCTTATTATTCCTCCCAATTTCCCGCTAAAAATCCTTTAAACAAGCTTTTTGTCAATATCTGATGTGTCGACGTGTTCGCCAAACCAATCTTTAAGTTTTTCTTTTGCTTTATTTTTTATGTCCTCATCAATGTACATAGCAACTTGCAATAGCGCGACTCCTAACGCTCCTAAGTCATCCGTGTACCCGACACCAACCGCAACATCAGGAATTAAATCTAATGGCAGGATGAAATATCCCAAAGCGCCTATAATGATCGTTTTTGCTTTAGCCGGTACTTCCGGCTTTTGAAGTGTATAGTATAAGAGCAAAACTGCATATACAACGGATGAACCCGCCTTTTTGGCAAATTTCTTTAATTTATCCCAGAACTTATCATCGGAATAATTTTGACCAGAGACTTCCATTTGCTTTTTGACATCTTCTTCGTTATTAGCCACTTTCCACAATCCCTTCATTTGTTCATATCATTATTTTACCTCAATTTATTATCATTAAGTAAAAAAGGAACCTCGTCCAATCGAACGAAAGGTTCCTTTCTAAATGTATTTAACATCTTTTTATTTTAATAAACATCGCGCAGGTAACGTCCTTGCTTTTGCAGCTCCTTCAGATATGCCTCGGCTGCCTCACGGTCAAACGCACCTTCTTTTTCTATCACAGTAATTAGCGCATCATTGACGTCTTTAGCCATATGTTCCTTATCTCCACAAACGAAGAAGTAAGCGCCTTTTTCCAGCCAATCAAATAATTCTTTGCCATGTTCAAGCATTTTATGCTGTACATAAACTTTTTGATCTGAATCACGGGAGAAGGCAGTATCAAGCTTTGTCAGGACCCCATCTTTTTGATAGGTTTCCAACTCTGCTTGGTATAGGAAATCTGATGCTGCATGCTGGTCCCCAAAGAATAACCATGTGCGGCCAGCTGCTTTATTAACGGCACGTTCCTGAATAAAAGAGCGGAATGGTGCAATACCTGTCCCCGGACCAACCATAATAATATCTGTATCACCGGACTCCGGCAAATGGAAGTGTTTATTTGCCTGAACAAAGACCGGCAAGGTATCTCCCTCTTGAACACGTTCTGCACATAAAACAGAGCAAACCCCTTTTCGCTCACGCCCATGTGATGTGTAGCGAACAGCCCCAATAGTTAGATGAACTTCCTCCGGATTAGCAGCAATACTGCTTGCAATAGAATAGAGGCGCGGTGTCATTTTTCTTAATAAAGAAACGATATCCTGTGCAGATGCTTTCCATGGGCCAAAATCACGTAACATATCGAGCAGGTCTCGCCCATAGCAATATTCCTTTAACTGAGCAGCATTTTCAACCAAAATAAGCTTTTGCAGATCTTCGTTTTCAGTGAATGTTGCTGCCTGTTGTAAAATCTTCTTCGATAGCAGTGTAAGTTCAAAGTAGCTTGTCAGCGCTTCCTTAAGTGACAGTGTCTCACCCTGCTTGCCAACCGTTACTTCCGCTTCTTCGTCCCAGGCCATTTCCTCAAGAAGGGCAGCCACAAGTTCCGGGTCATTTGCAGGGACAACGCCAAGTGCATCACCAGGATTGTAAGATAGGCCTGAACCTTTTAATGATAACTCAATATGCCTTGTTTCTTTACTAGAGCCTGACCCATTTAAATTAATATTTTTTAGAACCTTCGCCTGAAAAGGATTAGTCCTTGAAAATGGCTGGTTGTCACTTTTGGTATTTTTAGTATTTTCTAGAATAAGTTGCATTTCCCATTACCTCCAAAAGTAATATATATTTAAGATAACATATCACTATCATATCAGATGTGTGGTTTAACACACACTGGTAAATAATTTTAAAATTATTGAAAAAATTCTTTTGACCTTCCATTTTAGAAGGAGAATTTTCAAAAGATGATCTATATCCTCATTATCAGCAAAACAGCCTATTTTCAGTAGGTTATTTTAAAAAAGAGGAACCTCAAAAGTATTTCTACTTTTAGGTTCCCCCTCTATAAAATGATCCTGCTATTTTAGTTTATAGCACCTTACTTAAGAAAGCCTTTGTTCTCTCATGCTGTGGGTTGCCGAATAACTGATTCGGTTCATTTTCTTCGACAATATACCCGCCATCCATGAAAATGACACGGTCTCCAACTTCTCGGGCAAATCCCATTTCATGCGTCACAACCACCATCGTCATACCTTCTTTGGCAAGCTGTTTCATAACTTCTAATACATCCCCGACCATTTCCGGGTCAAGTGCAGAAGTCGGTTCGTCAAAAAGCATGATTTTTGGATTCATGGCCAGTGCCCTTGCGATGGCAACCCGCTGTTTTTGTCCGCCGGACAGTTCTCCCGGATAGCTGCCTGCTTTCTCTTTAAGTCCTACCTTATCAAGTAACTCAAGAGCCTTTTTTTCAGCTTCCGCTTTATCTTTAGAAAGAATTTTAATCGGCCCTAACGTGATATTTTCTAAAACAGTTTTATGAGGGAACAGATTAAATTGCTGGAAGACCATTCCGACTTCCTGCCTGACTTTATTGATATTAATTTTCGGGTCAGTGATATTATGTCCGTTAATCACTACTTCGCCGCCAGAGATTTCCTCCAGGCGGTTTAAGCAGCGAAGGAATGTACTCTTTCCCGATCCAGAAGGACCGATTACACAGATAACTTCTTTCTCTTGAACCTCAGCATTAATATCTTTTAATACCTCTAGGTTCCCGAATGATTTTCTTAAGTTTTTTACAGTAATAATGCTCATCGCATCTCGATCCTCCTTTCTATAAAGTTAGCAAGTATGGTTAATAGATAAATAATGATAAAATAAATGACACCTACAGTCAGCCAAATTTTAAAGGCTTCAAAGGTTGCAGCAGCCTGTATTTGACCCTGTTGTGTTAAGTCAGCAATACCAATAACCGATAACAGAGAAGTATCCTTTAAACTAATAATGGATTGGTTTGTAATAGTAGGGAGCATCCTTCTAAACGCCTGAGGCAGGATAATGAAACGCATCGTTTGTGTAGACGTAAAACCAATCGACCTAGCTGCCTCTGTTTGCCCCTTATCAATTGATTGAATACCCGCTCTAATTATCTCTGCAAAATATGCCCCAGCATTGATCGCAACAGTAATAATACCCGCTGTCGTATTGTTTAGGGAAACCAAATGCAGTGAATTTACTCCAAAATAAATAAAAAATAACTGCACGATAAATGGAGTTCCACGAATTGCATCGACATATACCTTCGCAATCCAATTCAAGATTTTAAAAGGAGCAAGACGTAACAAGGCCATTAATAAACCAATTAAAAACCCTAGAATAATAGCAATAACAAATATATAAAGTGTGACTTCAAGTCCTTTTAATAATATTGGTAATGCTGCCGTAATAATATCCACTCTTTTTCATCCCCTTTCTAGAAGAAAAAGCGCGCTGTAAGCGCGCCCTATATTTGATATTTATTTTTTGCCAAGGTATGTTTCTACAATTTTATCGTAGGTTCCGTCTTTTTTGAGTTCTTCAAGGCCTTTATTAATCTTCTTTAATACATCCTGGTTTTGTCCTTTTAGAACAGCAATTCCATATTGGTCGCCATTTAAGCGATCGCCAACGATTTTCAAACCAAGGTCTTTTTGGGCAATAGCATAAGAAATTACAGGATAGTCTTCGATAAGCGCATCTGCATTTCCATTAGAAACTTCCTGGAACATTGCCGGGCTATCGTTGAATTGAACGACTTTAATTTCTAGTTTCGATGCATTATCTTCTGCATATTTGGCACCTGTTGTTCCTTTTTTAACGGCAACAGTTTTCCCTTTAAGATCATTAACTGATTTAATAGTTGAATTGTCTTTTTTAACAACAACTGTTAATCCTGCATCAAAATACGGTGTTGAAAAATCTACTACCTTTTTTCTTTCATCTGTAATACTCATTCCGGCAATGGCTACATCAAGCTGATTAGCTTGCATAGCTGGAATAATTCCACCAAAATCCATTGGATTAAGCTCAATTTTAATACCCTGATTTTTCGCGATTGCATTAATCAAATCGATATCGATACCCTTATAATCATTTCCCTCTTTATATTCAAATGGAGGGTAAGTGGTATCTACTCCAACCTTATATACCTTTTCATCTTTCGCTTTCTCTCCGGATGTTGATGTTTCCTTGCTTCCGCATGCTGCGATAAAGATCGTAAGGATTAAAAATAAACTAAATAAACCAATCTTTTTCATTCAATGTACCCCTTTTTAGATTATTTTTAATAGATAAAACATTAATACTTTATTAATATATCATACCTAAAAATCATATAAAACTATTAGTTTTTGGTAAATTGAATATTTTTAAAGTATTCAACTATTTTTTATTTTACCAATTTTCAGACTTTATTATTTACATATAATAAAAATAGTTTTGTTTTTAGATTTTTTGAAAACGTCACAATATATCCAAATCATTCTATAGGAAGCACATAACAAATGTTGAATTTTAAAAGTAAGAGAAAGTGGGGTGAATTTAATGCCGTGGTTGATAAAGAAAATTCGGAATTGGATTTGGTATCGGCACGGAAAAGTTAGATATCGTATTTGGCTTGACGAAGATAGATACATTATCTCTGCAACGAATGGGGAAATAACCGTTCATGATTGTTATGGCGGTACCCATGAAACAGCTAAAAACTTAGCGCTATTTAAGCTTCATCAAGCATTAAGCGATAAAGAAAAAAAACAAAAATGGATTACCAAAGGGAATGGATATGAATTATTTCGGATTAAATAAAAGACAAAGCCGCTCCATTTGGAACGGCTATTTTCATCGAATCAACTAATCATTTAATCCCTTTCCAGCGAGAATTTTCTCCATATATTTTTCAATCCTTGACACCCGGGTTTTGGATTGTTTGGGTGCTGAAAAGTGAAGAATGTATGCTCTTTGCCGCCCCGGCGTCAATGCATCAAAAGCAGTTTTCAAGGCAGGGATATCCTCAAATTTATTTTGAAGCTCTTCAGGAATTGGCTCTGGATTCTTTTTAGTATTCACTTTCAAACCAGCTTTTTCCGCTTCAACGGCTTCATAAATATACTCTTTTAAGACTGGTTCGAGCTCAACTATTTGCTTAACATTGGTGAACTTTACCAGGCGTCCTGCTTGCGTATTTTCCCCTGGCTTTTCTAGAATCCGATGGGCATCTTTTAACAGGGCACCTTTGAAAAAATTAAGCGAACAGTATTCTTTAAAAGCACTTATTATCAGTACATTACTTTTCTGAAATGTGTAGCAAGGAACTCCCCATTTCAATTCTTCTGTCAACCCGCAGTCAAGAACAATCATTCTTAATTCCTCTAATTCCTCCGGCCAATTGTTGACTTTACAGTCGGGAGTAGCCCCCAGCGGACAACGCATACAACCATCAATTAAATATTTATCAACCTTAGGATTCATTTTACTATTTGCCATCAGGAACACCTTCTCTTTCAGCCATTCCATCAAGATTCTTTGGCCCAAAATTATCAAGCAATGCACGCACTTCATCTGTTGATTTCGTGTTCATTAATTGATTTCTTAATTCACCAGCTCCAGGGAATCCTTTGACATAAATTTTGAAAAAGCGATGAAGCCCTGTGATTGAACGCGGCAGTACTTCCGCATATCGATCTTGAAGATCAAGCTGCAGTCTTAAAAGATCAAGGTATTCTTTACTGCTATGCTCTTTTGGCTCTTTTTCAAAAGCAAAAGGATTTTTAAAAATACCCCGCCCAATCATAACGCCATCAATACCATATTGTTCAGCAAGTTGCAGCCCAGTTTGACGGTCAGGAATGTCTCCATTGATTGTTAGTAGCGTATTCGGTGCAATACGGTCACGTAATTTTTTGATTTCCGGAATTAGTTCCCAATGCGCATCTACTTGGCTCATTTCCTTTCGTGTACGTAAATGAATAGAAAGGTTCGCAATATCCTGTTTTAAAATATGCGTTAGCCACTCCTCCCACTCCTGAACCTCCTGATAGCCAAGTCGTGTTTTCACGCTGACAGGCAGTCCGCCCGCTTTTGCTGCTTGAATAAGTTCTGCCGCAACGTCTGGACGCAGAATAAGGCCACTGCCTTTCCCTCTCGATGCCACATTCGGTACAGGGCAGCCCATATTAATATCGATGCCTTTAAATCCTAGCTCTGCCATGCCAATACTCATTTGGCGGAAATATTCGGGATTATCCCCCCAAATATGTGCCACCATTGGCTGTTCATCTTCTGTAAAAGTCAAACGGCCACGCACACTTTTCATGCCCTCTGGATGACAATAGCTATCCGAGTTTGTAAACTCTGTGAAAAATACATCCGGTCGACCCGCTTCACTTACTACGTGACGAAAAACAACATCTGTCACATCTTCCATTGGTGCAAGTATAAAAAATGGTCGTGGTAAATCACGCCAAAAATTATCTATCAATTTAAACTCAAATCCTCTCATTATGGATATAACTTTACGCACTCGGCCAAAAAATATAAAGCCAAATGTTCCACTTCTTTTACACTTATATCATGCTTTATAACTTATTATCAAACACAAAATGTTCCTTTCAGGCGATGGTTGAATTTCCGAAATAAGAAATAAACCCAGTCCTAAGACTGGGCAAGTTTTAAAATTACATTACGTACAAAAAATAACTTCAAGATAGAAAATCCGGTCTAAATCTAGTATGATATCCACATGCATATGTAACATTAGATAAGGGGTAAAAAAATGAGCGTATTAAACGTACAAAATTTAAGTCACGGTTTCGGTGATCGTGCGATTTTTAATAATGTGTCTTTTCGCCTTTTAAAAGGAGAGCACGTTGGGCTAGTTGGGGCAAATGGTGAGGGTAAGTCTACTTTCATGAATATTGTTACGGGGAAGTTGCAGCCCGACGAGGGGAAAGTTGAGTGGTCACGAAAAGTTCGTGTTGGTTATTTAGACCAGCATGCTGTGCTTCAAAAAGGTACTACGATGCGTGAAGCTTTGAGTGCTGCTTTTCAATATCTTTTTGATGCTGAATCAGAGATCAATGAGCTTTATGCAAAAATGGGTGATGAAGGTGCTGATATCGATGCATTACTTGCAGAAGTTGGAGAGCTGCAAGAAACTTTAGATAGTAATGATTTCTATCGAATTAATGCAAAAGTTGAGGAAGTTGCTCGTGGTCTAGGATTAGATGAAGTTGGACTCGATCGAGATGTAGATGATCTTAGCGGCGGGCAACGTACGAAAGTTTTGCTAGCTAAGCTTTTGCTGGAAAAGCCTGAAATCCTATTACTAGACGAGCCTACAAACTATTTGGATGAACAGCATATCGAATGGTTGAAGCGCTACCTGCAGGAATATGAGAATGCGTTTATCTTGATTTCACATGATATTCCATTCTTGAACAATGTTGTTAACTTGATCTATCACATGGAAAACCAAGAGTTGAACCGCTATGTTGGTGACTATGATAACTTCTTAAAAATATATGAAATGAAGAAGCAACAGCTAGAGTCCGCTTACAAGCGTCAACAACAAGAAATTGCTGATTTGAAAGATTTCGTTGCTCGTAACAAGGCAAGTGTTGCGACTCGTAATATGGCGATGTCTCGTCAGAAGAAGCTCGACAAAATGGAAGTTATTGAATTAGGGAAAGAGAAGCCGAAACCAGAGTTTAACTTCAAAGAAGCTCGTGCAGCTAGTCGTTATATTTTTACGGCTGAAGATCTTGTTATTGGTTACAATGAACCACTTTCTCGACCTCTAAATTTAAAAATGGAACGCGGACAAAAAATTGCATTCGTAGGTGCCAACGGTATTGGTAAGTCTACTCTTTTAAAAAGTATTCTTGGGTTGATTAATCCCATTTCGGGTAAAGTGGAACGTGGTGAGTATCAACACATTGGTTACTTCGAGCAGGAAGTTAAACAGTCTAACTACAACACTTGTATTGAAGAGATTTGGAGCGAGTTCCCAAGTATGAATCAGGCTGAAGTCCGAGCTGCTCTTGCAAAATGTGGATTAACGACAAAACATATTGAAAGTAAAGTCGAAGTCCTTTCTGGTGGCGAAAAAGCCAAAGTTCGCTTGTGTAAAATTATTAACACAGAAACGAATTTATTAATCCTAGACGAACCTACCAATCACTTAGATGTGGACGCAAAAGAAGAATTGAAGCGTGCTTTAAAGGCATATCGCGGAAGTATCTTGATGGTATCCCACGAACCTGATTTCTATCGTGAAATTGCGACCGATATTTGGAATTGTGAGGATTGGACTACGAAAGTGTTTTAAAAAAGATGAAGGGGTACCCAATGAATAAAATTCACTCGAGTACCCCTTTTGTTATTAAGTAACCTGCAAAAGTAAAAGAAGCGGAGATTTTCCGGTTAAATGCAAAATGGAGCTCGTTTCGGGGTAAATAAGCGGAGGTTTTCCGTCTAAGCAAAGCAATATCCCTTATTTTCACATTTTTCAAGCCAATAGGCGGAATCTCTCCGCCTATTTATTCTATTTTCATTAGTAATTACAAATTAAGCGGAATTTTTCCGTCTATTTATCAGATTGAAAATTAATGGTGGCTAAAGAATATCATTCAATTCATCAAGAGCTGTTTTCGATTCAAATAATTAAATTTACTTCATATAACGATACTCCATCAACCCCTTCAAAGCAGAGACTTCCTCTAATAATTCCTCCCCTACATTTGTTTCCAGCACCAATTTTCTTTCTACCACTTTGTCCACTATTCTTTTCATTGATAAAACATCCATGCCATTTTGCAAGAGATTTTCTTTGCAATTAAAATGTTTATGAGCAACCAATTTCATACCGAATGAATTATATAATAAAGTATACCCAGCAATCCCTGTAGTCGATTGATAGGCCTTTGAGAAGCCACCGTCAATAACAATCATTTTTCCATTTGCTTTAATTGGGTTTTCCCCTTTAATTTCCTTAACAGGCGTATGCCCATTTATGATATGACCATGATCGGGATTTAGATTAAATTCTGCTAAAATTTTGCGGCAGATTTCTTCCTTTTCCCGTAAATAGTAATATGGATTCTTTTTCTCTTTATGAGTTTCTTTATCTTTAATAAAATACCTTTCAAAGGTTGTCATTTCCCTCTTGCCAAAGAGTGATGAATATTCGCCTGTCCATAAATACCAGACCATATCTGTAGAAAGATCATCGGTTTCTTCAGGGTGTGCAAAAGCGTATCGTAAATGATGTTCAAAGACATCCAATAACTCCCGACCGTCATACGTTGTATTTTCAATCATCATTTTTTCCATATTTCCTTTATCATCTAAAGGGATACAGCCATGTATCAATAAGTTACCATTATATTTCAAATATAGGCTGCCTTTCTTCATAAGGAAGTTCATATGTCTGGCCAACTTTTCCGAATGTTGAAGACAAAATAATAATTTATCTATTACCTTCTGTTCTTCCTCTAACAATTGACTTGGGTTTTCTGGATTAATAGTTGCAAAGCAAGTATATTCCAGTGGATATGTCTTTCCATGAATCACTATTTCGTTTTTATCATAATCAATTTTCTCAAGTAATAGCCTTCCTGACATATTAAAGAATGGTCGTCTCTTAATGATAGGAATTTCAAGTTTGAACTGAATCATGGCAATTGCTTGATGAATTTTTGTGATTTGTAATTCTTCATCCTCTGATAGATCTTTTCCAGAAGTTTTTTTCGGTCTAAAAGCCAGATTATCCTTGTAGTATTTCTCAGCTAAATTTAGAAGTGGTATTAGATTGATTCCATACACATCTTCAATAATATCTAAATTATCATACCGAGCACAGATACGGAGAATATTAGCTAGACAAACCTTGGAACCAGCATACGCACCTAGCCATAATACATCATGATTTCCCCACTGAATATCAACAGAATGATAATTAATGAGTGTTTCCATAATTTGGTCAGGCTCAGGTCCACGATCATATATATCCCCCACTACATGAAGATGGTCCACAACCAACCTCTGCATGCAATATGCAAGACCAATAATAAGCTTATCAGCCTGATTAAGAGTAATAATTTGCTGAACAATTTTGGTGTAATAAGGTTCCTTATTTGTGGATTCTTCTTCCGTTTTGTATAATAACTCTTCTATAATATAAACAAACTGTTCAGGCAATGCTTTACGTAATTTCGAGCGTGTATATTTAGAAGAGGCAAAAGAAATGAGTTTAATCATATGATTAATTGTTTCAGCATACCACCCGTTTAATTCCTGTTTATTGTCGAAGCTATTCTTAATTAACTGTAATTTTTCTTCGGGATAATAAACCAATATCGTCAATTCATTGATACCTTTCTCAGATAATATATCCTTAAAAAGTTCTTCGATTTTCTCTTTTATTCTCCCAGATCCATTTCTCAATACATGCTGAAAAGATTGGAATTCCCCATGTAAGTCACTGACAAAATGTTCTGTTCCCTTTGGTAGATTAAGAATAGCTTCCAAATTAATAATTTCTGTAACCACTTTTTCTTCGGTATCATATTTTTCGTCTAGCAAATCTAAGTATCTTTTATCCAAATGATGTATCCCCCTTATATAAGGTCCTTTTGTTGATATCCCTTTATTTCTGTTTAGTTTGTCCTTAAGAGTACGGCTCTAGAACATCAGCTTGAATTTTTAGGGAAAGGCATTGCCCAATTCCTCAATCCCTTAATCAGTTTTTTATCTACTTTCATTTCCTCTCCCACCTGACCTCCGCCTTTTTCTCACTCTTCCCCACTTTCTCCCAAATAATAATTATTCCAGCTTTTTTCACGCTTTTTCTCAATTTGTGTATAAACTGTGCATGAATTCTGAATAAAAATTACATTCCATAGTAGTGATAAGGTTTAAGGGACAATAGGAGTTAAGTTTGAATGATTCGCATTTCTTCCTACACCCTCAACTCCTACTCTGCTCCTGCTTTTCTCCTCTTTTTCGGGCATAAAAAGAACGAAGGTCTGCTGAAATCTCTCAGAAAACCTTCGTTTTGGGAATAATGCTATTTTGGTAAGCTAAAAGACGTTCTAAACTTAAACGAGTTAACGCCGACAATCCTTCATACATTGGTTGAGAAGATTACTTGTAATCAAGATGGAACTGTCCATATTCAATACATCTTTGTTAATCCTCAACAAGAAATGTAAGAGGCAACACCCAGAAGGGGTTAGTTGCCTTTCTTTAAAATGAGTTGCGAGATACATTCGACGTGCGCCGTCTGCGGGAACATGTCCACTGGCTGTATATATTCCACGTCATATTTGGAACTTAATGTCTGAATGTCTTTTGCCAAGGTCGATGGATTGCATGAGATGTAAATAAGCTTTGTTGGTTCTGCCTGAAGAATGGTTTGAATTAACTGTCCCTCAAGACCTGTTCTAGGTGGATCGACAACAATGACATCGGGCTTCCAACCCTTTTTGACCCATTTTGGCAGGACCTCTTCTGCCTTTCCAGGTACATATTTTGTATTGTTCAATCCGTGACGCTTTGCGTTTTTCTTCGCATCCTCAATCGATTCTGGGATCACGTCCATTCCACGGACTTCTCCTGCCTGATCGGCGAGCCATAACCCGATAGTACCCACTCCACAATAAGCATCTACTACTTTTTCTTGACCAGTCAGCGCGGCTGCTTTTTTCACTTCATTATAAAGCTTTACGGTCTGAACTGGATTTAATTGAAAGAACGTCCTTGCAGAAAGCTCAAATTGAAGATCTCCTAGTGTTTCTTGGATAAACTCTTCACCCGCTAAAGGAAGTGTTTCCTCGCCAAAAATAAGCGACGTCTTTTGCCCATTTATGTTCTGAATAATTGATTTCACATTTGGAAGACGTTTTTGAATTTCCTGAATGATGATGTCCACTTTTGGTAATTCTTTTTGTGTTGTGATTAGGACTATTTGTAGTTCGCCTGTTTGAATGCCAACCCGTGTAACAATGGTTCGAACAATACCTTTTCTGGATTTTTCATTATAAATAGGAATTTTTAATTCCTCTAAAATCCTTTTAACCGCTGATGTTGCTTCATTTGTTTGAGAATGCTGAACAGCACATTCGTCAATATTAATCAATTGATGGGAATTAAGGCCATAAAGCCCAGCAAGCACCTTGCCATCTATTGCCTTCACTTGAAAACTGCTCTTGTTTCGATATCCCCATGGGTCTTCCATTCCAATGGTTTCACGGATATCAAGTTTTTCAATGTTGAGCTTTGTATGGCGCTCAAGCGATTGTATTACGATATCACGCTTTTCCTTAAGCTGCTGTTTATAGTCCAAATGTTGCAGTTGGCAGCCTCCGCATTGGTCGTATACCGTGCAAAGCGGCTTTACTCGATGCGGCGACTTGATGCGGATTTTCTTAATTTTTGCCTCAGCATGCTTCGGATGGATATTTGTTGCCTCTACCACCACTTCCTCGCCTGGAAGCGCACCTGGCACGAAGACGACTTGCTTTTTAAAATAGCCGACACCTTCACCGTTAATGCCAAGCCTTTTGATGGTCAGCGGGAAGGTCTGTTTAGGTTGTATTTTGATATGTTGTTCTGTTTTCATTAAGTTCACTCCAAATTATTCGATACTTCTCCATAAGTATAGGGAAGCGTAGCTTAGATATGGTTCCCAGCCCTGTTTGTATTGTTCCATTTCTTCATAGGTCGGCTTTTTTTCGAGCTGATATAGTTTCTTGATAGCGTTTTGTATGCCTATGTCAGCCAATGGAAAAAGATTTGGACGGCCCAGTCCGAACAATAAGAAATTTTCCACCGACCACCTGCCGACGCCGCGGATTTTCATTAGCCGTTCAAAAACTTCCTCATCCGATTGGTTTTTCGAGGCGTCTAAGTCGAGCCCATTTTCGACGATTTCTTTGGCAATTCCAATCATGTATTCAGCCTTCCTGCCGCTGATTTGCAGTGGTCTTAACTCTTCCACCGTTAACCTAGCAGTTGTTTCCGGCTGTGGGAAAAACCATACTCCATCTATCTCATAACCAAACGTTTTGACAAATCGCTCGGTTAAGGTATAGGCAAATTTCATATTTATTTGCTGGTGGATAATGCATTTTAATAACGACCCAAACAAATCGAAATCCAGAACCAGCGGGGTGCCAACGAAAGAATCGAATATTTCCTTTAAATCTGTTTTTTCAAAATGGTCATGGACATTTGCTAAAGAAACATTCCATTGAAAAATTTCCGCTATGCGATGGATGATTGCTTCTTTGTCAGCATCACTATTTCCTGAAACAATGAACGATGGTTCGTGTATTGTTCCCGCTGCCGTTACCTGTACTGCATGTGAACTGTCGTGTATAACAACCGGTACACGAATTGTACGTTTGGCTAAATCGAGCACCTTCAAAGGATCCGGCGCATGTCTTTCCAATACGCTGTCAAAATTATACGGACCGTCAATACGTATAGTTTCTTGCCACATATGGGCTCCATCCTTTAGTATTTTCCCCGTATTATAGCATGAAATAGAAAAAAACCGAATTTCAATGAAATTCGGTTACTTCTTCTTCGATTTCTTCTTCTTTTCATTCGGTTTCTTCATCAAATGGTCGAGGCTTTTGAATTTGTATCCTTTCTTTTTCATATCTTGAATGGTTTTTTCAAGAGCATCCGCGTTGTCTTTCGAAACGGAATGTAAGAGAATGATTGCACCTGGATGAACTTGCTTCATCATATTGTTGTATGAGTAATGCCAGCCCTTTTGGCTGTTTACATTCCAATCGACGAAAGCCAGGGACCAGAAAATATGTGTGAAGCCCTCTTCTTTTGCAATTTGCATCGTTCTTTCACTAAAAACACCACGCGGCGGGCGCAGATAGTGCATTTCTTTTTGACCAGTAATCTCTTTGGTTTTATCCCTTACTTTGTTCAATTCTGTGCGGACCCTTTCGTCACTAACGCGAGTAAAGTCAGGATGGTGCCAGGAATGATTCCCAATGATGTGCCCTTCATCGACTATTTGTTTAGAGAGTTCCGGCTGTGACAGCAGGAAATGCCCAGTCACAAAAAAAGTCGCCGGCACTTTTTCTTTTTTCAGGACTTTAAGAATCTTAGGGAGGTGTCCGTTCTCATAGCCGCTGTCAAAGGTAAGATAGATGATTTTTTTATTCGGGTCACCTTTGTAAACTGCCCCGTATTTAGCAAGAATTTCATCATATTCCGCCCCTGCCTCCGGTGGCACTTCATCAACTGCTTTTTTAAATCCCCAATGGATCGGCCGATTCGGCAGAGCTGCATATGTAAGAGTCGGTAACAATAGGACCATTATGCTAAGTAAGCACAATAATTTTTTCATCCAAGTTTCCCCCAATATTGTTTTTTATAGTGTTTGTTCTTGGGGGGAAAACATAATTAACACATAAAGGAAAATAGGGTTAATTTGGTTGGTAGTATATTCGGCCCTTATTGGATCCGGTAGATGGGAGTTTTTTTAGGTTTAACAAATAGGTAGCCTGCCTTGAAGAGGGAATATGCAGAAATTCACGTAATTCTCTATTTGTTAACGAATTTTTTACAATTAAAAAATGGTCATTGATTGCTTCGATGTATGCATCCTGCGAAAGCAACTCGCATACTGGGCAATACCATTTCTGCCCTCGATATTGCATCGGTATATGTAAGCATCGTGGACAACAAACACCCGGAATAATTTCCTTTATTCCGATATCGAATTTTCGTAATACATCAATTTTAAGTGGGGTGTGTTTACTTAATAACAGCCTTTTTATTTTCCCAATTGTTTTCTGATCAATTCTTTCTGCGGTGTAGCGGTTCTCCAGTTCCTCAATCTTTCTTAAAAGATTGCCTGCTTTTACTATCTTTTTTTCTGCTTCATGGTATCCCGGTGCAATCTTGATTACACTTGAGGACCTTGTCATTACAGCTAAAACTTCAATTGGTGCTGCAGGCAATTGGTATTTTTCAAGCAGGTATTGTAAAAGAATTTTATGGCGTATTGCCTGTTCTAACGGATTATCATATACCTCTTTTGATTCATTCACCTCCTGTATTAATTGGTCTTTTTCAATTGTAATTGTCCCTGCATAGTTTTTGGATTCAATAATAAGAGTTAGTTTAGGGGAAAGAAGAAGTGCATCTATTTGAAAGTAAGTATTTCCAATCGGGAGACGGAGGCCATGAAAAATATGATATTTTTTGTCAGGAATTAATCCAAGAAAATAGCGAAGTTTTTTTTCACCTTGGTAGCCAGAATATAATTTTTTTATTTCTTTTTCTATATTGGGTCTCTTAGGATGATATTGCGTTATTCTTCTTATGAGTGCTACTGTTTGTTCCAGTGGAATCGGTTTATAAAGCTCTAAATCAAACAAAATGTTCCCTCCTTTAAAGTTATAGCTGATATTTTCGACAGAAAACGTCAATATCCCTGTTGATTTTTTTAAAATTGAGTATTTTATTTTTGTAGTTGAGAAAATATCTACAAATTTTGGAGAGATATCTACAATTTCTTAATTTTATCTACAAATTATTTAGGATATCTACAAATTACCAGCAGATATCTACAAATTGGCCCTTAGGACCCTATCTGAAGGGAAATCCTAGTATTAATTACGAACTGAAAACTTGCCACTTGAAATGATATCTACAAATTTTCGGATGATATCTACAATTTTTCAAATATATCTACAAAATTTCCGAGATATCTACAAATTTCCGAAACATATCTACAATCTCACCCCCTCAGCGCCCACAAAAAAAAGATAGACCCGCTATGCGAGTCTATCCCAATCCCAAAGATCTTATTTAAAAACCGGCTCCTTAAACTGCGCCAATTTCTCCAATGATGATTTGTCGACATCAGCATGTAAGCTGTTGCCGTGCGAATCCATTGTAACTACCGCTTTGAAGCCCTCAACACGCAGATGCCACATTGCTTCAGGTATACCAAATTGCATTAAGTCAACGCCTTCGACACCCTTGATACAGTCAGCATAGTACTGGGCAGCACCGCCGATGGCGTTCAAATAAACACCGCCATGCTCTGCTAAAGCAGCCAAAGTCTTAGGGCCCATTCCGCCTTTACCGATAACAGCGCGGATGCCAAATTTCTTCATGATGTCGCCTTGGTAAGGCTCCTCACGGATACTTGTTGTCGGGCCAGCAGCTTTCACGTGCCATACGCCGGCTTCATCCTTCAGCATAACCGGGCCACAGTGGTAAATCACTTGACCGTTTAAATCAACAGGTGCGTCATGGTCGCTTAAATACTTATGAATCGCATCGCGGCCAGTGTACATCATGCCGTTGATTTGCACAACGTCACCGACTTTCAAAGCACGAATTTGCTCTTCAGTAATTGGGGCTTGCAAAGTGATGACTTCCTGTTCAGAAGCAGCAGCAACTTCTTTTTCTGCCTCATCTTGTGCGAAATCGATGAACTCGCCATCTTGGTAAGCCCATTCAACAATTGCGCCAGTCTCAGGATCTATGGAAACACCCATGCGGCGGTATGCCCAGCAGTTGTAAGCAACAGACACATAGAAGCTGGCAGGAATACGGTGCATGACGCCGATTTTACAACCTAGCAAAGTCGCTTCGCCACCAAAGCCCATTGTGCCGATCCCTAATTTATTTGCATTTTCAAGTACATACTCTTCCAATTTACGAAGGTCTTCATTTGGACTCACATCATCAACCGAGCGGAATAATTGTTCCTTTGCCAAATCATAGCCAGAGGAACGGTCGCCGCCGATGCCGACGCCGATGAAGCCTGCAGAACAGCCTTGTCCCTGTGCCTGGTAAACAGAGTGCATGATACACTTGCGGATCCCATCAAGGTCACGGCCTGCGCGTCCAAGTCCTTCTAATTCACAAGGCAGGCTGTACTGAATGTTTTTGTTTTCGCAGCCGCCGCCTTTTAAAATCAGCTTCACATCAATATAATCTTTTTCCCATTGATCAAATTTAACAACCGGAACGCCAGCCCCTAGGTTGTCGCCGCTGTTGGCACCCGTCAAAGAGTCAACAGCGTTAGGGCGCAGCTTGCCCTCTTTTGTTGCTTGAATAATCGCCTTTTTAATGGCTTCTTTTATTTCTAATTGGTTGACACCAACTGGAGTTTTTATTTTAAAAGTAGGAAGTCCTGTATCCTGGCAGATTGGTGATACCTGGTCGTCCGCCATTTTAATATTGTTGGTAATGGTCGCTAGGCTCATTGCAGCGCGAGTCCCGGCATTTTCTTGTTCCTTCGCTGCTTTGATAGCGCGGCGCACATCTTTTGGCAGCTTAGTGGAGGTTTCCACAATAAGGTCGTACATGCTTTCTTGGAATTTCTCGATATTCACGTGTCTGTTTCCCCTTTCCCTATTTTCCCCTAATTATGCATAAATTTTTACAACTTTTTGACGGTTATAATTATACTCCTATAGGCGAAAGAATTAAAGGATTTGGATGTAATCGATTTCGTGGAAACTTTTTCTCAAAAAAAAGAGCCTGCTAATTAACAGACTCACTTAATTCGCGATTATTGAATTCTCTTATTTTTGATTCCAGCTCGTCAATCATCGTAATCAGACGGTCAATATCGTCTAAATCGGTATCTTCCGGGTCAATGGCTTCGAGAATGTCGAGAAACATATTAAGACGATGCTTTAAAAAGTCTAATTGGGAATTTTTATCATGAGTGGGACTGCCCATCGTAAATTCGCTCCTTTTTTTCAGTTGCCTTTTTCATCCTAACCAAATTTCAGTGGTTTTGCAATCTTCTTTTTTTAAATGAAAACTCGCCGATTGGCGAGTCCGTTAGGAAGAAGACAGAGGCGTAGTTGAATTTCCTATTAGCTAAAAAAGCTCCTGCCGAAACCATTGGCAGGAGCTAGTTCAAAATAAATTTAGCGTGGACGTTCGGAAGCGAGAAATCCAAAGGAAACATAGTCCTGCACAGGAATCCATGCACCGATTCCCTGTGAGGTTACGTTTTTGATGACGATGAATTTGCGGTTTCCTTTTAACATTAAGTAGACTTCACCATACGTTACTTTTCCCTTTTCATTCACGGCAGGCGCATAAGCATAAAGGTAACCAAGCCGGTTTGAAGGGATGTTATAAATGTGATCGTTCTTTGTACCGGCACCGATAATTGTATCAAATGAGAGCGGCAGATTCGTTTTTTGCATTGCCTTTAAAAGAATCATTTTCTTCACGTCTTCGGCATTTGGAATTTTGGCCGTTAAACCGCCTCTGACAATTTTCTGCGCTTCCTGAACATATTTAATTTGATATGGAGCGTTGCCGCCGCGGTTATCAAAGTAATTCGTATTGATTTTTTGATACTCCCAATTCGTCGAGGTTTCCAAAGACTCATAGTTCAACGGCCACTGGCCAAGGTAAACGATGGCGCGGTAGCCGACAGCAAACGGTGTGCCGTTTATGCTTGATTCGTTCAGCATACGAATAAGGTCAGGGTTTTCAATTTTGACCTTTGAAGAATTTATAAGTTTTTTTGTCAAATCACTTGGCTGCAGAAAAGGCAAATCCTGAGTCGAATTAGGATATGTATTTTCCTTTGTGATATTCCTAACCGAGGATGGAATTTGGGTCTTTATCGGTTCCTTTTTTACAGCAGTTTTTTCAGAAAAGACAGACGGTATGAAAGAAACCATTAAAACAAAAATTAAAAGACCCGAGGCAATTTTTTTCAAAAGAAAAACTCCTTTCGCAAATAGCAAAAATAATCTGCTAGTAGTTTCTTCGGAGTTGGGCCATATTATCCATTGGCAAGTACTGCTTTTGCAAATTTTCTCAGTGTCCTAATTCTGTATCTATTTGCGCGGTCGAAAAGTAATAAAAATGTAATAATCCGAACATTTACAAAATTCAAATTACAGGTTATAATAAACTTAACTTTCAAAAAGGAGGGATGCAATCAATCGACATAGCTTACTTAGTTTTTAATTATTATTAAGGAGGTTGGGATACTCTTATATATGCATTCAACAGTCGTGTTTTTCCTAAACTAAACATGAAGGTTGGTGGTTGATGGTCCCAAGTAAAAGCGATTGATGAAATACCCTATATGAAAGAATGTTCGGTCCAAAACATAAGTCTTATCCCGTATGATAAGAAAAGACTCTAAGCCAATCGGCTTGGAGTCTTTTTTAGTAAAAATGATTATATTAGGTAAAATCCAATCCCCATAATGACATAGGCGGCAAGTAAGGTCAGACCTTCGAACCAGTTGGTTTCACCATCGTTTGAAATGACAACCATCAATAATACCGCTGAAACCATCGCGATTAGCTCCTGCCAGCTGAATAGTAACGGCATAGATTTTTCGTATAACAAGGAAATTAACACTAAAACCGGGGCAACAAACATCGCAACCTGCAAAGTGGAGCCAATAGCGATTTCCACAGCTACATCCATTTTATTTTTAAAGGCCATTAACACCGCTGAAGCATGTTCAGCCGCGTTTCCGACGATGGCTACAATGATAATCCCGATAAACAGCTCCGACCAGCCAAAGGATTCCGCCACAAATTCGAAGGTATGAACGAGATTCTCGGAAATGTAGGCAACCGCCAGCGTTGCTAAAAGCAACACCAGGATGGCTCTTCCTTTCCCCCACTCCGGCTCCTCATCATGATGCTGGGCCTCGTTATCACTTTGATAAACCCCACGATGTGTAACAAGCTTAAAAAATAAAGCTGCGAGGTAAAGCAGGATTAAAATAACCGAAATGCCGACACTCAGAGATAATTTCTTAGTATCATTCATATCCATTGAAAAAACCTCTGGAATAACAAATGCAATCATCACCGCAAACATTAGCAATCCGGAATTATGGCGGGCGTCATAGACATTAAACTTCTGCCGTTTGTATTTTAAGCCGCCGACAAAGAAAGACAGACCTGCCACGAGCAGCAAATTCCCGAGCACCGAACCTGTTAAAGATGCAAGGACAACCCCGACAAGCCCCGCTTTTAAGGCAAATACGGAGATAATCAGTTCGACGGCATTTCCAAAAGTGGCGTTCAACAGTCCGCCGATGCGCGGCCCAGCCACAATGGCCAAGCTTTCCGTTGCCCGCCCCATATAGCTTGATAATGCAATGATTGTTAAACAGTAAATAATAAATAGGATAATACTTGGCCAATGCATCAGTGTCCCAATAACTGAAACGGGGACCCCGATAAATGTCAGCAGCATAAAAATTTTATTTGTCACCGATTTCCCTCCATATATGTATATTTTAATCGCTTCTCTTTTTTATCTTTCTTTCCATTATGCCCAAATTTTTCAAACTAAAGATTACCATTTCAAGGAATGAACTTGCAACATTTTTCTTGCAAATAAAGCATAATCTGATTTACCATCATTAGGAAGAACGTCTGAAGTAGAGGAACATTCAATGAAAAATAATTATCGGTTTACAATCCTAGTCAGCATTGTGGCCATCTCGGGTTTCTCGCAGGGAATGCTGCTGCCGCTGATTGCGGTTATTTTTGAAAAAGGCGGGGTGTCTTCCTCATTAAATGGACTTAACGCAACCGCTCTTTACATCGGAATATTGTGTGTGGCTCCTTTTATGGAAATGCCATTACGAAAATATGGCTATAAACCAATCATTATTGTGGGCGGCGGGCTTGTGTTTACCGCGCTTGCTTTATTTCCGTTATGGAAGGCCTTTTGGTTTTGGTTCTTCCTAAGGCTGATGATTGGAATTGGCGATCACGCCCTGCATTTTGCGACCCAGACCTGGATTACCTCCTTTTCGCCGCCAGATAAGCTAGGAAGAAACGTTTCCTTGTACGGCCTTTTCTTTGGCATTGGTTTTGCCGCCGGTCCGCTGATGACACCGCTGGTCAATCTAAATGAAGCCCTGCCATTTATAGTATCTTCCATTCTTTGCTTAATCGGATGGGGATTTGTCTTTGTGCTTAAAAATGAATTTCCTGAACAGGAAGTGAAAATTAATTCCTTTTTTTCAACGGTCAAACAGTTTACAAAAGCCTTAAAATACGGCTGGGTTGCATTTTTGCCTACGTTTGTTTATGGCTTCCTGGAAGCTTCCTTGAACGGAAGCTTTCCGATCTACGCTTTACGAATGGATTTAGCAGTATCGAGCGTATCCCTTGTTTTATCAGGATTTGCCATTGGCAGCATCATTACTCAGTTGCCATTAGGACTGTTAAGTGACCAATATGGGCGAAGGAAAGTTTTAATGACAGTTCTTTTTCTCGGCTTTTGCAGTTTTACAGCCGCCAGTTTTGTCGAGCATTCGTCATTTGGCTTATTCCTGACCTTCCTTGTCTCCGGCATGCTCGTCGGGTCTACTTTCTCATTGGGAATCAGCTTCATGGCCGATTTGGTACCGAGAAATTTGCTGCCGACCGGAAATTTACTATGCGGCATCTTTTACAGCCTTGGAAGCTTAGCCGGCCCTGTTATCGGCGGTCTATTTATTAAGTATTTTCAAAACGTCAGCTTCTTTTACATTATTAGTACGCTGCTGTTGTTTGTCTCCTTCACCATCTTTATGTTTGGAAAAAGAAACGTCTTTATTCCCCACCAAGAAAATTCTTAGCGCAAAACCGTATCCATCTCATAAAATGTATGGTACAATGAAAACAAATAAGAATAATTCTAATTAGTAAGTTCTGCTGTCATCGCTTGATGACAGCTTTCGTGTTTTTTAGGGGTTGTGATTTTGATTATTTTTCTCAATTAGATTTCATTAAAGGAGGGTGAAAAGAATGGTTTCCGAAACAAAAGTTCTCACGAAGGGAATTCCAAAGACCAGTTTTCTAGAAAAAATAAAACCGCATGCAGAATTGATTGCTGCCGGGTTAAGTGGTGTCTTCATCCTTGCAGGCTGGCTTCTCGATAAAAACGGCCAAGAAGCAGAATCAATTGTTGCCTATCTGCTCGCATTCGTCATTGGCGGCTTTGCCAAAGCAAAAGAAGGCATTGAGGCAACCTATGAAAACAAAGAATTAAATGTTGAAATGCTGATGATTTTTGCCGCGATTGGTTCTGCCATTATCGGATATTGGACAGAGGGGGCTATCCTCATCTTTATTTTTGCTGTCAGCGGGGCAATGGAAACCTACACGATGAATAAAAGCCATAAGGAAATTTCCTCACTCATGGAGCTGCAGCCTGAAGAGGCCGTTCTGATCTCCGGCGGTTTAGAAAAGCTGGTTTCGGTATCTGAACTGCGGGTCGGCGACCTGATACTCATTAAACCGGGCGAACGGGTTCCGGCCGATGGAATGATTGTCAAAGGGTATACAAATATCGACGAAGCAGCGATTACCGGTGAGTCAATGCCTGTTTCCAAAGGCGAACAGGAAGAGGTGTTTGCCGGAACTGTGAATCTGTCCGGTGCTATTACTGTCAATGTTTCAAAGGAAAGCAGCGATACTCTTTTTCAAAAAATCATTCAGCTCGTGCAATCGGCCCAAAGTGAAAAGTCGCCGTCACAGCTTTTCATCGAGCGCTTTGAGGGAACATATGTTAAGGTGGTCCTGCTAGTAGTATTGGCGATGTTCTTCGTACCGCACTTTTTGCTTGGCTGGGACTGGCACGAATCCTTTTACCGGGCGATGATTTTATTGGTGGTAGCCTCCCCATGTGCGCTGGTGGCTTCGATTATGCCTGCCACTTTATCTGCTATTTCCAATGGAGCAAGGCACGGAATATTGGTAAAGGGCGGAGTCCATTTGGAAAACCTCAGCCATTTAGGAGCCATTGCTTTCGATAAAACCGGTACTCTTACAAAAGGCAAACCGGTTGTGACTGAAGTGATCGTCAAGGATGGGCTTGATAAAGACAGCCTGATTTGGAAAGCCGCTTCGATTGAAAGTCATTCCAATCACCCGCTTGCGCAGGCGATTGTGAAATATGCGAAGGAAACCGTTTCTAAGGAGTTATTTCACCCTGACAGCCTTGAGGACATCCCAGGCTGGGGAATTAAAGCGGTAGTAAATGGGGAACAGTGGAAGATTGGTAAAGCTGCGTTTGTTGGGAAAGAACTAACAGAGAAATTCGCGGACGGTCTTGCAAAAGATCTTGCGAGCCAGGGCAATACCCTTGTTTATGTGGAAATTGATGGAGAATTAAGTGCCGCAATAGGCTTAAAGGATGTTGTCCGCGAAGAAACAAAGCTTGCTATTGACCACTTAAAAAAACAAGGCATTCATACGATTATGCTAACCGGTGACAGTGAAAAAACGGCGAAGGCGATTGCCGCAGAAAGCCACGTATCGGAATACTTCGCCGAATGCCTGCCGGAAACAAAAGTGGAGTACCTGAAAAAGTTAAAAGACAAATATAAAAATGTCGCCATGGTCGGTGACGGTATCAACGATGCCCCGGCACTCGCCATTGCCAATGTCGGGATTGCCATGGGAGAAGGATCGGATGTGGCCCTGGAAACGGCAGATATTGTTCTTATGAAAAACGACCTGCCAAGGATTTCAGAAGCCATTCGGTTGTCACAGCGAATGAACCGGATCATTAAGCAAAATGTTGTTTTCTCGATTGCGGTCATCATGGTGTTGATTTCGTCCAACTTCTTTCAGATTATCGACCTGCCGTTTGGCGTCATCGGCCATGAAGGCAGTACAATTCTGGTCATTTTAAATAGTTTACGGCTTTTAAAATAAGGATGCGGGCGCACTTCGCAAGTTGGGGCGCGTTATCCGCAAGTGGACTGTGCTTTCGCAAGTTGGGAGCCGCTATCCGCAATTGACAAGCGCCTATCCGCAAATTAGGCAAACATTAAGGACCGGGTACAAAAGTACCCGGTCCTTTTCTATAACTATAACCATTAATGGTATCCGTTTGACCCATTAGCGGATCCTGATGTCTTATTTCCTTTGCTGCCCTTGCCTTTTTGTTTCGTGCCGCCGTCTTTTTTTGTTTGTTTTGTCATCGTCCAAACCTCCCTAGTAATGAAGTAGTCCCCAATCCTAGTTTGGACAGTTAAACGGTTTTCATAAAGGTAAGTATTAGCAGTTAGAACGGTTTTCTTCACTGAAAAATGCATTAATTTCGCCGCCTAAAATGATGATAAAGGCAGAAATGTATAGCCAAAGCATCAACACAATAATTGCTCCAATACTACCGTAGGTAACCGAATAATTGCCGAAATTCCCCACATAGTAAGATAAACCAAGCGAGGAAATGATCCAGCCGACAGTCGCAAAGGCGGCACCCGGAAAGGCACTCCGGCAGCGAAGTTTAACATTTGGAGCCACCCAGTATAGTCCTGTAAAAATTAGAAATAAAATAATCGCGCTAACAGCCAGACTTAATGTATTCCAAAGTTTTAGAAATTCACTTGAATAGCCAAATTGCGAAAATAAAAACAGGCCTATTTCCCTGCCAAACACCGGCAATACGATGGCGACAATAAAAACGATTACCATTCCGAACGTCAGCAAAATGGCCATGCCGCGGGAAACGATAAAGGAACGACTTTCTTCGACATTATATGCCTTGTTAAAAGCCCTCATAATCGCATGAATTCCATTAGAGGACGACCAAATCGTCCCAATTACCCCGAAAGAAAGCAATCCGCCATTCCGGTGACTCATGATTTCACTTATATTTTTTTCAATCAATTTCATAGCATCTTCCGGCGCAAAGCCGCTTATGATCCCTAAAACATCATGTTCGTGAAAAGGGAGATAGGGCATTAGGGTAAAAATTACAATTAAAAGCGGAAACAGTGAAAGAAGAAAATAATAGGCTAACTGCGCACTCATTCCCGGAAGATCATCCTCGTCAATCCGGTGCCAAAGCAAGCGGATTAACGAAGATCGAACATTTCCTTTGTCCTTCATTATCACTTCTCCTTTATTTATTTAAATTCTTTTTCATCAAAGATTTCCTCAACAAAGTCGGTATCCACATCATCTCTGAAAGTTTTCTTTGTCTCCCTGATTGTCTCGGTCACTTTAGGTGTCAAGTCTCGAAGCTCATCCACCTTATCCATGATATAGGAAATATCTTCACCCGCCTGCTCGACGGTATCCATAATTTTCTCTGCCGTTTCCTTTACCTTCCCGACCATTTCACCCGGATGTCGGACAACATAAGACACCTTTCCGGAAACTTTGCAAGCGTGCTCCTTCATGATTTGACGGGTTTGTTTGTCGAAGAGACTAATCGCTCCGCCCGCAATGGCTCCAATCAGCATTCCCTGCCAAAATTTATTCTTTGTCATCTTAACCTCTCCTTGCTTAATCATAAAAATGAATGAAAATTATTCCAATGAATTTTCCTATCATTTATTTTGCTTTATCTAGAAAGGGTATGCAAGTCTGGCCCTAATTTTTCTGTGTTGACATCATTCAGTGAACATGAAAAGATGGACATATGAATTTCCGAAAGGGTGACCGAAAATGGATTTATCGTTGAAGTCGGTAGAAAATGTTGAATATATGATTGAGCAAATTAAAGAGAAGTTAAAGGTTTTGAATCTAGGCGCAATTAAACCTTCCCATTTTGATGAGGAAATGTATGAAGAGTTGAAAGAGATTTATGAAATGGTAATGAAAAAGAATTCCTTCAGCCCTAATGAAATGCAGGCTTTAGTTGAAGAATTGGGAAACTTGCGTAAAAAATAAAAACAGACCTCGAATGAGATCTGTTTTTATTTTTTAATCTTGATCAGTTAAAATGATCGGGCCATCTTTGGTGATGGCGATTGTGTGCTCATATTGGGCGGAATAGGTGCTATCGACGGTCCTTGCTGTCCATCCATTTGAATCCATTTTGGTGAATAATAATCCGATATTCACCATTGGCTCAATCGTAAATACCATTCCCTCTTTAATTCTTGGGCCTTTACCTGGCAAACCGTAATGCGGTACATCCGGCTTTTCGTGAATCACTGCTCCAATCCCATGTCCGATAAAGTCGCGGACAACCGCGAGTCCTTCACTTTCCACACAAGTCTGAATGGCATGACCGATATCGCCAATCCGGTTGCCTGGAACCGCTTGTTCAATTCCCTTGTACAAGGCTTCCTTTGTGACTTTTAATAAATGCTCAGTCTCTTCGGAAACCTCGCCAACTGCGTAAGACCATGCTGAATCAGCCAAGGCCCCGTTGTAATTAACAACCATATCAATCGTGACGATGTCCCCTTCCTGCAATGGTTCTTTGCGCGGGAAGCCATGGCAGATTTCATCGTTAATACTTGCGCATGTTGCGTATTCGTAGCCCTTATAACCTTTTTGTTCCGGAGTGGCATTATGCTTTTTTAAAAATCCCTCTACAAACTGATCAATTTCCCAAGTGGTAATCCCTGGCTTAATCATTTTGGCAATTTCTTTGTGACAGGCAGCGAGGATTTCTCCTGCCTTTTTCATTGCTTCGATTTCTCGTTGTGACTTTAAGACAATCATGTAATGTTCCCCTGCCTTTTTGAATAAATTCTTTTGTCTGGAGACCTATTTGTGCGAATGCTGGTATATAAAAACGATTACTATATGACATTTTTGGCAACACTTTAATATTAACGCTAACGGACTTATTTTTCAAAACTACTTTCTCAATTTAAAAACTAATTATGCAAATTTCGATAATTTGCCATATTCCTTTGTTCTTAATATGGTACTCTCAAATTCTTTTTGATAGAATGATGTTATAAATTATTTTTAGGTGTGTGAGAATCCATGATAGGTGACCGCGTAAAGAAATTCCGCCAAGAGAAGAAGATGTCACTTTCTGAACTAGCAGAGCAGGCAGGAGTTGCAAAATCCTATTTAAGCTCGCTTGAGAGAAACCTTCAAAAAAATCCGTCCATACAGTTTCTTGAAAAGATTGCCGGTGTATTAAACATTCCGGTTGAGCATTTAATACATGAGCAGATTGACAAGACGGCATTGGACAATGATTGGATGAATTTAGTAAAGGAAGCCATGACCTCCGGTGTTTCAAAAGATCAATTCCGCGAGTTCTTGGAATTTAATAAATGGCGGAACAATCAAAACAATAGTTAAAATGTACAAAAAAAAACATCCTACAAAAATTTTTAATTTTTGTAGGATGTTTTTTCATTTTGGTATGTAACAAGTTGTTCTGATTGGTGATTACCGCTTAGGAAATTTCGAATATCTTCTACCGATAATCCAATCCTCTTAGCTTCCATAATTAGTACTAGCCAATCCTTGTCAAGCTTCTCCATCTGCTCAATCTCCAAATTCATACTAACAACCCCCTAAAATACTTACCCGTATTTCAGGCAGCCCGGCCATCATAGCTTCTCTCTATTTCCACCTTAGACCCTCGGCTTTGCGTCCTTGATTTTCACCAAGTTTGCCTTTTTCTGAAAAATAACTGTCTATTTATTATTTCATTAGTTCATCTTTTCTAGGACTAAATTCACACTAACTATTTAGTAAGTTCATTATAACTAGTCCTTTTATAACAAAGTGTTAGTTTTTGTCAGCATTTTTAATATTCTAAACCCCTTTTTTAGACATTTTTTGACAAACTCCCGCATTTTTTCCTCTAATTCCCATTGCCTGAAAATGGAATATATAAATAATAGAGCATTTGAAGTCGAATATCCTCCTAATTTGTGGGAAGAAAATTTTCCTTCTTTATTTTTGGCTCTGATTTTATGACGAAAACATTTGTCTAATTTGTGACGATTAGCATATAATATTAACAACATAATAATATACGGAATATTGTTAATATTCAAATAAAAATAGAGGTGATAGGCATTGACCATTGTTCATGTGTTAAACTTTTCAATCCCCATTGCTTTTATGGTATTTGCAGGTTATTTCTTAGACCGCATGTGCAAGCCTGCCAAATTAGAAGAAAAAGCTGGTGAAGAGGAATTGTAAAAATTCTCTCCTCGCCAGCTTTTTTTTGCTAATCAGAATTTATTTAAACCGTTTTTCTACCTTTTGTTCGTAATTTTTGAAAATGGACGAATTTGTTTTCGCCCCTCGTTTTGACATCAATTGATTAAAGCGAAGGAGCTTTTCATTTAACTTTTTTTGCAAATCTTCCTTCTTACCGCTGTCGTCACATTTTTTGATGAGATCCTCGATGGTCATCATCTCTTTGCGTAAATGGTTTTCCTCTTCTGAAAAGCCAGCATTTTTCATGATTTTATAAGCCATGCGCAGTTCTTCTGGAATACCTGATAAATCTTCAAGCTTCAGCGGTTTTCCATATCCAGGAAGATTATCAAATTCTCCATCTTTGTATGCTTTTTTAATCCGATCTTCTGAGACAATATGAAACATATCCATGTTATTGCCCTCCTTTTTTAGCATACTCACTAGATTTATTATAACAAAGGTCCATTTTGGTTGAAAAATAAATCGGTAATGATTTCAGCTTTATTGGGGCATGCTACAAGCGATAACGAAAGGAGTGTTAGACTTGGCACGTGGAGAACATTTTAATCATAAAAACAAAAACCATCCGGGTGAATTCCCCAAGAACACCATGACCGAGAGTCATGCTGAGCAGGCAATTGGGGATGAAGAATTTATTGTCACCCAGGAGGCCTTTAAAAATAGAATTGAGGAAGAGGACACGCGGCAGGATACCGCCCGCCTGCTTCCTGAGCAGACAGAGTAAAAGGCGTGAAGAGTTTTCACGCCTTTTTACTCTGTTTATTTTTCGAAGCTTAATTTCTTCATAAACTGAGAAAATTCCACGGTTTTCAGCCATTCTGCGAGTCTTTCGATATCCTTCGAGAAGATGCGGTCCTGCTTAATGGATGCCACCTGCTCACGACCTTTTTCATAGAAGTTCTTCGTATGGGTCGCCATTTTCTCTACACCGCGATATTCGACGGCCTGCATGGCGCAAATCATCTCAATCGCAAGGACCCTGCGAGTGTTTTGGATGATTTGATGTGCATGCCTTGATGCTATCGTCCCCATGCTGACATGATCCTCTTGGTTTGCCGAAGATGGAATGGAATCCACACTAGCTGGATGTGCCAAAGTTTTATTTTCTGAAACAAGTGCAGCCGCTGCATACTGCATAATCATTGCCCCTGATTGCAGGCCTGGCTGCGGGCTTAAAAACGGCGGCAGATCGCTTAATTGCGGATTAACTAACCGTTCCACACGACGTTCCGAAATATTAGCAAGCTCTGCTACTGCGATTTTCATAAAGTCCATTGCAAAAGCAATTGGCTGCCCGTGGAAGTTTCCACCGGAGATGACCTTTTCCCCATCATCAAAAATTAGTGGATTGTCAGTCGCCGCGTTCATTTCGATTTCTAGCTTTTCTTTTACATAATCAAGCGCCTGCCAGGAAGCACCTTGAACCTGCGGGATGCAGCGAAGAGAGTAAGCATCCTGAACCCTCAGTTCTCCCTGCATCGTTGTTAATAAGCTGTCACTCAAATAGCGGCGGATTCTTGCTGCTGTATCAATCTGCTGCTGGTAGCCTCTGGCCACTTGAACCTCTTCTGCAAAAGCATCGAGAATTCCATTTAACCCTTCAATCGTCATGGAAGCAATCAGTTCGCTCTCAAAAGCAAGCTGCTCTGCTTCTAGGTATCCGACGACCCCCATAGCTGTCATGGCTTGCGTTCCGTTAATGAGAGCAAGACCTTCTTTAGCCTCAAGTGTTAGCGGGAAAAGACCTTCCTGCTGAAGTGCAATGCCTGCTTCCACACGCTCGCCTTTATAGAATACTTCGCCTTCACCTACAACAACTAATGCCAAATGGGATAATGGCGCCAAATCCCCGCTAGCACCTAATGAACCCTGCTGCGGAATAACCGGAATAATGTCTTTGTTAGCCAGCTCAATCAGTCTTTCAATGACTACCGGACGAATGCCTGAGTAACCTTTTAACAGGGCATTGGCACGAAGAACGACCATTGCTTTTGACACCACTTCTGGGAATGGCTCCCCTACACCACAGGCATGCGAGCGGATTAAATTCAACTGCAGATCCTGCACATGTTCTTTATCGATAAGTACATCGCTGAACTTTCCAAACCCGGTATTGATTCCATAAACAACTCTACGCTCAGAAACAATTCGTTCCACCGCTTCCCGGCTCTTCGCTGCTGCCTCCATGCTTTGTTCCGAAGCGCCAACCTTTTGGCCACGGTACAATACTTCCTTCATTTGCTCCAATGTTAGACTGTTACCTGTTAATATGATCATTTCTCTCCACTCCTCTATTACTTTAGTAAGATAAAGAAAGAGGCTGGATTCCATTTCTGATTAGATTTGGAATCCAGCCTCTTTAATAAACGTTATAAAATTTTGAACGGTTCTTCGGCGCTGCCTCATGATTTTCCACCCATTCTAAAAATTATTATTAGTTTGATAATATTTTATGTGACAGATACCTTGCCTGTCAACTAAATTTTCTGAATTTTAGCGCATTATCACTTTAGCAGGATAATGAATGAAAGAGGCTATTCATAAAGAAATCACTCTTCTTGAATAGCCCCTTAAGTATGGTGTTAATCAAACTTCAACCCTTTTAACGCGTCAGCCAACGCACTATTCAAAGGTTCTTCCTCTTTGTGCTGGTTCTTTAAGTATTTTTGTACTGTCCGTTTATCCACTTTCCCGACGGATTCTTTTTTCCGGCGTTCTTGGAAAACAGAAAGTTTTTCACGATATCCACATTTACATGCGAAGATTTGGCCCTCACCCTCGCCACGCAGCTCAAGTTTTTTATGGCATTGTGGACAGCGTGCGTTTGTAACACGTGAGACATTTTTACGATGCCCGCATTCCCGATCTTGGCAAACGAGCATTTTTCCCTTTTTGCCATTCACTTCAAGCATTGGTTTTCCACAGTCAGGACAATTTTTTGTAGAAATATTATCGTGCTTATATTTTTTATTACTTGCTTTAATTTCAGCCACGATTTCTTTCGTGTAGTTTTTCATTTGGCTGATAAACACTTCTTTTTTCAACTTGCCATGCGCAATTTGATCAAGCTTTTGTTCCCACTCCGCTGTTAAAGCAGGGGATTTTAGCTCTTCCGGCACTAAATCCAGCAATTGCCGGCCTTTGGAAGTAATATGAATGTCTTTACCTCGTTTTTCGATTAAGAACGAGTTGAATAGCTTTTCAATAATGTCAGCTCGTGTTGCAACAGTTCCCAGTCCACCCGTAGATTTTAATGTTTCTGCGAGCTGTTTATTGTTTGTTTCCATGTACTTTACAGGGTTTTCCATTGCCGAAAGTAATGTCGCCTCATTAAATCGAGCTGGCGGATTTGTTTGTCCAGCCGTTTGTGCGATAAGTTTCACAATTAATGTATCGCCTTTTTCGATGCGAGGTAAAATCTGTTCTTTCAAATCATCTGACGCATCGTCATCTTCAAAGCGATTATTGTAAACTTCTTTCCAGCCACTTGAAATAATCGTTTTTCCACGAGCCACGAAGTTCTCATCACCGATTTTGGCTCGCAGCGTTAACTGCTCGTACTCGAATGCCGGGAATAATACCGCTAAGAAACGTTTTACGACTAAATCATAAATTTTACGCTCTTTATCTGTGAAGGCTGAGAAGTTTACATAGCTTTCTGTTGGTATTATCGCATGATGATCTGATACTTTGCTGTCATCAACAAAAGCCTTAGAAGCTTTAATAGGCTTACTTAAGACCTTATTAGCTAATGGACGATATTCACCTATTGCACATGCTTTCAACCGTTCAGGGAGTGTTCCGACAATGTCAGAAGAAATGTAGCGCGAATCAGTACGAGGATACGTTAAAACTTTATGCTGCTCGTACAGCTTTTGCATAATGTTTAACGTTTCCTTAGCAGAGTAGCCAAAGATTTTATTCGCATCACGCTGCAATTCTGTTAAGTCATAAAGACCCGGAGAAAAAGATTTCTTAGGCTTTTTCTCAATTTCCGTTACAATAGCGTTTTGTTTGCCAAGCTTTTTGACAATGGCCTCAATTTTTTCTTTATCGAAGCTTCGGCTGTTTCCTTTTGCATCCTGCCAAGTCAGCTTTAGTTGGTTGGATGTTTGGGCTTCAATGCCGTAATAAGATTGCGCTCTGAAATTTTTGATTTCGTCCTCACGTGCTGCAATTATCGCAACAGTAGGTGTTTGTACACGTCCGCAGTTTAGTTGGGCATTGAACCTGGTCGTTAAAGCACGTGTTGCATTCAGCCCAATATACCAGTCAGCTTCTGAACGTGCGACAGCTGAAGCATATAAATTGTCATAAGACTTACCAGGCTTCAGGTTTGCAAAACCATTTTTAATCGCCTTATCAGTAACAGATGAGATCCATAAACGTTTAATAGGTTTATTGACTTTTACTTTATCAATAATCCAACGTGCAACTAATTCTCCCTCTCTCCCTGCATCCGTGGCCACGACTATTTCGTTGACATCATTTCTAGTCAGTTGACTCTTAACGGCATTAAATTGTTTCCCGGTCTGCCTAATGACTGTTAACTTCATACGTTCAGGCAGCATTGGCAGGTCTTCTAATTTCCATGTTTTATATTTCACATCATAATCTTCTGGGTCAGCAAGCGTGACAAGGTGTCCTAGTGCCCACGTAACGATATATTTCTCGCCTTCTAGATACCCATTTCCTTTTTTATTACAATTAAGCACACGTGCAATATCACGCGCGACAGAAGGTTTTTCAGCAATTACAACACTTTTTGCCATATTTAAAACATCCTTTCGAATTACAGTAAGTTAAATATAGCATACGTCTCTAATGGATTCAGTAATTCCGAAACTTCAATTACATTAATGGTAAGCAATGATGGGAAAGCAGTCTCTTTTTTTCTTGTATTCCCTTCCACTTGAATAGTATGATAAATTGGCACGATTTTTGGAAATGGAGATTTTTGAATGCGGATTAGAGATTGGGATATGAATTTGAAGGTTCGCCTGTTCGGTGAGGCGGCCATGAATATTACTTATTGGATGTTCTTTCCGTTTCTGTCGATTTATTTTGCAGAGGAATTCGGCAAGAGCAAAGCTGGTTTGTTATTGGTTTTTTCACAAATATTTGCGGTGGCAGCTAACCTGTTGGGCGGCTACTGTGCTGACCGATTTGGGCGGAAACGAATGATGGTTCTCTCTGCCATTGGGCAAGGATTTTCCTTTTTAGCTTTTTCAGCAGCCAGTTCTCCCTGGTTTCAGTCTCCAATACTTGGATTCGCAGCATTTGCTGCGGCCGGTGTTTTCGGTTCCTTTTATTGGCCGGCAAGCCAGGCAATGGTTGCTGATTTGGTGGAGGAAAAACACCGCAGCCAGGTATTCGCCATATTTTATACATCTATCAATATCGCAGTAGTCATCGGCCCTATTTTAGGCGGGATTTTTTATGCTCATTACCGCTTTCAGTTATTGCTTGCTGCTGCGATTGTTTGTATGATGCTTGGCATTATTTTAGCAAAATTAACAAAAGAAACAGTGCCCGTTCAAAAAACTTCAGCTTTATCCGTCGACGGAAAATGGTACTATTTTTTAATCAATCAATTTCGGGACTATGCAATAATTGTACGGGATAAAACATTTCTCCTGTTTATCGTAGCGGGGGTTTTAGCCGGCCAAACGTTTATGCAGTTGGATCTATTGTTTCCAGTGTATATGAAGGATGTTGTTCACAATCAAAATCTACTTTCTTTTGGGGATTGGTCATTTAAGGTCGGCGGTGAGCAAGCCTTTGGAATGGTACTTGCCGAGAATGGCCTGCTGGTTGCGTTATTAACTGTCATCGTGACCAAATGGACAGCTAATTTTAATGAAAGAAATATTTTCGTATTATCATCGGTTGTATACGGAGTTTCATTGATTCTGTTTAGCCAAACGCAGTGGATTTGGGGATTGATGTTCGCAATGGCGGTATTTACCTTTGCAGAATTGATGGGTGCAGGTCTCCAGCAAAGCTTTGTGTCCAAACTTGCCCCCGAACATATGCGGGGCCAGTACTTTGCGGCAGCGAGTCTGCGGTATACCATCAGCCGAACCATCGCGCCGTTGTCCATCCCGATGACCGTTTGGATTGGATACAACTGGACATTTTTTGTATTATTTTTGCTTACACTCCTCAGCGCCTTCTTTTATTGGCTGATGTTTTATTCATTTGAAAAAGAATCTATTAAACTGGGATCCTAGCTTAGCAGGGTCCCTTTAATTATTGTTCAAAATTCAGACAAAAAATTGTACTAAATTATTCACAATTACCCCTTTTAGTATTATACTTAGAGTGTAAACATTACATATTTCAAAGGCGGTGGACAAAGTGGAACTGTCAACATTTATGGCTCCCACTTCATTGTCAGGCATTATTACATTTATCGTTTTATTTTCCGCAGGGGTATATTTTAATATAAAAGTTTATGGCAGCAAACTGCAGTAGGAACACTATTCCTGCTGTTTTTTTTGCTTAAAACACTGCCCCTCTATCATTTTCTTTTTCATAATAAAAACGCTACAATAAAGGAAGATTCTGATAAAGGAGATTATACATATATGAGTCATTTTCAAATTAACCTTGAAAAATACGCGGAGCTTGCAGTTAAGGTCGGCGTAAATATTCAAAAAAATCAAAGCCTATTGGTCAACGCTTCCTTAGACGCAGTCGAGTTTGTCCGCTTAATCGTTAAAAAGGCTTATGAAGCGGGCGCCCGCAATGTCATTATCAACTGGGCCGATGATGTGGTTACAAGAACCAAATATGAACTGGCACCAGATGAGGTATTCAACGAATACCCGCAGTGGCGGGCTAAGGAAATGGAAGAATTGGTTGAGCAGGGTGCTGCCTTTATGTCAGTGGTGTCTTCAAGTCCAGACTTGCTAAAAGGCGTTGACCCGCAGAGGATTGCCAACTTCCAAAAGGCTGCCGGAAAAGCAATGACTAAGCATCGTCAAGCGATTCAATCAGACAAGGTCAGCTGGACTGTCGTTGCCGCAGCGTCCCCTGCCTGGGCTGCCAAGGTGTTTCCGAGCGAGCCTGCCGAAAAGCAGATTGAAAAGCTTTGGGATGCTATTTTTAAAGCAGTCCGTGTGGATGCTGAAAACCCGGTCGAAGCCTGGAAAAAGCATGATGAAACCCTTCATGAAAAAGTGTCATACCTCAACGAAAAACGGTATGCAAAGCTTCATTACAAAGCACCTGGCACAGACTTAACAATTGAGCTGCCGAAAAATCATCTGTGGGTTGGCGCAGGCAGTGTCAATGAAAACGGTGTTGAGTTTATGGCCAACATGCCAACAGAAGAGGTCTTTACGGTTCCATTAAAAACTGGCGTAAACGGCACCGTCACAAGCACGAAGCCGCTCAGCTACAGCGGAAATATCATTGACCGTTTTTCAATTACCTTTGAAAACGGCAGAATTGTCGGGGTAAAAGCTGAGGAAGGCGAAGAAGTTCTGAAGCATCTTGTGGAAACCGATGAAGGCTCCCACTATCTTGGTGAAGTGGCACTAGTTCCGTATAACTCGCCAATCTCCCAATCTAACATTCTTTTCTTCAACACATTGTTTGATGAAAATGCCTCAAACCATCTTGCTATCGGAATGGCATATTCTTTCTGTATCGAAGGCGGCAAGAAAATGTCTGGCGATGAATTAAAGGAAAACGGGCTAAACGAGAGCATCACTCACGTTGATTTCATGATTGGATCGGCTGAAATGGACATCGATGGCATCACCGCAGATGGACAGACAGAACCTATTTTTAAAGCAGGAAATTGGGCGTTTTAATCCTATCAAAAATCAAAAATGAAAGAGCAGGCACTCTTGAGGCCTGCTCTTTCTCTATTGACTATAAATAACCGTACCATCCGGCTTTTTCATAATCTCATCACGCATTTTGGTTAGCTTCGAAACAGGATCATTCGGAATCAGTATTCCCAGCAACTTTGAAATTCCTAGTGTGTTCAATAAGCTTTCTTCTATTTTTACCAATTGGTTAGTCAGAGTCGTGTCTGCCGGACATACCTGATTTAGGTCGACCTTTTTCGTTAATGCCTCATCGATTAATTGCAAGCCCAGTTCCTTCGTGATTACACCGTTTGCAGACTGAAGCTTTGAACAAACTGTCTGCACCGTCTGATTTGCCGTATTAACCGTACCGTTTACCACCGGTTCTAGCGGTTTGATGACAGGTTCCAACTGCTGCACGACCGGTTCTAGCGGTTTTAGTGCAGGCTTAAGTGGATTTAAAGCTGGTTCCAGCGGCTGCAATACTGGATCCAAGACGGTCTCTACAGGTCTCAACACCGGGTCTAGTACACTAACAATCGGGTCTAACGGTTTTAAAACAGGCTCTAATGGCTTTGTCACTGGACTTAGCGGGTCCGTGATTCTACCAATTACGTCCTGAAGCGGGTCAGTAATTTTTCCAACCAGATCCTCCGAAGCCCCAGC
>NZ_JAGYPE020000034.1:31910-60707 GCF_018343545.2 Neobacillus citreus | reverse complement strand
ATAATCGACGGTACTCTCCGTTTACGATTAACAAAGAATTTAATATACCGTGGCATACACTTACTGGAAGACAAAGCTTTTATCTTGACCATGAAGTGATGCTTGATTTTGGCGAAGGGCTTCCTTTATATATTCCTCCGATTACAAGAGGCGCTTTTGTGAAAGGAGAAAAAGAAGTCGAAAATCAAGGAAAATCCATTTCATTGCGTTACATGACTCCACACCAAAAATGGGGCATTCATACCATGTTTACAGATACGAATAACATGGCTCAATTGTTCCGTGGCTGGCAAGTCGTTTGGATGAATGAAGAAGATGCAGCCTCTATTGGCATTAAAGATAACGATTGGATTGAAGTATATAACCGCAATGGTGCTGTTGTTGCTAGAGCTGTTTTAACGTACCGTATGCCAAGAGGTGCAGTTTATATGTACCACGCTCAAGACAGGCATATGGGGGTTCCAGGGAATAACATTAACAAAGTACGTGGTGGAACCCATAACAGTGTGACCAGAATTTATCCAAAAGCCACACATATGATTGGCGGTTATTCTCAATTAAGTTATGGATTTAATTATTATGGACCGACTGGTAGTCAGAGGGACACAATGGCGATTATTAGACCGCTGAAGGAGGTCGATTGGCTTGAGGATTAAGGCACAAGTTGCAATGGTCATGCACCTTGATAAGTGTATTGGTTGCCATACTTGTTCTGTTACTTGTAAAAATGTATGGACCAACCGACCTGGAATGGAGTATGTGTGGTTCAATAACGTTGAAACACGACCTGGGGTAGGATATCCAAAGGAATGGGAAAACACCAACCGCTATAAAGGCGGTTGGGTTTTGCGAAACGGTAAATTGCATTTAAGAGCCGGTGGACCTCTTACAAAATTGGCGAATATTTTTTACAATCCCAATATGGCAGATCTAAATGATTTTTATGAGCCATGGACGTATGATTTTCAGCATCTTCACAAACGGGATAAAGGAGATAGTTTACCTGTAGCCCGTCCTCGTTCCATGATTACAGGAAACTATATCGATAAACCGGTATGGGGTCCAAACTGGGATGATGATTTGGCGGGAGGGAGCGAATCTGTTCCAAATGACCCTAATGTACGAAAACTTCAGGAACACGTTAAAACGGAATATGAAAAGACCTTTATGATGTACCTGCCAAGGATATGCGAGCATTGCTTAAATCCTTCCTGTGTTGCCTCTTGCCCTTCTGGTGCTTTATATAAAAGGGACGAAGATGGAATTGTATTAGTAGACCAGGATGCTTGTCGGGGATGGCGGTTTTGTATGAATGGATGTCCATATCATAAGGTGTACTATAACTGGAATACACACAAAGCCGAAAAATGTAATTTCTGTTATCCGAGAACTGAAGCCGGTTTACCGACCATTTGTTCAGAAACTTGTGTAGGTCGAATTCGATATATTGGTGTGGTCTTGTATGATGCAGATCGGGTGAAAGAGGCTGCATCCGTTAAAGATCCTAAAGATTTATATGAATCCCAACTCTCCGTATTTTTAGACCCATTTGACCCTGAAGTCATTGCGGAAGCAGAAAAACAAGGAATCAATCATAGTTGGATTTTAAGTGCACAAGAATCTCCAATCTATAAGATGGCAATAAAGTGGAAGATTGCACTTCCGCTTCACCCAGAATACCGGACGTTTCCAATGGTATGGTATGTACCGCCGCTTAGCCCGATTATGAACCACATTACTAACGAACAAGATTTAAGTGCGGAAGGCTATATTCCAGCAGTAGATCAAATGAGAATTCCAATGGAGTATTTGGCTTCAATTTTAACTGCTGATGATACTTCTGTTATTCGTAAGGTCTTATTAAAAATGGCAGCGATGAGGGTTTATATGAGGTCAAAAACCGTTGGTGGAGTGGACAAACAAAAGTTGACTAAATTAATGGATGAAGCAGGTACCCATAATGAAGAATTAGAAGAGATGGCTCGGTTACTTGCAGTCGCAAAATACAATGAACGATTTGTCATTCCGACTGGCCGTCGTGAAATGAATGATGACTTACATTACAAACAGGGAGCTTGCAGCATTGAAGATTTAGCTCCTCCTGAAGGTATGATGACCTATCCATTTGAAAGAAGTGAAAATGCATAATGAATGAAGAAAAAGCGATTTTAATGCTTTTATCGCGCCTCTTGGATTATCCGGATACTTCTTTTTTTGAAGATCAAGAAACAATCATAAGCTTTATTTACGAATCTATCACATCAGAGGATATTCAAAAGGAAGTATTGAATAGAATTTATCCCTTCTATCAAATGCCATCGGTGCAATTGGAGCAGCTATATGTAGAGACCTTTGATTATAAGGAAGGGACCAATCTATATTTAACTGCACATGAACTAGGAGACAGCAGAAACCGCGGTTTTGCTCTTATCCAATTACAAAAACTCATATCTGAAGCCGGACTTGAATACATCGGACATGATATGGCAGATTATATTCCTATGTTGTTAGAACTTTTGGCGGTTGTACCCGAAGAGGAAAAAATCAACAAACTTTCAAGAAGAATTGCTTATGCCGTTGACCGGATCTTAACAAATCTTCCTGAGGATAATCCTTACAAGAAAGCACTTGAATTAGGGATGATGTATGTTTTTGAAACTCCGGATGCAGAGGAGATCTCTGCTTTAGAGAGACTTCGGGAAGTTGCTGACCTGGATGAGTTACCATATCCATTGATGTATCGCTAAAAAGGAGGGGCTATGATGGAAGTTGTATTTTGGTGGACAATTTTTCCTTATATTTGCGGAACAATCCTAATTATTGCAACATTTTATCGTTTTGTTTTTCGTCGCAAAAGTTGGACTGCGCCTTCAACAGAAATTTTTGAAAAAAAAGGATTGGGAATCGCATCTGTCCTATTTCACTATGGGATTATCTTTGCTTTTGTTGGACACGTAATGGGCGTATTAATTCCACTAAGTGTATACAATGCAATCGGAGTTACAGACCATATCTATCATTTCTTCGCCATTGCAGGAGGTGGTGTTGCAGGTCTCATGGTGGTAATTGGGCTAGTTTTGATGCTTATTCGAAAATTCAATTCACCAAGGGTTCGTGCCCATACTACCGGGACAAGTTATTTCACCATCCTATGGCTTATACTGGTTGCAGGGCTTGGGGCATATATGACGATCGTCTATAATACAACCGTAGGGGCATATGAATACCGTTTATCAATTGGGCCTTGGTTCAGAAGTTTGTTCACATTCCATCCAAGGTCGGATTTAATGCTTGGGGTGCCTTTGCTCTTTAAAATTCATATCATTGTGGCATTTATTTTATTTGCTGCCATCCCATTTACAGCTCTAGTCCATATGTTCAGTTTTCCATTAAGGTATCCTTCACGGGCTCCGCAACAGTACCGTTCAAGAAATGGTTATAATAAGAATAGCAGGTAGAAATACTTTAAAAAGGTTTTGCCTTACTTGATATTACCGTTCTTTTTTAAGAATTAACAATACAACAATAAAAGCAGTGCATTTTACAACTGAAAACTGCACTGCTTTTCCATGTTAATTTATCTACTTGATAAAGACTTGTTATGATAGGACTCATTCATTTAATAAATTTGTAAATCTTAAGTCTCTTTTGTTTCATTTAACTCATCAATTAGCTGTTTTGTCCTCTTCGCATTCCCTTCCGCAAAGTTTTCTAGACGTTCTTTTAGCTCATCATCGTCATGAACCCGTTCGGCGGTAATTAAATATGTACGCATCAAATCTTCTTCTATTTCTATAGAATCTTTGAGAACCGCTTCTAGATTTTCCTTTTCTTCATTCCCTTTAAAAAAAACCATTTGGCATCCTCCTTTTTATCATAGGATTCACCATTAGGCTATTGTATATCCAACATAAAAAGGATATGGAATTAAAATCCATATCCTGCTTTGCTAACATTTATTTTTTCATCCAAGATGGTTTTCCAAAGCCCTTAAATTGGTCATCAATCACCTTTTCAAAATCTGCAGATTCAACAACAGCTTTAATATCTTTTGATAACTGTGAATCTTTATTGGAAGTTTTTACTGCCACAATATTACGGTAATTGTCTGCCATGTCTTCAAGAGTTAACGCATCTAACAGATTCATTTTTGCAGCAAGAGCAAAGTTTCCAGGTACAGCAGCTAAATCTGCGCTCTCAACAGAACGAGGAAGCTGGCCTGCTTCAATTGGTTGGAACTTCAGGTTTTTCTTGTTTTCAGCGATGTCTTTTTCAGATACTTTTAGTGGATCTGCATCTGCTTTAATAGTGATAAGTCCTGCATCACGAAGTGTGTTCAAAGCACGTGCTGCATTTGTCGGGTCGTTTGGAAGTGTAACAGTTGCTCCTTCTTTTACATCTTTAATCGATTTTATTGTGTTCGAATAAATTCCCATTGGTGCTGTTGGCACAGAAATAAGTGCTGTTAAATCCATGTTGTTCTCTTTTGCAAAATTTTGAAGGTAAATCGTGTGCTGGAACAGGTTGGCATCGATATCGCCATTGTTTAATGCTTTGTTTGGCTGGATATAGTCACTAAATTCAACAAGCTCAACCTTGTAACCCTTTTTTTCTAAGCCTGGTTTAATCGCTTTTGTTACCATGTCGCTATATGGGCCTGCAGTCGCGCCTATTTTAATATCTTTTGATTCTGTTGTTTTCTCTTTTCCACTGGCTGCTTTTTCAGTGTTGCTACCGCAAGCAGCTAGTGCAAAGACTACACATAGTAATAAAATGCTTGTTAACCATTTTTTCATTGTCATTTTCCCCTTTTCTTATTTATCTTTTATCTACAACTTTGGCGATGTAATCGCCAAGAAGCTGAATGACCTGAACTAAAATAATTAAGATTAAAACTGTTGAAATCATGATGGTATTGTCGTACCGGTAATAACCGAAGCGAATCGCCAAGTCTCCAATACCGCCGCCGCCGACTGTTCCGGCCATAGCGGAAAATCCTACTAAACTGATGAGTGTTAAAGTGACACCTGAGATAATGCCGGATCTTGCTTCAAGTAATAGGACATCTTTTATTATCATCCACGGGGTTGCCCCGGCAGCAATAGCTGCTTCGATGACCCCTTTATCGATTTCTCTTAGAGCATTTTCCACGATTCTTGCGAAAAAAGGAATCGCCGCTACTGATAATGAAACACTAGCTGCAGTTGGTCCGATGGTTGTTTTCACTAAGAAGTTCGTTAATGGAAGCAAGGCTACCAATAAAATGATAAATGGGACAGACCGAACCATATTAACGACAAAACCTAAGATATTTTGGACTAGACGATTTTCTAGAAATAAACCTTTATCGGTTATGTAAAGCAATATCCCAACCGGCAATCCGATTACCGTTGAAACCACCAACGAAATCGCAATCATATAGATGGTTTGAAAAAATGCTTTATTGATATCCGGAATAAGCTCCATCAGATGTGCAAAATCAAAGCCCATTGTGTAACACCTCCACCTGCGCTGCCCGGTTTTCAATATAATTTAGGGCTTTTTCTATTTCCTCTTTTTGTCCTTTTAGCTCCATTATGAAAATACCAAGCGGTTGCTCTTGAATATATTCTATTGAACCATGCAGAAAATTACCTTTTAGGTTAAATTGTTGAAGAGTATCAGAAATGACTCCCTCTCCAGCGACTTTTCCTTTGAAGGTCACTTTGACTATTGGACCCTGGCAGCTTTTTAGAATAACTTCCGGGATTTCAAGAGTTACAATACTTTCTATGAATTCTTTTGTAAGTGCTGTATGCGGGTTGGCAAAAATGTCATATACCGAACCTTCTTCCACAACTCGTCCATCCTGCATAATCGCCATGCGGCTGCAGATTTCTTTAACAACATCCATCTCGTGAGTGATCAATACGATCGTGATATTTAGTTCTTTATTGATTTTTTTTAACAATGTAAGAATTGACTTCGTTGTCGTTGGGTCGAGTGCCGATGTTGCTTCGTCACATAAAAGCACCTTCGGATTATTTGCGAGAGCCCTTGCAATACCGACCCGCTGTTTTTGACCGCCGCTTAGCTGTGACGGATAGACATCACGCTTATCGGAAAGACCAACCATTTTGAGGAGTTCCTCTACTCTCTGCTTTACCTGGCCCTTAGGGTAGTTAGCAGCCTTTAAAGAGAAAGAAATATTTTCATAGACTGTTTTTTGGCTGATTAGGTAAAAATGTTGAAAAATCATGCCTATTTTTAAACGTGAAGATCGTAATTGCTCGCCTTTTAGGGATGTCAGGTCAGTGCCATCGACCGTTATACTGCCAGAGGTTGGCCGCTCTAAAAGATTGATACAACGAAGCAGTGAGCTTTTTCCAGCACCGGAATAGCCAACAATGCCAAAGATTTCTCCTTCTTTAACTGTGAGTGAAACATTATCCACACCTTTTACTTCACCTTTTTTTGTTTTGTAAACTTTAGTAAGGTTTTTTATTTCAATCATACTGATTACCTCATTTTTCCGATATCTAAACTAGACTTTATACCCAAATAAAAAGCCCCTTTCATCTGAAAGGAGCATCGAAATAAACATCTCGGTGGCTTATCTTTCAGAATGAAATCATTCTGCAGGAATTGGCACCTTCCCAATCGGGGGTTGCCGGACGTCATTGGGCCATGTCCCTCGGTCTCTCTGGATAAGAAAATTAAATTAACAAATAATTAAGTTATATTAAGATACTACAAATCTATTCTTATTTTGTCAATCGTCTAAATTATAATGCAATTTATTCGACAGCGTTTTCAATATTGCTATATCAACTTTATTATTAATTTTAAAATTTTTTTATTAGATTAGAAAAGAGCTTTTCGCATGAAAAGCTCTTTGTATCATTTAACATTAGGTTAAAGCACCAGCAACACTATAGTTAATTAAATCAATCTCAGTCTGTTCATCAAGTGCTAATTTAGCTAGTTCAGCTCCTAGATAAGGTCCGCTAGTTAACCCGGATGAACCTAGGCCATTTGCCACTAAGATTCCTTCAAAATTAGGCAATTCCCCTATTACGGGAAGAAAACCTGGTGTAAAAGGTCTAAAACCTACCCTAGTTTCCAAAATTGTTCCACTGGCAAGACCTGGTGCAATCGCTAAAGCTTTATTTAAGATTTCTTGGATTCCTCCAGCTGTTACCCGATTATCAAATCCTGCATCATTTTCGTGGGTAGCTCCTATTACTACCCGACCATCTGCAAATGATAGTATATATTGATCAGATGGCGGTATAATAACCGGCCATAAGTTAGTATTCATGTCTGACATTTGTAAGTGGATTATTTGCGCCTTTTGGGGCCTTACTAAAAATTCAACCCCTAGAGGCAGCAATATATCCTTCGCCCATGCTCCTGCCGTGACGATTACGTGGTCAGCCAAAAATGCTTTTTCACTCACTTTTACCCCTTGGACTTTATTATTGTGACTGATTAATGAGGCATTCCCTTTAACGATTTGGGCACCATACTTTACTGCAGAGTTTATCAGGGCATTACGTAAAGCCCGGCCATTTACACGTGCCCCGCCACTAACATAAACCCCGCCAAATTCATTAGACAACGGCGGAAAAAGTCGATTCGTTTCAGTTGGAGATAAAATTGTTATTTCGCCGATTTCGGGAGCATCCTCCCAACGGGTCCGTGCCCGTTCTGCCATCTTTTCCAACTTTGCTGGATCAGTATGAATACTTAATGCCCCAACTCGTTTGTAGCCTGTTTCCCTCTCCCCATCGGCTTCAAGCTGTGCTATTAATTCTGGGTAATATCGCGCCCCGCCTTTAACCAACTGATACCAAGCTTTATTACGTCGTTGGGACAACCATGGGCAAACAATCCCTGCAGCTGCGTCAGTGGCTTGCCCTAGGTCTTGCCGATCAACGATGATGACCTCTGCACCCCATTTGGCAAGGTGATAAGCCGTAGATGCCCCCAATATACCTGCTCCTATTACAATTACCTTTTGCATGATTCACCTCAAAACAAAAACTCAGTCCTATAGACTGAGCTAAGTAGATACTGAATATTTTACACCAATCGTACCATCGTTTTAAAGTTTCCTTGTGTGCTGCCTTCTCTCCATTACTTGCTCACACACCATATTATACATAACCTCAACACCTTTTTCAGATGCTTCGAAGTTAAAGGCATTTTCAACGTCTATTCCTAAGCTCTCCGCTTCCTTCGCAGCATCTATGTTTGCTCCTAAAAAGATAAACTCCCAATTGTATTTCTCCTGCTGATGCCTTATTAGCTCTTTCACTTTTTCATAGGTGAATTCAGAGCTTGCATTCTCCATTCCGTCAGTCGTGATAACAAATATCACCTTGCCAGGCCGCTTATTCTCATCTGTTTTGGATAATCGATACCCTACATCTAGAATTGTTTTCCCCACTGCATCCAACATTGCCGTCATACCTCTTACATAATACTCCTGATCAGTGAGGTTAGCCTGTCTTGCATCAACCCCATCCCATAGGATTTCGTATTGATCGTCAAATAAAACAGTTGTAACCAGTATCTCCCCTTCCAACTTCCTCTGTTTCTCAATAAATCCGTTAAACCCGCCAATCGTATCACTTTCAAGTCCAGCCATTGACCCGCTTCGGTCAAGCAAGAAAATAATTTCAGTCATATTCGTGTTCATCTCTATCATCCTTTCAATATTGTTTATAAAATAATAATAGGGTATTAAATCTAGGAAATGGTCGCCTCTCAAGCGACATTTTTGGGGGTAGAATTATGCTGGATAAACACTTGCTAGTAGAATTGCAGGTATATATTGAAAGAAACCTAAACATCCTTACTTACTCAATGATGGAGTCTAATGAAATACATAGTATCGAGATAGAAGATTTTATCAAAAACAAACGCCAGCCGACCTTCAACCAAACTCTATTCAAATTGATAGATAAAAAAGGAGCTGGCGACACAGAAACCTACAAAAAAGCCGGATTGGATCGCAGGCATTTTTCTAAGATCCGCTCGAATCCAGAATACCGCCCACGAAAAAATACAGTTGTGGCCTTGGCGCTTGCCCTTGAATTAAACAAAAAAGAAACCGACAAACTGTTAAGTTCGGCCGGTTATTCATTGTCCGACAGTGAAACCTTTGACTTGGTCATCCAATTCTGTCTGGAGAAAAAAATATATGATGTCCACGATGTCAATCAGGCGCTGGACTATTTTAGACTGAAGCCATTAATAGGGGTCCTAGAGTAATTCACTGAAACAAAAAAACACCCAGTCCAAAAGACTGGGTTTACCTAATATTTAATGCGATACTTTTTCTCCTCTTCTAGAACGAATCCCATGAATGATAAAGGTAACTAGGAACGCCAAGACAAGGACAACGATAAAGATCTCATTTGCAATATGAATATCGATAAGTGTCAATCCCATTTTTACAGCAATAAAGGTAATCAGCACATAAGCCGTTGTTTCAAGCTCCGGCACTCGGTTCATTAAGCCGATGAAAAACGTGGCAACGCCCCGCATCATAAGAATTCCAATCATTCCGCCCAGCAGAATGACCCAGACCTCATCGGAAACCGCCAGCGCGGTAAGGATACTATCCACTGAAAAAGCCAAATCCATGAGCTCAACGCTGATAACAGTCGCCCAGAAGACTCCAAATGTTTTCGTTAACCAGCCTTTTGGCTCCCGTGCTTTTTCCTCTTCTCCATCCTCACTGCTCTTAAATCTGTCAATAAAGAACTTAACAGCAAGCCAAAGTAAATACAACGCACCAATTAATTTAATAAACCAAAGCTTGATCAAAAACGTTCCCAGTCCGATGAAAATAAAGCGAAATACGTACGCTCCCCAAAGACCGTATACCAATGCTTTCTTTTGCTGCTTTTTCGGTAAAGGTTTTACGAACGCCGACAACACCAGCGCATTATCCGCCGATAAGATACATTCCAGTACAGCCAATGAGAGAATTAATCCCCAAGCCTTAGGCGAAGTTAATACCTCTGCCCACATATGCCAGTCAAGCATCGAGACATAAGTGGCTAAAATATTATCTACCATTCAACATTACTCCTTTGTTGTTCTCTATCTAATATTACTACTTGTCAAGATTTTTATAAAATTATTTTGCTGCAATATCGTTGAGTTAGCTATTTTATGTCGTGTCCCTCTATTAGTACATAATTCCATTTTTGCTGTTAAATACTAACTTAACATGGTCATTAGAAGTCTGGTGGTGGACAAATGTTTTTTAAAAAGAGGCCTAAACAAAAAAACGGTTACACATTATGAAACGCAAGAAAAAACCATCAGTGAAGTATTGGATAAAGCCAATCAATCCAGTGATTTTTCGACGATATCTTCTCCATCGAAAGATGACTTCATAATAGTAAGTTACTATAGCACGTTAATTGATTACAATTTACTTCATCGCTCACTGCTTCAAAAGATTAAGGAAAATTCTACCGTCATCACCACACTATCTGATTTAAAAAGGATTATTCCATTAGAAAACTTTCTGATCACCCGAGATGCAAAAGAAATTGAAAAAGGGCTCTTTAAAGGAGCCGCCTTGGTCTATTTACGTAATGACAACCGGGAATATGCCCTCATTAGTCTAGAAAACTCCCGGCTTGGCATGCGGGAAACAAATGAAGGCGAAAATGAGTTTAGCGTGATTGGCCCGAAAGTTGGATTCATTGAAGATTTAACTACAAACCTTCATTTATTGCGAAGCCATTTAGTGACATCCGACCTTATCTTCGAAGAATTTGAAGTAGGGACAAGGTCGAAAACAAAAGTGGTTGTCGCCCATTTGGCGGGAGTGACAAATCCGCAATACGTTCAAACTGTAAAACAGCGGATACAAAACCTGGATATAGAAGTCATTTATGATAACACACAATTGGAACAGTTAATTTCTGATCACTCCTCAACCATATTTCCGTTGTATCTCACTACGGAAAGAGTAGATAGGACCGTTGGTACCTTGATTTCCGGAAGTATTGCCATTTTAAGTGATAAATCCTGCTATGCCATCACAGGACCAACGACGTTAATGAATTTTTTTGCAACGCCTGAGGATTACTACTTACCTTGGGTAGTGGCGACATTTTTTAGATTAATCCGGATTATTGGCATCTTATTTTCCATTTTTGTTACGCCATTTTATGTAGCCATTTTAACTTTTCATTTTGAGGTAGTCCCAAAGGACTTATTAGGACCGATTATCTTTTCAAGAGCCAATGTGCCTTTCCCTCCTGTGGTCGAGGTGTTATTCCTGGAGATCGTCATTGAATTACTTAGAGAGGCAGGGGCGAGACTGCCGACGAAAATCGGACAGACGCTCGGAATTGTTGGAGGAATCGTGATTGGCCAGGCAACTGTTGAGGCGGCATTAACCAGTAATATTTTATTGATTCTTGTTGCATTGGCAGCCTTGTCCTCCTTTACCACCCCGATTTATAAAATGTCCAATGCGGTCAGGCTATTGCGGTATCCTTTTATCCTGCTGGCGGCGATCTGGGGTGGTTTAGGGATTTATGTAGGGATTGTTTTTTTAATTGGGCATTTACTGCGCCTTAAATCTTTCGGCGTTCCTTATATGCTGCCACTTTTCCCCTATAGGGAAGGTGGGTTTTCCACTTCTTTTACAAGGCTTAACTTTATCCACCAAAAAAAGCTTTCGCCCTATTTAAGGCCGCTTAGCCGAACTAGTTTCAATCCCGCGGATAATAAAGATACTGAAGATGGGCTTAATTCCGAATAAAAGTTAAAACAGCCTATGTGGGGTTTTACATGATAAATCAAAGGGAAGGATACGATTCAAATGAAAAAGTGGAAAACATTGTTCTTAGTCATCCTTTGTTTCGTCCTTCTTATCGGTTGTGCAAGAATGAACATCATCGACCAACTAAGCATTGTTCATGTGTATGGATTTGATGTCTCTAAAGATGGGCAAATGGTCGGGACAGTATTGTATCCTAACTATACAAAAAGCAGGGGCAACCCAAATATTCAATATTTAACTGAACATGCGCCCCCCAACTCGGTGATCTATGAAAAAATGGACAAGTACACCAGTACGCCTATAAAGCTGTCCAAAATCAGGGTAATAGTCTTTAGTAAAAAATTTGCCAAGACAAGTGTGAGTGGTATCGTAAAACGCTTCATCACTACCCCGGAGCTTGGTACAAATATTCAAATTGTGGTTTCCGAAAAATCAGCACAAGAAACATTGAAGGCTATAAAAGAGGAAGGAGACCTTACCTTAGCAGACAGATTAAAACAAAATATGCTGACACAAAATCTTCCGGATATGAACCTTCATGTTTTTTTAAACCATTTCTTTGGTGACGGAATGGATGCCTATGTACCGATTGTTTCCTTAAACAGAAATAACGGTATTGACGTTGGCGGAGTCGGAATCTTTAAGGGTGACAAGTTTAAGTTGCAGTTAAACGAAGAGCAGAGCTTTTTCTTTTCCATCTTAGAAACGGTAAAAACTCAAGGGTGGCATCGATTTAAAGTGGAGGACAATGGCCAACAGGGAATTATTATTGTCCGTGGGTTCAGGAGCAAGAAAAATTGGGATTTAATAAAGAACCAAAGCAAGCCCAAGTTGAACCTTACCATGAACCTTGAGTGGACAGTTTTTAAATATCCAGACTGGTTGGACCTTTCAAATGAAAGGGACCTCAAACGGCTAAAGACTATGATTGAAGAGGAAGTCAAAAAAAAAGTGAAACAATTATTAACTACCTTAAAAGAAAATAAAGTCGACCCGCTAGGAATAGGAAACATCGTTCGTGCACGAGACAAGAATTGGGATGAAACTGCCTTTTACAAAAAATATCCCAACCTGCCTATCCATGTGAAGGTGAATTTGGAAATCATCCATACCGGCCTTGAAAAATAATAAGTGAGGAGGAATGAAAATGCAGACTAGGGCTAAAGAAAATAAAATGGTATCACCTTATTTCCTGTTCTTCCTGATTCATTCCTCCCAGACAGGAATCACTGTATTAAAATACCAATCAAAAATTATTAAGGGTGCCGGACAGGATGCATGGATCTCCGTCCTTTTGATTGGACTAAGCATGCACCTGGTTTTCCTCATGATGATCTATATCCTCAAACACGCAAGCGAAAAGGACATTATTTCATTCCATACGGATACGTTTGGAAAATTTATGGGTGGAATGCTAAATATGATGATGGTTTGTTACTTTTTATTGGCAGGATTACTAGTGATGCATTCTTATATAGATATTTTGCAAATTTGGGTGTTTGAAGGGATTAATGCTTGGGAATTTTCTCTTCTCCTTTGTATCATCACTTATTATTTAATTGCCGGAGGGTTTCGGGTCATATCGGGAATTGCTTTTTGGGGAGTCATTATTCCAAGCGGCTTGCTGCTTTCAGCATTTTACTTACTTAGTTACAGCGAATATTCATACCTTATGCCATTCTTTAATCATGGAATAAAGGATTACATCCTCTCAGCAAAGGAATCCGGGCCTTTATTTTTTGGATTCGAGACCATGCTTGTTTATTTTCCGTTTATTAAAAATAGCGAAAAATCCAGGAAATGGGGCCATTTCGCATTATTATACACAACGATTCTTTACCTTGTGATCACAATCACAACCTTTTCATTCTTCACCCAAGGAAAACTAAAACTATTAACCTGGCCCACCCTTACCATGATAAAAATTATCTCTTTTCCTTTTTTAGAACGATTTGAGTTTATTTTTCTTTTCACCTGGCTGCTAGTCATTATTCCTCCCATTTGCCTTTATTTATGGGCTTCCATTCGGGCGATTAAATTAACCTTTATAAATATTAAACCCACATGGGCCCTATTCTTTTTTCTTCTCTGTTATTTTTTGTATGATAGCATTTTAGTTGATATGTACTTCACACAAGTATTGACTAAGCTTTTCAGTTATAGCGGTTTTATATTTCTATTTGGCTATATCCCGCTTTTATTTATCATCGCTTTCATCAAGACCAAGATAAAAAACAGAAGCATCAGACATAACCGGTGATTATGAATGATGCTTTCCCTGTTGCAGTGCTTTATTCACCTTGCTGCTCATGCACAAGATTCCGCCACTCCAAGTCACCGCGCTCCAAGCCACGGATCAGTATTTCCGCAGTTCCCATATTGGTGGCCAACGGAATGGAATACACATCACAAAGGCGGATAAGCGCTGAAATATCCGGCTCATGCGGCTGTGCAGTTAATGGATCACGGAAAAAGAAAACAATATCCATTTGGTTTTTAGCAATTAAAGAACCAATCTCCTGATCTCCACCCAGCGGCCCCGATTTAAAACGTGTAATTTTTAAATCTGTTTTATCCATAATTCTGCTGCCTGTCGTACCTGTGGAATATAATTCATGCTTGCAAAAAATCGGCTCATATGCGACTGCAAAATTCACTATGTCATTTTTCTTTTGGTCATGTGCTATAAAAGCAATTTTCAAAACATACACCCCGTTCTTATTTCAATTCACTCTATTTAATATCTTAAACCTTTTCCTACCTTAAAGTCGATAATTCATGTGATTCCCCGCTTGTTTTTTTTGAATATTAAGATGTTTTTAAGAAAAATTTAAGATTGGTCCTTTAGAATGGAGGAAATAATAATTTTAAGAGGGAGGGCCAAATGAAAAAGAATTTTAAGATTTATATTCCTATTATCATTACAGTTTTAATTTGCCTCATCCTAATCGGATTATTTCTATATTACCAAATTACAAATCCTCATGATGGTCCGGAAAATTTAGCAGGTAAGGCCCGGGAACGCGAGGATGAAGGCGGAATTTTTAAACTCATGGGGAACGGTGCGATTTTGGCCGGAGCGTTGAGTTTTTCATGGTTTCTTTTGAAAAAGAAACTGAAATCTCCGTTTCCAATTGTTAAGGTCGGTGCACGAAAAGCTCACAGCCTTCATACATATACCGGCTGGGCGGCCTTGGCCCTTGTTGTCATCCATGGCGGATACTATTTAATTAAGGAATTCACCAAAACAGACAATTTAACGGGCGCTTCTGCCTTTTTGTTGCTGCTTTGTTTGGCTATATACGGATATGTACTGGACCGGAAGAAGAAAAAGCCGATTCGCTCGGCTCACTTTGTTCTTAGTATTCTGTGGATTGCCGCCGTTCTTGTTCATGGCGGTGGATTTGCGGTTGGGACTGGGGTAACAATGGCCGTATTATATATTGGTGTGACATGGCTTGAAAGGAAAAACTTAAAGCCGGCAGGTGCGAAGTAATTAAAAATGGATCGTCTATCGAAGACGGTCCATTTTTTTTGAGTTAATTTAGCAAAGCTTTGACCATTGTCTGCTGCTGACAGCTTCTGTGCTTCTTTCGATGATGGAGTAGGCTGCATTGGTGATTGCCTGGGCCAATGTTTCCCCAGTTCCCGTTACATCATTGAAGCAAACCTCTGATGGCCCTTTGTTTGTATAGGTAAATCCTAAATTCTCTAATCTGTCAACAATGATCATCGCATGATCCAGGTTGTGCTCCGGTTGAAAGTCTGCATCATGGATGAACATTCCCTTTTCATAATCGTACCAACGATCCCACCTATTTAACTTCCAACCTAGAATTCTCCGTGCAATTGAATCTACCTTGTTCATCATTTTTCCCCTTTCATCCACATTGTTATATAACAACTTTATTATTTATAAAGAATTATATAACAGTATTTTAAAAATTGCCACTGTCTTTTTTTAAAAATTTTCTGTACTTTTTTGATTTTTTTCCCAACATCAAAATGAAAACCTTTTCTTTTCCAGTACTTTTTTTGATAGTAAAATGAATTCACGACCTTTCGAGGTAATATGATAGTTTTAAAAATTAATAGGTTTTCCAAGGAGGAGTTTTAGTGAAGAAAAAGATTTTAGCTTTCGGATTGTCAATAGGTCTTGCCGCCAGTGCCATTGCCCCAGCATCATCATTTGCCGCACCAAAAAATGTCCTGTCCAACTACAAATACAATGAGCTAGTTGGATCCCCAGAGTTTATTTCAGGCAAGCTTACAAACCCATCAGGTAAAAGTGCAGAAGCCATTGTTCTTGAATATGTAAGCGCTAACAAAGACAAATTTAAACTTGGTTCCAAATCCGCACTGGAATCGTTCAAAATCACCTCCAGCAATAAAGACAAGCTTGGCGGAACGGCGCTGAGACTCCAACAAGTGTACAACGGTGTTCCTGTTTGGGGCGCTGCACAGGCAGCATTTGTCGCGGAGGACGGAACTCTGAATGTGTTCTCCGGAACAGTCACCCCGGACCTTGAAACGAAAAAGGGTCTGAAAAAGGAGAAAAAGGTCAATGCCAATCAAGCAATAAAAATTGCGGAAGCCGATCTTGGGATTTCTCCTGATTACGAGAAAAAGCCATCTGCCGACCTGGTTGTTTTCACACACGGTGATGATGCTGACTATGCATATCTAGTAAACTTAAATTTCCTCGAACCAAAGCCAGGAAACTATAATTATTTTATTGATGCATCCACTGGGGAAATTTTAAATAAATACAATGATCTTCATGAAGCAAAAACCGGCCCAGGCGTAACAGGTACAAATACAACGGGCAGCGGAGTTGGTGTTTTAGGAGATACGAAGGCCTTAAACATGCTTTTATCCAGTTCAACTTATTATCTGCAGGATAATACAAGAGGAAACGGTGTTATCACATACGATGCATCCAACCGTTCCCGTACGCCGGGGTCACTTTGGACAAGTGTTGACAACCTCCTAAATAGCTCGTATGAGAGCCCTGCAGTTGATGCACACTATTATGCAGGTAAAACCTATGATTATTATAAAAATGTCTTTGGCCGGAATTCCTATGATAATAACGGCGGAGCCTTAAAGTCTACGGTCCACTATGGCCGAAACTACAATAACGCCTTCTGGAATGGCACCCAAATGGTGTATGGGGACGGAGACGGAACTACCTTTATCCCGTTATCAGGTGGTATTGATGTTGTTGCCCACGAGCTGACCCATGCGGTTACAGACACTAGTTCCGATTTGGTCTACCAAAATGAGTCCGGAGCATTAAATGAAGCCATTTCTGATATTTTTGGTACACTTGTTGAATTTTATAATGGGAAAAATCCGGATTATGAGATTGGCGAGGACGTTTATACTCCAGCAAAGGCAAACGATGCCCTTCGTTCGATGAGTGATCCGACGAAATACGGCGATCCGGATCATTATTCAAAACGTTATACTGGAACAAGTGACAACGGCGGCGTTCATACGAACAGCGGCATTATCAATAAAGCTGCCTACCTGCTGGCTGCCGGCGGAACTCATTATGGTGTCACGGTTCAAGGAATCGGCAATGATAAACTGGGGGCAATCTATTATCGAGCAAATACCGTCTACTTAACAGCCTCCTCTACCTTCAGCCAGGCCCGCGCTGCTCTGGTACAAGCTGCTGCGGACCTTTATGGGGCTGGCTCCGCGGAGGTTACCGCAGTCAATAAATCGTTTGATGCGGTTGGCGTATATTAAATTTTTTATAAAATAAAAAGAAGCTCCAGCATGGGTTGGAGCTTCTTTTTCAATTTAAATTTCACTGCGCTCATTACATAAAAATAGGAACTCACAACATGATTTTGATTCTTCACTACAAAATTCAGGAGTCTTACGACATAATTTTGCTCCCTAACTACAAAATTCAGGAGTCTCACGACAAACTTTGGAATAAAACGGAAACCAACGAAGTTTTCCTTTCCTAATCATGTACCGCAATAGGTTCTGTATGGTCTGTTCGCAGCTGCAGGAATTGTACAGTATTCTTCCTGTTCTGGTGTATAGGCATAAGGGTTCGACAGAGCACTTAGCAGCTTCATCATGACGCTGAAGTCGCTTTGACTGACTGCTGCATCAAGCGCTTCCTCCACTCGGTGGTTGCGCGGGATGACTGCGGGATTGGAATTCCGCATTAACTGTTGGGATTCCGCTGTTGCTTCCTGCTGCCTGCCGAGTCTTTCCTGCCAACGCTTCTGCCATTCTGAAAATCCCGGTGCTTTAAACAGCTCCGCTCCCTCCAACTGACCCAATGTTAAAGCTCGGAAGGTGTTGGTGTAGTCAGCACGATGTTTTTGCATTAGACTAAGCAGGTCTTCCGCAAGGGATTCATCTTCTGCCTCTTCATTAATAAGACCCAGCTTTGCCCGCATTCCGGCAAGCCAATTTTGGCGGTATAACCCGTCATATTCTGAAATAGCCTCTTGGGCCAATTTAACTGCTTCCTCCTCATTTTCATGAAGCAGCGGCAATAAGCTTTCCGCAAATCGGGCCAGATTCCAACCGCCAATAAACGGCTGATTGCCATAGGCATAACGTCCCTCCCTGTCGATAGAACTGAATACGGTTGCCGGATCGTAGGTGTCCATAAAGGCACAGGGGCCATAATCGATGGTCTCTCCGCTAATTGTCATATTGTCCGTATTCATGACCCCGTGAATAAAACCGACGAGCTGCCATTTGGCAATTAGTGAGGCCTGACGTTTTATAACTTCCTTAAGAAATGAGAGGTACTTGTTATTATCAGTATCAGCTGTGACTTCTGGATAATGGCGTTTTATTGTATAGTCAGCCAGAATCCTTAATTCATCCACATTGCCTTTCCCGGCAGCATATTGAAAGGTTCCAACCCTAATATGACTGGACGCAACGCGTGTCAAAATCGCACCAGGAAGCTCGGTTTCACGATAAATGGCGTCCCCTGTAGTCACTACGGCCAGACTGCGGGTAGTCGGAATACCCAGCGCATGCATGGCTTCACTAATGATATATTCTCGAAGCATCGGTCCAAGCGCCGCCCGCCCATCCCCTCCGCGGGAAAATGGTGTTCTGCCTGAGCCCTTCAGTTGAATATCATACCGTTTTCCTTCCGGAGTGATTTGCTCCCCCAAAAGCACTGCCCGTCCGTCCCCCAGCATTGTAAAATAGCCAAATTGATGCCCGGCATAGGCTTGCGCAAGCGGCGCAGCACCTTCGGGTATTTTGTTCCCAGCAAACACAGCAACAGCTTCTTCACCCTGAAGAGCCTTTGGATTCAACCCCAAAGCAGATGCCAAATGACCATTAAGAATAACCAAATTCGGTGAAGCAACTGGCGCAGGATTCGTATCAGTAAAAAAAGCCTGCGGAAGTCGGGCATAACTATTATCAAAATTCCAGCCTGAATTACTCATATTTTCTTTTATCCCTTCTTTGAAGCATGGGGACGGTTCTTTTGCTTCTGAAGCAAAAGAACCGTCCCCATGCTCTAATTTATATTCAGTTTATCCTAAGTGAGGTTAAATTAGCACTTATTTTATACTATGAAAATCTAGTAAATTATTAATGATAAATTAAGAATATTGTTGTAGACTTAGAATGAGTTATGGGATTATAGTCGGTGGACTTGATACCGAGGTTATTAGGCATTTATGGGGGAAGATTTATGAATAACGCAGAAATGAATCTGGTTGGAGAAATACCTACCAGACGAGGCAAATCAGTCAAAGGCAATCGAAATTGGAAGTTTGTTGCAGCAAGCAGCGCCTCTATTATCGTACTCTTAATTGCGGGAATTAGTTATTACCAGGCAACCCGATTCAATTCACAGACTACGATTAATGACATAAATGTCGGTGGGATGACGGCTGATCAGGCATTGAAAAAATTACAAACCACTGTCTTACAAAATAGGGTCTTTGTCGGACAGCAGCAAATTTTAGATGAAAACGATACAAAGATGGGTTTTGCGGATCAGGATTTGCCTGAGGTTAAGAAAATACTAAAAAGCCAGTGGACATTTTTTCCATCGACAAAGGCAAAAGGTTATCATCTGATACCTGAAAAGGCAGACCAATTCCGAACTGAAACAATGAAAAAGCTTGTGGAAGAAAAGCTCTTATCAATGAATAAAAGTTTAAAAGCACCCCAAGATGCAGCGGCGAAGCTTACGCAGGGCAGCATTATTATCACCAAAAGCAAGGATGGAGAACAATATGACGTCTCAAGCCTATTGAAGGAATACGACAAGCAGCATTATAAGAGTGACATTCATCTTAGTCCTTTATACATACAGTCAATCAAAGAAAATAGCGCAATTGTAAAAAATGAACAGAAAAAGCTGCAAGAGCTTCTTGGGCTGACTGTTGAGTATAAGGTTCAGGATCAAGTCTTTTCTTTAAAAGCTAGTGAAGTAATTACAAATGCCTCTGTGACTAAGGATATGAAAATAACAATTGACCCGAATGACATTAAAAACAAAGTTTCGGAAATAAATGATACAAAATCTACATTAAATAAAGACTTCTCCTTTAAGACCCACTCAGGTTCGGTCATATCTGTAAAAGGAAAAGGCTACGGCTGGGCATTAGATGTTGACAAAGAAACAGCTCAAATTCAAGCTGCTTTTGAAAAAGGAGAGAATTCCATTTCTGCATCCAATGTTATTGGACACGGATGGAAGGGTGAAGGCTACGGTTACGATACAACCGCGAACAACGGAATTGGCGGCACGTATGCTGAAGTATCCCTTGCCGAACAGCGAATTTGGATTTACAAAGAAGGTAAATTGGTCATCACAACAAATGTCGTTACCGGGAAACACAGCACCGGTCATGATACATCAACAGGAGTTTGGTATGTTCTCTATAAACGATCACCTTCCATTCTAACAGGCAGGGAACTCGGTGGAAAACCAAGTTATCAAGTACAGGTAAATTATTGGGCTCCTTTTACGAACGATGGACAAGGGTTCCACGATGCCAGCTGGCGGAAAAACTGGGCAAGCAATGCCTATCTTAACGATGGCTCGCACGGCTGCGTCAACACACAACCAGACGATATGAAAATCGTCTACGAAAATCTCAGCACATACGAACCGGTCGTTATATACTGAAACATGGGGACGGTTCTTTTGCTTCAAAAAATGAAGCAAAAGAACCGTCCCCTCTTTTTAATGGTCCCTATTAACAATATAGTTCAGCAAATGCTTCAAAAAAGTCGTGTTGCGCGGCACTTCCTCTAGTGTGTCCATCGCCAGACAATAATGGTCCCACATCGCTTTTTTCGCACCTTCTGCGCCCAGGATGGATACAAACGTTGAGCTGTTGTTAGCAGCATCCTTGCCTGCGGGTTTCCCTAATACGTTCTGATCCCCTTCCAAATCTAGAAGATCATCCTTAATCTGAAAGGCAATGCCGGCATGCCTGGCGAATTTTTTCAAGGCGGACAGTTCTGACGTGTGAGCTTGTGCAAGAATCGCCGGCATGATTAGAGCCGCTTCGAAAGCGATTCCGGTTTTATAAAAACACATTACATTCAGTTGGTCCAGTGTTAATGGCTTGCCTTTAGATTCCAGATCCATCGCCTGCCCCTTACACATATCCTCTGTTACCTGGGCTGAATATTGAATCAAGCGAAGTACTGTTTCTGCATTGAACCGGGTAAGCGAAGTCTGTTCCTCGATCGCCTTTTGGGTTAAAAAAAGCGCAGTTAGTTCAGCAATGGCGATGTTATAGGTCTTATGCAGAGTTGGCCTCCCCCTGCGGATTCCAGCATTGTCCTGAGATGGAAGGTCATCAAAAATAAGTGATGCCGTATGCATGTATTCTAATGACCGTAAAAGCGGGGTAATGGAGGAACCATCCAATCCATATCCATCAACACCCATAACCCACGTCATAATGGGACGGAGCCGCTTCCCGTCACCCTCAAGACTGTAATTGGCGGCATCGATAATGGGGTCATTCCTTAATGGTACATCTTCAATTTTCAAGGTCTTGTTAATTTGGTCGCGAACCGTTTCGATTGTATCTAAAAAGTCGTCCTGCTCCATACGATCATTTTTTAAATTTGTAATAATATGGTCGCGCAGCAGCTTATCAAAGAAATCCACATCGTCTGCTTTTTGGACCATTTTTTGTATCACACGATTGAATTGCGGCATTCCTGAGGTAAAAAGCCCCATTATTTCATTGTATTTTTGCGTTCCCATCCGCACTTTAAATCGCTTCAATCCGTTTATGGCGCGGTCCAGTATGACCTCGCATGTCTTTGGATCGGAGTCAAAGACATTGTGAATCAAATTAGCAATAACCGCCCAGTACAACTCAAATGGGTTGATAAGGTCATCGCGCTGGTTGTGGTATTTCATATAGTAGGTATACGGCGTGACGGCACCGTCCTTTATGTCATCGAACATATCGGCAAAATCATCGGCCAGTTGATTATAAATGCCGTAATAGAAGGTTCGGCTGTCAAACCCCTCATCCTCAGGAGCACTGATGACAGAACGGGCAATCAATCGGGACGAAGACGATTTTAAAATAATCGGTATGTACAGTTCTTCATTGGTGTAATTGGGGTTGGATAAACTTTTAACGCGGTCCACTTCTTGAGAATTAAAAAAGATATAGGCCTGCTCGAAAAATTGCTTTTTCGTTTCCGTATGCTGATGGGACTTAATATAGTCAAAGGCATCGCGGAGTTCGGTATGAATATAACGAATGAGACTGGCATTAGGTCCTGTCCAGTTGCCTAAATCAGGAACAGATCCTGTAACAAGGGTGGTCCGGATTAAACTGGAGTATTCCTCTTTTTCTTTATCGGACAAAACACGGGCATCAAGTAGATCGTCAATAAAGGGATAGGTCAGACCGTAGGCATAGCCCAGTTTGATGGCTTCATCAAGCCTCCGGCTTCGTTCTTCTTGGGCTGTTTCATCAGCCATCTCTTCATTTACATGCAGGATGACCCCCGCAATGATTTTAATCAATTTTCGTTTGGCATGCTCGGGATCCATTCTCTCCGGAATGTTGTCGGATACGATTTTCAGTTTGTTCATCAGCCAAATAAAGGCGGATTCAATCCCTTCCTTCTGCGCCCAGCGGTACAATCCGGCCATGCTGAAAAAATCAGTTTTGTCATCGCGGCTTGTCAGGTTATTTTTTAAATTGGACACAACACTCCGTATCCTGGCCTGTGTCTCCGGTGACTCCAGAGATTTGCCGAGGTCCCGCATGTAAAGATAGGAAATGCTTCGGTCCAGATAATGGTCCAGTTTACTGGTATAGTCGAGCCATTGTATGTATTGGTGGTATCCCCGAACATCCGGCCTTTGCCTTCTTCGAAATAGGAAGGTTAATAGAGGATGACGAATATGGTTGTGTTTCCACTCTTGGAAATCCCTTGTCAAAGCAGTGACATAGCTTTTTTCTGTGACCAGTTTGTATAGCCTCCGAAAATATTCAGCAGCCTTTTCCTCACCCAGCTGATAACACTCATCGGCATTTATTAATAGCTTTTCAATCATTTGAAGCACAACCTCTGCTTAAGGTTTTTTATTTTTGTAATACTCATTAAATTGAGATTACCACAATCCCCTTCATTTTTTCTTAAAAACTAGCAAATTATATTTAAATATAGTACGGGAAAAATAACTTTATAACCGGAAAGCTTAATAAGTGCAAAAAAGCAAGTAGACTTGTCCACATAGACATCGTCTACTTGCCTGTTTTTTCGCAACTAGTTCTTTATAAATTTTTTAAACAATTCCAGTTAACATATAAACACCAATTACAAAGAATGCAGCGATTGTTTTGATAATGGTAATGGCAAATATATCGCGATAGGATTGCTTATGTGTCAGACCAGTGATCGCGAGTAATGTAATAACAGCTCCGTTATGTGGAAGTGTATCCATCCCTCCCGATGCCATGGAAATAACACGGTGCATAACTTCTAGCGGAATATCAAATTGATTAGCCAGTTCAATATAGGTTTTACTCATAATACCTAATGAAATGGCAATACCTGCCGATGCGGAGCCTGAAATAGCAGACAGAACGTTTGTCGTTACCGCTCCGTTTAATAAAGGATTTTCAAACGCTTTGGAAATGCCGTCTCTAGCAATCGCAAATCCAGGCAAATTTGAAATAACAGCACCAAAACCATATTCAGTAGCCGAGTTCATGATTGCCAGCAGTGCTCCGCCAATCCCGACATTCATGCCAACCTTGAAATTCGTCAGAACAGGTTTTCGATTATACAAAATAGTGGCAAAAATCCCTGCAAGAAGAGCAATTTCAACTGACCAAATACCAACGACTTGTGCCGTTTCAATGTTTGGGAAAGTCGTTAAACCGATTTTCGAAAAATCAAAACCATTTGGATACCATTTTGGAATCACTGTGGTTAACACCTTATTTAGCACACCAACTAGGACAACCGGAACAAAGGCAAATATTTTGCGGCCGACGCTTTCTTTTACATCTAAGTCGATTTTAATTTCCTCTTCGGTAATCGTTCCAAAGCTATCATAGCCTTCACCGGCTTTTTCCGCTTTTTTCCGGCGAGAATCTAAATACAGCATACCGACTGTAAAGATGAAAATGGCCCCGATAATTCCAAGTGTCGGTGCGGCATAAAGGTTTGTTTTAAAGAATGTTGTCGGAATGACGTTTTGCACCTGTGGGGAACCTGGCAGCGCATCCATTGTAAAAGTAAAAGACCCAAGGGCAATCGTTCCCGGAATTAACCGTTTCGGAATATTGGATTGTCTGAACAAATTGGCTGCAAACGGATATACAGCAAATGCCACAACGACTAAGCTTACGCCGCTGTAGGTAAGAATTGCGCACAATAAAACAATGACTAACATGGCACGCTTGCGTCCCACTAATTGAATCAAGGTGGTGGCGATGGAACGTGCTAAACCGGACATTTCTACTACTTTACCAAAAATAGCTCCCAGCAAGAAAATAGGAAAATATAATTTTATATATTCCACCATTTTTCCCATAAAGACATTCGAATAAAACGGGAGCACATAGTCTGGATTTGTTAATAATACCGCAAATAATGCACATACCGGAGCAAAAATGATGACTGAAAATCCGCGATAGGCGATAAACATTAACAGACCCAGCGCTAAGAGAATAATAACTAGTTCCATAAAATTTCTCCTCTACCCCTAGATGATTTAACCCTTTGCTGAAAAAATGTTAATTGTGCGTATTCTAAGATGTCCAAAAAGGATTAGTTTTTGTTTTTAGCAATTTCCGCTGCTACATCCACGATCATATCCTCTTGACCGCCGACAACTTTACGTTTACCTAACTCTATTAAAATGTCACGTGAATCGATGCCAAATTTAGTTGCAGCACGTTTCGCATGAAGGGCAAAGCTTGAATAAACCCCTGCATATCCTAGTGTCAGGCTGTCTCTTGTAATTTCCTGAGGTACTTGCAGAATCGGTGCGACGATATCTTCAGCTAAATCCATCATTTTATATAAATCGACGCCTGTCTTAATTCCCATCCGTTCACAAACGGCAACTAATACTTCTGTCTGCGTATTACCGGCACCAGCTCCTAAGCAGCGAACACTGCCGTCAATACGGGTCGCACCTTCTTCAATAGCCACAAGTGTATTGGCCATGGCAAGAGAGAGATTGTTATGACCATGGAAGCCGATATTAATGCCTACTGATTGTTTAAGGGCACGAATCCGTTCACGTACTTGTTCCGGAAGAAGATAACCTGCTGAGTCAACCACATAAACCGTATCAGCACCGTAGTTTTCCATTAATTTAGCCTGTTCAACAAGTTTGTCTACTGGTGCCATGTGGTTCATCATTAAGAATCCAACTGTTTCCATGCCAAGTTCTTTTGCATAAGCAATATGCTGCGGCGCCACATCTGCTTCGGTTACGTGTGTAGCGATACGAGCCATTTTTGCCCCTAAATTGGCAGCTTTCTTCAGTTCATGCAGTGTACCGATACCCGGTAATAATAAAACAGCAATTTTTGAATTATCTGCTACAGAAACAGCTGCTTCAATTAATTCCATTTCATTTGTTTTTGACAGGCCATATTGTAAAGAAGACCCTGCAAGTCCGTCGCCGTGTGATACTTCAATAAATGGTACATTGGCATCATTCAATGCTTTTGCAACTTTCAATACTTGCTCGACTGTATATTGATGGGCAACCGCATGGCTGCCGTCCCGTAATGCTACTTCGGTAATGAGAATATCTCTGTTGTTTTCCATTGTTTTTTCGGCCCCTTTCTTAAACGGTTTGTTTCTTTAATAAGTTTTTTGCAAATTCTTCAGCAATTTTAACGCCTGCTGCAGTCATGATATCTAGGTTTCCAGAGTATTTTGGCAGATAATCCCCTGCTCCTTCTACCTCTAAGAAAATGGTTACCTTATTTCCATCAAAAATCGGTTCGGTACGTAGACGATACCCCGGAACATAGGATTGAACGACCTTAGTCATTTCTGCAATTGATTGTCTGATGGCTTCCTCGTTCATCTTTCCTTCTTCGACAAGCGTATAAACGGTGTCACGCATAAGAATCGGCGGTTCCGCAGGATTCAGGATAATGATGGCCTTTCCTTTTTTCGCGCCCCCAACTACTTCAATCGCACGGGATGTCGTTTCAGTAAACTCATCGATATTTGCGCGAGTCCCTGGTCCGGCACTGCGGCTTGAAATGGTTGCGACAATTTCTGCATATTTTACCGGGCAAACACGATTGACCGCATGCACCATCGGGATGGTCGCTTGACCTCCGCAAGTAATCAAATTGATATTATCTTTCTCTAAATGCTCTTGAATGTTCACGGCAGCACACACATATGGTCCAACCGCAGCAGGAGTCATATCAATTACTTTTTTACCTGCCTCATTTAACACTTTTGCATTGTAGAGATGGGCTTTGGCAGAGGTCGCATCAAAAATGATGTCAGCCAATTCTGGTGTTTTCAAAAAACCATCAATACCGTCACTTATAGCTGTATATCCTAATTCCTTGGCACGGCGCAGTCCATCCGAATTTGGGTCAATCCCAATCACAGTGGTTAATTCCAAAATTTCAGAGCGGCCAAGCTTAATCATTAAATCTGTCCCAATATTTCCTGAGCCAAGAATGGCAACTTTTACTTTTTCCACTTCATTTCTCCTCCTAAAATTAGTTCACGGGGACGGTTCTCGTGTCCCATTTTATTCAATTCCTATTCCAAAATAGCTGCCAGATCAGCGCTTATCGTTGCATTACACCTTTGTAACCCAATGCCTTTGAAATCTCTGATGCAGCTTTCTGGATTCCGGCGATGACCTTTGGAAGACGTTCTTCATCAAGCCTGATTTTAGGGGCGGCACAGCTTATTGAAGCGATTACATTCCCCTGATGGTTAAAGATCGGAGCAGCGATACATTTCAGCCCTAACTCAATCTCTTCATCGTCAACCGCATAGCCGCACTCACGGACGGATTGTAAATGATTTTTAATTGCCTGTTTATCCGTCATCGTGAACTCCGTAAACGGCTGCAAATTTTGGATTGACAGCAGCCGGTCTACCTCTTGGTCACTTAAGTAGGCCAGAATTGCTTTGCCGACACCTGTGCAATGTACCGGGGCTCTTTTTCCAATATGCGAGTACATCGTCAGGGTTCTCGGTCCATCTTCCTTTTCGATATAAATAATTTCGTTGCGGTTCAATAAAACTAAGTGAACGGTTTCATTTAGTTCATTGACTAAATCCTTGATAATTGGCCGAGCAATGCTTCTTATGTCCAAATGTTTGCCTACAAAATTACCTAGTTCAAAAAGCTTTATACCTAAACGGTATTTGAGGTCATCCGGGTTTTGCTGAAGATATCCTCTGTGTTCCAAAGTCTTGATAATCCCATGGACAGTACTTTTTGATAGATTTACCTTCTCGCTAATTTCCTTGACGCTTAACTCTGAATTTGTAGTTAAAAAAATTTCAAGGACATCCGCTGCTCTTTCAATCGATTGAATTAAACGTTCAGACATTACTAATCCTCCATAGCGTTCGATATTGTCGAACAGCATTCGACAATATCAACATGTAAATTTATAATATCTCGCATTTTTTATTGTGTCAATATTTTTAGAATTCATAAATTTTAATGAAAATCGTTGGTTTATGAAAAAAAAGAGCCTTATCCTTGCGGAATAGGCTCTTTGAAAAATTAGATGATCTCAAATTGTTTAAAACCAGTGGTGTCTGGGATAAAATCCAATTTTTTGCCCCTGAAATAATGGCACTCGGCTTTATCAATGATAAACTGCAGTTCATCCAATGTTATTATTTCGTCATTTGCCTGAAAGGCATCTTCGAAGGTCAGTTTTGCTTTCATAAAACAACTTTTCCGCATTTGCAAGCGGATCAATTGGTTTGAATCTTGCAATCGCTTTTGCAATTCGTTTTTTGCTGCTTCAGTTAAAATAAACATATAATCATCTCGTTTTTTTATTTTTTACTCAATCTATAACTCTATTTAAAGTTAAGTGAAAATTAATTTCAAGTTTTTATGTAAGCGTTTTTGGTCTAAAACCGCCTTTCATTAAATATTTTTGTAGAGAGACAACCCATTAAAAATGAAAGGTGTGGCCCGCCCATGTTTGCAGTTCATTTTCTTGAAAACAAAAATGTTTTATTAACTCAACTGCTAAAACGTATTCCAGTCGTTGGAGAGGATGTAACCATTAAAGGCCGCAAAGCCAAAATTTCAAACGTCGAGCATATTGACGAAAAAACGATACATGTGAAAGTGGTTTTAGAAGAAATCAAAAAAGGCAAAGTGGCGGTAGTCGATAATTCTAAGAAGAAAAAAAGGTAGAAGCTTTTTCAGCTTTTTCATAAGACCTCTTCCGGTCCGCTTGATTGCTCCTTTTGGGCTTATAAACCTTTCATAAGGCCACTTTCGGCCTGGC
>NZ_JAGYPE020000034.1:25589-31810 GCF_018343545.2 Neobacillus citreus | reverse complement strand
TTTTGGTCTTATAAGCCTTTCATAAGACCACCTTCGGCCTGGCTGTTTGCTCCTTATGGTCTTATAACCTTTTCATAAGACCACTTTCCGCTTGACTATTTGACCTTTGGTCCAGATAATCATAAAAAGCTGCGATTCCACATCAAAAATCGCAGCTTTTTTATCCTTATTTATCTTCCCTCAACAAATAATCATTGCCATCCTGGTCATGGAAGGAAAACATCGTTCCGAATGGCATTCTTAACATTTCCCCTACTTTTACTCCATTTTGTTTCATTTTTTCATATGCGGATTCGATATCGGTCGTGCTGAAGAGGATTGATGGGTGCTGAACCTTTGATGGGTCATGCTGTTCCATCGCAGCTTTAGCATAAAGGACTAAATTGGTGGAGTCATCTTCGCTTGGTCCAACTTCAATCCAGGAAAAGTCTGGCCCCATTGGCTGCTCTTCTTTTAGAACAAAACCGACTCTATTAATCCAAAAATCTTTGGCTTCTTCTTGGTCATTTACATAAACAGTAACTTTTGCAACTTTATTAATCATCCTGCTAAAAACTCCTTTTCTAAATATACAAAATAAGTTTATCAACCAAATTTTGCAAAAGCAATTTTAAATGAAAACTCGTCGATTGGCGAGTCCGTTAGGACGAAGACAGAGACGTAGTTGAATTTATGCGTTAAGAAAGTGTAAAATCAGGGAAATTTTACACTTTCCTTAAGCCCAAAAAATGAACTATTTTTGAGTTCCACCCTGAGGGTCAGATATCAACCCCATAAATAAAATTGTTCCGCTTTCTTCTTCGGTAATCGTTATGAAAAATGGCCGATTTACTTCTATAAAGAAGGGATTATCTATGCTTGCCGACTCTTTTACCATTTGGACAGAGGTTGCCGCAGCCGCTTCTGTCCCTGCTTCATTCACATCGATAAATGTTTTTTGTTTTACTTCACTGATCATTATTGGATCCGTCTCTTTAACCATTTTTGAAAAATTAGCTCGGCTGTCAAAAGCGTTCTCCATCCCCAGATTCTTTAATGGGTCATTCAATATCACTTCATACTCTAATTGAAACTTTGGCAGCAGAACGGTCCCCTTTTTTTCGGTAAATTCAGAGTTCCACTTCTCCCAATTTTCAGTTGTCAGCATTTTTTGGAATTCTGCTAAATTGGAACTTTCCCTTGGAAGAAATATCTTCATGCTCATTTGGCCATCACCATATGGAAGCGAAACCGCCTGGAAATCTTCGGTTTCCAAATAAGCCAATTTTTCATTCAGCGTCATGAGCGGCACCTTTTTGGTGGTCCCTTCTGTCAGATGAAAAGTTTGTTCCTTTGTTTGCTCTTTATCAAATTCATATTGCCATTTCCCGTTAAAATAAATCGCGTTGATCAGAACCGTGACTAAATCTGGATCTAAAGGAGCTTCAATAATTCCCTTAATTTTACCATCCGTCGATTTCTTCACCCAATCATTAATCAACGGAACAGATTTCCTATCATTGATATCAATCTCTTTTATTTCTGCATTAAAATAATCTCTGTTGTTAGTCGCAAATTTATCCTGAAAGTGAAAGTCTTTGTTTAGCCAAATGGAGTTTGCGATATGGAGCTGAATTTGCTTAGAATGCTTATGTAACATCGACATCATTGAAGCGTTCGCTTGACTTAATTCATTGGCATCCATTCCAGTCGTTTGCAAAACCTTCTCCATCTCTTCCTTTGTTTTCCCATCGGCCCCATTGTAGACCATTGACAGCGCCATGAATAAACTTGTCGGAGAAATAACCGTATTGCCGCCGTTTCCTGCTCCTATTTCTGTTAACAGTTTCATCCCCAATTGATTATTGGCGGAAACAATGTCCGTATAATCTTCCTTTCCAAAAATAGCGTTAATGGATGGAGCCAAATTTCCGGTTTGTTTCATTCCCATCCCCCACACCATTAGAATAAAGAAAACCACTAGTATAAGCGGAAAAATGAATTTTTTCATCCACACCACCACTCCTTTACTAGATTAGACTGCCCGCCTTAAATAAAAGTTTCAAAGCAAAGGGACGGTTCTTGTGCTTCAAATTGAAGCACAAGAACCGTCCCCATGTTTCACTTATTCTCCTACTATCTTAGCGTCCTTAATTAAATCTTCTGTTAGGGTGATGCCTTCTTCAGCAGCGGCTTTTTTGTTGATGACGAGTTCTAGCTTTTCTGGGAAGCCGACTGGAATTTCGCTTGGTTTCTTTCCCTTTAGGATTTCGACTGCCATTTTACCAGTTGAATAGCCAAGGTCATGGTAGTTTAGTCCATAAGAAGCGAATGCTCCGCGTTTTACAGAATCTCCTTCACCAACAAATGTTGGGATATCCTTCGCATTCGCTACAGTAATGACGGATTCAAGAGCAGCAACAACCGTATTGTCCTTTGGAATGTAAAGGACATCCACACGGCCAACTAATGATTCAGCAGCCTGCTTCACTTCAGAACCAGCTGTTATCGTTGTTTCAACTGCTTCCAGTCCCTCTGCTTCGATTGCTTTCTTGGCATTCTTCACGTTTACAACCGAGTTAGGCTCACCATTGTTATAGATGATGCCGACCTTCTTGGCATTAGGAACAAACTTCTTGATCGCAGCAATTGTATTCTTGATGGCATCTGGGTGCGTATCAGATGTTCCAGTGGAATTTCCGCCTGGCTTTTCTATGCTTTTTACCAATTGCGCACCAACCGGATCCGTGATAGCCGTAAATAAAACTGGGATCTCCTTCGTGTTTTTCAGTACGGCCTGTGCACTCGGAGTAGCAATGGCTAAAATTAGATCATTCTTGTCCGAAACTAATTTTTGGGCAATTGATAAATTGGTATTCATGTCACCCTGTGCATTTTGGTAATCAAGCTTCAGGTTCTTTCCTTCTTCATAACCAGCATCCTTCAAGGCCGCGATAAACCCTTCGCGGGCGGCATCAAGGGACGGATGCTCAACGATTTGCGTGATCCCTATTTTTACTTCTTTTTCTTTCTTTTCCCCACTAGTTTCCTTGCTTCCCCCGCCACAAGCAGAAAGCAGCAACAATACTCCCATCAAAACAATGGCTAAACTCTTTTTCACCTTTTCTCCCCCTCAGCGGACTATGTACGCAGTAATAACCGCTCTAATTTTTCTGAAAAATAAATAATATTCAGATTTTACCATATATTATTGTTATAGAACAATAGATTTTCGATAAAAATTTTATCACTTTAAACCAAAAAAGCGTTGCTCATTTTTGATAAAGCAAAGGGACGGTTCTTGTGCTTCAAAAATTGAAGCACAAGAACCGTCCCCACGTATCATATTTTTGTAAAAATAATCCCAAGAATCGCTGAAAATATGCCAACGAGCTGGTATCGTTTCAATTTTTCCTTAAAGAACCAACAGCCTGCCAGGATGACTACGAGGCAATTTAAGCTGACGATTGGGAAGATAATGCTGGCAATACCTTTTTGCAACGCATAGAAATAACAGCTGTACCCGATGACACTGACTAAACCGGCCATGGATCCGACATTCACTTCTGACCTCAGCCAGCTTTCCTTTTCCCGTAAACTGGTCAGGGCCAAATAAATGCTGCCTCCGCCGTACATACAAATTAATGTACTAAGCGAACTAATTTGCAAATAGGATGTTGTTTTCATTAATATTCCCAGAATCCCAAAGGAAAGGATTGCCAATACGACCCGATAAATCCATGGACCATAATTTGTGCCGTGACTTTTGCCCGGCGAATATTGAATCATCAGGGCTGAACCGAGTATTACCACAATCCCAATCCAATGGGCAAGACTGATTTCTTCATGAAAAATAATCGCTGCCCCAAGAATCGGCATGATTGCATTGGCGCCAATTAGAGGCGACGTTAGGCTGGCAGGACCCTTTTCGAAGGCCTTGGACATCTGAATATTGCCATTCGCATTCAGGATGCCAATTAGTCCACCAAGGATAAGCGCATAGAGGTTAAATTGCAGTTCCCCTGTATATAGCCCATACCCAAGTGTAAGCAGAAATGCCACGAAATAAAAGAAAAACTGAATATGCACTTTCGACAAGCCACGGCTTGTACTCCATTTAAAAATCGTATTATTCGTGCCGAAGCTTAAAGTCGTTACCAATGCTGCAGCAATCCACATGCTGAAACCTTCTCTCCATATCATATTACTCTCTCATTTTAAATCTATCAAAAGAGATATCGCAATATTTTATTTCCTGCTAATTTGCAAAAAAGAACCCACACTGGAATGGGTTCCTTTTTCTAAAATTGCATGTTATGCCGCTTTTTGCTTTGTATCATTTAAAGACTGCAAATAGGAATTTGCTTTTTGCTTATCAAACTGGCCTTCCCATTTAGACATTACCACTACAGCTAATGAGTTTCCGATGACATTGACAACTGTTCTAGCCATATCAAGAATACGGTCAATACCTGCTATAAATGCAAGGCCCTCTATAGGTATGCCTACAGTTCCCAACGTTGCCAAGAGGACAACAAATGAAACTCCCGGAACGCCTGCGATTCCCTTCGATGTTACCATTAATACCAGCATTAATGAAATTTGTTGGCCAATGGACAAATCGATTCCATACATTTGGGCAATAAACAATGCTGCTAATGCTTGGTAAAGTGTTGATCCATCCAAGTTAAAGGAATAACCCGTTGGAATAACAAAAGATGTAATAGCTTTTGGACAACCAAACTTCTCCATTTTCTCCATTAATCTTGGCAATACCGTTTCAGAACTAGAAGTAGAGTAAGCCAAAATCAATTCATCTTTAAGTAAGCGTATGATATTAAAAATATTTACACCTACTAATTTAGCAACACCCCCTAGAACGACAACAACAAAGAATAGCATTGTAGCGTAACCGATAATAACTAATTTACCCAGCGGCAACAATGATTCAACACCAAATTTAGAAACGGTCACACCAATAAGAGCAAATACACCAAATGGTGCAAATTTCATTACTTGATTGGTCACCCAGAACATCGCTTCAGCCGTACCTTGGAAAAATGCAATGACCGGTTTCCCTTTTTCTCCAATGACGGTAAGCCCAAGTCCAAATAGAACAGAGAAGAAAATGATGGCAAGCATGTTTCCGTCTACAATTGCTTTGATAATATTTGGCGGTACAACGTTCACAAAAGTTTCAGCCATTCCGTGGCTTTCTACTGTTTCTGCCGTATCTACATAACCACCAATATCAGTTTTCTGTAATGAACCCATATCTACCCCAGCGCCTGGCTGGAAAATATTCGCTGCTAATAGTCCTACAATAATCGCAACTGTTGTAATAATTTCAAAGTATAAAATGGATTTTCCACCGATTTTTCCAAGCTTTTTTGTATCGCCTACACTGGAAACACCTACAATCAAGCTGGAAATAACGATTGGAATGACAATCATTTTGATTAGTCTTAAAAAGATATCGCCAATTGGCTGTAAATACTTCGCGACATCTTGATTTCCATAAAAAATAGCACCAACAACAATACCAAGAATCAACCCAATTAAGATTTGCCAAGCTAAACCTATTTTTTTCATTCAAGCACCTCTTTTACATTTTTTTAACGATTTGGTCTTAGAAGAGTTTTTTTCCAATGGATTTCTAGCTAAAATAAAACTATAATTTGAGGCAGAATTTACTGAGAGCGTTTTCAGTGAGGCTAGTCTTAATGTAAAATAGTAACTACACAATATAACAAGAAATCTACAAAAACCTACATATTTTTTTTGCATTAAATGATGGATTGTTAGAATAAGAGGTTGTGGCGCAAATTGAACATTAAAATTTTTTCAAAAAATGAACTAACCTTACTGGCGGCAATGGCCATTTTGGTTCCGCTTGCTGGAGAGGTAAAATTTTACCCATTTAATGAAGTCTATCGGGTGAGCTTTGGACCCCCTGCCCTTTTTCTCTTTTTATTGGGGCTAAGAAAAGTACCCGCTATTTTGTGCGGCACGCTTGCAGGGGTTTCCGTGCTAGTTTTTCGAATCCTTCTTGATGCTATTTTTCTAGAACCGTTTGATTGGCTGGTATCCATTCATGCTAACCTGCCATCCTTTGTCTATTATTTCACCTATGCTTTGGTCTTTTTCTTATTGAAAATCCACCAGTTTAACCAGTTGCCTTGGGTGATAGGCCTTTTGGGAATTGTAACAGAATTTGCGGCTGGAATGTCAGAGTTGTTTTT
>NZ_JAGYPE020000034.1:0-25489 GCF_018343545.2 Neobacillus citreus | reverse complement strand
TTTAACCAGTTGCCTTGGGTGATAGGCCTTTTGGGAATTGTAACAGAATTTGCGGCTGGAATGTCAGAGTTGTTTTTCGAAAGGCTTTTATTTGAAGAATTAACAACTATTGATGCCGTCCATAAAATTTTGATTTTCGCTGTATTTCGAAGTTTTTTTGTAGTTGGTTTATTTAGTACTCTTAAATACCATGAATCCAAGCTGAAGGAAACGGAAATCCAAAAGCGAAATGAACATATGATCATGGTCGTTTCGAATCTTTATGAAGAGACCATCCTTTTGAAAAAAACCCTTCAGTTTGCCGAGAAGGTCACCAAACAATCCTACAATCTTTACAAGGATTTGCACGAAATCAACGAGGGACAAAGAGACTTCTCATTGGAAGGGATTCCTCAGCAAGCCTTGCGGATTGCTGGTGAAGTTCATGAAATCAAAAAGGATAATCAACGAATTTTGTCCGGGCTTTCCAAACTGATTACCGAGGAAAGTTTGCTTGATTATATTGACATTGACTCCCTTTTTTCAATTATTGTAAGGACAAATAACAAGTATGCTGAGCTGTTGGGGAAAAAAATTGAGTTCGTCTTTTCAATTAGCGGAACACACCCCGATTATCATGCATATACATTTACCTCCATTGTCAACAACCTTGTTTCCAATTCCGTCGAGGCTATCAATGAAACGGGGAAAATTGAGCTATTGGCTGAACAAAATCAAGATTGGCTTACAATCCGCGTTAAGGATACCGGACCCGGAATTCCACGCCAATATAAAGATGTCATATTTAAACCCGGATTCACTTTAAAGTTTGACAGCACTGGCAAATCCTCCACTGGGATTGGGTTGACCTACGTTAAGGAAGTGGCAGAAATGCATGATGGCAATGTTCTGCTTAATGATTCGGAGGATGGCAAAGGGGCAGCTTTCACTGTTCACCTGCCAATGGCAAAAATAACGAGAAAAGAGTGATTTCATGCGATTTTTTATCATTGATGATGATATATCGATTCGTACGATGCTTAGCCATATTATTGAAGATGATGACCTTGGCGAAGTCGTCGGCGAGGCTGCCGATGGTTCCGAGGTTAGCGGAGAACTTTTAGATATGAAGAAGGTTGATATTTTACTAATTGACCTGTTAATGCCGGTTCAAGACGGCATCGAAACGGTCCAGAAAATCAAGCCGGTTTTTAAAGGAAAGGTCATCATGATTTCACAAGTGGAATCTAAGGACCTGATTGGACAAGCTTACTTAAAGGGGATTGACCATTACATAACAAAGCCGATTAATAAAATCGAGGTCGTTTCGGTTGTAAAGAAGGTGATCGAGCATGCCCGATTAGAGAAATCCATCCAGGATATACAAAGGTCTATACAAAATGCGATGAATATTAGCTTTCAAAAACCAGAGGGCAATTTACATCGGGAAAAAGGGAAAACATTCTCTGACGCCGGGCGGTTCCTTCTTTCGGAACTGGGCATTGCCGGTGAAAGCGGGGGTAAAGACCTTTTGGAGATTATGCAGTTTTTCCATGACTACGAACAGCAGCAAACATTCACTAATGGATTTCCTTCCCTTAAGGAAACTTTTAGAATCATAGCTTTGAAGAAACTTGGTGAAGCAGCCAGCGAGGCAGATCTTCAAAGAGAAATAAAAGCCTCCGAACAGCGTGTCCGGAGGGCTATTTATCAATCGTTGAATGGCCTCGCTTCACTAGGGCTGACAGACTTTTCCCATCCAAAGTTTGAAAATTACTCATCAAAGTTTTTCGATTTTACAACCGTCCGGCAAAAAATGAAAGAATTAAAAGACAAAAAAACCGCCACACCGAGCCCACTCCGAATCAACATGAAAAAATTTATCCAAGCGCTCTATTTCGAAATACACCACCGAATGTAATAACCCAGCCCCGAAAAAGGACTGGGTTTATGTTTGCCCATTTTATGAAACAGAAAATAGACAATAGGTATTATCCTTGTGATATATGTAGAATCGAATAAACGACCCCACTTACATCTTTTACGCTACTTAAATCATTTAAGAAATAAAACACTTCGTACTTCCATCTCTCCGGATTATAAATAATAAGATATTCTGTCTCGTCTATTGTCGGGATGCTTTCCTCAATTTTATCCTTCAAGTTGTTTAGACTTTCTTGCGGTGGAATTTCTTTTGTGATTTGAAATAAGTACTTATTGTCTGTGATTTTAGACGTAGTGGTATCAATCAGGGGAATTCCGACATTCACTTGCTGCCAGCCAAAGGAGTTTAGGATATTGTCATAAAACCCATTAAATAAAAACTTGTTCAGTCCGTTATTCCCTTTCCAAAGATATAACGGGCTATAACTGTTTTGCAAATTATTATGGATTCCTTTTTCAGTGACCAAATAGAGTTTAAACTTTAAATCTTCAAACCCGTCTGTTTTATGACCATTATTTTTCACTCTGTCTCTGATTATATTCATATCATAATCGCTCGGCAGTGTAATCTTATATTGGGTTGCAATCATTTTTTCTCCACCTCCACGACACTATTTTATCAATTTTCCTTTAGTTGTTCCTCTACTTCCACCAATTAGTCGGAATCTTTTTTAAATTAATAAACCTCATTTTTTCTTCGGAACGGTTGTCTTCTTTCCAAACGATAAAAAAGAGAAGTTCATCCTCTTTATCATAAAACCCACAGTCATCCTTACATTCCCAGTGGTAAAAGCCCTTTTTGTCCAAGGAAGGGATACCTGCTTCATAATGTGGTGGATGGATATTAAAATCGATATACTCGATTGATTTGCTGCCTTTATATTGAACTTCAATTCTATAACTACCATTAAGTCCAACTAGTTTTGAGTTGATTTTAATGGACCAATTCGCATCTTCACCAAAATACGTTACTGTTTTTGTTCGAAAATTCACGTCATATATTAAGACTAGCACCACCAATACAATGAGCGTTCGAATCAGTTTCCTTTTCATAAAAATACACCTCTTTATAAGAGATGTACAAAATGGGTAAATATGACAGGGTGTTGGGACGGAATCCGGAACCAGCATGTCTTTTTTTCATTTAATCATTCCCTATTTGGTCCGTTCAACCATTTAATGGTATTATTTTTTAAAAGCAAAGGATATGATGAAACAGGTCATTCGAAACGGAAAAATTTGATGCACAGGGACGGTTCTTTTGCATCAATAATGATGCAAAAGAACCGTCCCCGTGTTACATTTATGGATGGAGGTGGCATCATGGCACGGGAGCGCAAGTTTTCGACGGAGGAATTATTTCAGTACACCAAGCAGCTGCTGCTCGAACATGGATATGAGGGTTTTACCTTCAGTCTATTAGCAGAACGAATGGAGATTTCCCGCGGCGCAATTTACAAATACTTCGAAAATAAGGAAGAACTGATTACCGATTATATGTTATTTGAGATGAAGCATTTCCTTGCTGAATTAAAGGAAATAGCGGAATTAGATGACTTTGACAGGCAATTTGAATTCCTTTTTGAACTTATTTTTAGAAATAGAGAAATCCACCAACTCATTGAGATAGGCAGACAAATTCCATCCTCCCTCAATGAAAAGGTTCGGAACAATACGCAAGACCTAGAAAAAATGCACTTAGAAATGTACAGTTATATGCAGAACTTTGTAACACTAGGAAAAGGCGGGAACAAGCTGAAGCCCCATATTCCGGACGTATTGGTACTCGGAATAATTTTTCAGACCATTGCCATTCCCAATCACTTCGGCATCCCTCAAGATTTATGGGTTCAGTCGATTAAAGAAATTATTAGTCACGGAATGTTCACAAATAAATAATTGACACATGTGTCACTTTTAAAAGATAATGTTAGTGACAATAGTGTCAATTATTTTTTTGCCAAAAGTGACACCAGTGTCACTTTTAGTCGACTTTTGAAAACAGCCCTTATAAACTAGTGCAGAGGAGTACTAATATGAAATCATTCTTGCAATCTCTCACAGACCGTGTCTCGACCAAAAAAGGAATGTGGATTACTCTTGGAATCTGGTTTGCGGCCGCAATGCTGTTGGCAGTCCTGGCCCCAGGTGCCAAGGACTATGAAGTATCCAGCCTCAAATCTATTCCGGAAGATGCCCAGTCGGTCATCGCCCAAAAGAAAGTGGATAAATACTTTAAAGACAATGAAGGAATCCCTGCGATACTCGTTTTTCAATCGAAGGACGGTGAAATCACTTTCCCTCAGCTGGCCAGCCTCGTTGATAAAATTGAAAAGGAAAAAATCCAGGGCGTGGACCAGATTGTGCCGTTATCAAAACTGCCGCCACAGGCTGCCGCAGGCTTCTTTTCAGACGATAAAACCACGGCAATTATTCCTTTAAGCATTGATTCATCAATTGAGACAAAGGAAATTAAAAAGGTGGAGGATGCGATTCAGGAAATCGTCAAGAAAAACTCCGATTTAACCTTGTACGTAACCGGCCCAGCCGGTATTGCCACCGATACCCTGGATCTGTTTTCAAGAGCAGATATTGTTCTTTTATTATCAACAGTCGGCCTGATCCTAGTGCTATTGATTGTGATTTACCGCTCACCGCTGTTGGCGTTAATTCCGCTGTTGGCTGCTGCCTTTGTGTATGAAGTGGTGATGCAGACACTTGGCCTCATGGGCAAGGCAGGACTGGTAATGAGCAGCCAAACGCTGTCCATCATGACGATTCTTCTGTTTGCAGCCGTAATTGATTATTCTTTATTTGTTTTCTCGCGGTTTAGAGAAGAATTGAAAAAACATGAGAATAAGTTTGATGCGATGAGGCAGGCGATGCGGGAGGTCGGAACCCCTGTGTTCTATTCCGGCGGGACCGTACTTGCGGCCATGTTGGTATTATTTTTTGCAAGATTTGGTGATTACCGGAACTTTGCTCCAACATTTGCCACCACTATGCTGATTATCATGATTGCATCGGTGACATTGGTTCCAGCCCTGTTTGCCCTTTTTGGCAGAAAATCCTTTTGGCCGGTTATTCCTAAGGTGGGCCAGGATGCTATCAAAAATAATTCGTTATGGAGCCGGATCGGGCGCTTTGTTGCTAGAAAACCGGGACTTTCGGTGGCCGTGATTGGCTTGTTTCTACTGTTGTCAGCAAGCAATATGGTAAACATGAAATTTGAGTTTGATACGATGAAATCATTTCCGAAAGATATGCCATCCCGAATGGGCTATGAAATTCTGGAGGAGAAATTTGAGAAAGGCGACCTCGCTCCAACGACCGTTTTATTTGAAGGTTCAGAGCCACTATCTGCTGAACAACAGGATGCATTGAAAAACAAACTTGCTGAACAGGACTTGGTAAGCTCCGTTAGAGTTAATGGTACCGCAGAAGAAGGCAAAGTCGTTCAATACAGTTTAACTTTTGGAGAAAATCCATACTCCGCGAATACGATGGATACTTTGGAGGTTATGCGGGACAGCGCTGATAATATTGCTGCATCAGCTGGCGTGAACGGGGACATTTATTTTGCCGGCGAAACAGCCACGAAAGTCGATGACCGCTCCATTAATGACCGAGACCTTATCGTGATTGTGGCGCTTGAGACGCTTTTGATTTTCGTGATGCTGATAAGTTTAACCAGGTCAATCAAAATGTCGGTTTATATGATTGGGACCATCTTGATTTCATTCCTTGCCGCCCTGGGGCTGGGGATGTTCCTAAGCAATCTGTTCTTTGATATCGATACCATCAGCAACCGCGTTCCACTGTATTCGTTTGTATTTTTAATTGCACTTGGGATTGATTACAATATCATGTTGATTTCCCGTTACCAGGAAGAGCGGGCTAAGCACTCGGTGCGAGAGGCAGTCGAAATTGCAGTTGCCAGCACGGGCGGAGTCATCTCTTCCGCAGGACTAATTCTCGCGGCTACCTTTGCCGTTCTGATGACACAGCCCATTCAACTCCTATTCGTTTTCGGCTTCATCGTCGCCATTGGGATCCTGCTGGATACCTTCTTGGTAAGGGGTGTGCTGTTGCCGGGGTTGATTGTGTTGTTTGAAAAGCGGGAAAGGCAATTGGCGAGCAAACAATAATAAGGATAACAATGGGGAGCAGCTTCGTTGGCTGCTCTTCTTTTTTCTTAACCCTTTTTTAAACAATAAAAGACTACCTCTGAGCGCTTTTGACATTTCAGTATAGTGGAAAAAAGAACGAACACCTTAGATGTTCGTTCTTGAGTCATTATTTTTCAGTTGCCATATTCCCCATTGAAATAGAAATTCTATTCCAACTGTTAATTTGATTGATGATTAGAACAAGGTCAACATATTGTTTCTCGTCAAAATGTTTTCGGACTCGTTGATAAAGCTCCTCTGGAACACGTTTGGTTGGAATTAACGTTATGTGCTCTGTAAGCTCTAAAGCCACCTTTTCTTCCTCGGTATAGAATTCACAGTCTTCCCAAGCGCTTACGCAGTATATTCGTTGTTCGGTTTCTCCCATTTTCCGAGCATCTTCTGAATGCATATTCAAACAAAATGCACATCCGTTAATTTGGGAAGCACGAATTTTTATCAGCTCACGAAGTTTTCGATCGATTGCTGTTGTTTTCGTATACTTCTCCATCTCCATCATAATTTTCAAACCTTCAGGTGCAATGTCGTAGTAGGGAACCCTTAAGACCATAAAGCAAGACTCCTTTGATTTAATATAAGACTATTATATCCTTATAGGAATATTGGTACTAAAATTTTGTCTTATTACATATTGTGTTAAATCATCAAATCAAGAAGAAATATTAGACAATTTTATTTTATTCCCGTTTCAAAAATTCATGGTTGATGTACAAGATCCGTCCCCTTGCGCTATCTTTTCTCTATTCTTCCATCCCCGTGACGTGCAAATCTCCCATCCTCTGGTTCATTGACAGGGTCCATCCTGCCCCATGGCCAGCCGCCAAATTGTGTTCTGCGATAGTCATTAAAGGCTTGTATGATTTCCTGTTCTGAATTCATCACGAATGGGCCATGCTGCACGACTGGTTCGCCAATCGGTTCACCTTCAAGAACGAGAATATATGCCTCTTTTTCGCCATTGGTGATTGCGATTTCCTCGTCCCCTGTAAGCTTGACACGGTGATAAGCTTGGACAGTTGTCCCCTCCAGATGAATTTCTTCTCCTTCGTAAAAATAAATGTTCCGATTCAATGTTTTGGATACCGCTGGCAGTGTAAACGCTGCTCCTGGTTCCAGCCGAATAAGGTAGATTCCGACATGATTATTAGGGTCTTTTGCCCATGAAGCAGCAGCTGGATCTAAGCTGTTTTTCCCCTGAAGTTTTCCCGCAATCAGCCGGACTGTCGTTTTCTTCCCATTTGCATCTGCGGATTCTATTTCAGGGATATCTTCAGCCCACAGCATTTTATAATCAGGATTAGCAGTTTTATCCTTAGCGGCAAGATTCAGCCAAATTTGAAAAAGCTCCAGCGGGTTGCCTTTGTCCTTATGGACAAGCGGAAACATTTCAGTATGCAGGCAGCCTTTCCCAGTTGTCAGCCACTGCACATCTCCATTTCCATAACGCCCCTTTCCCCCAGTCGAATCAAAATGGTCGACCAAACCCTCCAGAACAATCGTCACCGTTTCAAATCCCTTGTGCGGATGCGCCGGAAATCCCGGTACCGTTTCGCCATGATACATCCGAAAGCCGTCTTTAATCGTAAAATCCTGCCCAAGATTTCTGCCAGCCAATGAAGTGCTTGGCCCCTGTTCATCATTTCCTGGCGGATAAGCATCCTTATGATGCACAGTCATCAAAAAAGGATCTTCCGTCACCCATGGAAAGCCCAACTTCTGTATATTAAGGATTTTCTTATTTGACATCTTATTTACCCTCCTAAATTTTCAAAAAATGTTCTTATTTAACTCAAAACAAAGTTATCTGAATCACACCTTCTTATACTCCCCAAAAGTACAATCGAATTGATTTTAACAAAAACAAAGGAGATGATGCATCTTTACGGATTTTGAAGCACGGGGACGGTTCTCTTGCTTCAATTCTGAATGAGGCAAAAGAACCGTCCCCATGCATCACTTATCTTGATTTAGGAGGTTATTTTTTTGTTGAATATTTTGGTTTTTGTGTTGATTGCGGTTACTTTAGTTCTGTTGAGTATTTTTGTGGATGGGCTGATTGAGTTGAATAGGCAGGAGCAGGAGGATAAGAAACAATTTGTAAGAGATGGTTTGGAGGGTTATATGGACCAGACTTTTGGTATTGGTAGATTTAAAGTTTTCAAAACATTGCTTGATAGCGAAGGAAACATTAGATATCTGGTTTATTTGCCGAAGTACGAGTGGCTCAAAGCGCCTACATATCATTGGTATGAAGTTTATGAAGCCCATACTGGCTACCGTCATAACGCATACGAAAGATAATCTTTCTAAAAAACACCCCAAGTCTATTAACTTGAGGTGTTTTTTCCATTCATTATTATCTTGTATTCCAGGCTAAACTCAATTTACAAATTGGTCATTTCTCCCATGACCCAATTTGTCCGCGCACCAGAATCTCCAGTACTCGGGCACTTGCCGCCATCTCCTGTCAATTCCTCCACTATCGTTTCCACAAGAGGCTGATGAACATGCTGCAGCGGTTCAAAACTCCATTGCTCCGCGCCTTCAGCAGTTGTCAAAACAATAGGTTCCGACCCAAAAGTTGAAAAGGTAATTTTCCCTTTACTGCCGATGATTTCGTTGACATCGACATTTTCAAAAGCGGAAAAGCACCAAGTTCCTGTGCCATGGATTCCGGATTCGAACATGTATGTACCAGTCACAATATCTTCCGCCCGGTAATAACCCGCCTGGTTGGAGGCAAATCCGTTAACGTACTTAATCGGCCCCAGTAGAAAATCGAGCAAATCAAGGGTGTGGCTGGCGAGATCGTAATACAGCCCGCCGCCTGAAATTTCAGGTTGAACTCTCCATGAGAGTTTTTCGGGATCCTTTACGTCATCTGAAGCTTTTTGATACTGTGTTGTTGAAACAAAACGGACATCTCCGATTGCGTTTTTCTCTAACAACTCTTTAATTTTTAAAAATCGAGGCATTTCCCTGCGGTAGTAGGCAACAAATAATGGAACGCCGGCGGCTTTGCAGGCAGCAATCATTTCCTGGCATTCCGCAAAGTTGAGCGCCATTGGCTTTTCTACATAGACAGGCTTTCCCGCCTGTGCAGCTTTAAGGGTATATTCTTTGTGTGAACCTGGCGGTGTAGCAATGTAGACAGCATCAACATCCGGGTCGTTTATAAGTGAATCGGCATTATCGTACCATTTCGGGACATGGTGTCTTTCCGCATAGTCTTTCGCTAGTTCACCGGTTCTCCTCATAACAGCAACTAACTCTGAATTCGTAACTTTTTGAAAAGCTGGCCCGCTCTTTACCTCGGTAACATCGCCGCAGCCAATAATACCCCAACGAACTTTTTCGACTTTCATGGTCATAGGTCTCCTTCTTCTTTGGTTGTCTCGGATTTATTAAATTTTCCCCAATTCATCTAGAAATACAGGTTGCTCTTGATATAAGGCCATTATCTCTAGGTATATTATAAATTAATTTCTAAAGGTAAAAGCCTTTTTTTTCACAAAAAATATCACCGGCCTCCAAGCAAGTGATAATTTAAACGGCAAATCTTACCTTATGGTAGGTTCTCAAATGATACACGGGGACGGTTCTTTTGCATCACTAAATGATGCAAAAGAACCGTCCCCATGCTTCACTTGATTAAATTTGCCGGAGTGTCGCCTGTTAGGCCGGAAACGAGGTTTGTTGCGGCTGTCATTGCCATTTGAAGGCGGGTTTCATAGGTGGCTGAGCCGATATGCGGTAAGGTTACTACGTTCTTCATTGAAAGTAGCGGATTGTCCATGTTAATTGGTTCCTGGACAAACACATCCAAGCCGGCACCAGCAATTTCGCCAGTTTGCAGGGCCTGAATCAACGCTTCTTCGTCAACGGTTTTCCCTCTTGACGCATTGATAAAAATCCCCGACTTTTTCATGAGCTCGAACTCTTTTTTTCCGATTAGCTTTTCGGTTTCCGGCGTGAGCGGCGTCAGGAGACAGACAAAATCGGATTTCTTCAACAATTCTTCCATTAAACAATAGGTGGCGCCATACTTCTCTTCTGCAGCCATATTTCTTGATCGATTGTGGTAAAGAATTTCCATATCAAAGCCACAGTGCGCCCTTTTGGCCACGGTAGTGCCGACTCCGCCCATGCCAATAATTCCTAATACCTTATGATGGACATCTACCCCATACCACTGTTCTTTCAGTTCGGATTGCCACTGCCCGGTTTTCATCCAATGGTCCAATTCCGGTATCCTTCTGGCTGCAGCCAAAATTAACCCCATAATCGTATCTGCCACCGTATCATTCAATACATCAGGAGTATTCGTTGCCATGACTCCACGTGCTGTCAAAGCTGCTATATCCAGATTATCGTATCCTACTGACATATTGCTGACTATTTTTAACTGAGGAGCCTTGTCCAATAATTTGGCGTCCACTTTCAACCTTGAACCCAATATCCCATCTGCATTTTTCAATTCCTGAAAAAATGCAGGATATGTATTTGAATCTAGTTCATCAAAATAAACAACTTCACATGTTTGCTGTAAAAATTCCAAAACATTAGAATCTACTTTTTTATAAACTATCACTTTTGGTTTCATCATTACCCCTCCTATTTACATTGAAGCATAGGGACGGTTCTTTTGCATCACTAAATGATGCAAAAGAACCGTCCCCGAGCTTCACTCGTGCTACACAAAAAAACCGATTCCGATTTTAACTAATATCGAGCCACTTTTCCATCACGATTTCTAGTTCTGTGCTTAATGCTTGTTTCCTTTCATACAGCCTCCCTAATTCTTCATAATCCAGGGCGGCTGCTCCCATAGCGGCATCTAGTTCGCTGATTTCATGTTCGAGGCTTTGGATCCTCGTCAGCACCTTTGCCTCAACCGCTTCCTGCTTAACTGCGGGACCCTTCTCTATTTTCTTCTTTTCAACCTTTACAACAGCCTTCTTCGGTTCCTCGTGCCTGCTCAATTTCGCCTTTTCAATTTTATAATAATCGTAATTTCCGAGATAGCTTTTTATAGCATAATCTTCAACCGCGATAACCTGCCCGCCGATCTTATTAATAAAATAGCGGTCGTGGGAAATAAAGAATATCGTGCCTTTAAAATCTTCAAGCGCTTCCTCAAGTGTTTCAATCGAATCGATATCCAGATGGTTGGTCGGCTCATCAAGGATTAATAAATTGATATCTTGAAACATCAGCATACCAAGCTTGAGCCTGATTCGCTCCCCGCCCGATAAATGCTTTACCTTTTTGAAGACGGTATTTTTATAAAACATGAATTTGGATAGATACTCACGAGCTTTGCCTTCCAGAATCGAAATATCCTCCCGAAACGCCTCCAGCACGGTGAGTTCTTCATTACTAAAAATAAGCTTCTGCGGCAAATAAGCTGCCAATACATTGGCACCCAGTTCCACCACACCGGCATCGGGCTGTTCTTCACCCAACAGCATCTTCAAGAAAGTTGTTTTCCCGCAGCTGTTGGGACCAATCAATCCCACCCTTTCGCCGTACTGAATCATGGCATCTGTGTTTTTAAATATGACCTTATCTCCATAACTCTTGGACAGCCCGACTGCCTTAATCGTTTCATTTCCGGACCTTACTGCAGCCTTGAAATCGAGCCTCATATTTCTTCTTTCAAAAACCGGCTTATCAATTCGCTCCATCTTATCAAGCTTCTTTTGGATACTTGCCGCTCTTCTGAAGAACTTGTCATTGCCGCCACGCATCGCCCAATCGCGCAAATCCTTGATGGTATTTTCCATCTTATTGAGCTTCTTTTGCTGCTCCCGAAAATGTTCAAATTGAATTCTTAGGTTTTCTTCCTTTTGGCTGACAAACGAGGAATAGTTGCCCTTATAGGTGATCGACTGCATATCCTCAATCTCCACGATTTTCGAGACCACATTATCGAGGAAATACCGGTCGTGCGACACGATAATGACAATTCCCTTGTAGCTCTTGAGATACCCCTCAAGCCATTCAATCGCTTCCATATCTAAATGATTCGTCGGCTCATCCAGCAAGAGGATATCAGGATTGTGAATCAATAGCTTTCCAAGCACAACAGTCGTCTTCTCTCCGCCGCTTAACAAATCAAAATCCTTGTTTAAAAAGCTTTCAGAAAAATGAAGCCCGGTGCATACTTTGCCTAACTTTTCGTCTCGCTCATATCCGCCCTTGGCCTCAAATAATTGAACGAGGTCGCTGTATTTTTTCAGCGCTTTTTCAAGGGCTTCACCATCCAATGTCTCCATTTGTTCTTCTAATTCCCGCATTTCCTTTTCGATGCGTTCCAGTTCCTCAAAGGCCTGATTTAACACATCAATCACTTTGAAGCCTCCCGGATACGCTGGCATTTGTTCAAGGTAAGCCCTTGTGGCGCTTCTTGGCAGGTTTATCAAACCTTCGTCATATCCATAGCTTGAGGTCTGCGGGTAACCAGGGTAATAGTGCATCGGTTCGATGCCGGCAATCAGCTTGAGGATGGTGCTTTTCCCGCTTCCGTTTGCGCCGATAATCCCGACCTTCTCACCCTCATACGCTTCAAAGGTTATATTTTCAACGACAAGCGTGGCCTCCATAAATTTCTTCACGCCATTTAACTTCAATTCCAACATAAAGATCCCTTCTTTCATCCATAATCTAAGCTTATGCTTTTTATGGACAAGGCATAGAAGTACTTCCATCCTATTTAGTTTTATAAAATAAAAAAGACCATAAGAAGAGAAATTCTTCTTACAGTCTAAAAATACGTTCGAATATAATTACTGTGCAAAAATGTGCTTACAAAAAGAAAACATTTTACACCTATTATAATCTTGATATTTAAGTAAAGTAAGTTACCTTCTAATTTGCCTTATTCCATAAAGAGAATCGCAAATAAACCTAACTAAATTAGGCAATTTAACACTCATTACGAAATTCAGATTAATTTTCGAAAAATTAATATTGGCAAATAGCTGGTCTCATAAACTTACTTCCCTCCTTTGTAATCTCCCTAATTATCCCATTTTTTAGTTGATTTGTAAACAAATAGGGACGGTTCTTTTGCCTCACGGAAGTGAGGCAAAAGAACCGTCCCCATGCATCATAAAATCTTATATTGGTTAACAGGACGGCCAATTCCGCCATATTCGATGACGATTTCCACTTTTCCGCTTTGTTCGAGATATTCTAGGTACCTTCTCGCGGTTACTCGGGCGAGGCCGATGCCTTCTGCGACTGCTTCTGCAGAAATGGCCAGGTTCTGCCCTTTTAGATATTCGATTACCTTTTCGAGTGTCAACATATTCAGTCCTTTTGGCAGCTCGCCTTTGTCCTGCTTGCCTTGCTGAAATAACAAATTATCCAATTCCTGCTGGGAAATCGCATCTTTTTTCAAAAGACTGCTATAATAATTCCGGTAATTTATCAAAGCTTGCTGTATCCGCTCAAATTTAAAAGGCTTCATGATATAATCAACGGCCCCATGCTGTAGAACATCACGGACCGTTTCAATATCACTTGCTGCCGTTACCGCAATGACATCCGTTCCGAGTTCTTTTGAGCGAATTTGTTTGATTGTTGTAATTCCATCCTGGTTGGGCATATAAATATCGATAAAAACGAGGTCCGGCTTTTCTTTTTTGATAAGCTCAATCCCCTCTTTTCCATTTGAAGCAACACCAATGACCTTATACCCTTCGACCCTCTCTACAAACTGCCTATTTATTTCTTGAACCATCGGATCATCCTCTATTAACAGAACCCGAATTAGCCCTTCAGCCATACAACAATCCCCCTTGTTAAATCGTTACAATAAAGGTCGTCCCTTTTCCAAGGTCAGATTCTACCTGGATCGTGCCGCCCGCCCGATCAACGATTTCTTTTATTAAATAAAGCCCAATTCCATGATCCAAGCTGTCCTTGGTTGAAAAGCCCTTTGTAAAAATATGCGGCAGAACGTTTTCAGGAATGCCGCTCCCGTTGTCTTCAACCAGAATCGATAAAATCTCCTCATCATGTTCGATACTAACATAAATATTTTTCTCATCTATATCCTTGTTCCTATAGGAATCAAACGCATTTTCAATAAGGTTTCCGATAATAATCACAAAATCATGTTCATCTAGCGGTTCTGGGAACGAATGTAGCCGGCTGTTGCGGTCAATATGTAAATGAATGCCCAATTCCTTGGCTCTGCTAACCTTACTGATCAACAGTCCGGAAAGACTTTCACTCTTAATATTCTTCGACAAAAATTGTGTCAGTTCTTCTTGCTCTTCGGCTGTTTGAAATACATATTCAAGCGCTTTTTTCGGGTTCCCAAGCTGCAACAGTCCAGCAATTGTATGAAGCTTGTTCATATGTTCGTGATTTTGCACCCTTAAGGCACTGACAAAAGCTTTAAAGCCGGTTAACTCTTCGGCCAGTTTTTTCACTTCGGTGCGGTCTTGGAATATGGCAAGCGCTCCAATGATTTCATTATTTACTTTAATCGGAATGCGATTACTGTGTATATTTAAATTACGAACGGTCAGCTCTTTGTTATAAATTGGCTTCTTGAGCTCAAGAATTTCTGGCAATCTTGTGTCCGGTACTACCTCGGCAATAGCCCTGCCAATCACATCTCCTGATATCCCCATCATTGTTTTTGCTTTATCATTAAAAATCGTAATCTTTTCGTCTTTGTCAATGGCGATAATCCCTTCATGCATGGCATTAAAGGTTTCCGTCCGCTCCTGCACTAATTGAGCAATCTCATGCGGTTCCAAATTAAACATTTGCTTTTTCATTTTAGAAGCAAACAGCCAGGACCCCCAGCCGCCAAACAATAATGAGATGAAGCCGGCAAATAGAATTTCCATCCTTAAATCCCAAATCATTTCAAAAAAAGTAGGAAGTTTATAACCTGCCAGGACGACCCCGACTTGCTGATGCTCCTCATTCATAATCGGCACAAAGGCTCGAATCATCGTGCCTACTTCACCTTTTGCTTTTGTTGTGTAGGTAAGTTCGGCAAATGCCGGTCCCTCATCGCTCCCATTCGACCTTTTTCCTATCAAGCTTGGAAGGGGGTGAGATAGACGCATATGATTCATATCCATCACAACAATATAGTCCGCATGATGGATGATTCGCAATGTTTCCACTCGTTTGCGAATCTTCCTCCTGTCCTCCATGCTTCCCGTAATATTGGATTTGATTCCTCCATCCTCTGCAATGGTTTGTGCCGAAAGTAAAGCCCTTTTTTGTAATTCAGCCTCTTCAGTATTGATGAAATTACTAATAACGATAATTCCGGCAAGTAACAGAGAGAATGAAACAATAAAAAAGATCAGCGCCGTAATCTTGGTCTGTATTGAGAGACGATTCATAGGAGTATTCCTTTCAGATGAAATCTACTAAAATAATTTTAACATGTTAAAATAATAAGGAAAACAAGGGGGAATTTCTGATGAAGTATTTAATTGCATCAAGCGTGCTTGTCATCACCTTAATAATTGGTTTCTTCTTCTTGCCCGCCAGTTTGTTAAGCGGGAAGGAAATCCCCTATGATGATGAACAAGACGGATTGTCCAAACAAATCGTCATCCGTTTTAGCCACGTTGTTGCTGAAAATACTCCTAAGGGGCTGGCCGCGCAAAAGTTCGCCCGGCTGGTGGAGGAAAAAACAGATGGCTTAGTCAAAGTAGAAGTGTATCCAAATGGAAGTTTGCATACTGACGAAGATGAGCTCGACGCTCTTATTGATAACGATGTCCAAATGATTGCCCCCTCCGTATCCAAACTGACAAACCTGGCACCAGAATGGGGACTGTTTGACTTGCCGTTTTTGTTTGAGAATGATCAAGATATTGAAGAGACACTTTCAAGCGAGCTTGGTCATAGGTTTTTATCATTAAATGAGAACAAAGGAATCAAAGGGCTGGCCTTATGGAGCAATGGCTTTAAGCAAATGTCGAGCAATCTTAACCCCCTTTTGTACCCAGATGACTTTAAAGGTCAAAGATTTCGAATTATGCCAAGTCCCATTATAGCTGAACAATTCGAGGCATTAGGCGCTCAGCCTGTCGAGGTTCCTTTTAACCAATTATATACATCGCTTCAGGAAGACCAATTTGACGGTCAAGAAAATACGATTTCAAATATTTATTCCAGACGCATTTATGGTATGCAAAAGTATATGACTGTCAGTAATCATGGATTTTTAGGTTATGCGGTTCTAATGAACAAAGAGTTTTGGGACAAGCTGCCTAAAGAGGTCCAGCGGGATATTCAAGAGGCAATGGCCGAAACCACCTCTTGGATGATTTCCGAATCACAACGGGTAAACAAAGAGCAGCTCAATCTAATAGAGCGTGAATCCTCCATCCAAATTTATCGATTAACGGAGCAGGAAAAAATGGAGTGGTATCAAGCCTTAAGACCTGTTTACCAGAAGTTTCTGCAAACTACAAAAGACAAGGAAATGAAAGAATTTGTAAAGAAAAGGATGGACCAACTTGAGACACACTAAAGTGTCCCCTATTGAAGAATTCTAATATGACCTTTAGAGCCTTGATTATTCAAGGCTTTTTTTGTTGATGTTTTCAGGACAGTGGAATGTCGAACATGCAGTACAGTACTAGCATATGTTACTACAAAGGCTCAACATTAATTGTTCGGTCCACCCATTATGTAATGAAAGGATGGTGAAACTATGGAGTGGTTTGGGGATAATTATGCTAAATTCGATTTTGAAATGTTTTCATTAAGTCATTTTATCATTATGGGTATCTTCTTGGGTTTTACAGCGGGACTTTACTATATGCGAGGCCGGTTAAAGGACGAAAAATGGAGACACGCAGAAATAGGCTTAGCCATCTCATTGATTATACTAGAATTGATTAACCATTTATGGATGTATGTAAATGGAAACTGGAAAGCAAGTCATTCTCTTCCGCTTGAATTGTGCAATATTAGTTTGCTTTTAACGATTATTTTCTTATTTTCCAGAAAGAAACTTCTTTATGAAATATTGTTGTTCACAGGCCTGCTAGGTGCCACGCAAGCTATTTTCACCCCATCATTAAACTACGACTTCCCACATTTCCGCTTTTTTCATTTCTTTATTACCCATATGGTGATCGTTTGGGTACCGCTTTATTTCACATGGGCAAAGGGGTTCAGGCCAACGATTTGGTCCTGTGTAAAGCTGTTTGTATTCATAAATGTTTTGGCGCCGACTGTCTTGCTTATCAATTATCTTGTAGATGGAAATTATATGTACCTAAATCATAAACCCAAACATGCAAGTTTATTAGACTTCTTGGGCCCTTACCCATACTATATTCTTTCACTAGAAGTACTTACCATTATACTTACCTTAATCGTTTGGTTCGTTTTCAAAGAAAAAAAGGGGAAAATATGATAGCTGAAAAATAGTCGAAATTGGGATTGCCTTAGCAGGCAGTCCCTTTTCTTATTATTTACACTAAATATACTTTGCCCAATTCTAAGACCAAAAAGACCAAAAAGACCATTATCACCTAAAATATTAAAATTTCAAATTATCAATTAATATGAAAACAGGGAGAAATGAAAACGTTATCAAACAAAGGGGGTAAAAGGAATGAAAATTAATTTTCGCAATTTAACAGTTCAAGTTATTATCGGTATTATTCTAGGTATTGCAGTCGGGTTTCTGTTTCCAGAGTTTGGGGCAAAGCTAAAGGTTCTAGCAGATATCTTTATTAAACTAATAAAAATGGTCATCGCACCAATCATCTTCTTTACCATCGTCATCGGGATTGGAAATATGGGAGATTTAAAGAAGGTTGGCCGTATTGGCGGTAAGGCACTGCTTTATTTTGAAATTGTCACTACCTTCGCATTGGCAATTGGTATTCTTGTAGTTTCTATTATCAAGCCTGGTCACGGCTTTAATACCAAAGCCGCTGAAGGGGCAGACGTTTCACAGTACACTAAAGCTGCTGCTGAAACAAGCCACGGCGTGATGGACTTTATCTTAGGAATCGTTCCTGATAATGCACTTGCAGCACTTTCTGGGGGAACTTTACTGCCAGTTCTATTCTTTGCCGTGTTATTCGGAATTGCCGCTGCTTCTTTGGGGGAAAAAGCAGCACCAGTCATTTCATTCTTTGAAAAAGTTTCTGAAATTTTCTTTGCTATTGTTAATATGATCATGAAGGTATCTCCAATTGCAGCATTCGGAGCGATGGCCTTTACAATCGGTAACTTCGGTATTGGCTCTCTTATCTCATTAGGTAAATTAATGGGCTCTGTCTATATTACGATGTTCCTGTTTATCGTGTTTGTTCTTGGCACTATTGCTAAATTCTATAACTTCAATATCTTTAGCTTCTTAAAATATATTAAAGAAGAAATCCTGCTTGTTTTAGGAACATCCTCTTCAGAATCTGCTCTTCCCAAGATGATGGAGAGACTAGAAAAGTATGGCTGTTCAAAATCAGTTGTCGGTCTTGTTGTTCCGACAGGTTATTCTTTCAATCTTGATGGAACTTCCATCTACCTATCCATGGCTGCAGTCTTCATTGCCCAAGCCTATGGAGTCGAATTAACCATTTGGCAGCTAGTAACCCTGCTTGGCGTATTAATGCTAACTTCTAAAGGGGCTGCTGGTGTTACTGGTTCAGGATTTATCACTTTAGCAGCAACTTTAGCAGCTTTCCCAATGATTCCGGTAGAAGGAATGGCACTTATTCTTGGCGTAGACCGCTTTATGTCAGAAGCACGTGCGATTACAAACTTAATCGGTAATGGTGTCGCTACAGTTGTTATTTCAAAAACAGAAAAAGAATTTAACCCAAGCGGTGTAACCCAAGCAAAATCTCAAAAAACTTCCATCGCTTCTTAATTTGAAAGCAAAAAAATGAGGACTGGCTCTTCCTGGAGCCGGTCCTTTTTTGTTTACTCTCCTTTTTTCTTCGGTACTAATTTCACCACTTTGTACCCAGGCTTTAATTTAACCCTTTTTGTTTCCTTATCTGTTTTAAGTTGATAAATCGTATATTTACGCGGCTGATGTTCAACCAGATCAATCTTTTGGATGGATTCGTTTTTATAATATTTCCGTATTTTCTTTTCCTGCTTCTCTTGTTTTTCTCCATAAAACACATCATATAAAAAAATGAATACATACACGAAAATGGCGCCGACTACTAGCGTATAAAGAAGTGAAGACAAAATTGACACATGTGACATCCTTTCTTAATTAGCGGAAATAAAATATATTTTATCGTTTCTTCTGGCCGCTTTCCATTTTTTCTACAATTGTTCTTAGCTTGTTCATTTTTTATTCATATTCATTCTGTACCATAGATTTTATAAAAATTTAGGAGTGAAATAATTGAAAAAATGGATTCTTTCAGGATTTATGGTTGGCGCTTTGGCTTTGGCAGGCTGCAGCAGCAGTGCCATCATGAAATCCGACGCAGGAAACATCTCTCAGGATGAATTATATCAAGCGATGAAAGACAAATATGGAACACAAACCCTTCAGCAGCTTGCAGTGGAAAAAGTGCTGGCAAAAAATTATTCCGTTTCTAAGTCTGAAGTGGACGCCCGAGTGAATAAAACAAAGGAGCAGATAGGTGATTCATTTCTCTCCACATTACAGCAATATGGCTTTAAAGACGAAAACGACTACCGAAACTCTGTAAAGCTAAATCTGCTGGAGCAAAAGGCAGTGTTTAAAACCATAAAGGTAACGGATAAAGAACTGAAGCAGGCATACGATGATTACAAACCGGAAATTCGTGCCCGCCATATATTAGTAACTGATGAAGCAAAAGCAAATGAAATTGCCGCAAAACTCAAGTCTGGATCGAAGTTTGAGGATTTAGCGAAGGAATCAGAGGATACCGCTACTGCCTCCAAAGGCGGCGACCTTGGCTGGTTTGGCACCGGCGTCATGGACCCCGACTTTGAAAAGGCAGCCTATGCTTTAGAAAAGGATCAAATCAGTGACCCAATCAAATCCTCCTACGGATACCATATCATCCAGGTAACTGATAAAAAGGAGAAAAAGTCATACGAGGAAATGAAAAAAACCCTTACCGAACAGGTAAAGCAATCAAAAATCACACAGGATCAGATTGTTAAAGTGTTAAAAGACGAGTTCAAAAAGGCAGATGTCAGCATTTCCGATAAAGATTTAAAAGCTGCTGCGGAGTTTTCTGCGAAAGCCGTTCAATAAGAATTTACAATAGAAAAAAGCCGAGAAATGCTCTCGGCTTTTTTCTATTTTGTGAACCATTCCAACGGGACCAAAACCAGTGATGGAAACATGACTAAAAGGAAGACCACGATGACTTCTGCCAATAAAAATGGCCATACACCTTTGACAATTTCGTCTATCCCTAACTTCCCAACTCCTGCTGCCACGTTTAAGACCGTTCCTACCGGCGGCGTTAATAGACCAAGACAAGTCGTTAATACAAAGATTAATCCGAAGTAGACTGGGTCAATACCCGCTGCCTGAATAAGAGGCATGAGAACAGGTGTTAGGATTAAGATGGTTGGTGTTACGTCCATGGAAGTTCCGATAATCAGTACAATAATGACAATAATAATCATCAATAGTGTTGGATGACCAATAAATGGCTCAAGCAGTGCTGTCAGCTGTGCCGGAATATTGGCAACAGTAATTAGCCACCCGGACACCATTGCAGCAGCGGCCAATAGCATGATGACACTTGTTGTTTTAGCAGATGCTACAAGTACATGGTAAAGATCTTTAAGTTTTAGTTCCCGGTAAATAAACAAGCCGACAAATAAGGCATAGAATGCTGCTACTGATGCTGCTTCCGTAGGTGTAAAAATACCGCCGCGCAGACCGCCAAGGATGATGACCGGCAACAGCAATGCCCAAAATGCGGCAATAATTGCTTTTAATATTTCTTTTGCTGTTTTACGAGGCTGTGCCTCCATCTTGGCTTTTCTAACAACAAGCGCCCAAACGACTGTTAAAGAAACTGCCAGAATTAAACCAGGGATGATCCCAGCCATAAACAATTTTGTAATTGATACTCCAGCCGTTACACCGAAAACAATCATCGGTATACTTGGCGGAATAACTGGAGCGATGATACCGCCTGCGGCAATTATACCTGCAGAACGATTCCGGTTATATCCTTGACTTACCATCATCGGAATTAAAATAGCCCCAAGTGCCGCGGTATCGGCAACAGCTGACCCAGATAAACCCGCAAACAAAACACTTGCGATAATGGCCACATACCCCAGGCCGCCGCGAACATGCCCGACACAGGCCATCGCAAAAGCAATAATTCTTTTTGAAATTCCTCCCGCATTCATCAACTCTCCAGCCAAAACGAAGAAAGGAATCGCCATTAGAGGGAAATTATCAGCTCCCTGAATCAAGTTGGAAGCAAGGATTTGCGTATCGAAGTTACCCAGAACAAGCATCAAGGCAATTCCGCTGATTAATAATGCAAAAGCAATCGGGATCCCCAAAGCCATGGCACCTAACAATGCTAAAATAAAGACTGTTAATGTCATTACTTCTTATCCCCCGTTTCGTCTTTGTCATGATGATCAATGCTGTCTTCCGATGCCGCCATAATTAATTGGCTATAATCCTTTTTAATTATAAATCTATATAACTTATAAAGAATAATAAGGATCATAGAGCCGCTCATTATCACGCCGAATACATAAATATAGGCATATGACATGCCTGTCGCAGGCGCGGACAGGTCCGTGTTGAGAAGCGTCAGCTTCCAGCTTCCTTCAAGAAGAAAGACCAGTGTAATCAGTAAAATAATATTAGAAATGAGATACATTACCTTTTTTCCTGTCAGCGAAAGCTTTTTCACGACAATATCTACACCTAAATGCTCATTGTCATTAAACGCCAGTATTGCTCCTAAAAATATCATCCAAACAAATAAGAATCGTGATACTTCTTCAGACCAGGTAATTCCCGAATTAAAAGCATAACGTAAAATAACATTGGTAAAAACAAAGATTGCCATTAGCGATAAACATACTACGATGAGAAATTTCAATATGGAATTTACCTTGCCTGTAATTCCTTTCATCGTTGTTGTCAACTCCTTACAAAAATTGAGAAGGGCCAAAGTAAGAGCCCCTTCTCAATCAATGGATTATTTTGTATCTTTAATCTTTTGAACCATTTCCTTAGCCCATGGATATTGTTTGTAATACTCGTCATACATCGGTTTTACCGCATCTTCCATTTGCTTCTTGAATTTGTCATCTGGAGTGATGAATTTCATACCTTTTTCTTCAAGGAACTTCTTGTCAGCTTCATAGCTTTCTTCAGATAGTTTCCACTCATAGTCTGAGTATTCTTTCGCAGCTTCTTCAATCGCTTTTCTTTGCTTATCGGATAATTTCTTCCAGAAGTTTTCGTTAATAATTAAAATGTTTGGTGTAAAACCGTGACGGGACTCTAAAATATAATCTTGAACTTCATAGAAGCCTGAAGATCTGACAACCCCAATTGGGTTATCTTGACCGTCTACTACTTTTCCTTCAAGCGCCGTAAATACTTCTGAAAGCGGCATTGGGGAAACGTTGGCTCCTAATAATTGGCCTAATTGCACAAATACAGGTGTGTTAGGCATTCGAAGTCTTAGACCTTTGAAATCTTCCATACTAGCAACCTTTTTGCTGGAAGAAACCATTCTAAATCCATTTGCACTCCATACTAACGGATGAACACCATGTTTGCTTGCAAGCTCGTCTGTCAATTCTTTTCCTACTGGTCCATCTAATACTGCTTTTGCATGTTTGAAATCTCTAAGTAAAAATGGCCATTCAATTGCTCCCATTTTCGGAACGTCGGCCTGCATGATCATACCCGGAAGTCCCATTTCAACTGTACCGTTACGAACAGCAGTGTAGAAATCTTTCTCGCCACCAAGCTTGTTGTTTTCATAGATTTCAACTTTTAATGATCCGCCAGATTTTTCTTCAACAAGCGGTTTGAATTTTTCAGTCAATGCTTTGTTTTGCGGATGGTCTGGGGCATAATAGTTAGCAACTTTAATTGTGTAAGACGTGTCTTTGCTGTCAGCCTCTTTTGATGTTGATGCCTGTTCTTCTTTTTTACCACAAGCGCCTAAAATTGAACCAATGGCAAGAAATAATGCTAAAATGATTCCTAACTTTTTCATGAACAATATTCTCCCCTTTATTTGTTTTTTATAAAGTGATCATGGCCTTGATTGTTTTAGATTCAGGTGCCATGAGCATTTCAAATTTGTCATTGATTTCACCAAATGATGTTTTTGATGTTATAAATTGATCTGTATTAATGTACCCTTGTTTGATCGTTTTCGCAACGTACTCAAGGTCTTCTCTTGTCGCATTCCGGCTAGATAATAAGGTAAGTTCCTTTCTATGAAACTCTGGGTCTGGCAAAGTAAAGTCGGCTTGTACCAGTCCGACAAAGAGCAAACGTCCGCCGCTTGATGCATATGTGTACGAATTATTCATGGAATTCACATTTCCAGTTACATCGAAGACGAGATTTGCCATATCTCCATTTGTTATTTCATTAATTTGTTCTAAAGCATCATCACTTGCGTTCACTGTGAAATCCACATCTGCCCACTCACGGCAAAAATCTAAACGCTGTTGATTCATATCCACGGCAATGACTTTAGCGCCAGCAAGTTTAGCGAATTTCATGACACCTAATCCAATCGGACCAGCACCGATGACTACCGCAAGATCCCCCTTTTGGATCTCGGCACGTCTTACTGCGTGGGCACCGATACCAAGGCATTCCACCGTTGCAGCCTGTTCCAAAGTAATCTCATTTGTTTTCATAAGATGACTTATCGGAACAGCCAAGTACTCCTGCATCCCACCATCAATATGTACACCGAACAGTTTTAATTCAGTGCAGCAATTTGTTTTACCACTGCGGCAGGCTACACACTTTCCACATTCCAAATAAGGAATGATGGCAACATAATCGCCAACTTTGAAACCGGCTTCATTTGTTGGCACTTCAACAACTTCCCCGGATAGTTCATGACCCAAAATCCGAGGATATGTAAAAAATGGCTGACGGCCCCTGTACGCATGAAAATCAGTTCCGCAAATCCCAATTCGGCGAATCCTGATTAACGCCTCCCCCTCATTTATTGTGGGAATCTCAGCATCCTTCATGACAAATTTAAAGGGCTCTTCACAAACAATACTTTTCATGATGTTTTCTCCTTTAAAAGTTGATACAATTCTTCTCTTCAATGTTCCGCTAAGACAGTATGGGAGAAATGTTTCCCACCCTCCCGGAGTCGAAAAATTGAAAATATTGATTGCGCTATCATTCAACATTTCATTGTGATATGTGAAATGTTACATATCACTTCTCTAGGATACAGTCCCCTACTCTCCTACGTCAACACATTTTTTCACATTTTGTTTACTAAATATACAAAATATATTAGCTTCCTTTTTTATGAAAAAAATTCTATAATAAAAGTTATCTATTATTCATTATATTAATCTAATATGTAACATTTCAGTTCTGTTTGAATTTTTTAGATTTGAATCCACTGATGAATGGAGGAGTATGAACTTGTCAACAATTGAAACCTCACTTTTGACTACACAAGTTTATGATGTTTTACGTAGTAAAATTATTGGTCGAAAATATCTGCCTGGCGAAAAGCTGGATATTCATAAATTAGCGGACGAGTTTGGGGTAAGCCGTTCTCCTGTAAAAGATGCCATCAATCAGCTTGTTCATGATGGACTGATTGAAATCATCCCAAGAAAAGGAACATATGTTACGCAAGTAAATTTTACTGATTTTATTGACATTCTTGATGCCCGTTTAATGATTGAAACATGGGCAGCACAGCGCATAACAAATACTGTTACAGATGAGCAAGTGAACGAGTGGGGGAACATTGTCCATGAGATGGACTCACTGCTTGAAGTGAACCCCTTCCCTTTTGACATGTATAGCAAACTGGACATGAAGTTCCATAAGATGCTAGTTGAGTGGGCCGGAAATAGAAAGGTATTGGAAATTTACACTTCTTTAAACACACATGTTTCCTTGTCCAGAATTGTTCATTCTACATCATTAGAGAGCACCAAAAAGAGGCATCAGGACCACAGAACATTATTCGAAGCTATAAAGAATCGAGACCTGCCGACCATTTTAGGTACTCTAACCCTGCATATTGCAAGTTTAAAGAATGAGGCTGAATTGCGTTGGGATGAGGTAATGATCTAATAAATAAAAAATGAGGGAACCACAAATTTGAACTGCCCCCTGTCAAGTAGACAGTGGAAATAAAAAAACGATTTTAAGCGGCTTTAGCTCTGTATTCAAGGGG
>NZ_JAGYPE020000033.1:55357-62000 GCF_018343545.2 Neobacillus citreus | reverse complement strand
AAAAAAGCGACCAAGGGTCTTATAAATGGTTCATAAGACCAAAGTCGGTATAAAAAAGAGGTCTAATGGACTTATCAAAGGTTCATAGGACCAAAACCAGTGTTATAAAAGGGCCAATTGGTCTTATAAAAGGCTATATAAGGCCAAAACTCGTGAAAAAAAGTGGTTAAGTGGTCTTATAAAAGGCTCATAAGACCAAAACCCATGTGAAAAAACGGTTAAGTGGTCTTATAAAAGGTTCATAAGACCAAAAACCATATGAGAAAGCGGTTAAGTAGTCTTATGAATCACCGGAAAGGGTAACCAATAGGTATTTTAATAAAATAGTATTTTTTCAAGGGGAGGAGAAAAAGTGTTCACAAAGAGAAATTCAAGGGCGACCCGCTTCTTGGCAGTCATCCTTTCCATTCTGCTGGTTGCCTTTAACATACCGGCCGGCGCCATCATGCCGGTGTTTGCCCAAACAACAGACACTGGGACTGGTCAAACTACAGCAACTGGCGGGACAATAACCGAATCTGGCGGGCAACCACTAACCACAACGCAGGAGCCCACCGGCCAAAGTGGAGCAACCACATCTGGTGACTCAACTGGCATTGGTGGGACAACCGACTCCGGAACGCTAACTGCCCCGCCTGAGACAGCATACTATCAAGTTACAGCTAATGTAACAGCGGGGGAGGGCACGATTAAAATCAATGAAGCGGATTATACCGCACCGGTTCAGGTGAAATCAGGGTCAGATGTTGCCATTGTCATCACGCCTGAACCAAATTACGAAATTAAGTCGGTAAAAATCGCTGGGCAAGAACAGCCGTTAACGGACAACCAAAGCTACACCCACACGATTTCATCGATTATGGCCGACACCACCATTGAAGTCGAGTTTGTTTTAAAAACATACATCGTCACCTTCCAATACAACGCACTTGAAGGGACGGTAAAGGACGACGCAAACAAAACCATTAGCTCCCTCGGCGGAACGGTCAACGTCCAGCATGGCAATGATTCCTTTTTCACGGTAACTCCGTTAACAGGTTTTCATGTCGAAAGCATCAATGTCGATGGCGACAACCTCGACCTGACAAAAGATGTGACGCCAATCCAGCCAGACAGCTATCAGTACACTTTTACAAATGTCACAGCCAATCACGACGTGAAGGTCGAATTTGCCATCAATACCTACGCCGTAACAACCAGTGTCAGCGGCGGTAACGGAGATGTGAAGCTGGATAAATCCACAGTCGATTATGACGGCGCAGCAACAGCCACGATGACACCAAACCAGGACTACCGGGTAGCTTCCATTAAGGTAAACGGAACGGCTGTGGATCTCGACGCTGATGCGAATTTTACAGAAAATGAGGACGGGACTTATTCTTACACGGTTAAAAACATTAAAGAGCGAATTTCAATCGAAGTAACCTTTGAGAAAATCCCGACACTAAACGGAACTTGGTCGCAATTCGTTTCGATTACACCAACCGCCGGTGCATTACTCGACTCGTATAAAGAAGGCGGCAAAGAAATCCGCGTCTATTCCAAGGATGCTGTGGTGAAGGTTGCACCAATTGAAAGCTACAACCTTATCAATCTGCAAACCTCCGCCGGCTCCAGCAAAAAGTGGCAAACGGAGTACAACTTCAATAAATCCACTTCAATTAAAGACATGAAGGTGAAGATTGCAGGCACGAAAAAGAGCGAGCAAACGATTAACATGGATGGCGATATCTTGCTGGTATTCGATAACCAAGGTCCGGCCGTCAAAGAGCCTGCACTGGATGGAAAAAACAAAACCACCATCAATAACGTGACATGGTTCAGCGACACCGTGACCGTTTCCGGTGAAATCGACAACGGAGCCCAAAACTTTGACGGCGTCACGTACTCTACAGCTATCGATAAAGTCTTTTACAGCAATGCTGCGGATGCAGCGGCTGCTCCAAGCGAGGCAGCATTCGATGCAAAAACCAACCGCTACACCTTTGGCCCAGTCGAAAAAGGCCAATACAAAGTTTGGGCTGTTGACAAGGCGGGTAACCAATCCCCCGAAAAGCTAATCAACATTAACATCGACCAGACGAACCCGACACTAGCTGATGGAAAATCTGTAAAAGTGGAACAAATCAACGACGACACATGGTCCCAGGTTTTAAACATCCTTACATTTGGAATGTTTTTTAACAAAGGAATTCAGGTAACGGTGAAAGCCACGGATGGAGAATCTGGCGTTCAGAAGATTACGTTGTATGCGAAATCAACTAATTCGACTGATAAAAAGGTTGTTCCATCAGTTTCCGAAACCTTCAGCAAAGATACTCGGACAGCAGAGGCCGTGTTCGTCCTTGATGACGATAGTTTCGAAGGGACGTTTTCCGTTGAAGTAGCCGACAATGTAAATAACAAACAAAACTATGATGTTAACGAAACGAATATCGAACCGGAAGGCAATGGACACTTCATGATTGACCGGAAGGCACCGACCGCGGAATTAACGGTTGCCTCAGAAAAAAATCCGTATGTGGTTAATGATACTGAGTTTTACAGCGGTGATGCGAAAGTAAACATCAAAGCAGAAGACCAAGAATCCGGCGTCAACACGGTGACTATTAATCTAAATGATAAGAAATATAAAGAATATGATTTTTCACAAGAAAAGCAAGTAAGTCCGGCGATTGAAGCGATTGACACGAGCACGCTTGATCAAGAAAATCGCTTATACGATTTTACCGTTACGGTAAAAGATAATGCTGGCAATAAAACGGATGCAGCACCAAAGAAAATTTTTATTGATGAAAACGCACCGGTTCTAGCTGACGGTGAGGCGGTCACTTTTGCTGTCATCAACGACAGCACGATTGCCAAGGTGTTAAACTATCTTAGTTTTGGAACATTTTTTAATAAAAAAATAGAAGTGACAGTGAAGGTCAAGGATGACGCTTCCGGAATAAAGGACTTAAAGGTAAATGCTGTTCCAGAGAACGCGGGGGAAGAGGCACCGGCGTTAACTCGGGAAAGCTTTGAAACCCAAGGTCTAACCGCCGAAGCGACCTACACTCTGGATGTGGACCGTTTCAAGGGAACGTTCCAAGTCGAAGTCACGGACAATGTGAATAACAAGAACCAGACGCCATATTTGGTGAATTCGAGCAATTCGAATATCAAGGCCAAGGATAGCGGTGTTGTGATGATTGAAAAAACAGCACCTGCTGCAGCTATCAATATTACCGCTAAAGACGGCGTTTCAGCCTATGTGGCTGATGATACAAAAGAGTTTTACAACGGCGAAGTCATGTACGATGTCGATGTGCAGGATGCCGATTCTGGTGTCAATGCGGTCAAAATCAACGTGAACGACCAGCCTGTTGATGAGTATTTTTACCATGAAGAGTCGACGGTCCAGCATCGCCCAGATTTGGCAGCGACGGATACCGGCGATTCCAGGATTGCCAGAAATGAAGATGGTTCCTACCATATCGCTGTTGAAACTGTTGATAATGCTGGAAATGCGGCACAGGTTGAAAAAACTATTTTCATAGACCAATCGAGCCCGATGATTACCGATTTTCATTTTTCGACAGATGACAGTCAGGAGGACGCAACCGAGAGTCTGCAGGAAGCAGTTGAACTCACGGAATATGGCTTCTTTTTCAAAAAGCCGATTCGGGTGACGGTGAAAGCCGAGGACCCAGTGATTGGCTTTGAAGCGACAAGTGAAGTTCAATCGATGGTGATTTATCTGCAAGATTATGAGAATGGCAAATTCTATGCGGTGCTTGCGGATGGTTCGCTGCAGGAAATCACGTCAACGGCGGTTGACAGCATTGATGCTGTTCCGACATCAGGTGAATTCAGCTTTAATGTCCCGGAGGCATTTAAAGGACAGATTTTTGCTAAAGCGACGGATCATGTCAATAATACCAGTGCTTTTGCCACACCGGACGGCACGGTCATTGAGGATGAAGCTCAGCACGCCAAAGAGGCACATATTACGCTTGAAAAAGCAGAAACATCCTATCGTGACAATCAGGGTCTCGAGCTTTACCCGAATAACGTGGATGTGAAGCTAACCGTGACCGACACTTACTCAGGCTTGAATGAGGTAGAATGGTCGGTGGTAGCACCTTATGATACGGCGAATAACCAAGGCGGACGCCTGCAGATTAATAATGACGGCTCGTTTGCGGATGGCAGCAATCCAGACGGCTGGCAGGTAGCGAAGACTGATAAAAACCTCGTTACCGAGATGACTAAAACGATTGCGGTCAGCAACAATAGCAACGCCATTGTGGTCAAGGCGAAGGTGACGGACCGAGCCGGCAACACGTCGGAAAAAGAGCTGACGTTCAGTATCGACAAGACCGAGCCGCAGATCAAGGTGACTTATGACAACAATTCGCCGGATCAGGATTATCCTGATTTTTACAAAGCAGACCGGACGGCAACCGTTGTGGTGACGGAGCGGAACTTTAATTCAAAAGATGTGGAGTATTTCATTACGAATACCGATGGTTCTGTGCCGTCGTTGGTTGGCTGGACTACTGCAGTTAATACAGCCGACCCGGATAAAACAACACATACAGCAACAGTGAAATTCAGCGCGGATGGCGATTATACCTTTGATATCAAGTATAAGGATAATGCCGGAAATGCTGCACCAGCAGTGCTGCAGCAGAAGTTTACGATTGATAAAACCGTTCCTGTTATAAAAGTTTCCTATAATAATGGCTCGGCGGCCAACGGCAACTATTATCGAGCCAGCAGAACGGCAACGATTTCGATTAATGAGCATAACTTTGATGCCGGGCGCGTAAGAGTGACAGGTACGGCCAGCGATAATGGGTCTGCCGCGGCATTCCCGAAAGTGAGCGGCTGGAGTTCGAAGGGTGACGTCCACACAGCCACGATTCAATATGCTGCGGATGGCAAGTACAGCTTTGATATCGATTTTACCGATAAGGCAGGGAATATTGCCGCCGATTATAAGGCAGAGGAGTTCATCGTTGATCAAACGGCGCCTGAACTGACAATTACCGGCGTACAGGATCAGTCGGCCAATAACGGCGACGTGATCCCGGTGATAACTTATTCCGATACGAATTTTAATCAAAAGGCTGTAAGCATCAAGCTGACAGGAGCGAATCACGGCCCGGCAGCGCTCGATGGCAACTATGCCGATGCGCCAAACGGCCAGGTGTTTACGTTTAAAAATTTCGAGAAGAAAAAGGAAATCGATGACCTTTATACGTTAACGGCGACGCTTGTGGACTTTGCCGGCAATGAAACCTTCAAGACCATTCGATTCTCTGTGAACCGCTTTGGTTCGGTTTATGTGTTCGATGATGCGCTGAAGGCGATTGACGGAAAATATGTGCAAAAGGAAACGGACGTCATTGTGACTGAAACGAACGTCGACAGTCTGAAAGCTGATACGATTCAAGTAAAAATGACGAAGAACGGTACGCCTTCTGACTTGGCGGAGGGTAAGGATTATACCGTCACTGAAACCGGCGGCGCCGGACAGTGGAGCCAGTACAAGTATGTGGTGAAAAAATCACTGTTCACTGGCGATGGCAAATATACCGTTGCGCTTTATTCCGAAGATGCAGCAGGTAACATCAATGAAAATATCGATGAGAAGAAGCAGGCTGAAATCTCCTTTGGTATCGACAAGACCGCACCGGTGATTGTGCCAATTGATATTGAGAATGGGGAGCAGTATCCTGTTGAGGTTAAAAAGGTAACGGTTTCGGTGAAGGATAACCTTGTTCTCGAGGGTGCCGAGATCTATTTAAACGGTAAAAAAGTGGAGCACAAGGAAGACGGAGAAAACTATACGTTTGACATCCAAAGCTTAAACTCCAAGCAGAATGTAAAGATTATCGCGGTTGACGCAGCCGGGAACGAGCTAAGTAAAAAGGTCAATGGTATTCTTGTTTCCACCAACCCGATTGTCCGCTGGTATAACAATAAGACCTTGTTTATGGGATCCATTGGCGGTGTCGGCAGCCTGGCAGCTGTAATTACGGCGCTAGTCCTTGTTCGAAAGAGGAAAACTTATGGTGCCGAGACTATTGATAAGTAATGAGAGGAGGAAGACGTAATCATGCTTAAAGATACATCACTTCTCGTTTTGATCATTGCGGCTGCCGGACTGGTTGTGAATATTATTACGTTGATCGTAGTCATTGGGGTATTAAGGAAGTTTAAAAAAGAGGCGGCGAAGCTGGATGCGGGGCAAGCCGCAACAGTGGAGGCCTTAGCCTCGGTGCAAAAAGAGAAGCCAGCTGGCGGGGAGTCAAAGCCTGCCGCTGCTGCCGGTGCAGGAGTGGTCTTTTGTCGAAACTGCGGGAGCCCATTCGACTCCAACAACGCTGCCTGCCCACAATGCAACACACCGCGCGGCTACAGAAAAGAAGAAGGAAACTAATATCCTGAGGATATGTGTCTAGAGGCTTGCTATTTTGGCAAGCCTTATTTTTTTGTTTCCTTTTGAAAAATTCCCTTTATTTTGCCTGTGGGGTTCAAAACCTGAGGTAGTCGGTAAAAATAGACGTCCTATATTACCCATGTGGTTCCAAAAAATGAGGGGACGGTAAAAATAGAAGCCTTATTTTACCCGTGAGGTCTCCGAAAATGAGAG